>NYXU01000018.1 GCA_002685715.1 Porticoccaceae bacterium | reverse complement strand
GTTGCTTTGGTCATGGTTGGTTCAATATTGAGTTCCTGCAGTAATTCAGCAGCGCATTCCATTTCATGCAGACGTCTACTGGCATGAGGTTGCGTGCCAGTTACTAGGCGACGAAGTAAGGTTTGATCTGCTTGAGTGATTTGGTCTACAAGATTTTGCCAAAGCCATTCACTGCAATTGGCGGCCTCGCCGGCGCGCATTGATTCAATTATTACCGCTGCTAATCCCTTCATCATCACACTGCGTAGCAGTTTTCTGGTAGCCGCCTCGCCGGCATTTCCCTCTATACGGGTTATGGGCATTTCAACAGGCGCAAACAATTGCTCAAAACGTTTGGCACCGGATCCTGAAACCGTAACCGGTGTTCGCAACCCCTTGCCTGGTACCACCGTCATCAGTGCGACATCGACAAAATCAAAACCATGGTCGACGGCTCTCTCTGCCATGGCCAACTTTGCTGCGGCAGAATTGGTTGAAAAGTCCGCATACAGTGCGGTTGATGGGATCGCCGTTATTGCCTGATCTATAGCGGTTATTGCATCGTCGCCTGCAGTGAGCCCGATAATCACATCGGCCGTTGCTACAGCTTCCTGTGGTGTATGTACCCGATCAACGCCAGCAGGGGTTAGGATATCTTTGGGGTCGTAGGCAGTAACGGAGATACCCGCTTTTTGTAGATCTATGGCAATCAGGGTACCTGCTTCACCGAGACCAAATAGCGCGACATTTTCAAGGCTTTTAGGAGGTTGCATAGTTACATACCATGATTATTTTTTGATGGGTACTAGCATCCTTTTCAGCGTATTGTCCCTATCCACCACAAGGTGTTTAAGCACGCCTAAAATATGCAGCAGAAAAGCAAAGAACAACAGCTTGGCTCCAATTTTATGCACCACCTCGAAGACTTCATGAAGGGTATCCATTTTGCCGAGCGGAGAGGGCAGGCTAATAAGCCCGAAAATATTGATGGGGAAGCCTTTCGTCCATACCATAATCGGCCCACTAACCAACATTAAAGCCAGACCAGCCAGCAAAATTACCGGTACCCAATGTGCGAGCAACATCAGCGGTTTAGACTGTTGTGAGGGTAAAGTCGGGCGTCCGTTATGCAGCCGCCAACCTATCCGCGCGACTAGGATCAGATACATCGACATGGCGATGGAGATATGCAGGCCCAGTAATGTTTTGCGCTCGGCATCCGCAGCGTCTTCAGCCGCTTGTCCAAGTACAAAAAGCACAATCATGGTAATGGCCGCAAGCCAATGCAGCCAGATCGATAATGCACTGTAACCATGTTGGGTATCTTTCATATATCTCTTGCGCCTTGTTAGGAGAGATGAACTAGCCGCCAAATCCAGGCCACCATTTTAATACGCCTTGTTTAAAACTTTCCCGTTCGGCAATGCGATTAGACCAGTCCTCAATGGCGGGATATTGGTCGAAGGAGAAGTCCGCGCGAACTAGGGTAAAATGCAATGGCATCCACGTAATATCAGCGAGGGAAAATGTGTTGTCGACTAGCCAATCGGCACGAGTCAATATTTTTTCCGCCTTGGCAAAACAGTCATTAAGAATACCTGTAGCCTTGTCTACATCCTGCTGAGTAAAGCCTGTTTCACTACTGCTTTTACTATGGAAATCGAGAAGTTCCGTATCCGTCTGTAAATTTCTGTAGGCTTGTTTCTGCTCTTCAGATTGCCTCATCTTACCTTGCACCTGATGAAAGTAAATATAGGTTTTCACTGCGCCAATATGATTGTTTACCGCCAGTTTCATCCATGTATACATTTCCTGTACACCGCTGTCTGATGAAGGTCTGAGAGAGGGTACCGGAAATTTTCGATCGAGATGATCGATAATATCGTCTGACTCGGTGATAACCACGCCATCCTCCACCAATACCGGTACCAGACCTTTAGGGTTAATACCAAAATAGTCGGGCGTGAGATTTTCTTTTTTAAACAGATCGATATGGTGACTGACCCAGGGGAGTTTTTTCTCCTCTAATGTTAAGCGTACGCGCATGGAGCAATTAGAGACACCAGCATGAAAAAGATGAAGCCCTTTGAGATCTAAAACTTCTTTATTGGTGGGTGTAATGACGCCCATAGATACGCTCCATAAGTAGGTTATTAGTAATGAGAAAACTGATGAGTCTTACCTGTTCTTCATAGTAATTAAATAGTCCTTAAATGATAATCATCTACTCGGTGTACATATTGATCGCGATATACGATCAATAGAATTATACCGAGATTTACCTCGCTACTATGGCTGCACCGATTGAGACATTAATGCTCAAGATCTTTCTAGCCAACCAAATACTCATGTTATTGCCAGCCTATCTATTCTATCTCCCTGCTTTAGATAGACGCCTACAAAGGCCAATCTAGCTGATTTTTTCCATACTCTTATCCCCTCAAGTGAGCGACATAAGGTCGACAGATTAGGTTATTGGGTCTTTGCTAGACCTCGGTTAATAGGCCGCATTTTGCGAACAATCAGTACAGTGATGTGCGTATTATCGTTTCGGTAGCATTCTAATATAGTGGTTGTGTTGGACTCGCACATCTTCGGATTTGGGCTGTGAAGTGTGCAAATAGAAATAACAAAACTTATGAAATCTAATTACAGGGGTCAATAATGAAAATTAAGAATCATGCTTATTTGGTAGCGGGTTCGGCTTTGCTCTTTGCAGCATCGCAGAGCAATGCTGCGCTGGAGGAGGTAGTGGTAACCGCGACCAAACGTGCAGAAACCATTCAAGATGTTCCTGTCTCAGTGTCAGCGGTCAGCGCGGATATGATGGCAAAAGTCGGAATAGCGGATATGGAAGATTTATCAGCTGTGGTACCTAATTTTGAAATAAATAGTGCTGCGGTAGTGCCAAATCTGTATATCCGCGGTTTGGGAGGCGGATTAACTCACTCCATCGAGCAGTCGGTAGGCCGTTTTGTGGATGATGTTTATATTAGTCGTGCAGCAATTAATCTGCATCCCTTTATGGATGTAGCTTCAGTGGAGGTACTGCGAGGACCGCAGGGGACATTATTTGGTAAAAATACCGCGGCTGGCGCCTTGATTATTCACACTAATGATCCGACTGAGGAGTTCGAATCCGGCTTAAATTTGTCCTATGGCGAGTATGCAACTACTGGCGGTGTTACTGAAGTCAATGGATTTGTTTCAGGTGGCTTATCCGAAAACGTCTCCGGACGCCTAGCTTTTCTATATAAAGATAAAGAAGGATTCTATGAAAATCAGGCAGAGGGTCCTGATGGAGCCCAGCGTGAGGATATGGGCTTGCAAGGCAAGTTGCAGATAGATGTCAGTGATGTCACCACTGTTGGCTTGAAGGTGCAGTACATGGACTATGAAGAGCGTGGTAGTGACACTGCAGAGATGTCATATACCGGTGGACCTCCATTAAGCGCTTGGCAGGGATTATCTGCTAATTCCGGTGTAGCGACAGCGAGTGAATTTACTCCCGGGCTCGACTGGAAGATTTGGAATAATTGTGCGGAAGCATTATCTACACCGGCATCTGGATCCGTATCGATTGGTGCATTTTGTCCTAGCCGAGATATGGAAACTACTAGCTTGGTGCTAGATACAGACCATGAACTTGAGAGCGGTAGTGTTAAATTTATTGTTGCCTATCAAGAGTATGACTACGTTCATCAATTCAATGGTGCCGATTCAGGCTTCGCCAACTTGTTCCGTGCAACCCGTTCAGAGCAGTACGATAGTATGAGTTCGGAACTGCGCTTTACCTCGGAAGAAAGTGAGAGCTTTGATTATATTGCCGGACTTTATTACGAAGACAGTGATTTAGCGCGCGAGCAGGAGTCGGACCTCAATCTCAATGGAGTTGGGCCCAACACCGCCTTTATTCGCAAGAATGAGCCTTGGAGTCAGGCGACAGAGACTATTGCCGCCTTTGCTCAGGGTCGTTGGTATTTTACTGATAGGGTCACCGGTATTTTTGGTGCCCGTTGGTCGTCAGAAACGAAAGACTTTAGTTTTGAAGAATACATGACGGATTATGGAACGGTGGGTCCTGTACTGGGGCAGTCAATAGCACTTCGAACGGAAAGTCGTGATGAGAGTAAATTTACACCTTCAGCGACCTTGCAAGTGGATGTGAACGATGAAATCAATGTTTTCGCAACCTACGCTGTAGGTCATAAGACTGGCGGTTTTAGTGACCGTGTTGAATCTCAAGATGGCTCCATTCAGTATGATGCAGAGCTTATCGATGGCATTGAGTTAGGTATGAAGGGGCTGTTTTTAGATGATGCACTGTCTCTTAATGTGACCTTTTACCATATGAGTATCGAGGGCTTGCAGCTTTCGACGCAAGTGCCAAGCGAGGGAGAACCTAAATTTAAGGTGGGTAATGCCGCTGACAGTACCAGTAAGGGTATTGAGGTTGAATCTAACTGGGCGGTTAATGACAGTTGGAGCTTAGGTGCTAATTATGCCTATACCGATGCTACCTATGATGAGTATGTAGGGGCAGGAGATTGTGGATCGCAGTACAGAAATGCCGCTGGCGTTTGTGATCTGAGTGGCGCAACCCTGCAATATGCACCCGACAATAAGGCGTCGGCCTATGCTGAATACTTTGCCGATGGCGCGGTTAATGGTTGGGATCTAAGTGCTCGTATCGATGTGTCGTATACCGATGATCACTATACCGATGTAGGGCTAATGGATTTTACCTTTACAGAGGCTTATTCGTTGTATGGCGCTAGCGTACGGCTTATTTCACCGGATGAGAAAACCACTGTTGCTCTGATAGGACGTAACCTAGGTAATGAAAAGATCAATGCCTGGACAGCGCCTTCGGGTCCAAACAGCATTTCCGCCATGGCGCCTCCGCGTCAAATTACTGTGAAGCTTGGTATGAGTTTCTAAGTTACAAAAATAACGCAGATCAACCCGGCCGATTCAGCAGATTTTTTGCTGAATTCGGTCGGGCATTAGCGCATTTGGTGAGTGCCAGAGAGAATATGGAGACAGGCGCAGAATAATGAGAGCTTGTTATTTACTTTTATTTTACTGGAGTAGTTAAGTGTCTCCGAGAGTGTTTAATGTTGCTTTTAAACAGCTGATTAGGTCAGCGCGAATTTAACAATATCGATTAGGAAATAAATTATGTTAGACCTGTATCACCATGGATCATCGGTTTGTGCGGCCAAAGTTCGCTGGGCAATGATTCTTAAAGGGCTAGATTTTGAAGCACATTACGTTGATATATTAAAGGGTGAGCAGTTTGAGCCGGACTATATCAAAATCAATCCAAAGGCCGTGGTGCCAAGTTTGATTCACGACGGCAAGATTCTCAATGAATCCACTGTGATTATGGAATATCTCGATTTAGCTTTTCCACAAAAACCACTGACACCTAGTGATCCATTCGAGTACGTGAAAACTCGCTACTGGACAAAAATTCTCGATGAGCATCTGCATCCCGCCTGCGGGACGCTGACATTTGCTAGTGCACATCGTCATATTGTTAGAAAAAATTTGAGTGAAAAAGAATTGGAAGAATTCCTCGCTTCTACACCCGATCATTCGGTCACGGTAGATTGGGCGGGATTTAAAAAACAGGTAGTGAAGTATGGCTTTGATGCCCCTGGGGCTAAAGATAAAGTCAGACTCTATGATAAATACTTGAAAAAAATGGATAGCGACCTGCAGCAGACAAAGTGGTTGTGTAGCGATGAGTTTGGCTTAGCCGATGTGGCACTGACACCCTATGTCAATCGCGTCGCCATGTTGGGTATGTCGGGTTGGTGGGAAGGCCGCTTACCCTACCTTGCCGATTGGTGGCAGCGCATTCAGCAAATACCTAGCTTTAAACCAGCAATTCTAGACTGGTGTCCTGAGGATCTGACTAATGATTTGTTGGTTTTTGGCAGTAAAAGTTGGCCTGAAGTTGCTGAAATAATTGAAATAGAAATTTAAAAAAGGATAGAAAAATGGGGCGATTAGACGGAAAAACAGCGGTTATCACTGGTGCAGGCCGAGGTATTGGTGCGGTGATGGCAAAACGTATGGCGCAAGAGGGGGCCAATGTTGTAGTTACCGATGTTCTTGATACCAAGGCTACTGTTGAGGCAATCACTGCTGCGGGTGGGTCGGCAAGAGGCATGAGTGTTGATGTCACCTCAGATGAGAACCTTGCCGCCGTGGTTGAAACTACTGAGAAGACATTTGGCAGCCTCGATATTTTGGTTAATAACGCGTCGATTTTTGCAGCGCTGCAACCTAAGCCATTTATGCAGATAGATAATGATGAATTTGACAAAGTTATGACGGTAAATGCCAGAGGCGTGCATCAGGCGACCAAAGCGGTCGTTCCCGCCATGTTACGTGCCGGTGGCGGCAAGATCGTCAATATAGCCTCGGGCACATTTTATTATGGCCCTCCCGGCCTATCCCATTACACCGCCTCTAAAGGTGCCGTTATAGCATTGACGCGTTGTTATGGTCGTGAGCTGGGTGATAAGAATATTCAGGTTAATGCCATCGCCCCCGGGCTGACTGAGAGTGAGGCACTGCAGGGCAATGCAGGCTTTGATCCGGCGCGTGGGCCAACCGTGCAGTCGCGTTCAATTAAGCGTGAGATGTTGCCTGAGGATCTGCTGGGTTCCTTGATGTATCTGATTACCACTGACAGTGATTTTGTTACCGGACAAACATTGAATGTCGACGGTGGCAAAGTAAACCTCTAAATGATAGGTAAGGAAATCTAAGTAAATGACGACGCATAATAATCAAGCTATGGGGCATTGGATAGATGGCCGCGAGGTTCCCTCATCCGGTAACGCTGTATTGGAAACACTTAACCCATTGGATGACAGTCTCTATGGCACTGTTGTGCGAGGGACCGTTGCAGATATAGATAATGCGGTAGAGTCTGCCCATGCAGCATTTTTAAGTTATAGCCAGTCATCGACCAATGATCGGGAAGCTTGGTTATGTAAAGCGGCGGAACTCCTCGAAAAGCAAAAGGGACAATTTATCGAAATACTTCATAACGAAGGTGGCTCGACGCGGAAGAAAGCTGAATTCGAAACCAATAAAGCAATTTCATTTATTCGAGCGGCGGTGGGCATGGTGCGCAATCTCAGTGGTAAAACACTGCCCTCTGATTATCCCGGACGCATCAGTATGACCTGGCGAGAGGCGCGTGGTGTGGTGGCGGTTATTACACCATTTAATGTGCCTCTGATTAAGGCCAGCCGACTGTGCGCCAATGCACTGGCTACAGGCAGCACAGTGGTGTTGTTGCCCTCCGAAGAACATCCGATTCTTTCTCTTAAGTTTGCCCAGTTGATGAGCGAGGCGGGATTCCCTGCAGGTGCGCTAAATGTGGTAGCCGGCAATGGTTACGACATTGGTGATGCGTTGACTGGTCACCCGCTTGTGAAGTCGGTCACCTTTACTGGATCGACCGTGGTGGGTAAGCATATTCAAAAGCTGTGTGCCGAGCACAATAAGCATGTGACTTTGGAATTAGGCGGTAAAAACCCTCTTGTTATTATGGATGATGCTGATTTACAGGAGGCGGTGCCGGGTGCGATACGTGGTATTTTTATGCATCAGGGTCAGGCCTGTATTGGTTCGAGTCGTGTTTATGTGCATGACAATATCTATGAGCAATTTATTCAAAAATATGTTGCCATTGCAGGTAGCTTAGGTATGGGCGATCTGCGTGATCCCGATACCATAATTGGTCCCATTATTAGTCAACGCCAGCGCGAGCGCATAAAGCGGCATATTGAGGATGCTCGCAGTAAAGGAGCAACCATTGCTACGGGTGGTCACTGGGATGGCAATCGCTGTGCCCCCACGGTGTTATTGGATGTAACCGCAGATATGGATGTGTTTCGTGAAGAGACCTTTGGTCCGGTCGTCTGTGTGTACCGATTTAATGATTTTGACGAAGTAGTCGCAGAGGCAAATAACACTAACTACGGACTTAGCTCAGCGATATATACCGCTAATATTCATTTGGCTATGAGCTTTGCTAAAAGAATAGAAGCCGGTATGGTGCATATCAATAGCCCATCAATTACCGATGAGGCGCATGTGCCATTTGGTGGCGTTGGTGATAGTGGATTTGGGCGTGAAGGGACCGAGGCCGATTTGGATGCCTTTACCGATTTAAAATGGGTCACAATCCAAGCTTAATTATTCGCTGTAGGGATAGATGATTATTTGTTGGACTTGTTTGGTGATCAGTCAATATAAAGGAGTCGTGCGGAGTGGCCAATAGAACGGGGGAGCTATTACCTGAATTTAGTGTCCAGTTACTGAATGGAATGACGTGGCGAAGTCAAGACCAACCTGCAGGCAGTATGTCGCTTCTCACTGTATACCGCGGTATGTGGTGCGGCCATTGTAAAAAGCAATTACAAGGCTTGGAGCGCTTGCATGATGAATTTGCTTCACGCGGCGTGGACTTATTGGCGGTCAGTGCTGATAGCGAAAACCGTGCTCGTAGCATGGCAAATGATTATCAATTGCACAAGTTAACCATTGGTTTTGATATGTCGATTGCCAGTGCAAGAGCCTTGGGCGTATTTATTTCCAAGCAAGAGAAAGCTATTGAAATGCCATTATTTTGTGAGCCGGCAACATTTCTAATCAATAAAGAGAGAAAATTACAGGCGGCGTGGATAGCTTCAAGTGCCTTTGCTAGAGTAGTGCCGGACGATATATTAGCCTACGTTGATTTTTTAGCACAGCATAGTGATCGTGCGCCGCGTGGGTCATCATAGTCACCAATAGTAGCGTTTGAGCATTGCGCACTCATTTAATATTTAGACAAACCTATGTAACTGTATTATTTCCTGTCAGGCCCTAGAGCTACCGATAGTTCAGGGCGTGCAGTTAATAACCTATTTTCCCATGGCGGTTTTTCGCCATATTTTCTGCGTAAGAAATCGATAAATATTCGCACCTTCATCGGCACAAAAGATGATCGGCGATAGAACGCTGAGATCATAATGCTCTTAATCTGTACCTCGGGAAGCACGGCGACAAGTTTGCCATCGATTATTTCTTGTTCAATAAAAAATGCCGGCATCATCGCCATATACTGATTGCTCATTATGGCAGCGCGTAACATCCATATGGTATTGGTTTGAATAATTGGCTGAATCGGTATCGGTTTTATGCCTTTGGGATGAGATAGATTGATACAGCAGTCGGGTTCAATAAAAGTGTTATGACAGAATTTGTGCTGAGGAAGATCTTCTGGTGTGAGAGGCATGCCGTATTGTTCGATATATTCGGGCGTGGCAGCAATCAGTCGACGCACGGGAAAAATTTTAGATGCCTCTAGAATACCGCTGCTATTTTGGCCCGTCTGCAGACACACATCGAACCCCTCTTGAACTGGGTCACAGAACCGATCATGTTGCTCCAATTCCACTGTGAGTTCAGGGTGTTCATTTTGAAATTCGCACAGATCATGGGCAATATAACTATGGATAAATGATGATATGCAACTGACTCGGAATGTGCCGGTTAAGCCCCATTCTACACCGCTAACCGATGTTTTAGCATGATCGAGTTCTGATAAAACTCGCACCGCTCGTTCATAAAAATCGGCACCACCTTCAGTGATTGTTAGCTTGCGAGTAGAGCGTCTGAGCAGTTGCAATTCGAGATGATCTTCTAGCTGGTTAACGCGTTTAGTGATCACCGATTTTGCTGTTCCCGTCTGCCGAGCGGTCTCTGCAAAACTTCCGACTTCGACTACTTTAACGAAAGCTCTTATGCATTCAAGTTCGTTCATTATTATGCCTTTTTATTAAACGTAATTTGCGAACAGTGAGACTGACATTTGATGTATTATCATCGTCAACGCGTCAATATATATTAACACTCTCGCTATATTAGACAAATGAAAAAGCGAGATTTTTCTTGAGCTAAAACAACGTATCTGTTTTTTTTAAAAAATGTAAATGGTTGGGCAGATTACTGAGCAATTAAATTGCCAGAAAAAGATGGCAATGGCGATGCTTTTAGACTCAGGGTTACGATCAATTAAGGGGAGGTCTTTTCGTGAAATTTAATAAACAAAAATTTAAAAAAACGGCAGTTTATTCTGCGCTAGGTGCGGCAATGCTAATGGGGCACTCCATAGCGAACGCGGCACTAGAAGAAATTATTGTGACCGCACAAAAGCGCTCTGAGTCTCTTCAGGATGTACCTGTTGCAGTGAGCGCATTCACTGGTGATACGATGAAAACATTGGGTGTTACTAATGCCAGTGATCTAGTTGATATAACACCAGGATTTGCATCTGCAACCCAGCAGGGTTCAAACAGAAACTACTTTTTGCGCGGTGTTGGTACTAGTGATGTTCATATCACGGCGGCATCTGCTATCGGTCAGTATTTTGATGGAGTGACACTGACTAGTGGCTTCCATGCGAAATCAGCTCTATATGATATGGAGCGCGTTGAGATTTTGAAGGGGCCGCAAAATACACTATTTGGATTAAATACTACTGGCGGAGCGGTCAACTATATCAGTGTAAAGCCTGAGATTGGTGCGGGTACACAGGGTAGCGCCTCGGTTAAATGGGGTAGTAATAGCCATTTTGAAACTGAACTCGCGGTTGGCTTTGATGTGTCAGATAATCTTGCGGCCCGTGTGGCAGTGCAAACTATCGATGATGCTGGCGCCTTTACCTCAGTAAGTAATGGTAAGCGCTATGGCGACGAGGACTCCAAAGCTGGTCGTATTACTTTGCTCTGGGAGCCTTCGGATTTGGCTACAGTTACGTTCAATATTCACGCGCTAAAATCTGATAACAACAGTACGGCTATCAAGGCTGTTGGTACAAGATCGCCAGATGGGTCCGGTGGTTTATGTGCTGATGCACCAGTATCAGGCATTATCGATTTTTCGGTAAATACTAATTGCTTAAGCCGAGATGGCGGCAATGCCAATGATCCGGCAACAGACCCTTCCACTGCCTCTTGGGATACAACAGCACAAAACTTTGGCGTTGAAACGTTGGATACCTCTGGTGCGTACTTAAAGGTGGACTACGAGCTACCCTGGGCAACGTTTACCTCGATGACCTCTTTGGATAATCTCGATTTTAAGAATGCTAATGATAATGACGGTGGCGCAACACTGGGTCTACATACTTTCCATCAAGACGATCGAGATACACTGCAACAGGAATTCCGTTTAATTTCGAGTGGCGATGAGCAGTATCGCTGGATTGCGGGTGTGTACTATCTTGATGATGATGCCACTTCCTATACTGGGCTGCGTGGTGCGCGAGGCGCGTTTAAGAGCGGGACCCAAATTCCCAATGTTCAACTCGATCACACCAAAGAAAACCTCAGTGTTTATTTCCAGGGTGAATACGATTTCAGCGATACGCTGACCTTGACTACTGGTGTGCGCTGGTCAGATGAAAAAATAGAGGGGGATTACACGCCCTCTTCTCCGAATGTGGCGGGTGATTCTCAGTCAACGACATATTTTCGAGATGATATAGCGGCTCTGGTAGCGGCCCAGGATCCGGGTACCGAAGAATACGATGCCAATGGCTACCTAATTGCACGACAGGTACAACAAAATCTGGACAACAAAGATGTTGGCTACACTGTTAAGCTAGATTGGAAAGCCACAGAAAACTCCATGGTTTATCTCAGCAATTCTCGGGGTTTTAAAGGTTCGGCGTTGGATACTCGTCCTGTATATGCCTTGGTACCTCTTAAAAATGTGATCAGCGGTCTGGAAGAGACGCGGCTGGAGCCAGAATCGTTAGATGCTTGGGAAATCGGGTATAAGGGCGATTTCCTCGATTCACGAGTCCAGTTGGATGCGGCAGTGTTCTTATACGATTACGAAAATTTACAGCAATTCGTAACGGCCAAAGGCGTTCCTACTCTTGATAATGCTCTGGAGTCAGAGATAAAGGGGCTTGATCTCAATGTTAAGTATGGTGGAGATAACGGCTTATATTTGCAGGCGGGACTTTCGTTGCTAGATACTGAAGTGATTGATGCTGGTGATAGTAAAAACTTTTTTGCCGGTGCTGAATTAGCTAGCTCACCGAGCTTTTCGTTTAACCTATTGGCTTCGCAGGAATTTCAGCTTGAAAATGGTAACTTGTTGACTCTTACTGGCAACGTTGCTCATACCGGTGAACAGGTGAAAGCCACGGCAACCAATGGTAATAACCAGGTTGTAGATCAGCTAAGCGTTGATGCCTATACATTGCTCAATGCGAGTCTTAGTTATCGATTCGGTGAGGCGCAGCAATACAATCTATCACTCTATGGTAAGAACCTATCCGATGAGAATTTTTGTGGTGGCGTCTTAGTAAATGATGGTAACGCCATACTGGGTAATACAGTAAATGCCAAGACCGCTATGCATATGAATGCTTTATGTCGTGTAACCAGCGCATCTACTCGAACATTCGGTGCGTCGATTGCGGTAGACTTTTAAGTTTTTACTCTCCCGACAGAATCTCCCTAGGATTGCAAAAGCCTAGGGAGATTCTGTAGTCTTAGAATGTTTTTTTAAGAGTTTGCATCATGTATAAATGTACAGGCCTTTCAATTTTGGTATCAGCCATGATAGCCGCTGTGTTAACAGTGGGTACCGTCTCGGCAATGGATACAGATCCCGCGCGTCTACTTGTCAGTCGCAATGCAGAATTCAAAAAAGATATCATCAAGGTATCGCCAAGTGTTTATACAGCGGTTGGCTACGCAGTATCTCCCGTCAGTATGATAGTAGGCGATCAGGGTATTGTGGTTGTTGATGCCGGATTGGATGTTGCCACTAGCCAAGAAATTCGTGCGGACTTTCGACGTATTGTTGATAAGCCTGTTGTGGCGATTATCTTTACCCATGGTCATCCTGATCATACCCATGGCGCCTCTGCCTTTATGGACTCGGCAGATGTGCAAGTGTGGGCACGCGAGGGCTTTCCTCACGAACAGAGCGCCTTAGAATCTGCAGGCATTGTTATTCAAAAAACTCGCGGTAAAAAACAGGCCGGATTTATCTTGTCACCTGAACAGCGTATTAATAACGGGATTGCCAAGGCATTTTGGCCTCAACGCAAAGGCGGTATTTTCGGTGCCGCGGATATAGTTACGCCAACACATATCTTTAGTTCAGAGCGTCGCCAGCTTACCTTAGCTGGTATTAATATCGAATTGGTCAGCGCTACTGGCGAAACAGCTGATAGTCTATATATCTGGTTACCTGATGAGCGCGTGGTGTTCGCAGGCGACAATTTCTATAAGTCATGGCCAAATTTATATGCATTGCGGGGCACGCCCTATCGCGATATTAGAGCCTGGGCCAATGTTGTTGATCAATTAGTACAGGAGCGTGCCGTCGCAGTAGTTGCTGGTCACACGCGGCCAATAATAGGTGAACAACAGGTCGGTGAAGTTCTGGGTAACTATCGGGATGCCATTCGCTTCCTGTTTGATAAAACCGTTGAGGGCATTAATAAAGGACTGACGCCTAATCAATTGGTTGACTATGTAGTGCTGCCAGAGAAATATCAAACGCTGGATTATCTGCGTCCTTATTACGGCAATCCAGAATGGGCCGTTCGCGCTATCTTTAGCGGCTATTTAGGATGGTTTGATGGCAATGCCACCAATCTATTCCCACTCAGTGATATGGAGGAGGCACAGCGTGTCGCCAAGATGGCAGGTGGGCAGGACAAGTTAGATGACTTAATTGCTGAGGCCATTACAGAAAAAGATTATCAGTGGGCCGCTCAATTGAGTGATTATCTTATAGCGCTCGAGCCTAAAAACAAATCGGCATTGCTCTACAAAGCAGATGCTTTAAGCGCGCTTGCTAAAAATAATCTGACTACTACGGCAAGAAATTATTATCTCAGCAGTGCGATATTGTTGCGTAAAAAAGCCAAAGAATTATCTTCAGCACAGCAATAAAATTAGCTCAACTTAAATAACTTATGGCGTCGGTTTTTAATGTGGTAATTGTTAGTTGAGTCACGTGCTATTTTGTTGATGGCTATGTGGCTTGATTCGTGTGGCATCGTAAATATTTTTAAAGGCTCGGATATTATTATGTGGAGAATATTGTTAGCGGTTTTATTATTAAGTGGCTGTAGTCAAGACCCTGAGCACAGCAAGGAGTTGACGGTTAGCCAAGAAACCCAGTCCCGACCAAATATTTTGTTGATTGTTGCCGATGATCTTGGCTTCTCAGATATAGGACCTTATGGCAGTGAAATAGCCACCCCCACTTTGGATAAGCTAGCTGCTGAGGGAATGTCATTTACTCAGTTTTATAGCGGTCCAACCTGCTCTGTTACTCGATCGATGATAATGAGTGGTATGGATAGTCATATTGCCGGACTTGGCAATATGGCTGAGACTGTTGCCGATAATCAAATGGGTCAGCCGGGCTATGAAGGCCATCTTAGCCACAATGTTGACACTATTGCTGAGGTTCTAAATGCTGCGGGCTATCACACTTATATGGCAGGCAAGTGGCATCTAGGTATGCACCCAGATCAGTCTCCGCGCAGCAGAGGTTTCGATAAATCCTTTGCCTTGCTCTATGGTGGCGGCAGTCATTTTTCAGATATGGCGGGTGGTGATGAACATCGCCACCCTTTGCTATACCGCGATAACGGACGTTTGCTAAACGCATTGCCGCAAGACTTTTATTCAACCACTTTTTATACAGATCGACTAATTGAACAGATTGACAGTAATCGAGATGACCCCAAGCCGTTTTTTGCCTATTTGGCTTATACCGCACCCCATTGGCCATTGCAGGCACCTGATGCGGTGATCGATAAGTATCGCGGGTCCTACGATATCGGTTATGACATGGTGCGTGATCGTCGGTTTGCTGAGCAACAAAAGCGTGGTCTCTTTTCGTCGTCGATACCGGCACCGACGAGACCAAGCTATGTTAAACCTTGGCAGCAACTCAGTGATGACGAACAGACTTTTCATGCCCGTAATATGGAAATCTATGCTGCCATGGTTGATTACATGGATATGAGCATTGGGCGTATTGTCAATTACCTTGCAGAGATAGGGCAGTTAGATAACAGTATTATTGTGTTTATCTCTGATAATGGCGCCGAACATTGGGATCTCAGTAGTGCACCTCCACCGATTGGCAAGTTCGCAGCTAACTTTGACAATTCGCCTGAAAATACCGGTCGTGAAGGGTCATTTGTTTTCTACGGATCTGAGTGGGCACATGTGAGTAATACCCCTTTCAGTCGCTATAAAGGGACCACCTATGAGGGCGGTATTCGATCGCCAGCCATTGTTTTTTGGCCCGATAAAATAGCCCAGGGTCAACTGAGCCGTGCGGTCACTCATAGCACCGATTGGTTCCCGACTTTTGCCGAACTAGCGGGAGCAGACATAAAAAATGTGTCGGGAAAAAGTCTTGTCAAGCTTTTGACTGGCGCCGTTGATAGGGTTCGCGATGATCATGAGGCTGTTGGTTTCGAGGTATGGAGGAAGCGGGGTATTGTTGCCAATGGATTTAAGTTAGTTAGCTCGGGAAAACCAAATCAAATAGTCGACTGGGAACTCTATAACATGCAGACTGACCCGTCGGAGCAGTCTGATTTAGCTATTAAGCGACCAAAACTATTTAACACTATGCTGCAATACTGGGATGATTATGTAACCAGTAATAATGTTATTTTGCCTGAAGGCCCATTTACCGTGCGCCCGGTTGGTGAAAAGCCGGTGGAATAAAGCCCTTTGGTTATAGGCCATTGGGGTGCTGGCAAGCAACCCGAGCGAGCGCCACATTGCGGAATAACCCATTAAGGCAGTTGCATAGAACGCGTTTCGCGAACAATATGTCTCATACAGTGCGCATTATCAGCTGAATATCTATCGAATATAGTAATGAATATTGACATGAAAGCGGCGTGATTAAGCTGTTCTTAGACTAACAGAGGGGGTAAGTTGTGAGCGAGTTTACGTACGGATGGAAGTCGCTGTTGGCGGCAACGATTGGCACTATGTGTGGCATATTCACACTAACAAACTACACACAGGGTTTTTTTGTTGGCCCAGTCACCAGTGAATTTGGTTGGAGCGCACCACAGTTTTTCCTTAGTTACACTGTGCTGATGTGCTCTGGTCTACTCACGGGACCCCTTATTGGCTTTATTGCACAGAAGGTAGGCCTTCGTACCGTTGGTATTATCGGCTTAATTGGTCACTCGCTCGCCTATGTTGTGCTGTCATTAAATAATGGTTCGTTAATGCTTTGGTATCTCAGTTGGGCGTTGGTGGCTATTCTTGGTGCGGGGTCATTGCCGATCATTTGGACAGGTGTGCTTAATAATTGGTTTTCCAAGCACCGTGGTAAGGCCATCGGTATCACCATGGCGGGTACTGGATTAGGTGCTTTTTTACTGCCGCCGATTGTAGNGTTTCTTATTGNTAACCATGGCTGGCGAACCGCTTATCGCGGCATTGGCTTAGGNGCACTCTGTGTATCCCTNCCTATCGTACTGGCTTTATTTAAAGAAAAACCCGAAGCCAACGAGGTAGCGCAAACACAAGAGGCAAGCAATCAAGTGACGTCTTGGGGGTTGACTACCCGCGAGGCAATTCGCACCAAACAATTTTGGATTCTAGGTGCAGTTTTATTCCTGACGGTTATTGTTGTAGCAGGTTGGCTCTCAAACTTTGAACGTATTATGACCGAGCAAGGCTTCGAACGCAGTTCAATTGCGCAAATTGCCGCAGTGATGGGGCTGACGGTGATCTTAGGTCGACTGATGGTGGGCGCACTGGTTGATCGTTTTTGGGCGCCTGGGGTTGCAGCCTGTTTCTTCCTTGTCGCGACGCTTGGATTATTGATCTTGATTATGACACAAGTGACCTTGGCGTCGGCTTTAGTGGTTGCGGTGATGATCGGTCTGGCGGCCGGTGCTGAACTGGATTTGCTGGCTTATTTGACGGGTAAATATTTTGGGCCCGCCCATTACCCTGCTGTTTTCGGTGTGATTATCGCCTTCTTTACTGTTGGAGCAGGTATGGCTCCACCGATTTTTGGTATGGCAGCACAGGTGTTTCAAGGGTATGAAACAGTACTATTGATTTCAGTGGGTTTACTGCTTTTATCGATACTGTTGTTTTTATCATTGGGACGATATCCTGATGAGGAGTGAGATCGAATTATCGAAACCGACGGTGATTGAGAATAGCCGTTAATCTATATCGATGATTCACCTACCATCTGAATGCAATTGATTGCTTGAGTGTTGGCTCAGGCTGTCAGCTTTTTTGATCATCATAACTATGCATTGGAGTTGCAATAATGAGGAAAGATCGAGAGTACAGTGATATTCCGGGGACCTATGTATTTGATCCGGATCACTCCATGCAAGGCTATGAACTCAATATGTTTTGTATGTCACTGAATAATCCGGACAATCGAGACAAATTTCGACAAGATGAGGCGGCCTATTTGGACGGCTTCCCACTGACNTCAGAGCAACGTCAAGCCGTATTAACCCGTGATTGGATTGGCCTACTGAGGCTGGGGGGCAATATTTACTACACTTTTAAGCTGGCTATTTTTGACCGCAGAAGTATGCAATATGTCGGTGGTGCAATGTCAGGGGTAACAGAANANGAATTTATGGATATGATGATTGCAGGAGGCCGCCCACCCGAGGGTAACCGCTACACTTCCGAGGTGAAGTCCAATGGCTAAATTATTTGCAGGTGTTGGCACCTCACATGTGCCGGGAATTGGTGCGGCAGTTGATCATAAAAAGACTCAAGAACCTTATTGGAAACCTCTTTTTGATGGTTATGAACCAGCCAGGGAATGGATGCAGAGAGAAAAACCCGATGTGGTAATTATTGTCTACAACGATCATGCATCGGCNTTTTCTCTGGAGTTGATNCCAACCTTTGCCATGGGTGTAGCGGCNCAATTTCAACCGGCCGATGAAGGNTATGGTCCGCGGCAGGTGCCGGTGGTTGAAGGACACCCANAATTAGCNTGGCATATTTGTGAATCGCTGATTATGGATGAGTTTGATATGACCATGGCCAATGAGATGCCGGTCGATCATGGTTTAACAGTNCCTTTNTCAATTATGTGTGGTGAGCCTGAGGCTTGGCCATGTAAGGTTATTCCTTTGGCGGTTAATGTTATTCAGTATCCACAGCCTCGAGGAAGTCGCTGTTTTGCCTTAGGCCAAGCCATTCGCAAAGCAGTGGAATCCTTTGACGAGGATGTAAAAGTGGCTATATGGGGTACCGGTGGTATGTCCCACCAGTTGCAAGGTGAGCGTGCAGGGTTGGTCAACGAACCATTTGATACTGCCTTTTTGAACGATCTCACTGCTGACCCTGAACGTCTGATTAATATAGGCCACACTGAATATATGCGCGAGTCAGGCTCCGAGGGTGCAGAGTTAGTTATGTGGTTGATTATGCTGGGCGCAATGGACGAGGACGCTAGAGAAATTTATCGACACTATCATGTACCCGCTTCTAATACCGCTGCCGGTTTAATCATTTTGGAGAATGGTTGAGTCGGTAATTGAGTATTTTTGCCCCGCGTAAACAGCCTTGGCTAAACAATGTCGTTATATCCATATTACGCTAGTCTAGAGATATAAAGTTGCTCGTTGATAAAGANANGTTTACTCAAAACATCGTGCTGCTAGTTGTCTGTGCTGGTTCTATGATGTCCCCCCTGACAATGTCATCGGTGAATATTGCAATGCCTGTTATGGCCGCTGAGTTGCGCGCTGATGCTAGCTTGATTAGTTGGTTGCCAACGATATTTCTGNTGAGCAATGTCGCGTTAATGCTGCCTTTTGGCAAATTAGCTGACAACATTGGCCGCAAACGGGTCTATATGAGCGGGCTGATTGTCACTGCAATAGCGTCATGCGGTGCGGCGATGGCGACAAGTATTGAAGGCATACTATTTTTTCGTTTTGTTCAGGGTGGNGCATCGGCGATGACCTTGGGAACNGGCGTTGCNATGATTACCTCCGTCTATCCNGCCAATAAGCGNGGNATGGCGATCGGCATNAATTCAGCCTGCATTTATATCGGACTGACCATTGCGCCAGTACTTGGAGGTATCGTNACCGAGTTATTCGGTTGGCGCTGGGTCTTCGCNATGCCAGCGCCNATTGCNCTGATTTTGGTGACANTGATTGCTATTTTCGTTAAGGGTGATTGGCGCAAAGANCAACAGCTTCCTTTCGACTGGCAGGGTNCAGTCATCTTTGGTGCCGGTACCACGCTATTCGTCATTGCTCTTACTGAATTGCCACAATGGNATTACGTCCTNATGTTACTGGCAGCATTGATGTTGATAGGGCTATTTNTCTGGCATCAGTCAGCTATTGCACAGCCATTAATTCGTTGGCAAATGTTTACGCAAAGTCGTCAGTATTCTTGTTCATTAGCCGCAGCATTTTTTATGTATGCCAGTCTCTATCCATTAGTGTTCTTATTGAGCCTTTATTTGCAATATATCCACCAATTAAGTCCCTCAGACACAGGCAAGATAATATTGATGCAAGGCGTGGCAATGGCCATCTTAGCCCCATTATCTGGTCGCCTGTCAGACAGTATTCAGCCGCGCAAAATAGCCACGGTCGGTTGCCTTGTTGTTGCCAGCGGTTTTTTGATGCTGGCGCAATTGGATATGAATACAACGCCATTTTATATCGGTAGCTCGTTATTTCTGATTGGCATTGGTATGGGTCTATTTACCAGCCCAAATAATAATGCGGTGCTCAGTGCCGTGCACAGTAATGATCTTGGCGTTGCTGCAGCGACGATGAATTTAGCTCGCGTGATGGGCAACGTTATCGGTATGAGTGTAGTAAATTTATTGATTAATACTCATCTGGGAGATAAGCAAATTATTCCTCAGTATTACGGCGCATTGGAAACAACCATTAGTGCTGCGATTATGATGTCACTGCTGTATGTATTAGTTGGTACTATTATGTCTGCGTTGCGCGGCAAAGCCGAGTATCAATAAGCAGTATCCATGGCGAGTGATTAATTTACACAATGATATTTTAAGGGGGTGAATCTTGTTGACCTTATATCACAACGATATGTCTTCTTGTGCACAGAAAGTACGTTTTGTTCTAGCTGAAAAACAACTGCAATGGCATAGCGAAGAGCTCAATCTGCGTCGGGGCGATCAACAGCGACCAGACTATTTAAAAATTAACCCAAAGGGGCTTGTGCCCGCGTTAGATCATGATGGCAATATTTTGGTGGAATCCAATATTATTGTTGATTACCTGAATGAGTCATTTCCTCAACCTGCCTTAATGCCCGATACACCACTTGAGCGTGCGGCCGTTCGCTGGTGGATGAAAAAGTTGGATGATGGGCTCCATTTGGAGGTCGCCGCATTGAGTTTTGGTATCGCTTTTCGCCTGCAGTTGCTTGAGGCTTATGACGGCGATAGCCAACGTATTGATCAGCACCTCAAGGCAATTCCCGATGCCTATATGCGTGATGTGCAAACCCAAGTGATGGCAGAGGGTATTGAGTCGCCGCGCTTTATTAGAGCAGTCCATGAATTTGATCATTTATTGGCGGGGTTAGACACAGAGTTAGCCCAGCGCAAGTGGATTGGTAGCGATAATATGAGTTTGGCTGATATTGCCTTGGCGCCTTATGCCACTCGTCTTGATCATTTGCATCTGCAGGGTATGTGGCGAGATAGACCGCATGTCAAACGCTGGTATGAGCAGATCAAACTAACGCCAGGTTATCAGCAGGGATTAGCCGACTGGTTTAACCCGCAGTATCTGGCGCTTATGGATAGCGCTGGTGCCGACGCATGGCCACAGATCATGGCGATACTAAAGTAGCGGTAAATCTGTAGACAGCGAGCTAATGCAGGCTAGTTTTTAGTAAGGCCTAGAAAATTCACGAGGCGCTGCTCTGCCAGTGCGGCACTGGCGGCATGGAAGCTGGGTCGAGCATGATTGGCAAAGGCATGGCCAGCTTGTTGATAGATATAGATATCACTATCCGCATTGACTGCGCGCACCTGCGCTATAACCTCTGCGCTGATAGCATTATCTTGCTCACCAAAATGGAACTGAAAAGGGCAGTTGGGTCGCTGGTGTAAATAACGCGGTAGTCGCGTACCGTAAAAGGCCACGCCAGCATTGACTGCTAGATGACAGGCGGCAAAGTAGGCAATGCCGCCTCCCCAGCAATAACCGACCAACGCCGTATTATCGGTAGCCAAGGCATCGATTGAGGCCTGCAGATCGAGTAGCAGATGCTGTTGATCACAGGCGTCGGCAAGCGCTCTACCACGATCGGTTTCACCATAGTCAAGACAAATACCGCGCTCAATGCGATCAAATAAAGCGGGGATTATGGCTTTATAGCCGATAGCCGCAAAGTGCTCAGCCAGCTCTCGCATCTGTGCCGTTACGCCAAATATTTCATGTAATAAAATTATGCCACCTATTGCAGGGGTATCAGGACAAGCCTGATAGGCAGATAAGGTATGACCGTCGTGGCTGTCGAGACGGAACTCTGTGCAATAGGGCATGGGTTTTCCTTGTGCGTTGTTGGTATACCGATTAGCAGATAATGCCATGAACAGCAGGGTAGTGGGGTCATCAAAAAAGTATAGATTTACATGACAACTCGATGAATTTCAATGAAATAGGGAGTCGATAAATGGATGTTTGCAATATGATCAAATAGAGTGTCAGTACCTAGTATTATT
>NYXU01000017.1 GCA_002685715.1 Porticoccaceae bacterium | reverse complement strand
TATAACCTCGGTAATGCGCTAGCCAAAGCCGGTAACTTAGACGGAGCCATAGAGGCCTATAATCAAGCCTTAGCACAGCAACCCGATATGGAAGACGCGCTGGCTAATCGTGATCTAGTGGAAAAATTGAAACAGCAACAAGAACAACAGCAGAGCTCGTCTGACCAAGAGAAAAACCAAGAGCAAGAGCAAAATCAACAACAGCAACAGAATCAAGATCAGCAACAATCTAGCGATGGACAAAGCAGCCAAAATCAGCAAAGCAATGATAAAGATCAGTCACAGCAAGGTCAGCAACAACCTGAACAAGACGACAATCAGCAATCTGAACAAGCACAACAATCTGAATCAGAGAAGCAGCAATCTGAGCCTGAGTCTGAATCTGAATCCGAAAAGCAACAGGCACAACAAGCTCAAGCTGACGATACACTAAGCGATGAGGAAAAACAGAACCAACAAGAGATTGAGCAGATGTTACGCCGAGTTCCCGATGACCCCGGCGGCCTGCTACGACAGAAATTCCGCTACCAGTCACAACAGCGTGCACTGGAGCAACGACGCCCCAAACCACCCAACGAGCAAGAGCGCTGGTAGATGAAAAGAGCCCCTATAACAGGTTTAATTACGGCATTGCTGCTAAGCATTGCAACAACAAGCTGGGCGGACTTAACCGCCAAAGTGGATCGTACCATTTTAGACGCAAATGAAACGCTGCAACTGGTTATCCGCTACGATGGTCAAGCCTTCAGATCACAGCCAGATTTCGAGCCACTGAGCAGCGACTTTGAGATTCTGTCAAACAATCGTCAACAGCAATACAGTCGCGTTAATGGGCAATCACAGTCATACACTGACTGGAATCTGGTACTTATGCCGAAACGTACCGGTATGATTCTAGTGCCCTCGTTAACCTATAAAAATGACGTCAGTAATGCCCTCGAAATTACCGTGCGAGCAGCCAGTAATACCTCTACAAGTGCAGGCCAACAGCCTGTCTACACCGAAACGCTAGTCGATAAAAACGCAGCCTATATTCAAGAGCAAATTGTACTGACTCAGCGTCTATATACTTCCGTGCAGCTATCCGATTTAAGTCTCTCAGAGCTTGATATTGCCGATGTTATTCTGCAACGTATGGGTGAAACTCAGTATCAAAAAAGAATCAATGGAAGAAACTATTTGGTGGTCGAGGTGCAGTATGCACTATTCCCTCAGGTAGTAGGAAAACTTGATATTCCAGCACTGCGATTTGGTGCCTATGAAAGTGCTAGCGGCGGTCAATTTGGCATGTTTTCTAATCGTGGTTCGCGAATATTCCGCAACACTGAAAGTAAAACCATCGATATTATGCCAAGACCCGCCCATATAGCCGCCGACCAATGGATGCCAAGCACTGAAGTACAGCTTACCGAACAATGGAGTAGCGATGTGACCGATCTGACTGTCGGAGAACCCATAACCCGAGCGATAGCGATCAGTGCCAAAGGATTAACCGGCGCACAGATATCACCACTGGCGACAACCGAAAGTGACGCTTACAAAAGCTATCCCGATCAACCTCAACTCGAAGAGACAGTTAACGACGGCACAGTGATTGGCACTCGCACCGAAACCATGGCATTGGTACCCAATCGCGCTGGCCAGATTACGTTTCCGCAGATCAAGGTGCGCTGGTGGGATACGATAAATCAACGTATGCAAACCGCAGTATTACCGAGCAAAACAGTTGATGTAACTACGGCGGTCAACCAACCGGTCACGGGCTCACTCAATGAGATATCAACACTGCAAGCGCCCCAGACAATAGAACTTCAAGGGAGCAATACAGAACAAGTGCCCAACCCACTAATCAAGTGGTCTCTGGCGTTAAATGCCTTGCTGATTGCAGCCCTAGTCGCCCTTGTTTTAATGCGTAAAAAGTCTGCCAATTACACTCGCCATCAACAAGCTGAACAAGATGATGTGGTACTGGTCAACCTTAAGCAGAAACTCAGGGCCATTGAGATAGAAGCCAAACATAATAATCTGCCTAAATTGCGAGATGCTATTTTGAGTTGGGGTAAAAGTTTGTTCCCAGAGCTAGTCACATTCAAACAGCTGGCTACGCTTCTTGGCGATAGCGAACTGCAAGCATTACTCCATCAGCTTGATCGCCAACTCTACAATAATAAAAGTGAGACCAATTTGGATATTGCTGCGTTAGTGGAGATACTTAGGCGTCACACAACAAAAGCTGGTACTGGTAACTATGCAAAAACACAGCAACGTGAACTAAAACCGCTGTATCCGTCAGAATCTACCTAGTGAGAAATTAATGCGTATGAGCAAGGCCCTTGTGACTAACAAGTTCAAGTACAAGTTAAAAGTCCTAATGTAAGACCTGCCGTAAATTCTTTAATTATCGCCACTGATTGTCAAATGGCATCAGCATTAGTCGAACTACGAGCATCGTAGCAACAGGTTAATCTGCCGTGAGGTGAGAGTAACATTTCGTTGACAATAGCAAATGACACCGGTATCTTTTATGGCCTGACCTTAATTCATAAATGCATCTGGACAAGACTACTGGGTCTTGTATTGGAAGATTTATCTAATTGCCTAGTAATAAATGTATTTGGGCTTTCATAGTAAAAAATAGTCAGATAAGACGTTGAGTTTTATCGAGGTATGCCCGCAGATGACCAAAGCAATCAGAATAAGCATTCTCAGATTATTGGTGTTTTTTTGTCTGTGCTCCACTCAGGGTAATACCCTGGCAGCAGATCCCTTAATGCTGAGAACAGCAAATAATCATCCACAAGACTATCCAACAGGATTGGCAATTAAATACATGGGCACCCTGCTCGAAAAATGGTCAGATGGCGAAATCGCGATCAAGCTGTACTCAGGTGGTCAATTGGGAGAGGAAAAAGACACGCTGGAAATAACTCTTTTTGGAGGCATTGATTTAAATCGAATTAATATGGCACCTCTTAATTCAATTGTTCCGGAAACTAATGTACTGGCTCTGCCCTTCTTATTTCGCTCTACCGCTCATTTAAGAACGGTGCTGGATGGCCCAATCGGAGACGAAATTCTGGATAGTTTCGAACCCTATGGCCTTATCGGATTGGCTTATTATGACTCAGGAGCGCGCAGTTTCTACAATAATAAGCGATCTATTTATAAGCCAGCAGATTTAAAGGGCTTAAAAATCAGGGTTCAAAATTCTGCGCTGTCAGTCGCCATGGTAGACGCTCTTGGTGCCAACCCTACCACGATGGAATTTGGGCAAGTTTATGAATCGCTTTTACTAGGTACAATTGATGGCAGTGAAAATAATTGGCCGTCATATGAATCCACTGGTCATTATGAAGCGGCCACACATTACACATTGACCAAGCACACAATGATGCCTGAGGTATTGGTGATGTCGAAACACCGCTGGCAAAAACTGACAGAGCAGCAACAGCTACTCATTCGCCGTGCCGCAAAGGCATCCGTGCCCTACATGCGCGAGCAGTGGGATAAACGCGTCGACATGTCACGCCAGAAAGTTATGGAGGCTGGCGTAAAGATTATAGAAAACCCAGATTTATCGTATTTTTCCGACGCGATGACACCTGTATATGAACAATTTGTTATCTCTGAGAAAATGCGCTATCTCTTAAAACGCATACAGGAAACAAAGGTAGGATCCGATTCATGAGTATGCAATCTGGTTTATCAAAGTTGACTACATTTACTCATCGGCTTGCACGCACGGCGATAGTTATATCGGCTGCCGGACTGGTACTTATGACGCTGATTATCGGCTGGCAAGTATTCGCTAGATATGTACTTAATGCCAGCCCTGCATGGTCAGAATCTTCAGCATTGTTGCTGATGCTTTATTACATAATGCTCGCCGCAGCAGTGGGCGTTTACGAAAACTTTCATCTGGGTCTGAAAATACTCATTGATTCAGTGNCAGCCAATNTCAAGCGTAGATTAGATATTTTCATACATCTGCTGATTATCATTTTCGGAATAGCAATGCTGATCAATGGNATTGAGCTAGCTAAATTCACNGCTAATCATATTATTCCAACGATGGGCATTTCCCGCGCAGTAGCTTATTGGCCTTTTTCTGCTGCGGGTTTATTTATCAGTATCTTTGCACTGGAAAAAATATTGGTTGCNATGTCATCTAATAATCTCCATCAACGACCAAATAATATACAAATCTTATAGAACGCAACTATGGAATTAATACTACTTTTTGGCACATTATTTATTCTTCTTGCACTTGGTGTACCCGTTGCCTTCTCACTTGGCCTCGCGTCGCTAGCCACCATGACCTACCTCGATATTCCTTTAGTCGTGGCATTTCAGCGCATGGCGGCTGGGATGAATGTGTTTGCCTTAATGGCGATTCCATTCTTTATCTATGCCGGCGAATTAATGAATCAATCCGGCATTGCCGAACGTCTGGTTAAATTTGCTTACTCTCTTTTAGCGAGAATAAGAGGTGGACTGGGGTTAGTAAATGTTGCCTCTAGTATGATGTTTGGTGCTATATCTGGTTCCGCGGTCGCAAGCGCCTCTGCTATGGGTTCCACTTTGATTCCGATGATGCAAAAGCAAGGCTATGACGCTGACTATTCAGTAAATGTGACCGCTACAGCCGCCACAACAGGACTACTGATTCCACCATCTCATAATATGATTATCTACGCTGTTGCNGCAGGCGGTGGCGTATCTATAGGATCATTGTTTTTGGCGGGAATAATTCCGGGTCTACTTTTGGGCCTCGGCCTTATGGTTGTTACTTATCTAGTTGCAGTGAAAAGAGGCTATGCAAGTGGCGAATTTCCTGGTTGGGGAGAGGTCCTTCGACACTTTGCAGGCGCTCTGCCTGGCTTATTAACTGTATTAATTATTCTTGGCGGTATTCTCTCCGGNATTTTTACAGCCACNGAGTCTTCAGCTATAGCTGTCATTTACACNGTNCTTGTAGCCGTTTTTNTATACCGTTCTTTAGACTGGCAAGGCTTTATAACCGCAAGCGTTAATGCAGTNAAAACCACCTCAATGATACTNCTTATCATAGGTACCGCNGCTTCCTTTGGNTGGNTATTAGCCGTNATNGAAGTACCNAGCCAGTTATCTGCTGCACTACTAGAGATATCGGATAACCCANTTATAATATTGCTGATCATAAATTTGNCACTACTTATGCTGGGGACATTTATGGATATGTCTCCTCTTATCATTATCACTACNCCTATTTTTCTGCCCGTTATGACAAGTATTGGNATGGATCCNACNCAGTTCGGGATTATGCTCATTNTAAATCTAGGCCTAGGNTTAGTNACNCCGCCNGTNGGNACNGTTCTATTTGTTACCTGNGCGGTTGGTGGAATTCGTATTGAGGACACTCTGCGTTCTATATGGCCCTTTTATATCGTATTTATAGCCGTTTTAGCTCTGGTTACTTATCTGCCTAGTACGACATTATTCCTACCTAGTTTAGTTAACCAATAGCTTTTTGAGCCAATAACTTATGCCGCAACTAAACAACAAAAACCTTAAAAATAGCATCAGTGAACTAACAGATCGCGAGCAAACTATTACCAGCGGCAATTACGACCGGGCACAAATTCAATCGGGAATAGTTCATTTTGGCGTCGGTAATTTTCATCGCTGCCATCAGGCAGTGTATATCGATAAGCTTCTTAACCAAGGGGCTAAGGATTGGGGCATCATTGGTGTATCCATGCGCTCAACAAAAATTAGAGATGCACTAAAACCACAGAATTTTCTCTACACTGAAGTTACTCTGGGCACACAATCCAGTTTTCGAATTATTGGTTCTATTCTCGATATTTTAGTGGCGCCAGAAAATCCCACAGCGGTTATTAGTCAGGTAGCAGAAAATCAGATCAAACTGGTAACAACCACAATTACTGAGAAAGGCTATTATTTATCCTCTGGTCAGATCAACCAGAGACATCCCGATATCGTTGCCGACAAGACTTGTTTGGAAAAGCCTCGAACAATCTATGGTTATTTGGCAGCCTCTATTATCCAACGCGCTATTCAAGGCTCTGCCCCCCTGAGCATTATCTGCTGCGATAATATTCAGGCAGGTGGAGCACATTTGCGCGCAGGCGTTTACATGCTTCTGCAAGTTCATGCACAGCAGCTCTTAAACTGGGTAGAGGAACATGTGAGCTTTGCTTCCTCAATGGTAGATAGAGTTTCCCCTGCTACAGACAACAGTTTAAAAAATCTAGTTCACTCAGCTTTAAAGCTGAAGGATGTATGGCCAGTATCTGCCGAGCCTTTTAGTCAGTGGGTAATTGAAAATAAATTTGCCGGACCGAAACCTGCTCTAGATAAAGTCGGCGCCATATTTGCTGACGATATTTCGTATCACCAGCAAATGAAACTACGGTTTCTTAATGCCGGCCATTCTATTATTGCCGTATTGGCTTACTTGACTGGGCATAAAACTATTCATCAAGCATTAGAGCAGCCATATATTCTTCAATTTGTACAAAGGGCTCTTTGCGAAAACATCTTGCCAGTGACTGAAATTCCCCAAGGTTATCAAGGTAAAGATTATATTGCTGAGGTGATTCAACGCTTCCAAAATAGCGCCCTACCGTATTTTGCACAACAGGTTAACAGTGATAGTTCCCAAAAAATCATTCTTCGCTGGTTTCCCAGTATTGATAATGCGTTGCTGAAAAATACTGATACTGCGTTTATGAGTTTTATAGTCGCCGCTTGGGTTGTATATGTGGAGCGAGCATTGGATGCAAATGAACTTAACGATCCTTTGGACCATCATCTTATGAAGGCTAATCAAAAAAATGTACAAACGGTTGAACAATTTTTAACAATTATTGGCGCTAGCCACTTCAATTTTACGGCTTCTGCGCGCTTTATGACTGATGTGACTAACGCTTACCAAACATTAACGGATATTAATATAAGCAATGCTCTAAGTGATTTCTTAACGAAAAATACATCACAGCCCAAGGAATTAGATCATGCGTGAATCATGGCGATGGTTTGGACCAAATGATCCCGTCACTATTGCCGATATACGGCAGACAGGGGCCACCGACATTGTTAGTGCACTGCACCATGTGCCAATTGGTGAAATATGGCAGATTGATGATATCCGTAAACATCAACAATTAATTGAATCTGATAATAAACAGTACAGCCCTCTCAACTGGTCTGTCGTAGAGAGTATTCCGGTACATGAAGATATTAAATTAGGTCGAGATGGATGCCAGATCTATATCGACAATTGGATAAGGTCGATGGAAAATCTTGCTTCGTGCGGTATAAAAACCATCTGCTATAACTTTATGCCAGTTATTGATTGGACTCGGACTGACCTTTCTTATCAGTTAGATACAGGCGCCTACGCATTACGATTTGATCAAAGAAAATTTGCTGCATTTGATCTGTTTATTTTGCAAAGAACAGGTGCTGAAGCTGACTATACCGATACTGAGATCTGCGATGCTCAAGATACCTACAATCAGATGTCAGCTAAAGAGTGCGATCAGCTAACCCGAAATATTATCTCAGGCCTGCCAGGTAAGATGACCGACAGTTACAATCTTGAAGACTTTAGACAGGCTTTGGCCCAATACCAGCATATTGGTGAGAGTGAACTACGGGCTAATCTCAATAATTTCCTTGATCACATATTACCAATCGCTGAGGCTCTCGATGTAAAACTCGCGATCCATCCAGATGACCCGCCCAGAGATATGTTTGGTCTACCCAGAATCATCTGCACTGCCGCTGATCTGGATAAATTATTTATTCAACAACCAAGTCCTGCCAATGGTATTACACTCTGCGTCGGCACCTATGGCAGTCGACCAGATAATGATCTACCAGCGATGGCGCGCCGATTTAGAAGTCGAATACATTTCGCTCACTTGCGTGGTGTTCGTCGAGACCCAGATGAGCAGCGCTCTTTCTATGAGGCCAATCATCTCGACAGTGATATTGATATGGTTAGTGTGATAAGTGAATTACTCTCTGAAGAGCATAAACGAGCGCAGGCTGATGAAACAGCAAGGACAGAGATCTTTATTAGACCTGATCATGGTCATCAGATGATGGATGACATCGGAAAAACTGTAAATCCGGGTTATTCGGGTATTGGACGTCTCAAAGGACTTGCTGAAATTCGCGGTGTGATTAAAGCATTATCGGCTCTGAATAAATCAACTAGCCAGTAGACGCCATAAAAAGACAATAGCTACGCATTCTCTTCGCATACCACTAATGAGGTGCGTGGGTGCTATAGTTGTTACTTTTCTATAACGGCTTGTGACCCCTGCGCTGTGTAATACCATTGTTTATTGCGAGACTTGTCTGGCTATGCGCTTGTATAAATTCATAAAACTAGGGATTAATAAAGTGGCTACTGTTACCAACAAAATGCTTGCAGTAATAGGTCGCTGCCAGAGAAAATCATATGTACCATCCCAGATCAGCAGCGCTCGCCGCAGATTATCTTCCAGCATACCACCGAGGATAAACCCTAGCAGCATCGGTGCTAATGGATAATCCAGAATTCTAAACATCAAAGCGACAACACCCACTACCAACATAATTGACAACTCAGCTGGGTTGAACGATACCAAATAAACACCCATCAGAGAGAGAAATAAAATAATAGGTGTAAGAAATTGACCGGGTACCTGCAGTAGTCTAGCTATGTAAGGAATTAAGGGTAAGTTAAGTACTAACAATATAACATTCCCTACATACATTGAAACAATCACCGACCAAAAGACCGTTGGATTATCAATAAATAGACGCGGCCCGGGCTGCACGCCATAGGACAATAAGGCACCTAACATTATTGCTGTGGTAGCAGAACCTGGAATACCCAAAGTCAAAAGTGGCACAAAGGATCCCGTTGAAGCGGCATTATTTGCCGTCTCTGGCGCTGCTAATCCAATAGCACTGCCTTTACCAAACTGTTTCTTCTGATCATCTGATGCTAGGTTGCGTTCCATTCCGTAGCCAAGAAAGGAGGCGATCGTAGCACCTGCACCAGGCAAAATACCTACCAAAAATCCCAGCAATGACGAGCGCCCAACAGGTGCAGCTATCTCATTCACCTCTCTTCGCGTCAGCTTCAGGGAATTAAAGTTAACCTTAGCCAATTGTTGAGATTCATTCTGGTTGGATTTGGACTTACCCTTGAGAACAACAGACAATGCCTCCGCAAGTGCAAATGTGGCCATGGATAACAGCAAAAAACTGATACCATCAGACAAATCGGGGTTACCAAAAGTCAATCGCTGTGCCCCCGAGGGATCCTCACCGATAGTGGCAAGCATCAATCCAACCAATGTCATCAAAATGGCTTTAAGAACCTGCCCCTCTCCTGAAAATGCGGCTACTGCGGTACATCCAAACACCATCAATGCAAAATATTCAGAGGATTGAAAACTTAGGCTGATACTAGCCAGAAAAGGCACGAAAAGCAGGAGTAAAACGGCACCAATAGTACCACCAGCAAATGAACTATAAGCGGCAATTGCCAACGCTTTCCCGGCATGCCCCGATTGAGCCATGGGGTATCCGTCGAATGCCGTTGCCACAGCACCTGAAACTCCGGGCGCATTTATGAGGATAGCGGATGTTGAACCACCGAACACAGCACCATAATAAACACCTGCTATCAGTATTAACCCAGAGGCGGGATCTAAACCGTAAGTAATTGGTATCATTAAAGCAATGGCAGATACGGGCCCAAGTCCCGGCAACATGCCAATAAATGTTCCGGCAAAACAACCAATTAACACCATCATCAGATTGATTGGTGTAAAGGCCGTATTCAACCCAATCAGAATACCCTCTAGCACATTAGCTCCTCAACTCTCGGTAAAGCATGCCACTATCAAGATAGAGGCCAAAAATTTGGGTCAATATAAACCATAAAAGCAGTATCAAACCCAATGATACGCAAACACTTAATAATAGTCGGCGCTCGCCTAACAGCATAAAAGCTATCTGTAAAAACAATGCACTGGCCAACACAAAACCTAGATAATTAAATGTTGTGACATAAACTGCCATCAGCAGTATCAAAGCCAGCATGGGTCTCCAGCCGATGTGGCTCAACTCATCTGAAACAGGTTTTGCCTCCGAATCATATACAGAAAAAAATACCAGTAATATGGAAATAAAAATTGCACTTACACTGAGGAATATGGGTAATGATCTTGAAGTAAAGCCAACCTCTAAATCAAATGGATCTAGCGGAATGTCCATCGAACTACGAAGATATATAAGCGAAAAAACCAGTAATATGAAAGCGCCCAAGCGATCTTTGTGGTCAAAAAAATACATCATTTTTCTAATAACCCCAATTCATCAAGAAGCTCTGATAGATCTACTTCCTGCATAGCGAGAAATTGCTTAAAGTCTGTCCCACTTAGATGCAGGGAGGACCAACCCCGAGCCTCGCGTAATTGCTGCCAACCTTCAACTTTGACAAGATCCTCAAGGAGACTTCTATATTCGTTAATATCATCTAAAGCTATACCGGGCGGTGCAAAAAAACCTCGCCAATTTGCAAATACTGCATCAACATTTTGCTCCTGTAGTGTGGGTACATCTGGAAATAACGACAATCTTTCCGGTGCAGTGATAGCAAGAATTCTCACTTCCCCCTGCTTAGCTAGCGTCACTGCTTCACTGAGCCCAGTCGATAATATTTGAGACTCTCCCGATAAAAGCCCGACCATGGCCTGTCCACCTGCATTGTAAGGGATGTATTTGAGACGACTTACATCGAGACCGGATTTAGAAAATGCTAATGCAGCAACAACATGGTCGGTACTGCCCCGTGATGAGCCACCAGCAATATTCACACGACGATAATCTTTGCGATAATCGTCAATTACATCTTGCCAATCAACATAGGGGGAATCAATACGCACAACAAAGGCGCCATAGTCAGCAATCACACTGGCTATGGGGGTCAAATCATTGTAGTTGTTAGGTATCTTTTTAAGTAATGAGCGTAAAATAAACGACGCGGAGTTAACCATCAGAGTATTTNTCTGTCTTGGTGCAGTATCAATCAAATAGGCAATAGCTCTGCCGCCACCGGCACCAGATAAATTCTCATAGGANGCNGTTTTAATAATACTCGAACGAGTTAACGACTCACCAACCGCTCGTGCGGTCATATCCCAGCCACCTCCTGCACCACCAGGAATCAAAAAATGTATGCGCTCCTTCGCACCAGCAATACCACAAAATATCAAACTTGATACCGCGATGTATAAAAAACAGTATTGTCTAAGACTCATCATTGTTGCACCAAAGGTAAAATACGAGATTCATAAGCACTTTGTAGCATATCCAATTTTTTATGCCATAGTTTATATCCAACTACCGGCTGTTCATCGAATTGCATCCAAGCTGTATTAGTGTTTGTAACCATCGGCCACTGTGGGAGATTGGGGCCATTGGGATTACCTGTTTTAACAAGATTAATTATATATTGGCGCATGGCATTGATAATGGGGATATTGTTAGCACGAAAAAGTGGCCTCTTCTGCCAGGAATGAGGCGTCCCACGCCAATGATGCCGGTGTGTCGGCGGCACATAGGTCAATAGATATAAGTATCCCGGTTGATTCACCAGTGCCATTTGCTGAGAGGTATACCTAGCAGCTAAAACATATCTAAAGTCACCAAACAGTTGTCTTACCTCAGGCTGGTAAGCGGCTTGACCTTCAATATCATACAACACACGAATATCGGCAGTATGGGGGTGGGTTTGCTCTAGCAATGAGGCAGGGGGAAGTCCCTCATCACCATCATAGCTGTGGCCATCGAAGGAGTTACCACCACTCATATAGGGCACAGCATATTGTCGACCCTGACTAAATAATATTCCCGGCTCTTCTGGCAATGTAATGCCATCGACGATGGGATAGTGGTACCCGTCGAGCCCATTAACTAAATTGTTTGCAGTGATTGTACGCAATGTCTCAGCCGTTATTGAATCGACTGTCTCTCCCATTGCGCGCGCTAAAATCGTCGCAGACACATCTTCAGCAGAGGGTGACCCCGCTAGGGGAACAACTGATTTGGTTCTTGGCAGTGCTGTTGTTCCGTAGCCACTCTGTGAGATAGCTGCACTGAAGAGACCCTTTGCCTGTGGCATAACCATTAGTGATTGGACAGCATGGCCACCCGCCGATCCACCCATAATAGTAACTCTGCGCTTATCACCGCCGAAATATTTAATATTGCGATGTACCCAGCGCAAGCCTGCAACAATATCCATTAGGCCATAATTGGCGCCTTCACTTGCGTCAAGAGCACTATGAGCAAAAAAGCCTAAAGCGCCTATGCGATAATTTAGGGTAACGAGAATAACGCCATCCCTATTCCACAATGTNGCATCGATTTGCTCATCGGAATTNCTCATNTNCCTAGAGCTGTAGTATGCACCTGTACCAGAACGGTAACCTCCACCATGTATCCAAACCAACACGGGTAGAGAAACTATGTTGTTAGAGTTTGGCTTATAGACATTGAGGGTGAGACAGTTTTCATCCGTTAAATCTTGGTGGCTAGTCTGGGGACAAGCTGGGCTGGGAGATGTTGCATCAAGCGCCTCCTGCCATGCAGTCATTTGTTGCGGTGGTCGCCAACGCAACGCTTTAACCGGCGGCTGCGCATACGGAATGCCTTGAAATACCATAGAATNACCTGCAATTTTCCCGATAACAGGTCCATTCNCAATATTCACAACGGGGTTTTGTCCATCTAAAGCTTGACCAACTGCTCTTTCTCCGCAGACCATAAGTATGAANAAAAGACAGATTATTGGTAACACTTTTAAAGCATGCATAGGAGTGCTCAGCACCTAAATCGTATTATCGNCAGCACAAAAGAGCCTGNNTCGTTCATGTAACTTATTCGATAATTCCATATTGTATCTCAGGATTAATTGTTTTATAGTGAGAAATGTCACCGGTGTCAAAAAAGACAACTCATAATTGCTACCGGTGTCATTTTAGAGTGCTATTGTCACTTAATACAACAAAAATTTGGGAGAACTAACAATGAACGTTCTGAAAAGTATCCTTGCTATAGCTGTNGCCACCGCATACTCAAGTGTCTCTGCGCAAGACGATTCNGGTGGAAATGCTGACGCTATGCTNGAAGAAGTGGTTGTTCTGGGAACCAGAGCTGCCCTAGAAAATGCGCTACAGACAAAGCGCAACTATGACACTATCGTAGACGGAATTTCTGCCGATTCTATGGGTAGATTCCCTGACTTAAACCTTTCTGAGTCACTGCAGCGCATAACTGGTGTTCAAATGGATTATTCCGGCGATGAAGGTGAGCGTAGATCTGGTCTTGTTGCATTGCGTGGCTTGCCCCCGGAATATGCGCTAACCACAGTTAATGGACANCTTTTNGCNGCNCCTGAAGCAGACAAAGGNTTCTCTTTCGGAACAATTGCCTCTGAAGTNATTTCCGCTNTCAATGTAATTAAATCACCCACTGCAGATATGGATGCAGGTGGTATCAGCGGGACAGTTGATGTCATCACGAAAAAACCCTTGGATCTTCAAGATGAGTTCCTGACTCTTAGTGTGAAATCNAGTTATGAGACTAATGTTAAAGACTTTGAGCCGGGCTATACCCTCAGTGGAGGAAAAGTGTTTGACGATGGTAAATGGGGNATCGTCGGCTCACTATCTGCTTCCGATACTAACTTTAGAGGCGATACAGCACGTATTAATAAATACTCAACGTCAGATTCAGATGGTGACGGCTCAGCAGATCTCTACACCCCCTCCGAAATTCGTCTACTGTCTCGTCAAACGGTTGGAGATCGACTGTCTGCGACCTTGGGATTAGAGTTCCAAGCCACAGACAATTTAAAGTTAGGGCTTAACGGCATCTATGTTTCCGATGANTATACTCATGACTGGCAAATGTTAAGGACTCGTAAATTTAAAAGCACTGAAGCTATAACCACCTCCACAAATGGCGGAGAATATGGTGAGACAGTTTCGGAGTTTCATGCAATTGGTGGCGAAGTAAGGGCGCAGAAGAGAAAAATACCTGTGCAACANAAAGTCGAGGGCATCACTGCGGATTTTGAATGGACTAGTGATATGTGGACCGTTAGTGGNGCTATCCACGACACCTCAGCAACCTANGACTCAGTTGGATTTATGTCGCGACGTAAGATTAGTGCAGCGACAGATAACGGTATGAAATTTCTGGTAAATACTGGCAGTGGCAACATCAACAACTTTGTCTTTCAAGAAGTTGATGGCGATCTCGCCAATTTAGCCACATATAACGGAGATGCATGGAGTAGCACCTATGATTCAGGGCATGAGTATGACACGGATCAGTCAGAAACTGCATTTCAACTTGATGTAAAAAGGGATTTTAACGGATCGTTTATAACCAGCGTACAAGCAGGAATAAAGCATAGAGAACTCGAACAAACCAAGATGCGTCCAGAATGGAAGCTGTCAAAGGATGATTATGATTACAGCACGATCGACAATACTGCATGCATGCAGTCAAGTGTAAACGGAAATACCTCCCCAGGTGGAGGCTACTTTATGGGNTCCCTGAATGGTCAAGTCGACGACTGGTATTTCCCCGACCCTGACTGTTTCGAAACCACACTNCTAGATGGTAATCCGGTAACAGGCGACACATTTGGTGGCCTTCCCGCCTTTGAAGGAGAGTCCCTAACCAAGCGTTACAGTGATTCAGAACGCGACATTTTAGCAACCTATTTGATGGCGCGATTTGATGGCAGCAACCTATCATCAGAGCTGCCAATAAGAGGTAATGTTGGCGTCCGTTATGTTGACACTAGCCGCACGGTTGGCGCCTACAGGAAGGGCCTTGGAGACCCGATTTATTACACGGCCGATCACGACTTTAATCATGTTCTGCCCTCATTAAATCTTGTTTGGGATATCAGAGAAGATCTATTACTGCGCGTATCCTATGCAGAAACTATCGCGCGCCCTCACCAAGGTGATGATAATTATCAGGTCGGGCAATCTATTGATATTGANGACGACTCCGTTTCCATATCGCTAGGTAATCCAGAACTCGAACCTTTTGAAGGCGAGTCATTTGACCTTTCANTAGAGTGGTATAACCGTNNAGGTAGTTCAATTTCGGCTGCATACTTNACTAAAACCATATCAAATGGAATTGACAATAGAACACTCTGCCCTTCTAACATNACGGATATTGCCGCGCTGAGTGATATAGACCTNGGAGACGCAACGACTGGCTCCTTGTCTTTAGATTCAAGTAATACATGCGTGGATACCAATGGTGTCACTGTCAGCATCACTGATAGCGTTAACACCTCAGGTAGCTTCGATATCTCGGGCTGGGAAATCGGTCTGCTTCAAAACTTCGATTACGTAGATGTACCTGTTCTGCGCAATATGGGTGTGCAAGCAAATTGGACTTATATCGATGCCGACGAGAGTGCTAATTTCGATGAATCAGGCAATACCCTTCCTCTCGCTGGAGTGTCAGAGGACACATATAATTTGATTGTGTTTTATGAGACTGATCTGCTCGGTGTCCGAGCTGCTTATACCAGTNGAAGCGATTATTTTGACGAAACTTGGGCAACTGTCTCCGGTGATAACCGATTTATTGAACCCCAAAATCGTTTGGATATATCAATCTCGTATCGACCTACACAGATCGAAAATCTAACCCTGACACTGGAAGGCTTTAATATGACAGATGAGCAATTCTATGCTTATCAGGGTAATACCAGTCGAGCGCGTGAGTATCGTGAGGTTGGCAAAACCTATGCATTAACCGCAAACTATTCGTTCTAATTAATCGGTTTGCATCCAGCGCTCAGTATATCCCTCAATCCGAGGGTATATTGGGCGCTACCTTCCTCAGTTAGCTTGATACTTTTAATTAGGGGTCATCGTAGACAACAAACAAAATCGACAATGCCAACCAACGGAGTATCAAAACTGAAAATTTAAATTATTGCGTGAAATCAAAGCTTTATTAACTAACAATAGCTATGGCTTTATCACTAGATTAATATGATATTGTTTTATCTTGAAAGACTAAATAAAAATTTAAAAANCGGCTCTGCGCAAACAGTNAATTGGTCACTCTTAANCCCTGATGTTTATCAAAGAGTATTTCTATAGATAAAGTCTAAAAAAATATACTGAATACTGCCACATAATATCCATCTTCCTTGAGCCGTATAAAAATTATTATAAAGAGGTTAGTACCATGCGAAAAATTATCCCTTTTTTAGCGCTTGTCTATATGACCCTAATGCCGGGCATTATCAAGGCGGAAAACCTAATTAACTCTAAGGTCTTTGACTGGAATGCTATAAAAATAGATCAGCAAAACTTCTCTAAAACGAAAATGATAGTTGACGGTGCTAGCGACGGCTTCACCTCTATAAGANTATCNTTGGTCAATATCGCCACTGGAGATGATTTTACTGTAGATAATAATGGCGCAGCTATCGAATCACTAGTAATCATAAAATCAGGCGATACTATTCAAAAACATGGCGGAGTAATCAAGGCTATGGGTCNNGGCAGTGTGAGCTTAATCATGCCTGAGGATAGCGTTACTATCTCTAATNCTGNGGCAACAGTNGCTACTTTATACCTGTTAACTTGGNNTGCGCGAGAGGCAAATATCAANCTGCCAAAATCTTTAAANAGTCCAATAAAAACACTACTAGTGGACTGGAATGATATTGACTTTATCGAGAACTCAAAAGGCGGGAGAAGAAACCTTATACGCCAACCAACCNTGATGCTGAAAGAATTTGAAATGCATGTCACNACNCTNAATGAGGGGATGAGAAGCCACCTGCCACACACGCATATTGANGAAGANATCATACTTGTNAGGCAGGGTGAAGTGGAGGAATATATCGACGGAGAACTCCACAAAGTTGGTCCAGGATCAATCATCTTTTTACGCTCGATGATTCCACATGGCATCAGAAATATTGGAGACGGCTCGACTGAATATTATGCATTTAAATGGTCAATTAAATAATGTTAACGGCATTAAACATTCGGCAAATCGGTCTTATCGCTGGACTATTATCTTTTGTCGTCGCCATACAGCTGCCCCCTCCAACTGATTTGACTCAGCAAGGCTGGTTGGTGCTAGCAATTGCTGTTTGGATGGCTATCTGGTGGATGACCGAGGCCGTCCCCATTGCGGTAACGGCAATGGTACCCTTGGTGTTATTCCCCCTATTAGACTTAGGGACCATTACATCTGTTGGGGGGCAGTATGGTAGCAAGGTGGTTTTCTTAATCTTTGGCGGCTTTGTTATCGGTTTGGCAATACAGCGCTGTAACCTTCACCTCCGAATAGCTATGAAAACAGTAAAGTTCGCTGGAACAGAACCCAAGCGCGTTGTTGGCGGCTTCATGATAGCGAGTGCATTTTTATCAATGTGGATAACCAATACTGCGACGACAGTTATGATGTTACCTATTGCTTACTCAGTTGCGCTACTGATTAACAGTGAAAGTAAAACAGAGCCAAGGGCTGATACCAATTTTGGATCGTCACTAATGTTAGGACTCGCTTATGGTGCTAGTATCGGCGGCATGATGACATTAGTAGGAACCGCTACCAATGTCATGTTTAAGGGATATTTTGAAGATAATTATGGCGTGGAAATTAGCTTTCTTGACTGGATGTTGGTGGCTGTACCGATAGGTCTTACTCTGTTGGTAATCGTTTGGTGGGTGTTAACGTCGGTTCTGTTCCCCTGCAAAAAAGAGGGTCATCAGGGCATAAGCGAAATTGTTGATGCAAAGATCAATGAACTGGGTGACATGTCGACTGCTGAAAGACGCACACTATTCGTGTTTCTATTGACTGTGTCCCTTTGGATTGGCAAAGGCTTTATCGAACCTTTTATCGGTGATCTGCGAATCAATGATAGCTCCATAGCAATTTTTGGCGCTATTTTGCTATTTATTATTCCCGCAGATTGGAAGCAAGGTATCTTTCTGTTGGAATGGGGAGATACAAAGAACCTGCCTTGGGGCATTCTGTTACTGCTTGGAGGTGGACTGGCACTTGCAGGGGCGATGGATAGCTTTGGTGTAGCACATTGGATTGGTTCTAAGTTAACTCTCTTTAATGACATTCCATCTTGGTTATTAGTACTAATTACCGTCACCATGATTATCTTGCTATCCGAGCTTATGAGTAATGTTGCTACCTTAACAGCGTTTCTCCCAGTAATCGTAGCCGTCGCTATTGGATATGGTGAACATCCATTTTTATTGGCATTACCAGCGGCCTTGGCTGCTAGCTGTGCCTTTATGCTACCAATTGGTACACCCCCAAATGCAATTGTTTTTGGTAGCGGTTTGATCAGTATTCCCCAAATGGCTAGGACCGGCCTTTTGTTAAATATTATTGCTATTTTGATTCTAACTTTTATGTGCTTCGGTTTGGCAACATTAGTATTTGATATTGATGCAGGTGTTTTACCGACAATATTTGAGGCACATGGTTAAAACAGTTGTTCAATATCGAAAAGTATAGATGTGTATTGTCGGAATATAATAATACCCAATCGTAGTATGTGTAATTATGTTTGACTAAATAAGGAGAAACAAATGACTCGTCATTTCGTCATCGCTATATTGCGAGTTTCAATTATCCTCACTTTTTTCCTGACAGGCCATACGGCTATGGCCAATACGCCTTTGCTTGGCATGGGAGCTAAATCTGGAGAAGTTACCTCGACAAGTGCCAATATTAGTCTTCGTCTCACCAAATCGCTTGGGCAAGCACTTAATCACAGTGTTCCGGGTCAATTGGGTAAGGCAAGAATACATTACAGTCTCTCACCTAATATGCAATCGGCTCAGCTCAGTTCGTGGCAATCATCGGCTGCAGAAAATGATTATTATTTGCAATATAAATTAACGGAACTTCAAGCTAATACGCGTTATTACTATACAGCCGAATTAGCTAACACAGAGGAAAAAGGATCACATATGTCCGCTATTTTTTCCTTTAAAACTGCTCCCGCGCAAAATCAAAGAGAGAATATCAACTTCCAAGTTACCACCTGCCAATCTGCACAGGGCCTACCTGTATATCCAGTAATGCAACGGCAAAATCCAGATTTCCTAGTGTCCGCAGGAGATACAGTCTACTACGATAAATTTGATGTACGATCAAAGGAAGAGGCTTTCTGGCTATACCAAAAAGAATATGGCACGCCCTACACCATTAATTACTTTGCCAATACCTCTGCCTATTTTATGAAAGATGATCATGACTATCGCTACAATGATGCCGACCCTTATTCAAACGTGGAGATCAATACCAAGAATTATGTGTGGGGCCCAAATGGTCTCAATAACAATCTAGATCGATCGGATAAAACATGGCTAACTCATGAAGAAGGCATTGAGGTTTTTAAGCAGGTGTTTCCCAGTAGCGACCTACCTTATCGATCATTTCGCTGGGGAAAAGGCATACAAATTTGGTTGCTTGAAGGACGGGACTATCGCTCAGCCAACAAGGAACCCGATAGCCCACAAAAGTCCATTTGGGGAAAACAGCAAACAGCTTGGCTAAAACAAACGCTTTTGTCTAGTGATGCTGATTTTCGGATTATTGTAAGCCCCTCACCCTTAATTGGCCCTGATAAACCTCATAAGCGAGATAACCATGCCAATGTCAATGGTTTTATGATTGAAGGCAGGAGTTTTATGGACTGGATGATCGAAAACAACCTCGTTGAAAATACATTTTTAGTCTGTGGAGATCGACATTGGCAATATCACTCCATCTATAAGGATAAGGTCCATGAGTTTTGTAGCGGCCCTACAAGTCAATTTCAAGTCCAATATGTGCCAAAACCTACAGCTGGTGTAATCAAGCAACCTTACAATGGTCCCACGGGTGGATTTTTGACAGTGAAATATGACACTGAAAAAACTGTTTCATTTGAGCACTATGGCGAGACTGGAAAATTACTGAACAAAAAAACATTTTCACACTAATAAACCCTTCAGAGCTGATGACACTAACGATCTGCTAGTTCTTGAGCACGCATGCTTAATTCAGCAGCTTTTAGAGCATGATCTTGGGTCATCGCATGCTCGGTACCATTAATACAATCCAAAATAAATTGTGCAAAAAATGGAAACCCACTGCGGCCGAAGCACTCTATTTCTTGCTCTCCTTGAGCGTTGACCAAAAATAGCTTTGAAGCCGGTGCTTGCCGCGCAATATCAATATATTTTCGCACCTCCATAGTGCCATCAGTACCGATGATAAATGTTCGACCATCGCCCCATGTACGAAGGGTATCAGGAGAAAACCAATCCACTCGGGCATAAAATGAAGCCCCGTTACACCCAGTCATGGAAAACTCACCAAAGTCTTCTAAGCCCGGAACATCACTGTGGTATAAGTTTTCTGCCCTAGCAAAGTTGATGGATGCATCAGTACACCCAGCATAGGTGAGAAATTGCTCCACTTGATGCGAACCAATATCCGTCAAAATGCCGCCGTAGCAAGCCTTATCCATAAACCAATCAGGGCGTGTCTCTTTAGCTAATCGATGGGGCGCGAGATTCAATACTTGTATTACCCGACCGACAGCTCCATCGACAATCAGCTCTCCAGCGATCCATGCAGCATCGTTATGGAGTCGTTCCGCATAATAAACCATATACTTACGGCCAGTGGACGCAATCACATGCTTTACTTCATTCAGTTGCTCAATAGCTGTAAATGGTGATTTATCGGTAAAGTAATGTTTGCCTGACGACATCACTTGACAACCGATGGCTGCCCGCCGATTAGGGATAGCTGCACAGGCTACTAGCTTAATCGATGGATCCTGTAGAATTTGTTCAAACCTTTCAGCAACTCGAACTGAAGGAAATTTTGAACAAAATTTCTTGACGCGTTCAGGATCAGGGTCATAAACCCATTTTAGAGTGGCGCCGGCATCACACAATCCATTGCACTGGCCGATAATATGGCCGTGATCAAGAAAGGCCGCCGCATACTGGAACTGGCCGGGGTCTACAACAGGTTCTACCTCTGTAGTGGGAGCATAGTTGGCTCCATCTCTAATAGATTCCATAACGACTCTAGACCAAGCCCATCTTTAAGCCAGCAGAGTAAGTGAAGCTTAATATCACCACTGTGATACAGAGTCCCATACATATATTATAAAATAAGGCTCTAGCACCAACCGGTCGATCACCCTGCAAATAATCACTATTATTATTTAGAATCAACCACCCTACATAGGCTATTGGTAATAATGCACCGCATATTGCAGCTACAGGTATCACCACATAGGTACCTATACTAGACCAGACGAAGACACCAAGAACTGCAGGCGTTGGTATCAGTAATGCCAACCTATAATTAGGCGAATCATGGCTCCATCCATAGATAGCTGCCGCCGCAACGCCACAACAAAGCATATGCATCACTAATGAGCCCACCACCATTCCTAGCACACCAATAAAGAAGATTAATTTACCGACAATTTCACCCAGCCCAGCATCAACAAACATTGCTCCTGCTTGTACTGGCTGCAGTTTGCCGACGAAATTTAACTCGCTGTCATACAAAGCACCGGCAGCTGCGATTGAAATTAAGCTGGTAATCACAATATAGGGAAGCACCAAGCCTAGGACAATATCAAACCGAGCTAATTCTCGGTGCTCAGGACCCCACTGTCGGTGCAATAATGTATAGCCATAAACAAATGTCATATTGATGCCTACAGCAGTGCCCAGGGCTGCCATAATGGTGGCCATACCAGCTCCGTCAGAAGGTAAGGATCGCGGAATATAACCGGCCATTATAGAAGACCAATCGATCTGCCCATTTATCGCGGCAGAAATCACAAGCCATGCAAAGCTGATAATGATCATACCGCTAAGAAATTTTATACAGCGCTCAAACACGACTACAGTCCGTCCACCCTCACCATAATTCCAGGCCATATAAGCGCAGACTGCCCAAATTAAAAGACCCAACAGGAATAGATACAATTCTCGTTCTAGACCACCCTCTTCTATAAGACTGAAATTAAGACTAATGTTTATAATCTCCTCTAGCATACCTGCGCCCAGAGGATAGTGAGAAAAACCCCATATTACACTCGATACCAAAGCTGCCCATGCCCACGCCCACGCCAACCAAGGATGCACGTGCTTGCGCACAGCTTGATAAGGTTCCTCACCTGTACTGAGCGTTTGATGGGACAATGCAAACAACATAATACAACCTATAAGCATAGCTAAAGGTTGTAACCACAGTAACTCATAACCATAAACAGCCCCGATCATCAGCGAGGTCACAGCACTACCGCCTCCTAGGGTCATCGCACCCTGCAACCATCCGGGTCCGCTTAGGCGAAGATAAATTGGCAGCCGTAACAACAAAGGCTTGGTTGCTGCAACTTCTAATAGGTGCAATTCTTTCATCGATATGATTTCCCCATGTCGACCTTAACTTCTGCAGTGGAGGGCTGACGCAATCGACTTTGGCCTCGACGTTGATCAAGCGCCCTGTGGAACCTGGCACTATCAAGCGGCATCTCTATCAATTCACCGTCCCATGCCGACAGTAGAATCGCATTGGCAATGGCCAATGATTTCAACCCTTCCTCTGCAGGCGCTATCAAACTTTCATCGCTGGTAATGGCATTGATAAAATTNTGCNTAATTACGGCATGCTGATTGACCNACGAACAGGGCGATAAGTCGGTGCTGCTGACGTTAGGTTGTCCAAACATCTCTGAGCTGGTCTGGCTAAATTGCGAAGCCGAGGGAGCATTTTCAAAATGCACTAGCGTCTTGCCATCATAACTAAGCATCCCTCGGTCGCCAACGATATCAAAACGATTTACTCCCGGCGCTTCTCCAGTCGAGCCGATAAAAATACCTGTAGCCCCATTATCGTATTGAAAAAAGGCGGTAGCCTCGTCTTCGACCTCGATATTATGATACTTACCAAATCCACAAAATCCTTGAATAGACTTTGGCATACCACAAGTCCATTGCAATATGTCTAGGTTATGAATGCACTGGTTGATCAGTAAACCTCCACCCTCACCCGCCCAGGTGGCACGCCAATCACTGGCCTGAAAGTATATTTCGGGCCTAAACCAATTGGTCATAGTCCAACTAATTCGCTGCAGATCGCCAAGATGATTTTGGTGTATCTTGTCTTTTATTGTGCTGAAGACAGGATCCGCGCGTTGATTTAACATTAAGCCAAACACTTGACCAGACTTAACCAATTCAAGCATCTGCTCGCCTTCAGCGACGCAAAGTCCGATTGGTTTCTCCATCAATACATGCAAACCCCTGCTAAGNGCGTGGCAACCAANTTCAAGATGGGAACATGTGGGTGTCGCTACAATCACAGCATCACAACTATCAGCATCAATTAATTCTTGGTAATTTGAGTACTGTGGGACGTTTAATTCTTCAGCCAGGGAGCTCGCACTNCGGGCACANAGTGCAGTAATATTACAACCCTGAATGGCGCCAGATTTAATATTTTTGATATGTTGTAAACCAATATTACCGAGACCAATAATTCCTAGCCGAACCGTCATANGAAGCACTCANTCAAATAGATCGTTNTCGATTTTTCTAGATCGTTTTGCATTGTTGACCTCATCATTACCTTAATTGTTAACTTCGCGCCTATAAATCATCCGTAGCCACTCTATTGCTTACTAAACAAAAGACTAGGGATTTGACGCAATATTAACTGGCAGGTCCGCACGCCATGCGTCATAGAGTGCTGCCAATTCAGTGACTAAATGAGGCATTGCATCAGCCAAGTTATTAGTTTCGGTCTTGTCGACTGACATATCATAAAGCTCCCAGCGACCATCTCCACCAATGCCTTCTGCACTTGAAGCAACAATTTTCCAATTACCACTGCGAAGTGCCTTGCCCAGTCGATATTCCCAAAATAGAGGGCTGGCGCGATCAAGATCTATACCCCTGAATATCGGCACTAAGCTTTGTCCCTGATATGCTGGAATTACTTGGTCNTTTTGAAACTTGGGATANGTAGTTTCTGCAATATCTAACACAGTCGGCATGATGTCGATAAAATGGCCGACAAAGTCACTAATACCACCGCCATCAGTAATCACCCTTGGCCAATGGACTATTAGCGGCGTAACAATGCCACCTTGATAGCTGTGCCCTTTGAAATATCTAAANGGTGTATTGCTTACATTGGCCCAACTAGGCCCAAGAGATGTCCACCTGTTAATCGNGCCTATAGCCCCCTCGCCNAGCTCTACAACCTCCGCNGAACTNCCATTGTCGGAAGCGAAAAAAATCACTGTGTTATCCAGTTTGCCTGACTTTGTTAGTTGCTGAAGTAGACGACCAATATTCTGATCCATTCGATCAATCATCGCTGCATAAACAGCCATTTTTTGATCCTCTATATCCTGCTCTTCAGGAGATAAACGATTCCAATCATTATGAGTAGGTTTAGACAACTGATAGGAATCATCAATCAATCCTATTGCCGCCTGACTTTTATACCTTTTTTGAATGGTAGCCCTGTAACCAGCCTCTTTGTAGCGACCGCGATATTTGGCTATATCCTCAGGCCATGCCTGAAGTGGATCATGGGGTGCTTGATAAGACAGATAAAGAAAAAATGGNTTACTTTCGTCATTGTACTCGACGAGATACTCCAATGCCTTGTCAGTGTAGGCATCCGTGCTGTAAAACATTGGATTTACCGGCGTGTAAGGTTGGAGGCATTTACTGTCGATNCACCAATTGCGTTGACCCNGCCGTTTCTGCGCTGGTGCAGGCTCGTCAGGCCTCCGATATCCAGGATTAAAATGATTTGTTGCGCCATCCCGCAAACCAAAATAGCGATCAAATCCACGATCATAGGGGTTATCTAACCCATGATGCTTGCCGGCCATAAGTGTCCTGTAACCGGCAGACTTGAGTACTTCAGCAAGCGTAACCGAGTTCTGAAGATAAGCTTTCGACTTACTCATTCCAACTTGTTGGGCGTAAAGCCCTGTCAATAAGGAGGCTCGGGAGGTGTGACACTTGCTTGCATTATGAAATTGGGTAAACCTAAGTCCGTTGCTAGCAAGTTTCTGCAGATTGGGTGTTTGAATCTCCCCACCATAAGGGGCAATATCAGACCATCCCAAATCATCAGCTAAAATCACCACTATGTTTGGCTTTTGAAACTGTAAATGATTCGTATCTAAAGCAGAGGAAATAGCAGAAAATCCTATGACAACAACAGATATTGCTAGGTGAACCGCCAAAGAAACTGAGCTAAAACCCAAGATAATCCGATACGATTTTTTTTCGACTGTTTCAATCAAATCTCTTTTACCCCAAATGCCTGCACCACAATTTGTCAGCACAGGTAAGATCAATTAGCCAATGGAAACGGGTCAAAGCAATATCAGTTTAAGTCAACGCCACGACTATTTCTGCCGGATAGCTTTGGAGACTGGATATAGCTAAATGGACAGATTCCATCCATTTTGGAACTCACGTTGCCAAAACTGATTCGCCTTTTTACCCCTAACCCTGCCATTGGTTGGATCGCAATAGATATCTTCACCAACGCGATAAGCAATGTTGCCAAGGTGACAAAGTAAGGTGCTTGTATGTCCATCGCTTATCGGTGAATGCTGCCGCTTAGTAACACCTGTAATGGTCTCGAGAAAATTTTTCACATGAGCCTCAGTCAAAGCACCTGCGCCGACAAGATCATTTGTCTTCACCGCACGATTCTGTACCTGTCTCTGCCGTATCAAGGCACCATCAGTGGCGTAAACCTCATAGCCAGCGCGATCAACGATCGCATATCCCTCAGTACCTAGTAATAACGTACCTCTGCCACGACCAAATCGATTGACTTTATTGCAGCTATTACCCACCCACTCAATGGTTTTACCATTAGGAAAATCATAGCGAACCTCCATGGTGTCATACATTTCCCAATCATCGCTCTGGTGGAAATTTCGCCCCGCGGTGACTGATACTTTTTGTGGGAAATCGAGTGCCATTGCCCAACGTGCAATATCAAGTTCATGAGCAGCGTTGTTGCATATCTCACCTGTACCCCAGTGCCAAAACCAATGCCAATTGTAGTGGACATAATTATCTCGATAAGGGCGTCTAGGCGCAGGGCCTTGCCAAAGCGACCAATCTAGCCAATCAGGCAGTGCTGATACTTTACCATTACCGATAGAGCCGCGATTGTTACCATACCAAGTCTCAGCTCGATAAACATTACCCAAAAGACCTTGCCGAATCAGCCCTACAAGCTCGATGCTCTCATCAGACGAGCGTTGCTGGTTACCCATCTGAACTATTTTGTTATATTTTTTCTGTGCAGAAACAAATATCTCTCCCTCATGAGGATTATGACTGAGGGGCTTTTCAACATAGACATGCTTGCCGGCCTCTAACGCCATCATACCAGCAGTAGCATGCCAATGATCTGGCGCAGCAATTACCAGTGCATCTAATAAGGGATCCTCTAAAATTTTGCGTATATCTTTATCTGATTTGGGCGCATCAAATCCTGCTTGGATAATCGCATTGTGAGTCCTTTTTAACACGCGGCTGTCAACATCACAGTTATGTGTCAAATTGACCCCTGCCATTCTTGCGAACGATCCAAGCAGACCCGCTCCGCGGCTTTGAGTGCCCATAAAACCAATATTGATTCGTTCATTGGCCCCTACAATACGACTATAACTTTTCGCAGAGAAAGCCAGTGAACCTAGCCCTGCAACCGAATACCCAATAAAATTTCGACGATTGATTGACATACTATAGCTCCTCTTTAAAGGACAAATCTTTGATCTTGATCGATCGAAAAGAAACTAGATCACCGTGATCTTGAAGTAGGATAGGCCCCTTTTCCCATTCTCCAAAATTTGGCCATTTGGCATACTTACTATAGGCAACCAGAGACCTAAATATCTGTGTTCCGCGGTTATATCTGACTACCAGAATATTATTTAACCAGTGCTCAACATCATTGCCTCGGACCACGATACGTGCTCGATTCCATTGTCCAGGAGGATTTACACGTTTAATCCGATTACCTTCCTCAGTCTGATTAACCGCCGTGATTAAGTCATATAATGAACCCACCGTTCTGTTTCCAGAGACACCTTTTTTTGCATCTGGGTGCCGTTCATCATCTAAAATTTGAAACTCTAAGCCGATAGCAGAACCCTTACCTTTGAGTAAATATGGGTCTACAAAGTATTTAATACCACTATTAGCTCCCGGTGTAATTCTAAAATCTATTTCTAATTCAAAGTTACTAAATTCTCTGGTGGTTATAATATCGCCACCATTACGTGCTTCCCCGCCGCCAGAAGACAAAACACTCAGTACACCATTTTCTATTGACCAACCTTTGTCAGGGAATCCAGTTTTTCTTGCACCTCTCCAACCCTGTGAAGTTCTACCATCCCAAAGCAGTTCCCACCCATCACTAATTTCACGCGGGGTTAACTGGTTGATTAAAAAACTGAATTGCTCGATCGCATTATTTTGCGGTGTTTTTGATCCGCTTAAATCTCCGCTTTTAATCCGGATATTTCTCCAACGGACTTGCAGCCCCTCTTTATCTATATCATCGCCAATTAAGTGCACTTGAAGGCCAATAAGACCCTCTCTAGTTGCATCATCAATCAAGTCTGCTGCTGGTACACCATTTACCCAAGAACGGATCGACGACCCTATGGCCTCGACTCGCATATGATTCCAGCGCGACGACCTAAATGCGGCACGCGCCTCATCATTACGTGATAGATTATATAACCAGCCCCTTCTAGCCTCGTCATAGATACCCCCAGTCCATGCGCGAGCGCTGCCATCGATTTCAAATTGATAACCGTAAACACTGCCGTCTTGTTCTCGCTTTTGACTTCGAAATTGCACTCCAGAATTTAACTGAGGATCAACTTTTACCTCAAATTCAAGAATAAAATCATTGTATTGTTGGTGACTGACTAGAAAACTGTTTGAGTCGCCTGTTTTGGCCGTTCCTACAATGACGCCCTTTTCAACATGATACTCTGCTGTACCGCCTTGCTGAGACCAGCCTTCAAGCGTAGAGCCATCAAAAATGGTCTGCCAACCTGAAGAAACACTTGGTTGATTGGAGGGTTTATCTGAGCTACAGGACACTAGCATGCAGCATAACCACAGGTAAAAAACGGACTGTTGGGTTATATTTTTGGTCATAAACCTCTCCTAGCAATCACATCAAAAGGTGGCCCGACCCAGGATCTAAGCCCAACCACTGGTCCAAAACCATAAACAATTTGGACTAGCGAAAATCAGTGCCTGTCTAATGACTCAGAAAAGCATCAAAGTCCCCATGAAAAATGACACCGATATCATTATGGACCGACGATATAGGTTATGGTGTAAAAAAACAATAGTCTTATGTGACGCTATTTATTCAATTTTCAAACCAATTTAAATTTAAAAAATTTTTTTCAACTCGATATCACAGACCAAATATTCATCGACTTGTTATGGTAGCGTCAACAGAGCAAGGCTTTTTTGAATCCTAATATGTTAAACTTATTGCGTATAGAAAGGTCTGACAGAGCACCTAGAGAGGCGGCCTAGTATGAACCCTACGCAAGAACAGATTAGCGAAAAACCAGCTATTGGTAAAAAAGCAACAATCAGTGATGTTGCTCGACTCGCAGGTGTATCAAAGAAAACCGTTTCCAGAGTGATCAACAATGAACCCAATGTAGGCGCCAAGACNCTGAGTAAGGTNAAAAAGGTTATTNAGGACTTAGANTATTCACCAAACCCNCAAGCAAGAGGCTTAGCATTCAGCCGCTCATTTCTNCTNGCAATGATATATGACAACCCCAATGCATCTTTCATAACCGAAGCAATGTACGGTGCACTGAGTCAATGCCGGCCCAATGGCTATGAGCTGGTAGTTCATCCATGTGATGCGACTCAAGCTAGTCTACACGATGAGATTATTAACTTTATTAGACGCACAAAAATTGATGGGGTTATTTTACTCCCACCGATTTCTGAGTCCGATGAATTAATCGCCAAACTTAAGGCGATTCAATGTCATTATGTCCGGTTAGTTTCTGTCGTCGCTGACGATATTGCTCATATGATTCATTTTAATGATCGTGAGGCTGTCACCAATATTGCTGATCATTTGATATCGCTTGGTCATAAGGACATCGGTTTTATCAAAGGCCCCACCAACTCTAAATCTGCAGCTGAACGCCATGAGGCATTTCGTCATACGCTAGAGGAAAACGGTATTCAATTAGCATCCCACCATATTGCTACCGGTGCCAATACCTTTCAATCTGGTGTTGACTGTGCAGCCCAATTATTAAAGTCAGATAATCCACCTACCGCTATCTTTGCCAGTAATGATGAGATGGCCATTGGTGTCATGGTAACGGCCCAAAAAATGGGCATTAAAATTCCCAGCGAATTAACAATTATTGGTTTTGATGATAACCCTCAAGCCTCGAAAGTATGGCCAGCCTTGACGACTGTAAATTTACAGGTCAAAGAGATGGGCAAACTTGCAACACAGAAATTACTGGCACTATGCAACAATAATTTTGATATGGCTAAATCAGTAAATTCAGAATTACTACCTACATTGATACAACGAGAGACCACTGCACCACCGCACAATAGTAAATAAGTGAATCCAAGTTCAAATAATTGACAATACAAATTGACACCGGTATCATTACACAACTTAATGGCAACCTAAGATTTTTTTAGACTGTAAGCAGAGATACTTATAATGGCACTCACCATTAATAACCATCCCGAAAGATTGCTGCCCGTGGACCCAAACGTTCGTCCAGTAGCACTTCGGCTATATCAGGAAGTCAGGGATCTGCCCATCATCAGCCCTCATGGACACACTGACCCATCATGGTTTGCTGAAAACCAAAATTTCACTAACCCGCATGATCTTTTAGTTACCCCAGATCACTATCTGATTCGGATGCTTTACAGCCAGGGAGTGCGCCTTGCCGAACTAGGTATCAAGGCCAAGGGTATCGGTAGACCTACCGAACCCGTTAATGACTCTCGAAGTGCATGGAGATTATTCGCAAAAAACTACTTCCTTTTTCGAGGAACGCCATCTGGTATTTGGCTAAACCAAATTTTTACTGACGTGTTCAATCAATCTGAGGTATTGACTGAAGTCACAGCAGATAAATACTTTGATAGCATTTCGGAGCAACTCCAGCAGGAGGAATTCCGTCCTCGACAGATTTTTGATCGATTTAATATCGAGTTCTTAGCTACCACCGAATCCGCTGTCGATTCATTGAAATATCACAAGATATTGAGAGATAGTGACTGGAATGGGCGCGTCGTGACGACCTATCGCCCAGACTCGGTAATTGATCCAGAACATGCCAGATTCACTGATTCGCTAGCCCTTTTTGGTGAGATTACGGGTGAGAATACTTATTCGTGGCAAGGTTATCTTCAAGCACATCGCAATAGACGAGCTGATTTTATTGCCATGGGCGCTACCAGTACAGACCATGGCCATGCCACTGCTAGAACCGCAAATTTGAGCAATATCGAATGTGAAAAACTGTTTAGTCGAGTTGTCTCCGGCCAATTGGCCCCCGGTGATGCTGAATTATTCCGCGCTCAAATGCTCACGGAAATGGCGCGAATGAGCTTAGATGATAAACTGGTTATGCAAATTCATCCTGGCTCTTTCCGTAATCATAACACTTGGTTATTTGAACGGTATGGTGGCGATAAGGGTGCGGATATTCCTCAACCCATCGAATTTTCCAGTGCGCTCAAGCCCCTACTGGACTGTTTTGGTAATAACTCCGAATTAAGCATCATACTGTTCACTCTCGATGAAACCAATTACGCGCGTGAACTAGCACCCCTAGCTGGGCATTACCCTTGCCTGCGGCTAGGCCCCGCATGGTGGTTCAATGATAGCCCTGAAGGAATATTAAGGTTTCGTGAACAAACGACAGAAACAGCCGGTTTCTANAACACTGTCGGCTTTAATGACGATACCAGGGCGCTTCTCAGCATTCCTGCACGACACGACATGTCTCGCCGCATCGACTGCTCATATCTAGCGCGTTTGGTGGCAGAACATCGGTTAACTGAAGACGATGCTCTACAGGTGGCCAAGGATCTCACCTATAACCTCCCTAAGAAAGCCTATCGTATCGAAGATAATGACTAGGTATAAAACACTAGATCGTGCTGATTCGCGCTGCTACAAAATCTTCAGATAATTAGGGNCAGCATTGACGGTAAATCTCAATATAGTATTAACAGGATAATTTCCAGATCACTCANTTAATAACCTGCAAGGAAAAGTTATGCAACATCGGCCTGATTCCAACGTTATANCNATAATNGTATTCANATTGATGTTACTGGGCTGCTCAGATCAANCNTTNGAANACNNCNAAGNAAGCTCAATTACCANAGACNCTAACTACCGAGGGTCATGGGCTCAGGTNCCAGTCATCTTGTCACGTATTCAGGTTCCGAGTTTTCCAAACCGAACATTGAATGTCACAGATAGTCCATATAACGCGGAGAACGACGGATCCAGTGATGCGCGACAAGCTATTCAAAATGCGATTATTGACGTGTCCCGCTTTGGCGGAGGTGTAGTGAGCATCCCCAAAGGCCAGTACTTTATTGATGGTCCTCTTAATTTGGAAAGCAATGTCAACTTACACTTGCAGGAGGGCTCNGAACTTCTCTTCAGTAGTAACTATGAAAANTATCTTCCTCAAGTGCTNACCCGNTATGAAGGCACCGATGTCTACAGNTTTTCCCCTCTTATCTACGTGTACCAAAAGAAAAATGTCGCTATCACNGGNAANGGAACGCTTAATGGGCAAGCGGCAAATAGCTGGTCAACCTGGGTAGATAAAGCATCACAGGAGGATCTTAAACGTGTTCCAGGATCACCTAAGGGCAACTGGGAAAAAACTGTTCGAGATATGAATAATCAAAATGTGCCATTGCATCAGCGCAAATTTGATCGCTCTGGAAATCTGCGTACTGCATTTATTCTTTTTTATGGTAGTGAAAATATTCTTCTAGAGGGAGTTAATATTATTGACTCCCCTTTCTGGGTAAATCACTTTTATATGTCAAAAAATATCACCGTCCGCAATATGGCGATGCGCTCTTTAAATAAAAACAATGACGGCATTGATATTGAATCCAGTGAAGATGTTTATATCCATAATGTTGATTTCGCAACTGGGGACGATTGCATCTCTATTAAATCCGGTCGCGATTTAGAGGGATTGCAGAAAATGATCCCAAGTAAAAACATTGTTGTNCAAAACGTGCGATTCTTNGCGGATGATACGATAGCACTAGGTAGTGAGGCATCTGGCGGAGTGCGCAATGTATTTGTAGAAAATTCGGTAGGAACAGATTTACGCAAAGGCTTTTATTTTAAAGCCAATAAGAATAGAGGAAGTCATTTTGAACATATTAGAATACGTAATCTGACGTTTGGTGACCTTGCAGATGTCCCCGAAAATCGACGTAAACTGGCAATGATTGAAGTAACAACAAATTATGACAGCACTGGAGTGAGCTATAACCGAAACCCAGAATTTAAAGATATTAGACTGGAAAATATCATTGGCGGTACATCTATATATCCAGTAATTTTAGATGGAACAGATGAAGTCCCTCTTAAAGATTTTGTATTAGATAATGTACATTTGGGTGCAGGAGAAAAGCCTAATACGATCAGATTTATTGATAACAAAACTATGTTTTTCCGCAATATGACTGTTGACAATCAACCNCTCAAAGCCTTGGTTGATGGTGCTAAGGAGTCNACGCTTATCCCGCAGTCAGCCAACATACCACCAGANGTATACGCTGGAGAGGAGCAAAGTATCAGCCTAGCACAGGGCAACAGTATCTTACTGTCAGGTGATGCAATCGATATAGACAATGACCCTATNACNTTTCAATGGCAGGCGGTATCAGCGANNGCAGAAGCAGTCTCTATGGGAGAAGATGCCGAGGGTAATAACCTATATTATCCCTTTGGTGATGAAACTAATGTCAGATTCTCTAGCCCAAATGACCTTAAAACAGAGGTGTTTTTTGAGCACCCGGGAACCTATCGGTTACGCCTCAATGTCACTGATGGAAAGGCAACTGGCTATCATACCGTTTTCATAGAGGTGAGGCATTGATGGCGACATCTATAAAAAATATCGTGCAATTATCTCAAGAAAATAACAATGTCTACTGAGTCATTACCCAGCATCGCTTTTATCGGTGAATGCATGGTTGAATTGAGATCAGATGTTAAAGCGAACATATGTCAGAGCTTTGCTGGGGACAGTCTAAATACCGCAGTCTATCTAGCTAGACTGCTACCACNAAACCAACATCAAATNCATTTTGTAACCGCTCTAGGTGTCGATAATTTTAGTAATGCAATGATTGATTATTTCCAAAGTGAAGGNATTAGATGTGACAAAATTCGACGNCTTTCTGGAAGACAACCGGGCTTATACTATATAAACANAGATAGCGCCGGTGAGCGCTCTTTTCAGTATTGGCGNGATCAATCTGCTGCTCGATATTTATTTAGTGGCCATGANTATAACCATGAACTACATTCCCTTGTGAACATGGNCTATCTCTATTGCTCCGGTATTTCCCTAGCAATTCTGTCAGATCCTGATCGACAAAAATTAATTGATCTATTANCTCACGCCAAAACTCAGGGCACTAAGATTTGTTTTGACAGTAACTATCGCCCTGTGCTCTGGGACAATGTAGATCAGGCTCATTATTGGTATCAAAAGATACTCGCAATGACCGATATCGCATTTCTAACTTATGATGATGAATGTGAATTATGGGGTGACAATAGTCCCGAGCATGTTTTTTCTCGATGCAAAGTCTTTGATATAGCCGAAATAATACTTAAACGTGGCGCACANCCNTGNNTAATTAAAACAGCTACGACAACATANACTGTTGANNCNGTAACTATACCCNCNGATCAGATTGTCGACACAACAGCAGCCGGAGACTCTTTTAGTGCGGGCTATTTAGCACNACGCTTGCAAGGAGAAAACTGNCCTAAAGCATGTGCGGCANTAGGACATCAGTTAGCAAGTATCGTCNTCCAGCACCAAGGCGCCATTGTTNCTCAAAATATCGTTAGCCAGAATTTTTGAGTTAGAGNAATAATGAACGCTTTTNAAAAACNCCAATTAAGCNAANAGCTTGATCACAGAGATTTCGAAATAATTTCCTGAATATCTTTGACCAAATTTGGCTGTTGAGCAATTGCCTCAAGCGCATCACGCATCAGTTGCCGATTAGGTTGTGCAAACTTTTTCCATCTTGTTAATGGTGTAACTAACCGTGCGGCAACCTGCGGGTTAACTGAATTGAGTGCGCATATTTGCTGCTGTAAGAACTCGTAGCCAGAACCATCGATGTTATGGAAGTTAACTAAATTAGCTGAACAAAATGCGCCAATCAGGCTGCGTATTTTATTGGGGTTGGTCATATTAAATGCCGAATGCTGCATGAGGCTCTGCACTCTTGGCAAGCCATTACTCTGACTATTGGTCGCCTGTATCTGAAACCATAGATTCATTACCAAGGCTTCATCCTGATACTGTCGCTCAAACAGTTGCAATGCCTCTGCCGCGTACTCCACAGCCGCTGGGCAATTTACCAGTGCTGACAATGCCGCGGCCTGATCAGTCATATTGTCAGCCGACTGAAACTGTTGCCAAGCCAACTCAGGGCCAATATTGTCGATTAGCATAAGATAGCTTAACGCGGCATTTTTTAGTGCCCGACGACCGATTTGCTCAGCCACTGGCGCATAGGTCTGTTGAATATTGTGGCGGTTATAGACCGCAAGCAACTGCTCTTGAAGCGCTTGTGCAATGGCCTGTCGTGCAAAGTGACGCGCCTGATATATCGCCTGCGCCTGTATTTCGGTTGCCCGTTCGTGGAGCTGTGCTTCACTGGGAAGTTGCAACATCAGTTGCACCATGGCGGGATCTAACTGTTGATCCTCAATTAATATTTTAAACGCCTCAATAAGCTGAGAGTCCATAGTCATAGGCCGTTGGGCAATAGCGTCATCGGTTAGCTGCTGCAACACCATAAAGGACAATGTCTGACAGGCATCCCAACGGTTAAAGCCATCCGTGTCGTGGGCCATCAAAAATGCTAGCTGGTCTGGACTGTAGTTGTAATCCAACTTCACCGGTGCAGAGAAACCTCTTAACAGCGANGGTATGGGCTCTTCATCAATATTCTCAAACACCACCTGCTGCTTGGCTTGTGTTAGCTCGACAACGGTTTCATTATCACCAGCGGCATTTACTGGCAACTCACCCTGCTTCCCCAGCAGCCCGAGTTTTACTGGAATTACAAAGGGCAATTTATCTTTCTGCCCTGGGGTTGCGGGGCAATTCTGGATGAACTCCAATCGATAGGTTTTGGCCCGAGAATCGTATTCGGCATGCACGCTTAGGNTTGGGGTACCCGCCTGCTTATACCAACGACGAAATTGCGTAAGGTCGCGGCCACTAACATCTTCCATGGCCTTAACAAACTCTTCGATAGTCACCGCTTGGCCATCATGTCGATCAAAATACAGATCGGTTGCTTNGCGATAAAGCNCCTGTCCTAACAATGTATGGTACATACCAATAATCTCTGCACCTTTCTCGTACACAGTTAAGGTATAAAAATTATTNATTTCCATATAGGCGTCAGGCTGCACCGNNTGAGCCATTGGNCCACCATCTTCAGTAAACTGATAGGTGCGCAAATAATTAACATCTTCAATACGCTTGACCGTGGCNGAATTCATATCCGCNGAAAACTGNGCATCGCGGTANACNGTNAANCCCTCTTTTANACTGAGTTGNAACCAGTCGCGCAAGTTAACTCTATTACCTGACCAGTTGTGAAAATACTCATGAGCAACAATGCCCTCAACCCTTTGAAAGGCGGCATCAGTTGTGGTTTTGGGATTGGCTAATACGGCGGAAGTATTAAAAATATTCAGCCCTTTATTTTCCATAGCACCCATATTGAAATCATCTACCGCGACGATCATAAAGATATCTAAATCATATTCACGACCATAAACTTGTTCATCCCAACGCATGGCATTTTTAAGTGACAGCATGGCGTGATCACATTTATCCAGATCTTTTTCTTCAACAAAGATCTGCAATGGAATCTGTCGACCGGACATGGTGGTAAAGCTATCCTCGACTACCTCCAGCGTTCCCGCAACTAAAGCAAATAGGTGCGATGGCTTTTTAAAGGGGTCATGCCAAGTAACAAAGTGGCGACCCTTATCAAGATCACCACGCGCGATAGCATTGCCATTAGACAGTAACACTGGATACGCCGCTTTATCGGCAATAATTTGCACGGTAAATACCGACATAATATCGGGTCGGTCTGGGTAATAAGTAATGCGCCGAAAGCCCTCAGCTTCGCACTGCGTACAATACATTGTACGAGATCGGTACAGCCCCATCATTGAGGTATTAGCCTGTGGCTTGATAGCTACCTGCGTTTTGACCTGTGACTGTAATGGTAAGTTATGCAGCTGTAATAGGTTATTGGTCAAGGTGTAAGCACTCTGTTGCAAACGCTGTCCATCCACTTCTACCCAGAGTAGCTCAATTTCACCTTTGCTATTAAGCTCAAATGCACCGGTTTGATCATCGCTGTCACTATTGCGTCTAACCGCCATGGTATTGGTCACAATAGTCTGCTCATCACCAAGATCGAACACTAGGTCTGTGGTATCAACTAAAAATGGAGAGACCTTGTAGTCATGCAAATAAACGGTTTGTGGTAGTGCATCTTTCACGTTTGCGTTCCTTAATTACTCTGCAGAAAACTCAATATTGTAGCCAGTATATTTACGGATATTGATCACACCTGTATCAAGAATAAGGTACTGACCTTTGATACCTTGAAGTTCTCCCTCAACCAAAGGTGCCTTATCGAGATTAAAACTTTTTACTTTTTCCGGAAACCGAGTGACGGGAAAATGAATCTCGGTAGTGGTTTCATTATAAAGGCGCTGCAGAGCCTGCAGACCAAACTCTTGCTCGAGCAACTCTAAGCCCGACTCAGACTTGATTAATAAATCATCACGAATCGCCGCTAGATCTGCCGTTTCAGCATTGCCTTTTAGCATTTTTTGCCAGCTGGTTTTATCGGCTATATGTTCGCGAATACAGTCCTCAATTAAACCGGCCTGATAGCGAGTCTGCACTCTGAAAATAGGTAGTCCCTGGGTCGCTCCCTGATCAATCCAGCGCGTTGGCAACTGAGTGCCGCGTGTAATACCCACTTTAACCCCAGAGCTATTAGCCAAATAAACAAAATGGTCAGTAAAGCAGTACTTCTCTCCCCACTGCGGATCGCGGCAGGTACCATGATGAAAGTGGCATTTTTCGGGACTCATAATGCAGGTGTCACATTGTGGTAATTTCGTAAAACAGGGATAACAATAGCCCTGACTAAAACTTTTTTTCGATCGACGACCGCAGTGAATACAATGAATATCACCCCTGTATTCCAGTCTGATGCTGTGACCAATAAGGTCATTTAAGGCAATGCGCTGATCATCGAGGGGGAGTTGGTACTGCACTGTATTGGCCAATTGCACATCCATTTTGGCTAAATGACCAGAGGCTTGTATTGACATTATTCCTTCCACTTAAGCGGTTGTGGTTGCTTATCCACCATTGATGGCGGCTCACAGGCATCAGTTTTTGGCGGCACATAACCGGTTCGCTGCTCTGGTGGTTTACGCGCATCATAGGCAATAACGGCTTGAATACAGAGCTCTTTTTGACCCTCAGCAAGGGGCCGACCATCTGGCCACTTACCAATCTCAATAGCACGCTTCAAACTGTCATATACCTCTGGTGTAATGCTATCCAATAACTGCCGTAAATCCATAAAAACCCTTTAAGTTAAGTAGCACATTTAGCGCCTTTTAGCCGCCGCCAATAAACCAAATACTAATCCCAATAACAGCCCGATAACAAAGCCGCCAACATGGGCACCATTGGCCACACCAACACCCAGCACCAACTCTAATACCCCTGACATACCTATCAGTAACCAGATGAGCATAAAACCCAAAATTCCCGGAGGGAGCTGTAACGAGGGGTCGGCGACGAATCTACCTTTAATCCAGATATAACCTAACAGCGCATAGATCACACCAGACATGCCACCAAACAGTGGCGAGCCGCTCCAACCCACTTGAATCATATTGGAGAATACACCTGTGGCAATCACCAATAGCAGCAGATGCATTGAGCCAAACAGTTGTTCAATACGCGATCCTAGGATAGCCAGCCAGAGCAGATTAAATGCCAAATGCACTAAACCAAAATGCAAAAAAATGGGTGTTAACAGACGCCAATATTGATTTTCCGATATGCCACCAAATAGCAGTGAACTCAGCAGGGGTCCTCCCATACTGGCGATAGCAGCACCAATAATGCTGGCAATCACCAGCATTGATACCACAGGGTGGCGCTTAGCCGCAGCCCGCCAATTAAAATCTTGCGCCATAATGCTTAGGTTTCCTTATCAGCATCCTTTTTTACGCCCAAACGGCTACCCCAGCCCAGTTTGGAGCGACACACCTGATAGAAATTATTATCCTTGGGGTGAATCAACAAAATATCATTGGGGTGTTTTTTAATACTAATGATATCGCCCGGCTCGGTGCTTACATCATTATGACCGTCACAGGTGATCAGCGGGTGTAATTCATTTCTTGAACTTACCCTAACTTCAATCTGGGCATCGCCATGTAAAACAATTGGTCGACTGCTTAACGTATGTGGATTTAGGGGTACCACTACCATAGCGTCAAGCTCCGGAAATAGCAGCGGCCCGCCCGCCGATAGTGCATAAGCCGTCGACCCTGTGGGTGTCGCCACAATCAAACCATCAGATCGCTGGCTGTAGACAAACTCGCCATCGACATAGAGTTCAAAAGTCATCATGCGCACAGACATGCCCGGATGCAGGACAATATCATTAACCGCGGTGCCCTTGCCTATTTCCACGCCATTGCGAGTAACCGATGTTTCCAANAGAAAACGNTTNGTCTGTTTATACTGCCCCTGNAGCACTGGCCATACNCGNTGNTCAATCTCATCNGGGGAGATATCNGTGAGAAACCCNANACGGCCGCGGTTAATNCCCAACANNGGGATGCCGCAGTCNGCCATTTGTCGACAGGCNCCGAGCATACTGCCNTCTCCNCCCACCACAATNCCCAAATCAACNNTGNCNGAGAANGCCTCTATGGGCANTGTGNTATCAGGTGNCCANTNNACCAATGACGCGGCTTGTTGCTCATAAATCACNTCACGGCCCTGCGCCTTAAGAAATGATTCCAACTTGTGTAATGACTCGACAACCTCNGGTACATCTAGGCTGGCAAGTAATCCAATGCGCTGAAAATGAGACATATCTGTTATCTTGTAAAAGTGAGCTGGTAATTATACAGACTGTGGCATGAATTCATCTATTTTCAGGCATAATAGAGTTTGGCCGCACCCCTTATACACTAATATCGGTGATCAAATGAAGGAGATAAGCATTAATAAGCAGAGCGTGGTACTTATTGGAATGCCTGGCGCTGGAAAAAGCACCATCGGTATTCTATTGGCCAAAGCGTTAGGCTTGGATTTCCTTGATACTGATATCAGTATTCAGGTCCAGCACAATCTGACCTTACAGCAGATTAGCGACCAGTCTGGTTATCTGGTGTTGCGTGATTATGAAGAACAGGTGTTACTTAACGAGGATATCGCCTGCAAAGTTGTCTCTACCGGCGGCAGTGCAGTGTATTCAGAGCTGGGNATGGCGCGTTTAAAGGCAAGTGCCGTTGTAGTCTTTCTCGATGTCACCTTAGAGCAACTGGAAATGCGAGTGAAGAACTTTACCGAGCGCGGTATTGCGCGCAGACCAGACCAGAGCTTCGCCGACTTGTTTATTGAACGCCGCACTTTGTACCAACGATACGCCGATATCAGTCTCGACTGCAGCCACCTCAGTATTGATGAGGCGCTGCAATCAGTCATCGCGGCATTAAAACAATAATTTACCCCAACACAGAGACAATTGAGTCACTGAGATAACCAATATTGCCGGAGTTAATNCCCGCCAGATTGACTCGGCTGGAAGATACAATATAAATACCATAGTCTTCTCTCAACAGGTCTAATTGCTCCGTATTCAAGCCTAGGAATGAGAACATACCTTTCTGCTGCTTAATATGGCTAAAGTCTATTCCCGCGGCATTGTGTTGAATATTATCGGCCAATAAACTGCGCATGGATTGGATTCTTGTGCGCACCTCAGTCAACTCCGCCTGCCAATTAGCACGCAGCTGCTGATCACCCAGAATCAGCGATACTAATAGTGCGCCATGGGCGGGTGGCATGGAATAGGTTTGTCGCGCCACAGACATAGCCTGCGCGGCAACAATATCAGCTTGCTCAGAAGTCTCGGTAATAAAGGTAATCGAACCCGTGCGTTCGCGGTAGAGACCAAAGTTCTTTGAACAGGACGAGGCAATCACTAATTCAGGTAACCTGTCCGCCATCATGCGTACACCATAGGCATCCTCATCAAGGCCATCACCTAAGCCCTGATAGGCGGTATCAATAAAGGGGATAAAGCCACGCTCTAAGGCCAAATCGGCAATCTGATCCCATTGCTCAGGCGTTAAATCAGCGCCTGTGGGATTATGGCAACAACCATGTAACAGTACCATATCACCAGCGGGCACCTGCGCTAACGTGGCCATCATCGACTCAACATCGATCTGGTGATTACTTAAGTTGTAATAAGGGTACTCTTTGATAGTAACCCCAGCGCTACCGAGCAAAGGGATATGATTGGGCCAGGTCGGCACACCAACCCAGAGTTTTGCGTCGGGACGTGCCCGCACAATGACCTCTGCCCCCACTCTCAGTGCACCGGAGCCTCCGGGCGCTTGAATGGTTTTAATGCGGCCCGACTGCAAAATACTGTGCTCGACGCCAAGTAACAGTTGCAGAATACGCTGATTGTAGTCTGGATCACCGGCGATACCCTGATAGGACTTGGTAGTCTCCAGAGTCATTAACTGCGCTTCCGCTTCTTTAACCGATGCCATTACCGGTGTACGACCGCGATCATCCTGATAAACACCAACACCTAAATCGATTTTATTGGCGCGATCATCCGCTCTAAATGCCGCCATTAACCCTAAGATGGGATCCATACCAACGGGCTTTAAACTCTCAAACATGTTAACTTCCTGACAATAAATTAGATTAGCTTACAACTGAGATCGGAATTCTACTACGGATTAGTCACATTGTTCAGCGATTTNCGCCGAGAAAGTCAATTACAAGATGATTGAACTCCTCCGGCTTCTCAGCATGTAACCAATGACCGGCACNCTCAATTACCTGAAACTCAGCGCTGGGAAAAAGATCAGCGATTATCGGCCTATGCTTGTCCTGAATATAGGCTGAGGTTTCGCCTTTTATAAACAAAACAGGCCCTCGGTAGGATTGACCGGCGGGAGCATCGACCAGACTGTTACTGTAATTGGCAACAATCGACTCAACATTGAGCTTCAATTTAAAACGGCCTGTTGCATCCCGCTGCAGGCTTTTAAGAATAAACGCTCTAGTGGTTTTGTCAGTAATCCACTNCGCCATCAACTGATCAGCCTCTTGACGNCTACCGATAANTTGATCGTCCANNTTGGCCAGNGCCNNNACCACNTCATTNTTANTCTGNGGGTAATGNACNGGAGCGATGTCGGCAACGACCAAACGATCAACGCGATCAGGAAACTGTAACACCAGTTGCATACCCAGCTTTCCCCCAAGGGAATGACCAACCAAATGCGATTGCTCTATCGCCAAGTCATCCATTAGCTCGATAATATCTGCCGCCATTAGCGGTATAGACATCGCCTGCTCATGAGGTGAATCGCCGTGGTTACGCAAATCCACCGCAATCACACGATAGTTTTGCTTTAATAACTGTCGCCCCAGATTGCCCAAGTTGCTCAGTGAGCCAAACATACCGTGCATTAAAATAACAGCAGGACCTGAACCCTGATCAGTAAAATTAAGTTTCATTGTAATTAATAGATCCTAGTCTGATAACTGAGCGGCCCGATTGCGATACTTGTCTTTNTTTTTGCGGCCGATCTCGTATAGCTTAGAACGTAAGCCNCGCCGAAGCGAAGGAAAAAGATAACTCAATGTTGTCAGCTTGCCGCTAAAGGCCGGCATAGAGATTTCAATCTGTTTACCTGCAGCAATATCTAACACAGCCTCAGCTACCGCAGTAGCCGAACTCATCGGTTGAGAAAAGACAATATCTTCTACCTGATCAATTTCATCCATAATAAAGCCAGTATCGATGGGCCCGGGTGACACCACGCCGACATGAATATTGGCATCTCTCAGCTCATCAGCGAGGCCATAAGCAAAGGCTCGCAGGCCCGCTTTGGTTCCTGAATAGGTCACCGCGCCTTGCAAGGGGGCTCGCCCTGCCAAAGAGCCGACCATTACAATAGCACCCGACCCCGCTCGCTGTAAGAATGGAATCGCNGCACAAGACAGCACCATAGGAGCGCGTAAATTAATATCGACCATCGCCGCCACGTCGCTCGGATCAACGGTACTCAAATCACCGCGGCAATGCATACCAGCATTGTTAATCAACACATCAACGCTACCAAACTTTGCTTCAGCTTTATTCAGTAGCTTTAAACACTGACCAGTATCGGCTACATCCATAGCCACGGTAAGCACCTCGGTTTGTTGGCGTAACTCTTTAGCTATAGCGTTGAGCCCAGCGCGACCACGGGCCACCAACACTAGGTTAGCATTATGGGCAGCAAACGCCCGAGCACAGGCCGCACCAACGCCCGCAGAGGCTCCTGTAATGATGACGGTCTTACCTGAGAAGCTAAGATTCATATCTATACCTATTAGTTTTATTTTGTTGTCAGCACATCAATCAATGCCGACTTAAGAAAAGGATACTGGAAGTTAAATCCACTGTCTTGGACTTTACGGGGAATAACTTTTTTGCCCTGCAATAATAACTCATCGCCCATTTGTCCAAACAATAGCTTAACCACAAAACTAGGCATCGGTATCAATGCAGGACGGCGCAGCGTAGCCGCTAAAGTGCTGGCAAATTCGTTGTTTTGTACAGGATTAGGCGCGGTGGCATTTACCGCACCCGTTATGCCATTATTGCCAAGACAGTACAGAATTAATGCCACCATATCGTCGATATGAATCCACGACATCCATTGTCGGCCGTTGCCCATCGAACCACCCAACGCACATTTAAATGCCGGTAGCATCTTGGCTAATGCGCCCTCCTGCCCAAGAACAATACCTGTGCGCAGATACACTACGCGGCTACCCATTGATTCAAACTTGGCAGCGCTTTGCTCCCATTGACTGCATAGCTGATAAGAAAAATTATCATCACTGCCCGCTGTCTCATCGATAATAGTATCGCTATTACCTGCGCCGTAAAAACCAATAGCTGAGCCAGTAATCAACACTTTTGGTGGCTGAGCTCGGCCAACAAAAAACTGATGCAACTGTTCTGTTGTGCCTATCCGACTGGTGTAAAACAAGGCCTTTTTTGCGGTAGTCCAACGACCCTCACCCAATGGCTCTCCAGCAAGATTAATCACAGCATCAATTATCAGGTCTTGGGGTAATTCATCCAGATTTTCGATCAGCGTTAAACTATCGACTAACCGAGTCTTGGCAGCGCGGGCATTGCGCGTTAGAACAATAACCTTCCAGCCTTCGGCGCAAAGCCGTCGGCATAGATGGCGCCCAATAAACCCGCTTCCGCCCGTTATAAGTATTGTTGACATAGGCCTGCGCTCCTTGGTGTAGTTACGTGCAAATACGATTTTTTGGTCACAATATTTATTTTGCTCCGCGATTCCTGTCTTGATATTATATCGATCTCCACAAGCGACATTTTTTCTTTTCAAACTGATTAATCTGGACATGCACTATGAGTCTTGCTGACAAAGTATTGGCGGTCAATAATGACCTTCCTATTCGCACNGANAACCCCGTTCACAGCGGTAAAGTACGCTCTGTTTATTGGCTGACCGANGCCGANAGCCGTCGCTTAATTGCNGANAANAACTATGANGTNGCANCGGATGCACCGCTGGCNATTATGGTGATTAGCGACCGNATNTCAGCNTTTGANTGNATCTGGCATGGNGANGGCNGCATGAAAGGCGTGCCCGGCAAGGGAGCGGCTCTCAATGCCATTTCCAATCACTGGTTTAAGCTTTTTCGCGAGCAAGGACTAGCAGACAGTCATATTTTGGATGTGCCACACCCCCTAGTATGGATCGTGCAAAAAGCCCGTCCAGTAATGATCGAGGCGATCTGCCGACAGTATATTACTGGCTCGATGTGGCGCTCTTACACCAAGGGCGAGCGAGATTTCTGTGGCATCCAAATTGCCGAGGGTCTGGAGCGAGATCAAAAGCTCCCCGAACTGCTTATCACACCATCGACCAAGGGTATTTTAACGGGTATACCTGGGGTGCCTGAGGTAGATGATGTCAATGTATCCCGCACTGATATTGAAGCCAACTATAAGGCCTTCCAATTTAAATCAACGCAAGATATCGATACCTATGAAAAACTGCTCGGTGAAGGCTTTGACGTAATCAGCAATGAACTGGCCAAGTTGGACCAAATTTTTGTCGATACCAAATTCGAATTTGGTTATGTCACTGACAGAGACGGTAATGAAAAGTTGATCTATATGGACGAAGTCGGTACACCTGATTCGTCACGCATCTGGGATGGCCCAAGTTATAGGGATGGCAAGGTAGTAGAAAACTCAAAAGAAGGCTTCCGTCAATTGTTGCTCAATCACTTCCCTGACGCAGATATACTGTTGGACAAGAATCGTATGCCAGAGCGCCTGGCACTGGCCGCTGACAATGCACTACCTGAGTCTGTGATGATGGCAGTATCTGACACCTATGTTAGCCTAGCTGAGAAAATCACTGGGCAACCACTCGTTATATCAGATAATCCCAAGGCGGAGATCTTGGCTATCTTGAGAGACCAGTACGGCCTGATTGACTAGCATTCAATAATATTGACTGGCACCTCGAGCACCTGCGTTGCCAGTCCACCGCGAGCCGTTTCCTTGTAGCGTTTATGCATATCCTCACCAGTTTTGCGCATGGTGAGGATAACTTTATCCAAAGAGACAAAATGTGATCCATCACCACGCAGTGCCATGCGCGCTGCATGAATAGCCTTGACCGCGGCCATGGCATTGCGCTCGATGCAAGGCACCTGAACGAGCCCACCCACAGGATCACAGGTCAAACCAAGATTGTGTTCCATACCAATTTCCGCTGCATTTTCTACCTGACTAGGTGTGCCGCCCAGCACCTCAGCTAAAGCGCCCGCCGCCATCGAACAGGCCGAACCCACTTCGCCTTGGCAACCCACTTCAGCACCGCTAATCGAGGCATTTTTTTTATATAAGATACCAATCGCGGCAGCGGTGAGTAAAAAACGCACGACCATTTCGTCCGAGGCACCGGGGACAAAACGCATATAGTAATGCAGCACAGCCGGAATAATGCCCGCCGCCCCATTAGTGGGCGCTGTAACGACTCTCCCGCCAGCCGCATTTTCCTCATTAACGGCCAATGCATATAAAGTAACCCAATCTAAGATCGATAGCGGATCAGATAACGCAGCCTCAGGTCTGTCCAATAACTGTTGATGTAATTCCCGAGCACGACGGGGTACATTGAGTCCACCGGGTAGGACGCCACCATTGGCCATACCACTACTGACACAGGCCTGCATTACTGACCATAAATGCAGCATCCCTGCGCGGGTTTCCTGCTCTGATCGCCAAGCAGTTTCATTTTGTAGCATCAGCTCTGAAATACTTAAATTGTGCTCATCGCAAAGCCGTAACAGTTGGTTGGCCGAATCAAATGTGTAGATGAGACTGTGCTTGTCTTCAACAATATAGCCATCCGCAACGGCCGAATCATCCACTACAAATCCTCCACCAACAGAAAAAAAAGTGCGCTCGCTCAAACAGCTGCCGGTTTTATCAAATGCTTTAAAAACCATACCATTGGGATGAAACGGCAATGCTTTGCGACGGTGCAATGTAAAATCTTCATCATGGTGATAATCAATAGTATGCTCACCGCCAAGACAGAGCCTATTATGGCCACGGATAGTTGCCACACGCGCTGCGATAGACGTTACATCCACTTCATCGGGTAGCTCTCCCTCGAGACCGAGCAATACGGCTTTAGGAGTACCATGGCCTTTGCCGGTGGCACCCAATGATCCATACATCTGCGCTGTAACACGATGCACCTTAGGTAGCATATTCTGGGCTCTTATTCCTTGTGCAAACTGATAGCCAGCTATCATGGGACCCACTGTATGCGAGCTAGAGGGACCAATACCTACCTTAAATAAATCAAACGCGCTAATTGCCATAGCATCAAACTCTGTGATTGTTTACTGTAATAATCAATATCTGGTTATAACCGCATAGTATTGCTCCAACCAAGATGCAGTGATAACAGAACCGACACAGGAATGGCTGAACCCGCCACCAAGGGATAAAAACTCTGTACAGCTATTACATTTACCGAGTGATTGGGTTAGAGTCCTGTTTTTAATTTGACAGTGTGATTACCAATGACAGAACAACAAAGTATCGATATTGATACCCGCAAATTGTTTAATATGGGTGCCAACCTTCTGGTTGCGGGATTTATAAACCAGAAGCCGGACGCAGCCAAAAAACTCTTCAAAGAACTTAAGCAAGGGACTAGCGTAAAATCTGGGCAGTTGACCTCAGAAAAAAATAATATGGTTATCCCCGTTAAACTTGAGCTTGAACGCAGTGAGTATCGCGGTCAATTTAATTACCCTAATTTCGATATTGCCCTCAGGGCACTGTTACAAAAATTTGAGACTGAAGTGCGCAAAGACAAAGAGCTAAAAGACTTGCGCACATTGACTAATGAAGCTACAGGTGGGGTGCTATTTAATCTGCCCAGCGGTGTGCGGATTGACGATGACCTCAATGTTCTAATGATGGCCGTTGAACCCAAAGATGACTGCCTTATTGTGCGACTGATGTTTATGGAACCCGAGCAGTTCCAAGCCTGATTAATCTAACCAAGGATCATTAACATGAGTAGCCCGCTGCAGGAGTTTAGCCAAAACTTGGCCGCCATACTGCCAGAACTGCACAGTGAGCGCCTGCCAGCCCTACTTTTGAGTATGCTTAATAGTCTGGTGCCATTTGATAATGCAGTGATCCTAAGCTACACAAAAGGTGAACCGCCGCAAGTCCATTACAACGATATTCCTCCCTTAGAACGGGAGACACAGATTGATGCATTTATTACTGGCCCATTTGTTTTAGACCCTTTTTATCGCGCAGCAGTGGATCGCGGCGAAACTGGACTACATCGCCTGTGTGATTTGGCACCCGAGGGGTTTGAAAAATCCGAATACTATCGATGCTATTTTAAATACACGGATATTAAAGATGAGGTGGGTTACATTATTCACCTCTCTGATGATAAGTTTCTCAATATATCCCTGAGTCGCCTGTCACTTTCTCAACGCTTCAATCAACCGCAGATTGCAGTGTTAAAAGATATTAATGCGGTGATAGAAACCCTATGCAAGAAACATTGGGACTCACAGCCCACAACCAAACCTGACAGCCCGCTGCCAATGCAACTAGACAGCGCACTCAAACATTTTGGCACTGCCTATTTAACTGAGCGGGAGTCTCAGGTGGTGCATCTGTTTCTGCATGGCCATTCAACGAAATCCATCGCCGAACGCCTCGGTATCTCACCAGAGACAGTGAAACTGCACCGCAAAAATAGTTATGCCAAGCTGGATGTCTCTTCGCAAGCAGAACTCTTTTACCTGTTTATTGATTCGCTCGCCAGTTTGACTAACTATTCGGGGGGAGATCCTCTGGTAGGCTACCTCTAGCAGCCTACCACTCGCGACCATCGCAACTAAGTAAAGGTAACCTTATCTCCCTCAAGATCCCCAGAGATACAATCGCCAAGCACAAACTTCCCTGCCAGAATACTCTCTGCTAATGGGTTTTCAATTAACTGCTGAATGGTGCGTTTAAGCGGCCGCGCGCCATAAACTGGATCAAAACCAACATCTAATAACTTATCCACCACGGCATCAGTCACGACTAAACTCAGATCGTGCTCGGCCAGCCTACTATTGAGCAATGCAATCTGAATATCGGCGATACCGCGCAACTCCTCCACCGCCAGAGGATGGAAGACCACGGTTTCATCGACACGATTGATAAACTCAGGACGAAAATGTGCACTTACAACATCCATAACTGCAGACTTCATGGTCTCATAATTCTCCTCCCCCGCTAGCATCTGAATAACATCAGAACCAAGATTAGAGGTCATCACAATCACCGTGTTTTTAAAATCAACAGTGCGCCCCTGACCATCGGTCAAGCGACCATCATCTAATACCTGTAACAAAATATTAAATACATCGGGATGGGCTTTCTCAACTTCATCTAAAAGCAACACCGAATAAGGACGTCGCCTAACCGCTTCGGTAATATAGCCACCCTCCTCGTAACCTACATATCCAGGGGGCGCACCGATAAGTCTTGCTACCGAATGTTTTTCCATAAATTCCGACATATCAATGCGCACCATCGCCTCTTCGCTGTCGAATAAAAACTCGGCTAATGATTTACACAATTCGGTTTTACCCACACCCGTGGGCCCCAAAAACAAAAAAGACCCATTAGGACGGTTGGCATCGGCCAAACCAGCGCGAGATCGCCTGACCGCATTGGACACAGCCACGACCGCCTCATTCTGTCCCATCACACGGCTGTGTAGAGACTCCTCCATGCGCAATAATTTGTCCCGCTCACCCTCAAGCATTTTAGCCACGGGAATTCCGGTCCATTTCGACACTACCTCAGCAATTTCCTCTTCCGTCACCTTATTGCGCAATAGTTGCTTTTCTACCTGCTCTTCAGCTCCAGCATTGGCGAGTTGCTTCTCTAACTCGGGAATAATGCTGTACTGAATTTGCGCCATTTGCTCCAAGTCACCGGCGCGATGAGCNGCCTCTAAGTTTACTCTAGCCTGTTCGAGCTCCGCCTTAATATGCGTTGCACCTTGCATAGAGGCTTTTTCTGCCTTCCAGATCTCTTCCAAATCGGCGTATTCTCGCTCTAGCTCAGCAATATCGCTCTCAAGTTTTTGTTGACGTTTTTTGGCCGCGGCATCGTTGTCTTTTTTTAATGCCTGACGCTCGATCTTAAGTTGAATTAAACGTCGTTCTAACCTATCCATTTCTTCAGGTTTAGAATCAATCTCCATACGAATCCGACTGCCGGCCTCATCAATAAGATCAATCGCTTTATCCGGTAATTGGCGGTCAGTAATATAACGTTGAGACAATTTTGCCGCAGAGACAATGGCACTATCCGTGATTTCTACACCGTGATGAACTTCATAACGTTCCTTGAGGCCGCGCAAAATAGCGATAGTATCTTCCTCAGTTGGCTCATCCACCAATACCTTTTGAAAGCGCCGTTCTAGGGCAGCATCTTTCTCAATAAATTGACGGTACTCATCTAGTGTTGTTGCACCGACGCAGTGGAGTTCGCCGCGGGCTAGAGCTGGCTTAAGCATATTACCAGCATCCATAGCACCCTCTGCTTTACCCGCGCCCACCATGGTATGAATCTCATCAATAAACAGAATAATCTGGCCATCCTGTTTTGCTAGATCTTTTAGTACCGCTTTCAAACGCTCTTCAAAATCACCGCGAAACTTAGCGCCCGCTAATAGCGCACCTAGATCAAGAGTCAACACCTTTTTATTTTTTAGTCCTTCCGGCACTTCGCCATTAATGATGCGTTGCGCCAGTCCCTCGACAATCGCGGTTTTACCCACACCGGGCTCGCCAATAAGGACTGGATTATTTTTCGTGCGTCGCTGTAACACCTGAATAGTGCGACGAATTTCGTCGTCACGACCAATCACCGGATCTAATTTACCCTGCTCCGCTTGTGCCGTGAGATCGATGGTATATTTATCCAGAGCCTCACGCTGAGACTCGGCATCGGGGTCATTGACTGTATCACCGCCTCGTACTGCATCAATACTGGCAATGGCTTTAGTGCTATCGCCAAATTTAGCCAAGGTCTTGCCCAAAAGACTATTATCTTCCAATACGGCGAGCAGTAACATCTCACTGGACACATACTGGTCGCCTTTTTTCTGAGCCGCTCGATCAGCCATATTGAGCAAACGAGCCAAATCTTGAGAGAGGTTTGCCTCGCCAGTTGGATTGCTAATATTGGGAAGTTTATCCAATTGACTGTTGATCTCACCCTGCAGACCATTAACGTCATAACCTGCACGATTAAGTATCGGCCGCACAGAACCTCCCTGCTGGTTAAGCAGTGCTAGTAGCAGGTGACTGGGTTCTATTGCCGCATGGTCATTCCCCACGGCAATTGACTGGGCCTCCGCAAGTGCATGTTGCAACTGGTTGGTTAACTTATCGATTCGCATTAGATGCCCCAAACATAATAACGAGTTTCTTATTTGTCTATTTGGGGATGCAAAACACTATTTTCAATAGTTTTGATTAAGACAGCTGACTAAAACCCATAGGCAAAAAAAACCACAACGATTATGTTGTGGTTTCTTAACGAACGAGAAAGTTATTTCTTTGGCATCCAGATAGAGCCCAACTGCATAACTAACAGGGAAACAATAAATACGCCTTGAGCCAAATCAGGCTTGATATTGAAGTCGGCACCTGGGTTCATATTAGCAACAAATTTTTCGGCCACAGGACTAATAGCGACGTCCATCGACTGAAGCTGTGCTAATCCAGCGGCGATACTGTTGCTATTCCACTCATACCAACCGGTGTTAAAGGCAATAAAATAAGCCACTGAAAGGCAGAAACCAGTACCAGCTAACTTCAGCANCATATTAGCCTCATCGTTATTGCGAATATTTAACGATACTCGAAGTGCCACCCAAGCCAAAAAAGCGACGCCAATAAAATGTGCACCTGCTGCNGCTTGACCCATATTGAATGTTTGCCAAATATCTAATTCAGTCATGTAATACCCCTTATCATTATTAACGATTATTTTTGTGCTTTGATTGCACCATAGCAAGCATAAAAAAACCACCAAAAAGCAACCTTTTTGGTGGTTTATCGGTTATCGGTGTCGCGATACTAGGCTTGATTAAGTGCCGTTGTCATTTCGATAACAGCCTTCTTACCATCACCATACACCATTAATGTATGATCCATTGCAAACAGTGGGTTAGGCAGTCCAGCAAAGCCGGGGCTCAACGAGCGTTTGATTACGACAACATTTTTAGCCTTATCCACATTAAGGATCGGCATACCGTAGATTGGGCTACCCTCTGATTCCCGCGCCATAGGGTTGGTCACATCGTTAGCACCAATAATAATTACCACGTCGGTATCTTCAAAGGTAGGATTAATTCTATCCATCTCGACTAGCTTGTCGTACGGAACCTCAGCTTCTGCTAGCAGAACATTCATATGGCCCGGCATACGACCTGCGACNGGATGAATACCATACTCCACCTCTGTGCCTCTGGCTTCCATAGCATCGGCTAACTCGCGCACNGCATGCTGGGCTTGTGCCATNGCCATACCATAACCNGGNACAATAACCACGCGCTCGGCCATTTCTAGCATCATTGCCACTTCATCAGGTTGGGCGCTGGTGACCTTGCCAGCATAGATTTCATCGGCATCGACGGTCTCACCGCCCGCTGCCATTTTGCCAAACAGCACATTGGCGAGGGAGCGATTCATCGCCACACACATAATCTGTGTCAGAATTAAACCCGAGGTGCCAACGAGGGAGCCGGCCACGATCAAAACAGTATTGCCAAGAATAAATCCAGCCANTGCCGCAGCGATACCGGAATAGGAGTTGAGTAGTGCAATAACCACCGGCATATCAGCACCGCCAATGGGCATCACTAGGAACAGGCCCAGAAGCAAGGCTAAACCGACAATACTCACCATCGCCACGGTATTACCGGGGTTAAGCACTAGGGCAACCACAGCAGCCAGCGCCGCCAACAAGAAAATTGCATTGCCTGCGGGGCCACCAGGTAAGCCATAGCTCTTTTTCATCAGTTCTTGCAGCTTGGCAAAAGCAACAAAACTACCGGTCAGCGTCACCGCACCGATCAGTACGGTCAGACCAATGGATATCAAGGCGATGGTTCCTTCAGGTCCCTGACCAAAGTTGGCAGCAGTCGCCGCCACCGGCGTAAGAAGGTCGGCCAAGGATAATGGCGCTGTTCCTAACTTTGAATAATATTCTGCCAGGGCGATGGTTAGCGATGCGCCACCACCAAAGCCATTAAGCAGCGCGACCATTTGTGGCATCGAGGTCATCTGAATTTTCAATGCCATGNTGGCACCNATNATGCCACCCAATAGGACGCCGGCGATNATNAANTGNTAATTNATNATGCTNCTATCGAGTAAGGTGACCACAACNGCCATCAACATACCCAGTGCGGATAANGTATTNCCTCNNACNGCNGTNTTNGGCTTNGTCANCCCCTTNATNCCNAGAATAAATAAAATACCGGCAACNAAATAAACAAAACTTACAATTGTAGGATTCATCGCTTACTTCCTTTTAAACATGGCCAGCATGCGGTTGGTAACAAGATAGCCTCCAACCACGTTGATAGTCGCCAGAGTGACGGCAATAAAGCCGAGACCATTGACCAGTAATGGAGAGCTATCTGATCCTGCCGCAAGAAGTGCACCAACCAGAGTAATTCCCGATACCGCATTGGTACCCGACATCAACGGCGTATGTAACGTTGGCGGTACTTTGGTAATCAGCTCAACACCGAGAAATAACGACAGCACAAAGAGCGCTAATAATAGAATTAAAATTTCCATGGTTTATGCTCCTGCGGATGGCTGTTCTGGGAGATTAAGGAGTTTGCGCATATGCGGATGAGGCACGTCGCCGTCGTGGGCAACCACTGTTCCGGCAACAATTTCATCATTGAAGTCGAGGTTGAGATTACCTGCATCATCAATAATCAGATCGAGTAAAGTCTGCATATTCTTACCTAGCATTTGGCTAGCGTGATAGGCCAGCTCTGAAGGCACATTCTCTGGCCCGATAATAGTGACATCGTGAGCAATCACTGTTTTACCCTGTTCGGTAAGATCACAGTTGCCCCCACGCTCGGCTGCCAGATCGACGATAACCGCACCGGGCTTCATGGCTTTCACCATATCTTCGGTTACCAGAATCGGTGACTTGGCGCCGGGGATGGCAGCGGNGGTGATAATAATATCTTGCTGAGCGACCACTTCGGTCATCAGTTCGCGCTGACGACGCAAGAAGTCTTCGCCCTGCTCCTTGGCATAACCGCCCGCACCTTCCGATTCGCCGGTATCCAAGTCCAGTTCGACAGGTTTAGCGCCCACCGACAATATCTGCTCCCGCGCTGCTGGGCGCACATCATAAGCTTCCACCACGGCACCGAGACGCTTGGCGGTAGCACAGGCCTGCAAGCCGGCAACACCCACACCCATAATCAATACACGTGCCGGCTGCAATGTCCCTGCCGCCGTCATTAGCATAGGAAAGATGCGAGGCGCTGCTGATGCTCCCATTAGCACGGCCTTATAACCGGCTAATGTGGCCATCGATGACAACACATCCATACTTTGNGCACGACTGATACGCGGGACTAACTCCAGGGCTATGGCAGTAGCGCCTTTATCGGCCACGGCTTGCGCCGCCTGCGGCGCCGCCAGTGGATCCATCATGCCGATAATCAACTGACCTTGACGGACCATGGCCAAATCATCGTCACTGTTTTCGTTGTTTGAGCCAAAGCTCTGGACTTGCAAAATAATATCGGCACTGGCAAATATCTCTGCGCGATCTGCTGTCACTGTTGCACCAGCAGCGGTGTATTCTGNATCTGNGTAGCCTGCTGCACTACCGGCATTTGCCTGAATAAGTACCTTTACGCTTTTGTCCGTCAAGCTCTGGACATTGGCAGGGGACATGGCGACACGTTTCTCACCGGTTTTAATTTCCGAAGGGATACCGATTATCACTCAATTCTCCTAATTGTAAGATGTGAAAATAAAATTGTTTCCAATGGTAACAAATCGACACTCAATTGATAGATTCTAATGTGGAATATTCATTATTCCTCAGTAGCCGACATCGCGTCGATAACTCCATGTGCAAGATTGTTTGCAGATTATGTACTTCCGTCACTAAACCAACACTCGTAATTGATTTGCAGGAAAGGGCACAAGACGGCCTATGGGCTACATATCAAATATTGCGCGAGTATTTAGGAGTCGACTTCGATCCGCTAACCTTTCTCGCAGCCATTGGGTGTTCGTTTGATACAAATTAACAGGCAGTACCTTTTATCCATAATTTCGCAATAAAAAATGCGCGCAAATGGTACTATGCAACCGTGTGCAAAGCCAAGCGAAATTATCGNTAAATCCCATGAATTTTTGCATTAAAATTATATTCTCCGCTAGATTAGTCTCGAAATAGCAAAATCAGCCAACTCAATCATCTTTACTTTGTGATCGCTGTCGTCGAACCCTGCGAGAGCTGATTTGGCCAAATCTACTTCTTTTTGCGCTTTTTGCATGCTGTAGTCTATACCGCCAGAGCGTTGCACAATCTCGACGATCTCAGCAAATTGCCCTGCACTCTTTCTAGTAATCGCATCGCAGATTATATCGCGTTGCTCGGCATTGCCTTTGTCTCGGGCGTAGATAAGAGGTAATGTCATCTTGCCCTCCGCAAGATCATCTCCAACATTTTTGCCAGTTAGCGCGATATCACCTTGGTAATCCAGAACATCATCGGCAATTTGGAACGCCATACCCAGATGCTTGCCGTAGTTGGCCATGGCAGACCGGCCACAGCCTGCCAGCATGGCTCCCCCTTCCGCTGCCGCTTCAAATAGCTTTGCGGTTTTGCGGTAAATTACCTGTAAATAAATTTCTTCACTCACCTCGGCATTACCAGCATTGGCTAACTGCTGAACCTCACCCTCAGAAATAACATTCGTCGCGTTAGCCATCAGACCCATAATGGCCAAATCATTAATATCGACTAGCATTTGAAAGGCACGAGAGTAGATAAAATCGCCCACCAATACACTGGGTGCATTACCCCACTGGGCATTAGCTGTCACACGGCCACGACGAAGCTTTGACACATCGACAACATCATCATGCAATAGGGTTGCCGTATGAATAAACTCAATCACCGCCGCAAGTTGAATATGCTTAGACCCAGAAAAACCGTTGGCCAGGGCACTGAGCAAAACCANNACTGGACGCAGNCGTTTACCGCCTGANTCNACGATATAGTGGCCAATATTTTCCACCAGNCCNATATCGGACTGAAGCTGCTCAACAATCAGTTTGTTGACAGCGGAAAATTCTTTTTCGATGGCGCGATGAAAGGGTAGCATGGGATCGGAAAATGTACCGGTTATTATCCACGCGGCATGCTAGGCAGAGGTTGCGCCACTGTCAACTAATAATATCGGCATATATCGGCTAATTAGACTTTTAATCTGGGCTAAAAAGTTGAAGCGCAATACATAACTGGGTACGATGCGCCCCTGAAACCCTAACCCAACAGGCAGATATGTCTTTCACACCGAAATCCTCGTATTCCAGAGAAGAACTCCTAGCTAGTAGCCGCGGTGAACTGTTCGGCCCCGGCAATGCCAAACTACCAGCCCCTAATATGTTGATGATTGATCGCATTATTGAAATTAACAACAACGGCGGCAAGCACGGCTTAGGGCAAATTGTTGCTGAAATCGATATTACCCCTGATATGTGGTTCTTCGATTGTCATTTTGAAGGCGATCCAGTAATGCCCGGCTGTCTTGGTCTCGATGCGCTGTGGCAGTTGGTTGGCTTTTTCCTTGTTTGGAACGGCAATTCAGGTCGCGGGCGAGCGCTCGGCGCCGGAAATGTTAAGTTTTTTGGCCAAATTCTCCCCACTGCGAAAAAAGTCACCTATAAACTTGACCTTACGCGACTTATCCAACGCAAGTTGGTTATGGGTATTGCTGATGGCTCCGTTGAGGTAGATGGACGCGAGATTTATACCGCCAAAGACTTGAAAGTAGGCTTGTTTGAAAGCACCGATAACTTTTAAAATTGTCAGCATTAACACAACTAATTTAGAGGATGACCGATGAGACGCGCAGTTATTACAGGTCTGGGTATTGTTTCCTGTCTGGGCAATGATCGACAAACTGTAACTAAGTCTTTGCAAGAGGGAATTTCAGGTATTCAACGCCGCGAAGATTTCGCTGAAATGGGCCTGCGCTGTAACGTTGGTGCTGTTTTAGATATTGATCCTAAAGACCATATTGATCGCAAAATACTTCGTTTTATGGGGCCATCCGCATCCTATGCCTATATAGCAACCGATCGCGCAATTGCTGATGCCGGCCTAACCGAAGAAATGGTATCAAATCCTCGTACTGGCTTAGTGATGGGCTCTGGTGGTGTGTCTGGGGAAATGTTCACCGAATCGATCGATGTTATGCGTGAGCGAGGCATCAAGCGTGCCGGACCTTATCGCGTCACCCAGATTATGGCTAGTACCGTATCTGCCTGCGTTGCCACACCCTTTAAAATTAAAGGTGTTAACTACAGCTTGGCCTCGGCCTGCGCTACCAGCGCTCACTGCATTGGCCATGCCCTAGAACTTATTCAGCTCGGCAAGCAAGATATTTTGCTGGCCGGTGGCTCAGAGGATATGCACTGGTCAATGGCTGGTATGTTTGACGCCATGGGAGCTTTAACTAGCAACTACAATGACAACCCAGAAGTAGCTTCAAGAGCCTATGATGCAGACCGCGATGGATTTGCACCCGGATTGGGCGCTGGCACAGTAGTTGTCGAGGAACTAGAACATGCCTTGGCGCGCGGTGCCAATATTATTTGTGAAATTACCGGCTATGGTGCCACCTCAGATGGTGCCGATATGGTTGCCCCCTCGGGCGAAGGCGCCGAACGCTGCATGAAGATGGCCATGGCAACCGCGTCAGGGCCAATCGATTATATTAATACCCATGGCACCAGTACGCCGGTAGGTGATATCGCTGAACTAGGGGCAATACGCAATACTTTTGCCGATAATTGCCCAGATATTAGTTCCACTAAATCCCTCTCAGGCCATAGCCTGGGCGCCGCAGGTGTGCATGAAGCTATCTACTGCCTGTTGATGATGGAGAGCAATTTTGTCGCTGGCTCAGCCCATATCGATAATCTTGATGAACATGCTCAGGGACTGCCCATTGTGCTCAAGAGCAAAGAAAAACCGCTTAATCGTGTGATGTCCAATAGCTTCGGCTTTGGCGGTACCAATGCAACATTAGTGATGGAACGCTTCACTGGTTAGGTTAGGTTAGGTGAAGGAAGGTAAGATATAGTAAAAAAGGCGGCAATAGCCGCCTTTTTTAATGACTGGGAGACAGCAATTTATGTCTCCCTCTATGTAGCCAATACTTTCAACCGCTAATGCTCATAGCGCGGCCAAAATTGCCTCTGCACTGGAACCCTCCAAGGCACCAGCATCAACATTTAGCAGGGTCACCACGCCATCATCAACAATCATGGCAAAACGCTGACTGCGCGCGCCCATACCAAACCCAGAGCCATCCAATACCAGACCCAGCGCCTCGGTGAATGTCCCGTTGCCATCGGCAAGCATTTGAATATGCTCTGCATTAGCGGACTGACCCCAAGCATGCATAACAAATACATCGTTTACCGACATACAGGCAACGGTATCAACCCCTTTGGCCTTGATTTCATCGACATGAACCACGAAACCAGGCAGATGCGCAGCCGAACAAGTCGGTGTAAATGCCCCCGGTACCGCGAAAAGCACCACTTTCTTACCGGCAAAAAGATCCTCAGTGCTCAGCCCCGTTGGACCCTCTGCACCCATTACTGTGAACATACCTGCGGGAATCTTATCCCCTACTTGAATTGTCATATAAACCTCTAATTGTGTATTTTAGTTGTTGATACCATCCTGCTAAAAAGAATCTATTATTGCCGCCTAGAAAGGAATTTCATCATCACCGAAGGATGCCGTCGGCGCCTGCTGCTGGGGAGCTTGTTGCTGCTGAGGAGCTTGCTGTTGCTGAGGTGCAGATTGTTGCGAATAATCTCCCATCCCCCCTGCCTGTTGTCCACCTCGACTATCCAACATCTGCATTTCACTAGCGACAATTTCGGTAGTGTAACGATCTTGACCGTCCTGCCCCTGCCACTTGCGTGTTCGCAGGGAACCCTCGACATACAGCTTAGAGCCTTTCTTCACATATTCTCCAGCAATCTCTGCCAGACGATTAAAAAACACCACCCGATGCCATTCAGTTCGCTCCTGCTGATCACCGGTATTTTTATCCTTCCAAGACTCAGATGTCGCAATACTAAGATTGGTGACGGCACCACCAGAGGGCATAAAGCGCGTCTCCGGGTCCTGACCACAATTTCCTACAATAATGACTTTGTTGACTCCGCGTGCCATTTGATTCCCCTGTTCTGTACTAATTTACGTTCAGTTAAAATACGGTTGTAAGCTGGCCATATCAACAACGCGCTTATCGACTTTGATATAGGCCAATGGCTCACCTTTAATCATGAGTATATCTTCTACGCCCTTGGTAGTTGAAATTATTTTTGCAAAATCATCCACGTCTCGGTCACCAACTTGTAACACAATGGTCTGCAGTGGTCTTGGAGCCTCTAATCCCACCGCCAAGAACAGCCATACCAATAAGATAACGCCGACCACTAAGAACAGGCCATCGACACCAAATTGCTGCAAACTCCAACCACCCAGCGCGCCGCCGGCAAAAGCGCCGAGAAATTGACTGGTAGAATATAAGCCCATAGCGGTGCCACGACTGCCGGCGGGGCAGGCTTTACTCAACCAAGAGGGCAATGAGGCCTCAAGAAGATTAAAGGCAGCGAAAAAGGCCAATAACATCAGCGGTGTTAATACCAGGCTGCGCTGCCAACCCAGTACTAAGGTCGCCATTGCTAGTAGCGCCACAGCCGCACAAAAACTGAGCTTCTGTCGCTGCAGTTTTTCTCCTAGCACCATCGCGGGAATCATCAATACAAAGCCGCCCCCAAGCAGCGCTAAATACACCCACCACAAATTATCACTGCCAAGACCCAGTTCCATCGCGAGAATATTAGGAATCACGACGAAAACAGCCATCAACGCGAGATGCAAAGCAAAAATCCCAAAGTTCAAGCGCAGCAAAGTGGGCTCTCTCAGCAGCACGGCTATTTGACTAACGTCAGCTAGCGCCTCCCGATTTCGATGTACCTGGATATTATTGGGTACAAATAATACAAATATCAGTATGCCAATCAAACCCAACAATGCCGTTAGCCAAAAAATAGCGGATAACCCCATCGCTGCCGCCACAATCGGCCCAACGATCATCGCCAAAATAAATGACAGACCAATGCTGGCGCCAATTGACGCCATCGCAACCGTGCGCTTTTCCTCTGAAGTGAGATCTGCAACCATTGCCATCAATGTACTGGCAATTGCCCCCAACCCCTGAAGAGCACGCCCCATTATTAAACCCAGCATCGACTCTGCCATCGCCGCAACAATACTGCCGGCGATAAATAGCAATAGACCTCCGATAATCACAGGGCGGCGTCCAATTCTATCGGACAGTAGTCCCAACGGGATTTGCAACAGTGCCTGAGTCAGGCCGTAAGCACCCAAGGTTAGGCCAAGAAGTAAAGGTGAAGCATCGGCATATTGATGCTGATACACCGCCAACACCGGCAGCACCATAAATAGCCCCAGCATTCTAAAGCCATAAAGGCTCGCAAGAGAGCCTATGGCTCGGCGTTCAATAGACGAAAAAGGCGGTGGCGACGATAGCGTAGATTCGGTCAAGATAATTTCAAATAGTTGATGACTTTATGTGGCACTTGTTTACCACTACTTTACCACTGCAACAGACTGGCGAAAATATTATTCATAATTATTTTCTAATAAGGGTCTAGGAATCAGTGTTAGCCGTATGCAAAAGATAAATTAATGGCCAGCTGGTAAATGTTTTTGCCCAATACAAACCTCGGGCCCTATAATTGACCGTTTAACCCTAATAAAAGACGTTTTCATGGATAGCATTCAGGTTCGCGGCGCACGCACCCATAATCTCAAAAATATTGATCTCGATATTCCCCGTGACCAACTGATTGTAATCACCGGTTTATCTGGCTCCGGTAAATCTTCACTGGCGTTTGATACTCTCTATGCTGAGGGCCAGAGGCGCTATGTTGAATCGCTATCCACCTATGCGCGACAGTTCCTATCAATGATGGAAAAACCCGATGTCGACCACGTTGAAGGACTATCGCCGGCCATCTCGATTGAACAGAAGTCTACCTCGCACAATCCGCGCTCTACCGTAGGCACGATTACCGAAATATACGATTATCTGCGCCTGCTGTTTGCCCGTGCTGGTGAACCGCGCTGTCCTGAACATGGTCAAGCGCTCAATGCCCAAACCGTCAGTCAAATGGTGGATCAAGTACTGGCACTGCCCGAGGGCACTAAACTGATGCTGTTGGCGCCAGTGGTTAAAGANCGTAAAGGCGAACATTTGCATTTATTCGAAAGCCTGCGCCGACAAGGTTTTATTCGCGCGAGAATTGATGGCTTGGTCTGNGATCTCGANGAAGCGCCAGCACTGGATAAAAAGAAAAAACATACCATTGAAGTGGTCGTTGACCGCTTTAAGGTCAAAGCCGATATTGGTCTGCGATTGGCCGAATCCTTTGAGACAGTATTGGGTCTCGCCGAGGGCTTGGCGGTTATCAGCTATATGGAAGGTGATCAGCCTGACCAAATCTTCAGTGCTAAGTTTGCCTGTCCGATCTGTAACTACAGCCTCAATGAATTAGAGCCTCGCNTATTTTCGTTTAATAACCCCGCCGGNGCCTGCCCTACTTGCGANGGTNTNGGTGTNCATCAATTTTTTGATATTGACCGCGTTATTCAGCACCCAGAGGCCTCAATCTCTGAGGGTGCTATTCGTGGCTGGGATCGCCGCACATTGTTCTACTACAACATGCTNACCAGCCTAGCGGAACATTATGATTTCGATATTGATCANCCNTGGGAACAACTGTCGCCGATCCATCAACAAAAAATANTGTTTGGTAGTGACGACGAAGAGATNACTTTCAACTACGTCAATGACCGCGGCACCGTCTTCCGNAGGCAACATAAGTTTGAGGGGGTGATCCACAATATGGAACGGCGTTATCGCGAAACTGAGTCCAACTCAGTGCGCGAGGAATTGGCCAAATATATGACCACCTCTAACTGCCCAGAGTGCTCGGGCACNCGNCTAAGAAANTCAGCGCGCAATGTGTTTATCGATAATCGCCGAATCGAAGATATTGTGTGTATGCCGGTGGGCGACTGCTGTGACTATTTCGAAAAACTTGATCTACCCGGCCGCCAAGGTGAGATCGCCGAGAAAATCATTAAAGAGATTCGTCAACGATTTAACTTCCTTGTCGATGTCGGGCTTAACTACCTTTCATTAAATCGCAGCGCTGATACCCTGTCCGGCGGTGAGGCTCAGCGTATTAGACTGGCAAGTCAAATTGGTGCCGGTCTAGTTGGGGTGATGTATATTCTTGATGAACCCTCCATTGGGTTACACCAAAGGGACAATGAGCGCCTACTAAAAACATTAATACGACTGCGCGATCTNGGTAACACCGTGATCGTTGTTGAGCATGATGAAGACGCGATTGCTTCAGCTGACCATATTATCGATATTGGACCCGGCGCTGGCATTCATGGCGGTGAAGTTGTCGCCGCAGGCACGGCCAAGCAAATTAAAGCCAATAAGCAGTCTATCACCGGTCAGTTTTTGTCTGGAAAACGGGGTATCCGTATCCCCGAACAGCGCAATACTGGCAACGGTAAGATGCTAGCGATCACTGGCGCCTCGGGTAATAATCTACAATCTGTTGATCTGCAAATACCGCAGGGACTGTTTACGTGCATTACCGGTGTGTCCGGCTCTGGCAAATCAACGCTAATTAATGAGACCCTGTACCCCGCTGCCGCAGTCACTTTAAATAAAGCGACAACATTAAAGCCTGCTGCCCACACCGAGATAACCGGCCTCAGTCATCTCGATAAGTGCATAGATATTAACCAGAGCCCTATTGGACGCACACCGCGCTCTAACCCCGCAACCTATACGGGTATTTTTACCCCAGTGCGAGAGTTATTTGCCGCCACTCAGGAAGCGCGCTCTCGCGGATACAATCCGGGACGGTTTAGTTTTAATGTTAAAGGCGGTCGTTGCGAAGCCTGCCAAGGCGATGGCGTCACCAAAGTGGAAATGCACTTTTTGCCCGATGTCTATGTGCCCTGCGATGTCTGCAAAGGCAAACGCTATAATCGCGAAACCTTAGATATTCATTTTAAAGGCAAGAACATCCATCAAGTATTGGAAATGACTATTGAAGATGCCCGTGAGTTTTTTGATGCTATTCCCACAATTGCACGCAAGTTGCAAACATTAATTGATGTAGGCCTGTCCTATATCAGCTTGGGACAATCCGCGACAACATTGTCTGGCGGTGAAGCGCAGCGGGTTAAGTTATCCAAAGAACTATCCAAACGCGATACAGGCAAAACACTGTATATCCTCGATGAACCCACCACTGGTTTGCACTTCCATGATATTGAGCAACTCTTAGCCGTGCTGCATCGCTTGCGTGACCATGGCAACACCGTGGTAGTGATTGAACACAATCTCGATGTAATTAAAACTGCCGACTGGATCGTTGATCTAGGTCCTGAAGGAGGATCTGGCGGCGGTCAGATTATCGCCGCGGGAACACCCGAAGAGGTAGCCAAGATTAAAGGCTCCCACACTGGGCACTTCCTAAAGGGTATTTTGGCGCGCTGAGTACTCGGCAACCATATTATCAATGGCGGCTTGCTGGTATTCGCGCAAGCCACTGAGAATCAGCTTTTTTACCCCACAGCCTACGGTTCTATCACCATCGATTAAACGAAATTGAAATTCCGCATCCCCGCGTTTGCCATTGACCACAAGTTTCGTATCGGCCAACTCTACGCTGGGCTGGGTAAGGTTTAATTGGTCAAAATGCACCGACATAGATTCATAAATTACTAGCGGTCGCTGGGGATTAATCATCACNTGATGCTCGGCCATTAGAGGNACTAGCAGATGGGGAAAATTATGNCCCGAAAACACCACATAGTTGCGTACCAACTGCTCTATTATCTGTNGATCATTGATCANTTCACCACTGCGCTNTACCTGTAGATAGGCTTTATCGCGACCNTCGACAATCGCAAAGCTATTACCAGGTGAGGAAGGGAAAACCAACTCGGTGTCGCCTGCCACCATACCGGAGAACGTGAATGACATGGTCTGACTGAGGCCATAGCGCTCAAGTACTAGCGCAAACAATAGGTCACCAGGCACGCAGAAGCGCTTAGAATNTGGGTCATGAATGGGATTAAAATCATTNCTGATGGTCTTGGCAAAGCGACTACCTTGCTCTGCGCTGATACGAGTAATGTGACCTTTGCTGAAATAAAATGGCTGTAAAAACATAACTAATACTGCTTTGGCGACAAGAGCGGCGCATAGTAATCACTGTAGCGCTGACGTCAAGTGTAATAAAAACCTGTTACCGCCATAATGCCGTGCTATACATTGGTCAATAGAACAAGCCATAAGTATTAATTAACAACTATTCACCGATTTAGCGNAATACTTAGATCTCACCCCGCTCAATCAAAGAGAGCAAGGTNTTTCAAAATGCTAATTATTTCCAAGTCTAAACATTACTCAAACATAGCGCAGGCTGAAGCTAACGCAGTCACCACTTGCTGTAGACTATCTGGCCTTAAATCAACCGCAGCTTTTTCCATTAAGTCATACAGTGAAGAGGCTGTTGCTGCAGCCATATCACCATCATTAACAGCGTTGCCAATAGCCTCACCGGCCTGCACAAGCAAAAACTTTAATTGCCGGATATCGGCGCTAATAGCGTCTAGAGCAGTGGTCTGATCAATCGTGCTAGCATTGGCGGCTCGAGCCTCGGCAGCACAAATGGCATCACGCGCCATCAAGTCGAGGCGAATCGGTTTGAAACGCGCGATACCACCGGTAATTTCCGGAGTCAGTTCCGGATACATAGCTTTACCCACAGCGCGACGCAGCGGTGAATGAGCAACATAAATACTACCATCCGCAGTAACGACGCTCATGGCCAATGAATCTTCTCGGCCTTCGGCAAAGTAGCGCAGTTTACCTGTTTCGCGGTCTAACAGGCCCATTCCCACGCGCAGCATAAGGGTCTTGCCGAGCAATGTTTTGCCGCCACCAATCATAATAACCACGCCGTTAGCGGTAGCCGTTGCCGTCAAACCGTTGGATTGCACATCGACATTGGCATAACCATCAAAACCCGTTAGCTCAGCAGTCCAGGCTCTACTGCCCTGATCACCGTTATCGATCAACTGGATCACATCACTCCCGGTGACAGCATAAAGCTCATTGTTATCTNGTGACACTGTAATAGAACCTACCAGAGGCTCGCCCACATCCAGCCGCCATATTTCATTTAACTGACTATCCAGCGCGATAACATGGCCCAGATTGTCAGACACATAGAGGCGCCGGCCGTCGGCACTAAGTGCCGGTGTTGATCCGGTGCCGCCCTGAAAAGTCTTACGGTTTAAGACCTTGAATTCCAGACCACCATTCCCGTCGTCAATTAAGTCGAGAGAGTAGATTGCGCCCAATTCGGATCTACCGTCTTCTATACCATCTTCTGCATCCGGCGCAGTAGCGGCCATATAAATAAGACTGCTGTCGGGATCAATACTGAAAAAGTTGGTCACCACACCGCCGCCACCATAAATATAATTCACAGCCGATGAGAAGAGACTCAAACCTTCATCGGTTTTACCAAAAGCTTCGTCCATCAACGGATCTACCTTATTAAGGACAAAATTGGGGATCTTGGTACCGTTGCCACTGATGGCAGGCGCGCCGGGTATTTGCCCGATGGGTGCTATCAACTCGCCGCTCTTGCGACTGAATGCGAACAAGGCGCCGGCTTTGGTTATGGATATCAAGGAGTCTGTCGCTGGGTGGTAGTTGAAACTGTGAAATTTTCCCTTTGCTTTGTCGCTGAGCTCCGCAGCAGGAATGCTTAAACCGGTCTTTTTACGCCATATCACCGAGCCATCGGGCCGCAGGGCCATAAGTTGGTTATAGCCAATAATATAAATAATTTGCGATCCAGGGTTTTCCGGGTCATTCAAGATGAAGGCCGAGCTGCTAGCTTGTATATCATTGTCGGCAGCTATCGCCCAACGCCTCTCGCCCGTTTGGCCATCAAGTGAAACCAACACCACTCGCTCACCGTGATAGAACTGAGGGCTAAAGTAAAGATTGCCTTGGTTATCAAACAGGGGGCCGTTACCGACAAAATACGCAGGTTCTGCAACCCAATCAAGTTCGAACATTGGCGCAGCGACGCCCCAGACCGCATCTGAGTTAGCCCCATTGACATGTATGGCGCTCCAGGTATTTGGCTCGGGAATAATATCGTGACTGTGCTTCCCCGCTGCACGAGCCCCAACGGGTTTCCACTGAGTTTTTTCGGGTGGACCAAAAACCTTTGGTTGGTGAGGGCGCCTATCGTCACTCAGGGTTAAAAATAAAATACTGCCAACAATTATGATCAGTAACAAACTGAGTATTTTCCGACTATTCATTTCTAAGGCACCTATTCTCATATCCACCACTTGACTAAAAGTTTTGCTGTCAATTGGAAAAATGATTCTTCCAAATTTCTACTGTGATCGAGTATAGTGTTANGCTCAAGTCATAGGGAATCATATTCGGCCATGCTTTTTTTATGCTGTGGATAGTTAGATATTGCGAGTGAAAAAAATGAGTGAAAGTAGTCTTCAGCAAGATGTTTTTAATCAACTATTATCTCTGGTCNCCAAGGCAGGGATTNCACAGGAGAAACTGCTTTACCAGGCCCGTATCAATGGTTTATCCGCCTCGGATAGCAGCANAAGTTCAGACACTGAGGCGGTCATTTTTTTATCGACCGCAGCAGAACTTATCAATGACCCCTATCTGGGGCTACGGCTGGGTCAACAGGTCGGCATTGCCAGCTATGGCACCTTTGGTTTTGCCATAATGAGCTGTGCCAATTTAAGAGAGTCCATTGAACTTTTATTGCGTTATGGCAAAGTATTTTTTAAACCGCATTGGGAATCAGAGAATCATAACGGCGGCCTATTGCTATGGCATAANCTGACTAAGGGAACGCCGGCGCAACAGCGGCTTATTGCTGAACTTTCCTTTTCGCAAATGAGCTTGATTGGTAACTCTCTTTATCGAAGCCGATTAAAAGGAGCGGAGTTACANCTTATATATTCCGAGCCCCCTGATAGTGCGTACTATCAGTCGTTCTTTGACATAAAAGTTATCTTTGGCGCGGAACGTAATCAATTATTTCTGCCTGNACATGTGCTCGACACCCCAGTTAAGACGGCCAATATATCTAACCATGTGGTGTTTCATCAGCAGTGTGAAGNAATGCTACGTAGCTTAAGCAGCGCCGAGAAAACAACAACCGAGGTGCGGCGTTTACTGCTGCAATCCGCCGGTGACTTTTTCGACATTAATCAGGTAGCGGCACGTCTAAATATGAGTGAACGCAGTCTGAGGCGAAGACTAANTGCAGAATCTGTTAGTTTTAGGNCGTTAGTCGAGGAGGTTAGGGACCTGCTCGCCAGAGAGTATTTAGCCAAAACTGATTTGACCGTTGCCGAGATAGCGCATCTGCTAAGCTATTCAGAGACGGTGAACTTTCGTCGTGCATTTGCACGCTGGAATGGCACAACACCAACCGAGTATCGTCTTCGGTGGGCCAAACAATTTATATCTTAAAGTTTGCACCCATTTGCTCATCCCACAATCAACAACAATCAACAATCAACAATGCTGATTACAGAATAAAACAGCCTCCATTAATGANCTCAAGCGGTTTGGGCTTTTATAAAAAGTCATATTAAACAATGTTCTAATTATGTCGCCATTCATAACAATGATTGACCGATTATGATACCCAAATTAAAAAGCAAACCATTTACATTAACAGTGCCTGATAGTAACAGTCCATCAAGTTGGGAAAGCGCTAAAAAATTTTATATGACCGCAAAATAAAAGGCACAAAAATGAATAATCACACAGGCACCCAACCACTGGTGGGCCACCGCACCACTCTAGTTTTNCTACTATTGGTCTACACTCTGTCGATTAGCGATCGAATGATTCTGTCGATCCTGTTTCCNGATATAAAAGCTGANTTTGGTTTNANCGACACNCAACTGGGNTTATTAGGGGGCATTTCGTTCGCTCTATTTTACGCAACCATAGGACTTCCTATTGCACGCTTGGCAGACCAATACAGCCGCAAAAAAATCATTATAGTCAGCCTAGTTATTTTCTCATTGATGACCGCATTCAGCGGCCTCGCCGCAGGCTTTATTAGTCTTCTGCTGCTGCGTATCTGCGTAGGTATTGGCGAGGCAGGCGTGAACCCGGCCAGCCACTCGATTATCGCTGATTATTTCCCCCCCCATCGCCGGGGATTTGCCATGGCCACATTAATGCTGGGGGGCAGTTTTGGCATGATTCTGGGCTTTGTTGGCGGCGGTATTATTGCCGAGGCCTACGGCTGGCGCATCGCCCTGATAGCCGTAGGTCTTCCGGGACTTTTATTGGCAGCTGTTATGGTCAGATTACTAAAAGAACCTAGCAGAGGAAGCTTTGATGCGGAAACGCCTCCACCGCCACCCCCGCTACTCACAACCGCAGTGATGATGTGGACCAACCCCGCTATGAGACATCTGATCGCGGGAGCAACAATAGCGGCAATGATGTCCTACGGTATCACTCAGTGGTTACCGACCTTCTTTATGCGAACTCATGACCTCAGTCAGTCTGAGACTGGGATGATGATGGCAGGCGTGTTTGGCATACTGGGAGCAATTGGCGCTCTAGTCGCTGGCAAGTGGTTCGATCGCCTTTCCTTGCGTGGGTTCCAGCACGGCCTGTGGATGCTGACCATCGTTCCGTTCATCTCTATGCCGTTGTTTATGTTTGGCCTATTGGCTGACAGCCTGACCATCGCTATGCTATTTTTTATTGTCCCAGCCTTTGCCTCTAATTATTTTATGGGTCCAATCTTAGCCATGGTGCAAACCCTGTCGCCAGTCAATATGCGCGCTGTATCCTCCGCCATCCAGATGCTGTGTATCAATCTTGTCGGTATGGGTCTGGGACCGCTGCTGGTCGGAATGCTCAGTGATCTACTGAGCCCCCGATATGGTGATGATGCTTTAGGAGTCGCGCTGGCCTACTTTACCATTTTGGGCTTCTGGGGAGCGCTGCATTGCTGGCTTTGTGGGCGGGCTATAGCGAAACAGCAAACACAGAAGCAAGCTCAATGAGCGAGGAGAAGCCAATGACATATCGCGAACCAATTCAGTTAGTCGGTGGNACAGGATCACCNTACACGCAAAAAATGGTNGCGTTAATGCGCTACCGACGCGTGCCCTATGCTATTAACTGGGGCATACCNTCNGAGACTTGTGATGCCATTGGCGTAGAAAAGCCTAAACCAATATTTGAGCCAACGTTCTTTTTTCAAGAAGATGGGAATACCAAGGCTGTTTGTGATTCCACCCCAATTATCCGCCGTTTAGAGGATACCCATAGCGGCCGCTCGGTNTTACCAACCGACCCTGCGCTGGCTTTTGTCGATTACTTGATAGAAGACTTTGCTGACGAGTGGTGCACCAAATATATGTTCCATTTTCGCTGGCACAAAAAATTAGACGCCGGTAATGCGGCTACCTTATTACCGCTGAGCACGAATGTCAGCATGCCAAAAGACACCCATAAAGAGCTCAAAAATTGGGTTGAAGAGCGTCAGGTCAGTCGCTTGTACGTGGTAGGTTCCAATGACACCACAGCACCGGTGATTGATNCTAGCTATCGTCGCTTTTTGCTGGCCATGGAAAACCATCTAGCCAATCAGAACTTTATGCTGGGNAATCGTCCCGCCGCCGGGGATTTTGGCCTTTATGGTCAATTAAGTCAGTTAGTGGGATTTGACCCCACATCCAGGGCGATTGCTTATGAGCTGTCACCCCGCACCGTGGCCTGGGTTGATCTGATGCGCGACCAGAGTGGGCTTGAGCCGACAGAACAAGATTGGGTGAGCTTACAGGATCAACCCGAAAGTTTACGTGGTTTATTGGAAGAAATTGGCCGTATGTATGCACCGGCGCAACTGGCCAATGCTCAGGCTGTTGCTGCAGGTGATAAGACTTGGACTGCAGAAATAGATGGCGCCGTCTGGACTCAGCAGACTTTTCCCTATCAAGCCAGATGCCTGCGTTGGACCAATGAATACTACCGAACGCTGAGTGATGCAGACCGCGCTACTGTTGATTCTCTACTTGAGGGTACAGATGTTGAGACCATGCTGTTAGCGGGCAAGCTCTAAATTAAACGGCCTGCAGAGCGAAGTGCAGAATAAAATGGCGTAGACAAAGACTAGAGACCGGCAAAGTCATTTTATCTATTGCTATCGACTAGGATTTCGGTGATAGCCTGCTCCGAGTTGCAATCTGCTGCTGTATTACATGGAGTGAGTAGCTTTGTATTGGTTACTTGGGTATTAAGTAGTGATATTTAAAATGCTAATCAGTGAGGCAAAGTGCTGGGTAGAACTCGCTACTATTTTTGGCATTGCATCTAGAGTAAAAAAACCGTGATGCTGATCAGCATCACGGTCTAGTTTTTCAATTAAAGCTTATTAACTTTAGCTTACCAACTGAAACTCACATTGATACCAACCCGACGAGAGTTTATCGGATACCGGTTGGCATACCCAGTAAGATATGCCTGCTGCGATATTGTCACAGGCGGTGTACTCTTGGCGCCGGTTACCAGTCCCTCTTCATCAAGCAGATTGCGGGCAAACAGTTCGACAGTGAATTGCTCATTGCGAATACCTATGTAGGCATCAAGCGTATTATAGGACGAGAGTTCATCAATATCTCCCCCTTCTTGATCGCCAACATAGGAGTAGAGTAATCGACCATAGCCAACAAAATTGTCGAATTGGACTCTATATTCGCTATTGAAGCTACCGGTCCAAGGCGCCATCCTACCGATAGAAGTTCCGCCAAGATCACAGGTCGCAAAAGACTGGCCTTCGGGAACAAGCTTTCCATCAACGATTTTGTTACATGGGCCCATGGTACCATCAGCGTACTCGCTGTTGGAGTATGCGATATTACCGCCCAAGGACCAGTTCTGATTGAGGTTAGCTTGCATTTCCAGCTCAGCACCTGAGACCTGTGCATCACCATTCATAGTAAAGCCGGTTCGACCCAATTTACCACTATCATCGCGCACATTAATCGCACCAACACGATTTATATAGTCAGTAAAGTCCGAGTAGAACACCGCACCACTGAGTCTCATAGCACCATCCATCAGCACACTCTTGAAGCCCAGTTCATAGGATACGCTATCTTCCGAGCCAAACAGCAAAACATCTTCTGGCAATACGCTAGAGGTAATCGTAATGCCCCCCGGACGCCAGCCAGTGCTAACTAGGCCGTATACATCAAGGTCGTCACTGACACTGTATTGCAGGGCGACCTGACCAGTAACAGAATCTTCTTTAAGTTGTTTGTTACCAGCAGACAGTACCTGTTTAATCTTTAGGTTTGCAGGTAACGCTCGACTAGTTGGACCAATTTTAAGGCCCTCGGATCCGGTACTAACAAATAAATCCCTATCGGTTTCGACCTCTTGATAACGCAGACCCAGCTGCAGGTTTAGCTTGTCGCTGAGGTGGAACTTGTTATGGGTGAACAGTCCCGAACGCTCAATATCAACTGGGAATGACAACAGTTGGCTTCCATAGGCTGCTACCGCAGGGAGTCCTTCACGCAAATGATTATCCTGACTGTACAAGATATCAGAACTCTCATAATAAGCACCAAGCATATACTCCCAATTGCCGTCAGTTTGACTGGTAATTCGTATTTCCTGAGACCAGTCGGTGCGATCGTCTAGCGAATCACGGCGAGTGACAAAGCCTGGATTAGCAGTCCCCACGGTTTGGTCATATGTTCGGATTGAATCAGTTTCGTGGTAGCCAGTGACTGAAGTAACCGTATGGGATTCCAGATCCCACTCCACCACCAATGAGCTGTTTAGGAATTCGGCCTGGGTAGTATCTTCTTTTCCATCAATACCGACGCTTGCTCCGCGACGATCAAAATCGCCTAGGGCTTTCAGTTTGCTTCTCGGATCCAGTTGGGCAGCAATTTGGGGGTTGAGAGTACCTGACAATGCAGAGACATCATTAACATCACGATCCATTGTTTGAACGGCTAGATCAACACTGAGGTTATCCGCTGGTAGCCAACTAACACTAACACGGGCCGCGTTGGTCTGTTCGTGGCTCATTTCGCCGTTGACTATATTCTCAATCTCATTGAGGTCGCTCTCATCAAACAATCCAGCTACACGCACTGCCAACTTCCCAGGTATCAGCGGCACACTGGCGGCTAACTGGGTATTTACACCGTTATTATCGGCAAAGGATGTCCGAAAATTGCCTTCACTTTCCTCTAGGTTAGGACGTGCAAGATGGATATTAATTGCACCAGCTGGCGAAGTACGCCCTGCCAGAGTGCCCTGAGGACCTCGCAGTATCTCAATGCGCTCGACATCAAACATCTGCTGGTATATCGCATTGGAATCCACAATCGCCTGATTCCAATATGTGGTAACTGCTCCCTCTGCAGCGGAAACCGGAGTATGTGGTACACCACGCAAAGTCATACGACCACTACGGCCACTCAGGCTAGTGATCTGAAGACCCGCAGTGAGGCTTTCCAAGTCTGCAAATCTATTCGCATTGAAATCTTTGAGCACATCGCCACCCAGAACATTGACAGTGGCTGGGATATCCTGCAGTGACTCAGAACGTTTCTGCGCAGTTACCACAATCTCTTCCAACGCAAGCTCATTCGCAGAGGTCGCGGCGCCAGAGAAGGCCAAGGCGATTGCGGATGCAATTGGTGTTATTTTACGGTACAAATTATGACGTTTGTGTTTCATTGTAAACTCCCCTCGATGAATATTGTTTTAGATTTGTTATAGAAACACAGTCACTTTAGTTACTAAAAAACAGGATTAACAATCATTTTCGGCCAACTTTGCCCCTCTGCAAAAAAATATAAACTATTACATTAATTGCCTCAGAGTAAACGTCGGATGATTTACCTTTTGCGCGATGAGCAAAATTTATAAATTCAATAACTGACTTTCCAATGTTAGCCACTAACAATATTTTCTATCAGTTTGTGGTGTTGGCTATTTTAGTAACAGGTGGNTAATCTAGGCTGAACTCACCCCATAGCAGAGCTACAAGCCCTGGCAACAACCAACCTTGGCAGCGGCCTTATGCAGAGTGCGTTGAGCGACTTAGTACGAGCAGTTGACGCATCTAAGGGGAATCAATGGCTGCGGCAACACCAACGCTGGTGGCGGGATTGGCATCAGCTCGAGGATCCATCAGTAACCCACTTTTCATACTGACCTTGAGAAGGGTAGCGTCCGTATCCAAATAGAGGTACTCATAGTTATCTCTGCCTATATCCCCAAGCGCAATAGGTTGCACTCTAGCACCCTTGGTAGTTACAACAGAGTATCCAAGACGATGGTGTTCGGCGACAACACCTTCCATTGGCGTTACACCGCCATTCCAGACGACAACAACCACTTGCTTAGTCTCTGGCGGAACGTCATCGTCGACTAGATCTTCGGGCCTAACGGCATAGGCCAATACCAATGAAGGACCGTCGTTCAGCGGCGTCACGTCCACTGACAGACCCTGAGCGTTATCGCCTCCAGCAAGAATCAATTGGCCGGTCACTTCTACTTTTACCGGCGGGTCCTCAGGCTCATTGCCAAATTCACCAATAAGCAAAACGGTATGTCGCTTGGACGCTGCGTTTGCTGGGCGCGTGGTGACCCGTAAAGGGTGCACTCGTTTTCCTGAACGACTGATAACTGTAAATATCTCAGGCTTAAGAGAATCGGGATCAGCCACTCGTTTGGAAAATGTCACAGGCATACCGTCGACGCCTTTGAATCTTAATGTCTGAATTTCATTATCTAAACCAAAGAAAGCGCTGACCATTCGTGTGGGTTGATCATCAAGTTCAGTTCTTGGTGAAGTAGAATTAGGCGAACAGGCCACCGCTGTTAGTGCGACAATACTAAGCACACACACAAATCTGTAACAGTTCATTTTTATCATGTTATTTGTCCTTGGATAATTTCATGTATAAATTAGCGTAATTCGCGCCGTAAAATTTTACCCACATTAGATTTGGGCAACTCATCGCGGAACTCAATATGTTTGGGCACCTTGTAAGCCGTGAGATCCGTGCGGCAAAATTCTCTCAGCGGAGTATCTTATGGCCGTCTGCAATAGACGATTTGTCGTTCCATGGTTTAAACCCATAGCCGAAGGTGTACATATCGCTGTCGGAACGAATACCAGGGTAACGAAATAAATCCCAGGTACCACCGCTGGCTTCCCGGGATTCAAGAATCATAAAACTGCGATCAGGACAGTTGCGACGCAAATGGCAGGCGCCGCCGATTCCCGAAAGACCCGCGCCAATAATTAAAACGTCAACGCATTGACTACCGCTATCGGTGGTTGCTGTTTTCAAGGTTATTANTCTACAAAGTTATTGTTGCTGGAGGCGCTGTACCAAATAGGCGATGACCATGCGCGCTCTTGAATAGTGGCTGGCAAGTCTGGACGCGGTGGTTGACCAGCGCGTATGGCGTCCCAGGTTGACCATCGACANACCGGATTTTCCAAGGCGCGCACATAGTAAAAGGCCTCTTGTCCCGGTGTAAAGTTGGGATCTTGCCACAGTGCTTTAAGCTCTCCGGCGCCAACATTTGCGGTTCTTGAACAGTCCTCTAGGTTGACCTGGGCATCGTTGTCTGGGCAGCGATGAGTTTGTGGATCTACGGTTAAGCCGTCGGCGCAGGCTACGTCGTAAACCTGCTCCTGATGTTCGCCGTCTTCAAGCCAGCCTTTAATAATTTGTACGCGCTGTAATTGCGCGGTATTGGGGTCAGCTACCGCCCAAGTTAAAAATGTGGGCTGGCGCTCACCGCTCGCTTGCAGGGTGGCACCCATGGTGATGCCACTTTGGTAGGCGTTTTTTATCAGGTCTGGGCTATTCAACTCAGCATCCGCGAGATCGTAACCGGCAAAAAATCGAACTTTTATACGTGTACCGCTGGTAGCAAAGGTTTCCTTGCGGCGCAGTGCATCATAAATCGCTTCACGGGTATTTTCTTCGGCCCAGACTCCGGCGATACCAGACGCACCCCAGTAGTGGTAGCCTGTAAAATCAAGGTAGGTCTTATCGGCTATCTCCTGGACCATGTCCGCTGCAGCTAGTTTGACTAAAGTACCATAGAGAAAGCTCGCTGGCACCGAGCCACGCTTTTCGGCGTTGCTATCAAACGAACCGATTTTGCCAAAGTAGTTATCTTCTTCCAGTGAAGCTGCGCCTGTATGAGTATCACTGGCGCCAATCACACCAAACTTATAGGGATTGCCGCCACCTTGCTCCTGTATGGATAGGCCGCGTTGCCATGCATCTCGCACATAACTACCCGGTGGGTCACCAAGTATTTTGCTGGCGGTGCGCAGAGGAAAGATCTCAAAATTAGCCCACTCATCATTTTTTGACAGCAATGGATGAGTATCTGATGTGCCTTTCACCTGAGTGATTTCAACCAGTGGTTCATTGCGCGAGCGCAGGTCAGCATATTCCTGATCAATGGCATTACCCGCCCAGTCGGTAAACATAAACATGGCGCCATTAGAGCGATTGCTGTTGTGTGGTATTGCCAAACTTTCTACGCCCTGCTCACGCATATTGTCCATCCAAGCCCACAGGCCCTCAGGATTGAGGCTGTTAAAACGAGTAAAAGGCAGTGCCGGTATGCGTTCGGTACCACGAAAAATAACGTTGCGATGCAATCCATCTCGCTCCGACGTGCCTGAAGTGAACTCATAGCCTGCAAAGGTGGTAAAGGTACCTGGTACATAGGCCTCATCGGCCGCTTCAATAGTTTTCGACCAGGCAGATTTACTGACCTTATTGACGACGCTATTCTCGATAGTACCATCGAGAAGCCCCCCCACCACATCACTAATAAAGTTGCCAAATACCATGCTTCGTTTGGCCAAATCTAAAATACCACCATCGACCGACTCATTAATATTGTGATACGGCTTAGCCAGTTCGTATTGCGAAAAATCTGTCTCGGTATCTGCGGCTTCATTGATTAGACCAAGAAATACACCATGATCGGTAACCGCATAAAAATCCAAAGGCTGTGCCAGTTGCACTGTAAAACCACTGGGATGCTTGATCGCCTCACCTTGTGCATAACGATAGGCATCGGCAGGTGATGCGGTGGTACCAAAAGCAGACGCATCAAAGGAAAGCGTTGTGTGCACATGTAAATCGCCAAAATAGGCATTGCGATCAGGATTAGGTGTAGGGCGGTTATGATCTGGTTTCGATATTTTTGGGAAACTTATGATTTCATTGTTCTGTGGGATAACCGTATTGGTCGTGCGATAGTATTCTTCAGCCTGGGCTCGTTTATGCTTCAGGGCCTGATCGTCAGAGCAGGCGGCGATCAGAATGCAAGCGATAATCAGTGAAGTACGATAGATCATAAGTTATATCTCTTTTTGTCGTTTTACATCTTTTAAAAATCTTACTAGCCAGCATGGGGTTTGATGAAATCAAACATCAGGCGAAACCCAGATCCAATAACAGTTCATGAGTTTTGGTTATGCTCTTATTATGGTGTCAAACAAATCACATTTAGGAATCATAATCGGTCAGTTTTTTAAGTGATCCAAGCCTCCTCGTTAGGTAATCACGTGGTTCCTTTTTAATGCGCCTGTCCTGTCAGCCTTCAGAGTTAAGCCAGATTGGGCTAGTCCAAGCGCGCTCGCGAATTGTCGCAGGCACACGGGGGTCTGGCTCCCTACCGAGCCGAATAGCGTCGTAGGTAGACCAGCGACAGGTTGGGTTCATCAGAGCACGGACATAGTAGAAGGCAGTCTGAGCTGGATCATAGTCAGGGTCATGCCATAGAGTTTTTAACTCATTGGCACCGGAACCAGCGCTAAACTGGCAGCTGGCAAGATCAACCGTTGCACCATTATCTGCACAACGCCCAGTTGCCGGATCAACAATCAAGCCATCAGCACAGGCAATATCGACGACTTTTTCTTGGGTTTGACCCTCAGCATCAATCCAGCCTTTGACCATTTGCACCCGCTGCAAAGGAGCATCCATTGGATCGCGGGTCGCCCAGACGAAAAAACCGGGCGATGTCTGTTTTGAAATATTTGTGCGTAGCACACCACCCATAGGTACCCCATCTGCCATTAAAGACTGAACCGCATTGGGGTCGTTGACTGCGGCTTTATCAATATCCCAACCAGCATAGAACCGCACCGCCATGCGCGGACCCGAGGTAGCGTAGGTTTCACGACGGGCTAAGGCATCAAATATTGCCTCACGGGTATTCTCAGGCGCCCAAACCGCCGCAAGACCCCCAGAGGTATGAAATTTAATCACTGTTTTATAGGGCGCTTGTACTTCCGGAGAAGGCCTCAGGCGTCGAGATGCAGATGAGGTTACTGCGCCGACAGCACCAGGAAAGTCCCATTCCTCTACATCACCGGGGTTAGAATTATGGCTGTCGGTGGCTGCTATAAAGCCAGTTTGCAGCGGATTGAAGCCCAACTCTCGCTCAAGTTCTAATCCTACCTTCAAGCCCTGACGGACAAATCCTGTCTCGAAGGCACAGCCAGTCGTTTCACCGGGCTGACAGGGATCAAACACCTGTTCAAATGCACATTCTTCATCCGTAGCACCGACACCAAGCGCGCACTCCTGCGCGCCCTTCACCTGGAATATTTCTGCCAGTGGTTCACGCTGCTGTCGCAAGCGCCAGTCGGTCTCATTGTATTCTTGACCATCCCAGGTGTAGCGCGAGTACATCAGTCCCCAAGCTTTATTGGGATTATGCGGTATGGTCAAAAAATCACAGCCTTCACCACAAGTGGCTTCAAGCCCCTTCCACAATTCAATAGCATTGGGCACATCCAAACTTGAAATAGCGCGTTCAGGCACGGTATTGGAGCGGAAAATAATATTGCGGTGATGCTTGCCCTGCTCGGGCAGTCCCGGCGAGAACTCATAGCCAATCAAAGTAGTTAACTCGCCGGGCTCATAGTACTTGTCAGCAAGATTGATATAACGATCCCAATCGGAAGCGGCATTTGCATAGCAGCGTTCAAACGCACCATCACCAAATCTACAGGTTGGGAAAGAACCAGATTTAGTAGGCTGGCGGGTCTTCAACTGGTAGACGCCGGTGGGTTTTGATGGATCGCCAGGTTCCGCTACCCCCCGAATCTTGGAGGTTAGGAGTTGAAAAATCATCGGATTGGGTTCGTTGGCCAGCCAGCAGGCAACGCGCTCGCTCAAAGAAAGATTTGGCTCATCACAATGAGTGCGAGTGCCAAAACCTTCCGCGTGGTCGGTAATCGCCACAAAGTCTAGTGGACGGCTAAGCTGCATGACTTCACCACCGGCAACGGTGAGTGGCTCACCTTTGGCAAAGCGGTAGGCATCTTCAATGTTCAGTGTGTTACCAAACAGAGCGGCATCAAAGCTTTCGCTAGTATGCACATGCAATTCACCCCAATAGAGATTCATATTCTGATTAGGCGCGGCCTGATAGTTGGGCGCTTGTGGGGCGGGCAAGGTTAACCGACTATCGTCTTGCAAAGCGTAATCACGGCCTGCAGTATCTGGTCCATTTCTATCCGCTGATGTCTGTAGGGGAAACACAAATTTAATCCAGATATAGCCAATAGCCATAAGTAACAAAACAATCACGCCGAAACCGATTTTCTTAAACATACAACGCTCTCTCTTTTTTGCTCCTGCAGTGCAGGATGTCAAATTTACCTTATACATTAACCGGCTGGTTGTTCCGATTGACTGAGTTACCTTCAACCGGCCTAGGGTAGCAGGAGTAGCCCACGCTCAATACACCACATAGCCGACAGCCCACCCAACACATAAATCGGCACCGGTAACAGCTGCTGTTGCCAGCCTGACAGCGGGCGTTTAACCAGTTGCCAAGCACCTAGTAGCAGTAGGATAAAAGCAATTTGCCCCAGCTCTATGCCGATATTAAAAAATAGCAGTGCCAAGGGCACGCTACCCTGAGGCAGACCAACCTCCGCTAACGCCCCCGCAAACCCCATACCATGCAGCAGGCCAAAACCACCGGCTAGCCACCAAGGATAACGGCGGAATAATCCACCTTTATCACCGCGGGCAAGGTCTAATGCCAAGATAAAAATACTCAGAGCTATGGTGAATTCCACCAGCGGCACTGAGTAGCTTAAGAAACCCAGCGTCACCAGTGACAGGGTAATACTGTGACCCAGCGTAAACGCCGTGATGGTGCCAATTAATCGCCACCCTGCCCCAACCCCAATCAATAGTAACAAGCCAAAGACGAACATCAGGTGATCAATACCACCCCAAATATGCTCTGCACCAAGCACTGAGTACTCAGTCATTACTTGGTTCTGCGCAGGCTCAAGCGGTACTCGGAATTGTGGTGTTTCGGCAGTCAGTATCTGTTGGTAATGGCGGCCATCGCGCAGGTTGAGTATAACCATAGCCGATACCTGGTTAACCCCGAGGCCGGAGATACCCAAGATCTGCCCGACTAAGCCTTGTTCATATGACGGCTCACAGACTAGTTGCCAGCTGGATACAATGCCCGTGCCTTCTGTCATAGACGAACTCTCTGTTTCGCTGTCACAACCCACGGGCCAGATAGGCTGCAAAGGGATATTGCTGGTGATCTTGGCTGGCGTTTTCCATACCACCTGATAAGACTGTGGCGAGACTTCTGAAATCTTGAGCAGTGAGGGCGCAAAAAGATGCGCGCATGCACTATGAGATAGTAATAGCGATGCGCTTATCATCGCGATTATGCGCAACAAAGGGTTCACTGCCGCACCTCGTAGTTGGACCGCAAAGCCACCATCGCAGCCTGTAAGGCTTGCTCACGCGCTGTGACTTCGAGGCTACGTCGTAGTTGAGGTGCCACCTCGTCTAAACGGGCATCTCGCCCCGCTTCGACGGCACTAACCCAAACATAATGCCAACCAAAAGAAGAGCGGATGGGGCCATGCCATTGATCAACAACAGGTGCTGTTTTGGTTAGGTCTGATATGAATACGGCCCCGAAGTTACGTGCCAATTGTTCGGCTGTCTGTGCTTGAAATTCATACCCAGACATAAATGGCGAACTTAGATATCTGGCTGCTCTCGCATCTAATTGCTGGTCTTGAATAGTTTTTATAATCGAATCAAGTTCGGCCTCGCGCTCTGAGTTGATAAATACATGGGTAAACGAATAGCGCGGTGAGCGATAGAATTCATGCTTGCGTACAATGAACTCTGCGGCGATTTGTGTTTCTTCGACTTCAATGGGGGGGTTAAGCGTCAACAGTCGCTGTTTCATTTTGTCAATTAGTCGCCGTTTAACCACTTCGTCCGCTAGATGCAGGCGCATATCCAGCGCCGCCTGAAATAACTCGGAGTTACTTTTATCTGTATCGACATCCAGAAAACGCATATTGCGAATGAGCTGGTCATAGACAATGCCGTCTTGCAAATGCAGCCTAAGCTCCAGAGCATGCTGAAACAGCAGATCACGATCCAACTCATCTTCGATCAGCTGTGCTTGCTGTTTGGCAGTAGGCGGTTGTCCAAAACTGCTCAGCCACTGCTGTTGCAAAGCTTCCTGCCGCGATGCGCTCAATGGCCCTATCACCGTTTTGGGTCCGGGAAATACTGTGATTTGAATCTGATATAAAACGCTACCTAAAACAAGGAAGTGCAGCCACGGTTTGTGCAGATAACCCAACCACTTCATCTCAGATTTCTCCCCATAAAAAATTGTAAAGTGCAATAGCCTACTATATATAAAGTGCCCCTTCAGTCTGGCAATAACAGATCTTAGGATACTAATAATAAAATTTACTACTTTTTAATTCAGTCATTGCTAAAACGGCCGGCGAATTGCCGGCCGTTTATCCTTTTCAGCGACTATTAAAAGTTATAACGCACATCGACACCATAGGTTCTCGGTGGTGCTAACAGATGGGGTTGTTTACCACTCCATTTCTGGGCGTTGTAAATCATGGATGCGTACTCATCATCGGTCAAATTCTTGCCCCAAATCGATAGATTCCAATTGCCATTGCGCCAGCCTATTCTCGGATTAAATTCTTTTCTTTCATCGTGACCATTTTCAAGATCATGCTCGCCGCGATAGATGTAATCACATAGTTCATTTACATTGATTTAAAATTTCTACTACCTTAAGTAACAAGGTTAAGGAAATTTCAAAAACCTAAGGGAATCTATTTCGGCCAACTTTGATTAGATAAAAAAACAGGATTAGTCTTAACGAAACCACCCCACGAAACATCGCAGGCCAGTTAGCTTTTGGCAGAAAACGGTCCGGCACAGTGACTGACAACGACCACGTCGGCCAAGTGGCCAGTAACGGCTTCAATATCGCTTAAATCAAAAATACGCACCGGCAAATCAAACTGCTTACTAGCGTTTCAATCGCCGCTCTATTACGCCCGGCTAAAATCGGCTTCTTGCCCTGTTAGATGGCCTTTCCAATAGCCAGTTGAGCGCTGTAGCCATAAGCATCATAGATAATCCATTGTGATGTTATGCTGCAATCCTAATCGTCTTCAACTGTAACGCACCAAACAACATAGTTAACAAGTAATCCCTTGGCCCGCGCATTCTTTTTTTAAACACTACAATCTCAATAATATGAGAAACCACTAAAAAAATACCGATCCCCTGAAACACATAAGAAAATGGCACTTGGGAAGGCTCTATCACCGAGACCACAATGAACAACCAGACAATAGATACAATTACCTTTCCAATCTTTAAGCGTTGACTCAGCGGCATACTTAGCACTCCCTTCAATAATAACGTTACGTTTATAGCGTCGGTTTGGACAATAACTTCACGGCTTGGATAAACTTCATCTTATTTGTAATCGAAAAGCCGTTAATTATTAATCAGGTGACGTACAATTCTAGTTGGACTGCGTTTTATCTAAAGACTGTGAATTATCACAGACTAACTAATTTTTTAAATCAGATACACAGCCGATAAAGAGATATTGACAGCTTGGCCCCCATTTTAGTTTGACGGCTGCAATCGCGAATATCATTTTCAGACCAAATTTTGGCGTACCTATGCTAGTGGACGAACCCAAAAATAGCTTAGATCATTGCTGAATGCGTAGTGCCATTAGTTTCTACCCAGAAACACCGGATGCAGTATTTATAAATAGCTACAAAAAGTCCTAAAAGGATACATATCTTTTTGAAATAGCCTCTATATTAAGAATCGCTAAAAAATCTTGAATACTGAAGTAGCAATGAGGGAAAAATGGTCCTATTGATGTTGCTATGGTTAGTCGTATGAACGCTTCATGGCTATTGAAACCCGTCTTACGAAACTGCATATCTGCCGAGGCATAATGATTGGAGACCTTCGAAAATCAACGGGGGTTACCTCAAAGACTTTTCACTTACGGCTTAATCTAAACAAACATCGAGAACTGGAGTTTCATTAAAACAATGGAAATTTTATTTTGGCCTCTTCTGATTCTGATGCTTCTTCTAATATTGGCACTGCATTCTTACCGCCAATACTGGACCAAACGGAACCTGCCACAAACTGATACCTCTAAATTTGCAGGACAACTGTTAAAGGTTGAAAAGACCTACATAGGCTTTCGGGCCGCTCAAGATAGTTGCCATCGCACCATAATCTGTTTTCCAGGTTTTCTAGAAGATATGCGCTATTTCCAAGAACTGTATAAGGACGACGAAGCAGAACTCATTTTAGTGAATAATGCCAACTATCATTGCCCTTTTCTCGGAGCAAAAGAAACGGACGATGTCACTGAATTGGGGTGGCCCAAAAACCTCTACAAGCTAGGAACAATCGAATATGATGCCTTTTATGTGGGCCTAATATTAGAACGTCTTGCAACGGGCAGTGACATCGTTCTGCATGGGCACTCCCGCGGTGGTGCCGTTGTTTTGGAAACTGGCCGGCAATATCCGGAATTAACAAACTCGACAACACGTACTGTCAACGCCATATTAGAAGCACCTGTTCTACCACAAGCGCGTATGGCAGGCAAAGTGCCAAACACTTTGCCACACAGCGTAGTTTGCTATTTTTTCCCCCTTGTACTGGCAAGATTACGCAAAAGCAGCGAAGAACAGCGCATCAAACGTCTGATGACAGGTCCGGTCACACCGTTAAAACGCCAGCTTTTACTCAGTGTTCCCAACATTCCACGTACTTATGCCACCTGCATCACTAACCTGCGCTCTATTTTTTCCTGGCAACGGTCAACACCCATTAGCGCTTATAACAACTTCTCAGCGTTGACCGTCATTATGGGGCAGCGTGATGATGTGCTGAGTAATAGCAGTATGCAAGCGAGCGTAGAAAACGGACAGACGATAAATAAAGGTGTGTCGCTTGTAAAAACCGAAAGCACAAACCATTTTATTAGCCTGGAAAGGCCTGAAGTGATGCAGAACCTTGTTCTTAAGCAACAAGGCTAAACAACAGGATTTATCATTGGATATCAAAAACTTTTCAACAGCCGCGGCTAGACGAATGAAAACAATAAGCAGCCTGCTTCTGGTCACCTTTATAAATTTTGCCAACCACGCCCTTGCAGAAACCAATATTGATGGAAGACCTAATATAGTAGTTATTCTTGCCGATGATTTAGGCTACTCGGACATCGGTTCATATGGCAGTGAAATTAGCACACCTAATTTAGACCAGCTGGCACAAAACGGACTGCGCTTCAGCAACTTTCATGCAACGGCTAGCTGCGCTCCAACTCGCGCCATGCTATTAACCGGCGTTGATAGTCACCGCACAGGTGTGGCAAATATCAAAGAGGCACTAACACCAGAGCAAGCTCATTCGTCGTTCTATCGTGGATCACTCAATCACAACGTCGTCACAGTTGCTACCTTATTGAGAGATGCCGGATATAATACCGCTATGGCCGGAAAGTGGCACTTAGGATATGCAGATAAATCATTGCTGCCGATAAACCGAGGCTTTGAGCAAACGGTCACCATGCCCTTCTCTGGAGGCGATAACTGGACCCAGCAATCTTATATTCCCCACTATGAAAAAACACTGTGGTTTGAAAACGGTAAAGAAATCACCATACCTGAAGGTTTTTATTCTTCTAAATTTATCGTTGATAAAACCATTGAGCAGCTACAAAGCAACCTGCAAGCTAATCAAAATATCAGAAAGCCTTTCTTTTCTTACGTATCTTTTCAAGCCGTACATATACCGATACAAGCCCCCAAAGCATTCACTGAAAAATATATTGGAAGCTATAAAGATGGCTGGCACGTACTGCGTAAAAATCGCCAAAAAGCCGTCAAAGACCTGGGACTGTTACCCGCTAGCGCTCCTATGAAGCGTATGCCATCAACGACCAATTGGAGTGCGTTATCAGAAGAAGAGAAACGCTACAATGATAAGCGAATGGCCGTATACGCTGGCATGGTCGATGCTATGGATCATCATATTGGCCGCCTGATACGATACCTAAAAGACTCAGACCAATACAACAACACAATCATTATATTTACCTCCGATAACGGCTCGTCAGCTGGTGAGGTACCCGCGCTTTGGTTTAAAATGCTAGGTTACAATAATGACTACGAAACTTTGGGCGAGCGTTATAGTTACAACACTCTTGGCCTTGGTTTCGGCAGCGCCGCAGCTTCACCTTTAGGTCACTATAAATTCTATTCTGGCGAAGGCGGTATGCGCGTTCCCTTGATTGTCAGTGGCGCAGCGGTTGCCCACTCTCACAGGGGAAACATCAGCCACAGTAAAGCTTTTGTTAAAGATCTGGCACCCACAATCCTTTCACTGGCAGGTACCCAGCATCCCGGCACGCAATATCAGGGCAGAACAATCGAGGCCAACACAGGTAAAAATCTGCTCCCGATAATCACGGCAAGCACCGACTCTGTCTATACGGATGAAGACATTATCGCTTATGAAATAGGCGGTAACGCAGCACTTATCAAAGGCGACTATAAAATCATGCTAAATCGAGGTGGTATAAACGATGGTCGCTGGCATCTATATAACATCACACAAGATCCCGGAGAGACTGAACAATTGGAAACTATCGAACCGGCCATATTTTCAGAATTGCTGTCCGAATATGAAACCTACGCCAGAGAAAATGGTGTCATACCAACACCACCCAACTATCATCAACCGATTCAAATTCTAAAAAATGGTCTTAAAGCCAGATTGGTAAATAGTGTGAATACCCCGATTGGAATATTTATCGTTTTAATTATAGCTGTGATCGTTATCGTCCCGATCGCTCGAAAGGCCATCAGTAAGTAAAGATGTGCAGTTAATAAAAGACACTTCACTCAGTCAGCCAAGCCTTGACTGAATATGATACATACGAAGGTGAGCTGATATAGTAATTTATTGACATGAGATATTCGCACTCACCCAATCATCCTTTCACCCATTAAGGTGTTCTGAAAGAGACAAAAGCTATGAACTTTACAACCGACCCCCGATTTAATTTCGCTCGCCAGCAAATAAATGCAGTTAATGAAGAAGGCTATACTTCAGTGCTCGATGTATTTCAAAGAGCCTGTACTGAATTCGCTGACGATATTGCATTTACCTGCATGGGGCAGGACATCAAGTTTCGTGAAATTGACGAGATGTCTGCAAAATTCGCCGCCTACCTGCGAAACGATGGTGGCTTGGAGCATGGTGATCGGGTGGCTATTCAACTACCTAACCTTATTCAATATCCCGTAGCGGCATGGGGCATTCTGCGCGCGGGTCTGGTACTGGTAAACACCAACCCCATGTATACCGAGAGAGAGTTGCGTCACCAATTTCAGGACAGCGGTGCTAGGGCGTTAATCATACTGAGTGACTTTGTTGCTGCGGCGGAAAAAGTGATCCCCGATACAGATATTAAACTAGTCGTCTCAACCAATGTCTTGGATATGATAGAGGCGCAGCCGGCTGCTGAATACAAACTGGAAAAATCGGTACGGGTAGTGACCTTACCCAGCGCTATCTCCCTTGGTGAAGGTAAAAAACTGCCACAAATTCGCCCCACCTTGAACGATCTGGCCGTACTGCAATACACCGGCGGCACTACAGGCGTTGCCAAGGGCGCAATGCTTAGTCATGGCAATATCATTGGCAGCGTAGCACAGAGTAAAAAACACTTTGCAGAAGCCAACACAACCAATAGCGGCCTGCTCATTGCGCCACTGCCGATTTACCATATCTTCGGATTTTGTGTCTATCTCTGTTCCAACTTTGCCTCCGGAGGTAGGTCGGTACTGATTCCCGACCCGCGTAATCTCGATGGATTACTCGATGTTATGATAGCCTTCCCGTTCACCGGCTTTGCGAGCGTTAACTCTATGCTTGTCGGGTTAATGAACAACAAAAAGTTTGATCAAGTAGACTGGTCACATCTGCAATGGACTGGTGTCGGCGGCGCTGCTCTGGTACCGGACGTTGCCGAACAATGGGAACGCCGGACTAATACCAAATTGATTGAGGGCTACGGCCTTTCCGAAACTTCCGGCAATTTAACTCTGAATATGCCCTCAACACGTCGTATTGGCACCGTGGGTAAACCGATGGGCTTTCAGGAAATAAAACTGGTAAACGGTGCAGGCCAGCAAGTGGCAGAAGGCGAAGAAGGTGAAGTATGGGTTCGTGGGCTTCAAGTGATGATGGGTTATTGGGAGCGCCCTGAAGCCACAAACGAAGCTATCGACGCCGAAGGCTTCTTTAAAACCGGCGATATTGCAGTGAAGCTGGATGACGGTTTCTACAAAATCGTTGATCGGATCAAAGACATGATTCTGGTATCCGGTTTTAATGTGTACCCCAACGAGATTGAAAACGTAATTACCAGTCATCCTGATGTTATGGAATGCGCTGTAGTAGGCGTTAAGGATCACAAGACAGGGGAAGCGGTAAAAGCGGTTGTTGTGCGCAACAATAGCACCTTGACAGAAGTCGAGCTTGCAGCGTTTTGCCGTAAAGGTCTCACCGCATATAAAGTACCAAAGGTTATCGAATTTCGGGACGATCTGCCAAAATCCACGGTAGGGAAAATTTTACGCCGTGAGTTGCGCTAAGCTAGTACATTTGCTCATTAATAAGAAAATTAAAAAGCATTAACTATGCCTGCACTGCCGATTAATGATCGCGATCTGGAATTCTTGAGCTTTCGCACTATGGAGAACGTTACAGACGGCTGCCACCAGTTTTATATCAAAGGCATTACCCTCGGGTGCTTCGATTGTTAAAATATGGATATTGCCCCGCTAACTGAATCATAGATTCGCCCTCTGTTTAGCCGCCTTACGCATTACAAAAAACAAGGGCAAAGGCAAATACGATTTTACAAAATAAGCACAATTACCAAGTTTATGAGGGTTGCGAATTAACTGCTTCTTTTGCACCGATTGCTAGGCTATATCGGCCATCTGGTCAGCGCCCAACTCAGATGCCTCAAATATCTCGACAAGACGCTCTGCAAATGTCCGCTTCTTCCCTAGCGTGACTGAGAGCAATCACCCGCCCCAGACCAATGGCCGCAAGGGTGAGTATCACAGGTTTCTTTTTTACTTACTTTTCTGTCTGGATAAAGTCTCTGAATCATTGCGGCATCACAACAGACTGCCGACTTGACCTTTATTTTTTAAATGCCTGATTCTGGCGTCGGCAATACCGTTCTTAACCATTGGCGGAGTGAAACCATCGAATAGGTCACTGTGATAGATACCCCCCTCCATAAGCGCCGGCTGCACTCCAGTTTCATACAGAATCTTATCAACAAAGATTTGGTCTTCAGTTGACAGTGCCTGAAAACGCTTTTGCACCTGTTCAAATGACCAAACTCTGTATTGGTGAGTGCTAAAATTGGCGTTCATACCATAGACCTGAGCCTCAAAGCGTTTTTCACCGGCTTTGCTCGCCAACGCGCAGGCCTTTGCGAACGGCACATAGGTTTTAGCCACAAATTCGAGTAATCTCCCGAGGGTATCGGGAAGGCCTTGATCGAGGTCTATCCAATCACCAAACTCAGTCTGCCCTGCACAACCGCGGGGGTCACCAAATTCTCGGATTGAGTCGAGCCAGTTACAGGTTCTGGGCCCATAGACCTCCATGGTTTCGTTTGAACTGGGATCATTATAAAGGTGAATTTGCAAACTACCGCAGAGGGCAAAGTCAGCCACCGAGGGCTTAAAGCCGAACAGAAACTGATGATGCAAAAAGTGCTCTTCGAGGATATTCAACAAGTCGAGAATTTGCTTATCCAAATTGGCACGCACCTCATCGCTTAAACCCAGATGCTTATCAAAATTCGGTTGACGACTGGCAAACATGGTAGCGATATCTTGAACCGTTATATCCTCCTCAGCATAGCAATACGCTCGACCTAGACGGTGACTTACGGCGCGTTTATTCTGCTGATTACCCCAGCGCGTGTGCATATGAATACGCGGCATATATTCATCGGCAAAGTCTTCCAGTAGCCACATCAAACACTGCAAACGTGGCTCGCAAGGAATAACAGACTTTTCGGTGTAACGCTGTTCAAACCACTCAATAATCGGCGTGGAATCTTGCAGCACTTCTTGATCCGGGGTGAGTATCACAGGAATAATGACCTGACCGGCAAGTTTGGGTAGCGTCTTTATCGCAGCATTATAATTGGCCTCGATACGTTTATAAGGAATGCCTTTATAGTTCATGTAGGTCATGACTTTATGGGAGAAAGGCGAATGGGCACTTTGCCAAATTCGATAATACTTCTCCTCACTGGGCTGCAAAACCTGAGCTTGCTCATGTAAATGAATTTCCCGCTGCAGGTTTTTAGGAATGAAATTACCCATACCAATTCCGATCAAATTTTATAATCTCTTCACCGCTGGTGGCTGCCAGGTTCGTTCCAGCATGGCTTTCTCCGGCCCGTAAGCACGTAAGGTGACGCGTGTTTTTTCCTTACCCGCCGGCAACCAATTACCTACCTTGCCCTCTGGCGGTGTACCACCGATGAAAATGCGTAGGCTGCCGTCGGCTTCATAGGTCAGATCCTTTGCATGAGAGCTGATGGCATAGCGGTCATAGGGATTCAGCATCAGGTTGCCGTCCTGGTCGTAAATGGTCAGCGACCAAAAATACTTGGCGGGCGGGGTTTGGCCAGGCTCAAAGTGGATTTCGTAGGTATTGCTACTATTGATCTCGTCTCCATGCTGATCTTGGGTCACCCCCATATACATGGCTTCCTCGGCATCATTGGCGACAATACCGCGCATCGACTGAATAGCTGCGCGAAAATAAAAGTCACCATGTACGCCGGAGCGGCCGAAGCCCAATGGTGGCACACCCCAACCATTAACCCTTCTTTCTTCAGGTGTACTGTAGTCGCGAAGAATCATGGTGCCATCAAATACAGCCGCCGCCAGGCCTGCACGCGCGCTGTCGTCAGCTTGGTAAATATCCTGGTTCGGCCCAATATGTAAATCAGCCCAGTCTTTCAAATAGCGTCGATCACGCTCCGGAACGCCATTGGCAGTCATCGCCCGGTTCACGTTGTGCCAAAAAGACAACGGATCAGATATCACCATTTTTTTAATGTAATCAACAACGTCTGTTTCAAGCAGCATCTCACTTAATTCACCAACATCGGGAACAGGTGGGTGCGGCGGTCGCGGCGGATTATCTTTACCCCAGTCACTCAAGGCCACAATCTGCATTTGAGACTGTATGGCTGCAACCTGTGCGTGATCACTGGAGTCGTTGAAGTCAGAATAAATTCTGGCCATAGCATAAAACCAAGGGGTTGGGTTATGGGCCACAAACTCCACATCATCCGGCAAAGTCCCTTCCCAATCCGGTGGCACGATGGCGTAGTTACCGCCACCATTACCGTGGGTGCGCTTGCCGATATAGGAAAAATTATCGGAATCAAAACCCGCCAGCTCAATCGAAAAATATCGGTCACCCGGAATCGGCGGCACACTAATAATGATCGGCTGTTCTTTTGCGTATACCCAGGCTGGAGAGTAGAGCGTATCAGCATTCGGCGCGCCACCGTCGCGATAATGTTTAGGATCGATAAAGCTCGAATGCCAGAACTTGTTTACCGCATCCACTGGCCCCTGATAACCTTCTGGCCCCTTAGGCTGACTCCATTTATATCGCAGCACTGTGTTTAATTGGTACGGGAACGCATAAATCATCGCGTTCACACCTTTGGCATAGGCATGTTGTTCACGCCAGTCTTTATTAAAGTTGATCTGCAAGTAGCTGCCGCCGGCAACCACTAATATCACCACTAGGCCCATAACAACTTTTAACGACATTGACTTCATTTCTCTATCTACCCTCCTCTCTGTTATTGCTTTATTTCTTTGTAACATAAACTCGATACAACAAGCCATGTGCGCCGCTGGTTGAATAAAAATCACGATCGAAACCTGGATAAAAAGCCATCGCTGCCGCGTAACATGCTCCCGTAGCAACACGACCTTTTTCCTGCCCAGTTTCAATATCAACCACCACCGCATCGACGTTATTGTCTTCGAGCACATCATCAAGCATGACCTCACCGGTATCAGGGTAATAGAACACCTGATTAGAATTTCCGATATCATGCACCCACAATTTTTCATACTCTCCCGGCCCATTAAATCGCCAGGCTCCGGTTTTCCTATTGTTAGTATCAAAGGCTAAAATAATTTTTCTATCTTGCACATAAAGCGGGGATGCCGCATGACCACCATCGGACAAACCAAAAGGCGTAAAAGCATCGACTGAACTGCAGTCAGTGGTGGAAACTCGGTGCACTCGCACAGGAGCCCGCTTCGGTGTCGAAAAAGCCATCGGTTTGGTACCAACGGGGTAGGCACGCATAATCGTCTTTAGTGGTGGAGTGTCACCCATATCCATAAACCAGACACTGTCATCTCCCACGGTATTGCACCAGGCAAAGCTCTGATCTTCGCCAGGCAGGTCATAGGAGGCATTCCAGTTTTCATCCAGAATCAGGTTTTGATCTTGGTAAATCAGGCGGTGAATATGAGTAGGCGTGGTGGCGTAAACAAATTCGCCCTCTAGGGTCAGATCGACACAGAAACGGCCAATAGAAGCACCAATAAATTCAACTGTCTTGACCACCTTTAGCCTGTTTGGATCAAAAATCGTAAAGACCGATTTTTTGCTGTGATCATGCTCGAGATTGCGGGTAATCATCATGCCATCAGACAGCAGACTGATACCATTGTGGGCATGATCCACGGGCAACTCCAGTTCCGCAATTAGCTCTAGGTCGAGGGTCAGTTTATGTATGCGATTACCAAAGCCGGTAATAATGGTGCCGTCCGCCAGCACCGCAGCGCCACCACACCAGTTATGTCCGCCGGTGATTAATTCAGGGGACTGTCTAATCGTTTCTAGGGTAATCGGGTCAACCTCTTCTACCCAACCAATGGAAACATCTGGCTGGGAAGGCACAGAGCAGCCAAAAATAAATAAGCGTTTATCGGCATTAACGGTGCCGACCACCCACTTGCCTTTCGAAAACTGGCGTGTAGTGACGCTCAATCTTTCACCTGGCTGAATATTCAACCCTAGACTTCGTGCATGTTTTTGGCGTCTAACTCCGCCATACTCAGTGGCACAAGTCGAATTCTGGTAATAACCATTGAGCTCTGATTGATAGTCTTGCAGGGTCATCAGTACCTACTCTCTTCTATGGTTGGCCGCTAGTCCAAATCGGCGAAGACCAGGCTCTTTCCTGAATGGTTGCCGGCACAGTCGGGTCAGGTTCTCTGCCAAGGCGAATAGCATCAAAGCTCGACCAACGACAGGTCGGGTTCATTAATACGCGCACATAATAAAAGGCACTTTGGTTAGGGTTGTAATCCGGGTCACGCCAGACGGTCTTTAATTCAGTTGCACCAAGGCCAGCACTGAACTGGCAGCTGGTGAGATCGACGCTGGCACCATTGTCGGGACAGCGACCGGTTGTAGGATCAACTTGCAGACCATCAGCACAGGCGATATCAATCACTTTTTCATGAGTTTGACCCGTCGCATCAATCCAACCTTTGACCATTTGAATGCGTTGCAGGGGAGCGTCCATGGCATCGCGCACCGCCCATATAAAAAACTCGGGACTGTGAACGCTCGCATCAACAGTTTCGCGAGCGGGGAGTACTCTCCCCATAGGAACTGCATGAGCCTCCAGATAAGGCATCAGTTCGGGAGCGTCGATCATCGACTCATCGATATCCCAACCGGCATAAAAACGCAGCGCAATACGCGGCCCTGAGGTGGCATAAGTTTCACGACGTGCGAGCGCGTCGAAAATGGCTTCACGGGTATTCTCGGGTGCCCAAACTGCGGCAAGCCCCCCCGAGGTGTTGAATTTAAGAGAGGACCTGTACGCTTTCTCGCTCGTGCTTGTGTGCCTAAGACGGCGCAATGCGGGAGATTGAACAGTGCCTGCCGAGCCGCGGTAATCCCACTCCTCAACATCCCCAGGATTGGAGTTATGGCTATCAGTGGCGGCGACAAAACCATTTTGCAGGGGGTTGAAACCAAACTCCTGCTCAAGCTCCAGACCCACCTTCATACCTTGGCGAACGAATCCGGTTTGAAACGCACAGCCGGTCGTCTCTCCCGGCTGGCAGGGATCCAGCACCTGAGCAAAAGCACATTCTTCATCGGTGGCGCCAACACCCAGCGCACATTCCTGTGAGCCTTTAATCTGAAAAATTTCAGTCAGGGGCTCACGCTTTTGCCGCAGGCGCCAATCGTCTTCGCCATACTGCTGGCCATCCCAGGTGTAACGTGAATAAGTCAGACCCCAGGCTTTGTTCGGATTATGCGGTATGGTCAAAAAGTCACAGCCATCCCCTTTGTCACAAGTCGCTTCAAGCCCCTTCCATAGCTCAATGGCGTTGGGTACATCAAAGCTGGAAATGGCCCGTTTAGGCACAATGTTGGAACGGTAAATAACATTGCGATGGTGCTTACCCTGATCCGGCAACCCTGGAGAAAACTCGTAAGCAATCAGTGTGGTTAACTCTCCCGGTTCGTAATAGTCATCCGCAAGCTGGACATAACGTGCCCAATCCCTGTAGGTATTGTCATAACATCGTTGAGCCGCANCCTCGCTCCCTTTGCAGGTGGGCATTTGACTTATATCGAGAGGCTGACGGAGCTCGGCTTGATAAACACCCGCTGACTGCGAAGGATCGCCTGGTTGGGCTGTACCGCGAGCCCCATCGACAAAAATAGAAAATAGTGCCGGGTTATCCATGCCCATCAGCCAACAAGTCGCGCGCTCACGTAGCGATAGATTTAGATCATCGCAATGGGTGCGACTACCGAAGCCTTCAGCGTGGTCGGTAATCGCAACAAAATCCAGCGGGCGACTCAACTGCATAGTCTCCCCTCCGGGACCCATCAGGGGATCACCTTTGGCGAAACGGTAAGCATCTTCAATGCTAAGTTTATTCCCCATCATACTGGCATCAAAACTTTCACTGGTATGAAGATGCAACTCGCCCCAATAGAGATTCGTTTCAGCGCTAGACATAACATCAGCAGTCGGCTGCTCTCCGGCAAGCTCCGCAGTCACATTGAGATAAGGAGCCACCGCCTTGCTGTCATCCTGTAGGACAAGGTCACGCGGTGCAGTACCGGGTCCAACCTTTTCTAGAACCGCATAGATGGGAAATAAAAATTTAGCAGCGCCAGCGCCCCCAATCAAAAACAGGACGACAACTATTCCCAGGATCAACTTTTTAAGCATGGATTATAGTCTCTAATAAGATAGGCATGATCGGCAATTTCACTTTACTTTGATAGTTTCGAGTATATCTTCTCGCCCAACTACCGAAGTATCATATTCAGACATTTATGTCTGGTAATCTCAACTACTATCCTTGGTGCTGACTCAGGAAACAAGCAAGCTTCACAGTTGCGATCCACCAACCCCACAGCCACAATCGACACGTCCGAATATGATATAAACGCCACCTTAACCGACGCCTATACTGCCGATCATTCAAACCCAATCGATGGAGAGACAGTCATGAGTGGAGCCGCTGAATTTGTCGACGTGCTTATTGTAGGTGCCGGTCTTTCCGGTATCGGCAGTGCCTGTCAGTTGCGTCGCAAGTCACCAGAATTGAGTTTTACTGTACTGGAGTCCCGAGCAGTAAGCGGCGGTACCTGGGACTTATTCCGCTACCCGGGAATTCGCTCAGACAGCGATATGTATACCTACAGTTATGGCTTTAAGCCTTGGGTAAAAAAATCTGCTATCGCTGACGGCGACACCATTCTTGAGTACATTCGTGAGGCCGCAGACGAGTATGACCTCAATCGACACATCCGCTACAACCACAAGGTAGTATCGGCTCATTGGTGCTCCACTGACAACTTGTGGACAGTCACCGCTGCTCGTTCCCAGCCTCAATCCGACACCGAAGAGCCGTTGACCATTCGCTGCCGATTTATCCTTAGTTGCAGTGGCTATTATGACTACGATCAGGGTTATACCCCTGAATTTGCAGGTATAGACGACTTTCAAGGCGAGATTATTCACCCCCAACAATGGCCAGAGCAACTGGACTATAAAAACAAACGTGTTGTTGTGATTGGCAGTGGTGCCACAGCAGTNACCCTAGTACCCACCATGTCTAAAGACACCGCCAGTTTGGTAATGCTGCAGCGCTCACCGACCTATATAGCTAATATACCTGCCGAAGATCCCTGGCTAAAACCCTTAGGTACGTGCTTGCCAAGTAATTGGGTATTTCGCCTGATCCGCTGGAAAAAAGTATTTCTACAGCAATTTATCTATCGATTATCCAGAAAAAAACCTGGGCGCCTACGCCGTTACCTACTCAACGAAATTCGTAAAGAGCTAGGCCCAGATTACGATATCGATACCCACTTCTCGCCCAACTATAACCCTTGGGATCAACGCCTGTGCGCCGTCCCCGATGGTGATATGTTTGCGGCTATTCGAGAGGGGCGAGCCGAAGTAGTAACCGACCATATCGATCGCTTTAATGGTTCGGGTATCATTTTAAAATCCGGCACCCAGTTGAATGCTGATATCGTGGTCGTAGCAACGGGTCTTAAATTAAAATTCGGCGGTGGCATCATCTACAGCATCGACGGCGATCAAATCGATCTAACGAAACAATTTGTCTACCGAGGCATGATGCTTTCTGGCGTCCCAAACATGGCCATTAGCGTTGGCTACACGAATGCCTCATGGACACTAAAAACTGATCTTACTGCCAAATACATCTGCNGGTTGCTTAAAAAAATGGATCGCAATGGCTTTACCAGTGTGACACCAACCTTAACAGGTGAGATCGGCGAATTACCGATGCTGGATTTTAACGCCGGCTATGTGCATCGAGCACGAGATCTCATGCCCAGAAACGGTGATCGGAATCCTTGGAAAAATAACGATAGATACACTAAAGACTTTGTCAATTTAGAATTTAAACACAACAAATACAGCGAACTTANGTTTCGTTGATAACAGAGGTTATACTATGAAAACCAAACTACTNAAATTGGGGCTAGCGGTCTTTGCCCTTGCCGCAGTACTTATGATTGCCCTGCCCACTATCCTGCATAAGGCAGGCCTCCANCCTGAATACACAGGTGAAACCCATCAGNTGCCTGCCGGTATGCGCGCCCTGATAATTACCACCAGTCACGGAGTACTTAATGCTCCAAACGAAACGACGGGTGACCCCACTGGTATCGCTATTTCAGAATTGACACACCCTTATTACAGCTTTCTGGATGCTGGCATGCAGATTGATGTCGCCAGCATTAAGGGCGGCCAAATTCCTGTGGACCCCAGCGGCTTTGGCCGCGCCAGCATTAGCCCCGGAGACAAGCGTTATCTCAATGACCCGACTCTGCTCGCCAAAGTGGAAAATTCCCTGCGCATAGATGACGTTGATTTCACTGTGTACAATGCCATTTTTATCGTTGGCGGTTGGGGTGCGGCCTACGATCTAGGTTATTCTGAGGTGTTGGNACAGAAACTCAGTGAAGCCTACTACGCGCCTAAAGAACCACTCATCGGTTCTGTCTGCCATGGTGCCTTGGGCCTTATCAATGTAAAAGACCGTGACGGCAATAAGCTGATAGCCGGCCGCGCCATAACTGGGGTCACCGATAAACAAGTGAAAGAGCTTGGTATCGAAATTACCCCCATGCACCCNGANACAGAGCTGCGTAAAGTCGGTGCGCTATTTGAAAGCCAAACGGCCTTTCGAGACGTTTTTGCCACCCACGTAGCTATCGATACAGATCAGCGTTTTATCACCGGACAGAATCAAAACTCAGGCATGGAAGCCGCGCAAAAGATGATTGCTATTATGGTTGGTAAATAGGTGGTAATTGCATGGATCAAATAAAAAACGCCAGTGTAACGAGATGAGGAATACGATGATTTACCACATGACTTGTCATATTGGAATGTTAGCTGCTGTTGCATTAATCACTGCGTGCTCTGGAAATCAGGAAGAGTCACAAAAGCGATATGAGGCGCATGAGTACTACCGCACAACTAACACCGTTATCCCAGCAAATANTGAAATTATCTCGTTTCCATCTTCGCCCTTATCTTCATCAGAGCCCGGCAATACTCGGCTAGATTCTAATCCGGACCGCAATGCCTACTTCGGTGACCTGCATGTGCATACAACATTGTCTTTCGATGCGTCTGCTTTTGGCACCACTGCCACACCAACCGATGCCTACCGCTATGCTCAGGGCGAGGCAATCATGCATCCTAGCGGTTTTGAAGTGCAACTGTCACAACCGCTTGATTTTTACGCAGTTACAGATCATGCAATTATGCTGGGTCTGGTTAACGAGGCGGCCGACACCAGTACAGAATTTTCACAATACGAGCTGTCACAGCCCTACCATGACATCAATGAATCGCTTGATGGCGGAATTCTCGACTTGGCCAAAAGAAATCTTATCTTCAACAACTTCTTCAGTGACGTGATCGCCAATCTGCTCGACGGAAGCTTCGACAACGCCACCATTAACAATGTCAGTAAATCGGCCTGGATTGAGACAGTAGAAGCCGCCAACGCCGCTTACCAGCCCGGCCAGTTCACCACCTTTGCGGCTTACGAATACACAACATCTTCCGAGGACAAAGAAAACCTGCATCGCAACGTTATTTTCCGCGGCTCGGACAGTTTACCCGCTGTACCCTTCTCCCGTCTGAACAGCATCAATCCCGAAGGCCTCTGGGACTGGATGGATGTCCTGCGCGAACAAGGTATAGAAAGCCTGGCTATTCCACACAACAGCAACGGCTCCAACGGTGCAATGTTCGCCTTTACCGATTGGGCAGGTAACAATATCGATCAGGAGTACGCAGACCAGCGCATGCGCAACGAACCTATGGTCGAAATCACTCAGGTTAAGGGCACGTCTGACACTCATCCCCTGCTATCAAAAAACGATGAGTGGGCAGATTTCGAAATTTCTCCCCTGCGGGTAGCCTCTCCCTTACCCAGTAAACCTCAGGGCAGTTATGTACGAGAAGCCTGGCAACGTGGCCTTGCCATGGCCAAAACCAATAACGCAAACCCCTATAAATTTGGCGTCATCGGTTCCAGCGATACCCACACAGCNGCCGCTGCACTGGAGGAGGACAACTACTTCGGCAAAATTGGCTTGATGGANGCTANTGCTGAGCTACGGGGTTCTGTGCCCGCAAGCTTTCTCTACGGCACTCTGCTCAAACTAGCCGCACCCGAAATGACCGAGGAGGTAGATGGCGAGACTTATCTTAACTTCCAGAATTACAAGTTCTGGAGCGCTTCGGGTATTGCCGGGGTCTGGGCAGAGCAGAATACTCGCGAAGCAATTTATGATGCGCTGCGCCGCAAGGAGACGTTTGCGACCAGTGGCACCCGAATAAAAGTGAGATTCTTCGCCGGTTATAATCTGGCTGACATTAAGCTAGACAGTCCTGACCTGATCAGCAATGCATATCAGAGTAGTGCACCGATGGGTGGTACATTGCAGGCCAACGATGATCGCACCCCCACTTTCCTGACCTGGGCCGTAGCCGACCCGAATACCGCCAAGCTGCAGCGAGTACAAATTATCAAGGGCTGGTTTGAGAAAGGTGAACACCAGGAACAGGTGTTTGATGCGGTCTGCTCCGATGGCTTGAGTGTTGACCCGCAGACCCATCGTTGCCCCGACAACGGCGCGCGAGTTAACCTAGATGATTGCTCAACCACGGCCGGTGTTGGATCCGCCGAACTGAAAGGCCTGTGGCAGGACCCAAGCTTCATCNCCGGACAAGAGGCATTCTATTACGTGCGGGTACTGGAGAACCCTGTCTGCAGATGGTCCACCTGGGACGCTTTACGTACTGGGCTTGCTCCGCGATCAGACATACCAAGCACTATTCAGGAACGCGCATGGTCGTCGCCAATCTGGTACAGCGCGACAGGGCAAGACAATAATTTTGTAAATTGAGGTGATTGTCGGATTAACTAAACCAATTACATTGGTCGACGTAATGATAATCGGTGTCGGCCGGAAGTAAGAGAATTAGTGGAAGAAAAAGTAAAAAGGCTCATCGTTTGTGTTGTCTATATATTTGAGAAGCCACGATAATGATCGGTCTTGAGGGCAAAATACAATGCAAAAACTAACAATACGAGATTTCACCGTAAGGCCTTTTAGAGCCAAACTGCAAAGCCTCGGTATCAATTATACTGAATTGTATGACCGCATTATTTTACAACGCGAACCCACTGCCAACACCACTCAAGCCGATCACTCCTTCCCTTCTATTCAAGAGATTTTAGAAACAGCTGTGGCAATATCGGGAGACCCAGCGCTAGCGATCCGAATTGGTGACAGTTTGGATGTGACTGACTATGGCACGTACGGATTTTGCATCATGAGCTGCGTTAATATGGGGGCCGCCCTCGAGCTCTTTCTTCGCTATGGGCAAACATTCATTGATCACGCCTACTGGAGTCGCATAGAATCCGAAGACGGCGTCATAATCCGCTTGCATCAGGATACATGTAACGATCACCAGAAGAGGCTGGTGACTGAATTGGTCTTTTCACAATTGAATGCCAACGTTCGGTTATTGGTCGCCCAGCCACACGAAGGGATCAGAGTACATTTCAATTATCCCAGACCTACGCACGTTGCTGCCTATAAAGATCTATGGCCAATTCCAATGGCATTCGATCAGGAATACAACCAGATATTTATACCAAAGCGCTGGTTAAACCAACGCATCAGGACCGGAAACCCAGAGACTAATGTTCTGTTCACGCAGCAGTGCGAAGAAATTCTTCAAGGCATGTCAGATGTTAGGGAGGTCACGGCAGCGGTTCGCCGCATACTTGTCCAATCGGCGGGAGATTTCCTTAATATAAAAGAAGTCTCTAAGCAACTATACATCACTGAACGTACACTTAGGCGCCGTTTGTCCGCTGAAGGAACCCATTTCCGAACCATCTTCGATAATATTAGGAATACGCTTGCACAAAATTATCTGAGTAATACATCGCTCAGCGTTGTTGATATAGCCTATCTCCTGAACTACGGTGAAGCCACAAACTTTCACAGAGCGTTTCAACGCTGGAACGGAATAACCCCCAATGAATACAGAAAGCATANCGTCTCATCGCAGCATTGAATTAGAACCCTTGGCGATGACATCTTCCAGACAGTTTAAAATTTTATGGTTTATACCAGATAGCCGATGAATAGGCGCGCTCCTGAATAGTATCGGGAAAGTCTTCAGCCCTTTCCATTTCCATAGCCACCGCATCATACAAAGAATGACGCGGTGTGGGTATTTGTAAAACTCGCGCATAATAAAAAGCGGACTGCTCTGGGCTAAAATCAGGATCACGCCACAGAGTGGCCAATTGTGCTGCGCCAACAGAGTTTTCATACATGGCGGTTTTTGTATCTACCGTATTCTCTACCGCAGGCAATTTCCCGTTCTCATCCAATTGTCTTTCATCTGACCACGCTACATCATAAACCTTTTCCTGTGCTAATCCGTTCTCATCAACCCAACCCTTAACGATTTGAATACGATCTAAATTGGCATCAACAGGGTCTTTCATCGCTTGCACAACAAATGAAGGGGAGGTTTTCTGCGCCGCCAATTCTCCTCCCATAGGCACAGACTGCTTAACAGCCTGCTGGTAATCACTTGCCGTCTTCAGATCTTGTTCCTTGATATCTTTACTGGCAAAAAACTGTAACCGAATGCGCGGGCCGGTAGTAGCGTATACCTCTTTACGTTTCATGGCGGCTAAAATACTGCTACGGGTATTCTCTGTTGCCCAAACGGCTGTCAACCCGGATGCGGACATACTCCAACCGCTTAAGCGGCTTTTATCCGGACTTTTCCGATTATTAGCAGGGATGGAGTGGGCTGGAAATTTACCTTGGAAATTTCGCTCATTCGCTGTAGCTAGAGTGGTATGAGAATCAGTGGAACCCACTACGCCAAACTGATAAGGATTACTACCGGCTCTTTGCTCAATCATCAGACCTCGCTTTAATGCTGAGCGCACATAGTCGCCGGGCTTGGCTTCGTATGGCTGCCACTCACGCTGGATGTACCTATCGTAGGTTTCGAAATCGGCAAACTCATCATCTGCAGACAATGATGGGTGTGTTTCTGAATCACCTTTAAACTGAGTTATCTCAACAATAGGCTCCCACTTCATTCGCAATTCAGCGTAATCTTTGTCGATCACTTCACCTCGTAGGCTCGTCTCATCAAACATAAAGCCTTTGGAAATATTTGAATTGTGAGGAATAGCAATAAAATCAGCCTCCGCCAGTAGCGCCGTTTTCTCCAGCCATGCCCATAAGTCTTCGGGGTATTGACTGTCATTGACGGAAAAAGGCTGATAACGCTGTGCACTTTTTGCATCACCATCGGTGATCACAATTCGGTGCAGATTGCTGCCGCCGGGCAAGGAAGTCCATTCCCAACCAATCAATGCCGAAAATACGCCCGGCTCATTGTTTTGTTCAGCCATATTTGTGATGTTTTGCCAGATATCGATCTGTGTCGACATCATTTCGGGAACCATCGACGCAGTTTCGCTTAAGCCATTTCCGGCCGCCGCTTCTGTTGCGTTCATCGGCTCTGGTAAAGCAGCGGTAAACAGTGAACGAGCATCACCAGAATCAATGGCGTAATTCAAGGCCGTTCCAGCGACCCATGCCTTAAGCGAATCCATCAGCCCTAGGCCGGTGTAGTCCACACCATCGCGATGCATGGTACGTACAACACCCAACTGTTCAGCATGATCGGTTACCACCAAAAAATCCAGCGGCGTCTCAATCTTCACCTTGGCTTGATGGTAAGGATGCAACACAGGTAAGCCACGCGCATAGCGGTAGGCAGTATTCGGATCAGCTGTTAGATTGCCGTTTGTATAGGCATCCGAAGAATAGGTAGTATGTAAATGAGTATCCCCCCACAACAGCTGCTTTTCTTCTGCAGCACCCATCGATGAGATAAAACAAGCCAAGGTTAAAAGTAATGTACGCATAACAATCTCCAGATTCTTATTTTTATAGGCCTATTAACCGAAAAGAGGTTAAAGCGAAGCGCGACGACGAATCTCTGTCGCCACCAACCACAAACGGTCCTGCCCCCAAACTTCTAAATCAGGTTCACCTTCAGGACCACACAATCGGTAGGAAGGCACTCCCCAAAGGCCCATACCTTCCACCATTTCATCCTGGTGCTCTTCTATAAAGGGTTTCCACGCGTCACCGCCAAGGTGTTTTTGCGCTTCTTTCCAATCCAAGCCTACTTCCTTTAACGCGCGCCGGATATTTTTTTGTCGGTGCAGTCCCTTGCCTTCAGCAAAAGCATAGCGTATTAAAGTACTTAAGAGTTCTGTATCTTTACCGAGCGATTTCGCCCAGGGTAATAGTGAGTAGCACTGCCGGACAGGCTTGCCAATTGTTATTACCGTGTTTCCAAAAGGCACACCCATAAATTCACTCTCGCGCTTTACATCAAAGAAAATATAGGTAGCCTTGGCTGACGTGGCTGGGACGCCCCGCATTACCATTGGCAGAACAGGTTTGTGGTGTAGGTTTATCTTGCAAGCCCGACTGAGCTCGATGGTTTTATCATAAATGATTGCGGAATAGGGGCTGTTCAGAGAGGGGAAAAAATGCAAATGCAGTCCGCTGGCATTAATACCCGCAACATCCAATTCAGGACGCGGTGCAATATAGGGCTGACTTGGATCTTTACACACACCCAACTCACGCAGGCGTTCCTCCAAGTAAAACAGGCGATCAACGCCCCAGTACCACTCGCCACCATAATAGAGCATCGCGCCTGAATAATGGTCCAATTCTGCCAGGCGCGCAGACCCTGCTTCGACAGCCGCGTCAGCTTCTACAACAGTCACATCACCAGCATCGATAGATCCACTTGACCATAAGCTGGCGCTTATGCCTATAACCCGAGTTAGAAAATCTCTTGCGCCAAGCTTTGTCAGCGCTCGATTAGCCGCCTGCTGCAATTCAGGCTCAGGCTCTACGTCAGCATCTTCTGGAAAGCTCAAGCCATAATGCGACGCAATCAAGCCACAGTCTCGGCGCGCCCAAACGGCCAGTTTTTCTGCCTCAGGCTGACTACGACCGCCGGTTGCACGGATAAGATGCGGCACAATCTCAATATCGTAACGCTCGGCAAACCGCGCGACTACCTGCGCCATCAGGTGCGAATAGGGATCATTCACCTGGTGGAAATACTCCACTACGTGAGGTCGCCCTTCGGCCTTGCGACGCTTCTCAACGGCTGCACGCTTTTTCGCTTTCCATTCTGTGTTTGCAAATCGGCTAAATCTTTTTGACAAAAAAAAGCGTAGCAGGCTCGGCGGATCAAGGAAGTAAGATGGAGTGGTATTGTTCTCTGGTTCAAGCATATAGTATTTGTTCTTCTGGTTATCTTTCTGCGTTAGGACAGACTGCACCCATAGACTTAACCGCATCAGCCAGGGTGGTAGCCTTCAGGTATTGAGTGGTTTGCTCCAATAAATCACCCAGCCTAGTAGCAAGCTCTTCATTATAGATTGCCTCATTGGGCATAATCTCTGTATCAATAAACTTTCGAACTCGGTAAAGTCATCGTGTTTATACATGTCAGTTACGCTTGATTATAGTAAGCACTCCCAATAGCCTGTCATCATATTCGGACAGATATCGAATTCGTCATCTGCGATCTAGCAAATAAAAAATACTTCTTTGAGATATTTAAATGCAAGAGCAACGCGTTCAAACAAGCGTTTATAAGCAGCTAATAGTTGAACCGAATAAGACCGAGATCAGCGAACAGAAACTAGTTGACGCTTGTGTATCTCCCCGCATCTGGGCCGTCGACTGTTGACCTGCAAGAGCCTGATCTTATCGAGCCGCTGGTACCACTGAAAATAAGTAACACAAGCGGCTTATGCACTTTGTGCTTTCTGTTTCGCCAAGACTCTACCACACAACCATGAATGCAGAGCCGCCCACAGGCCGACGAGGGTAAAACAGGCCAATGCTAGACCCAATGCATCTGCACCATAACGAGGAGTTAGTAGGTCACTGAGAACACCTACCAGCAAAGGCCCCAAGCCCATGATAAACAAAGGCATAGTAAGAAACGGTACGATGGCAAGCATCCACATACCGTACTGAAAACCACGGGCGGCCAAGCGATCAAACACCTTGCCGGCCAGCAATGCTCCGATCGCCCCCGATATACCAAACAGGCCTGCAATCAACATGCCCGTCTGTGATTGACTGAGATTATGTGCTCGCATAAAAAAGTCGGTAGCCACTGGGTTAAACCATACGACATCAAACCTGTAGCTATCGCACAGAAGATCAAATGGCGCATGGCGCGGTTTTGCCACGTAGCTTCGGCGGTAGTGAGTATGGCAGGAGGCGGCTCGAGGGCTTGTGTCTCAAACGTGCTCCTAGCAGGCTCTTTTAATATCCTGCCCATTACAAAGGCCAGTAATAGGCCCGGCAGTCCTACGGCCACCATCGCGACACGCCAACCATAATGTTCGGCGACAACACCACCACCAACAAAACCCATGATCATGCCAACGCTACCACCTAGCATTAATATGGACATGGCAAGCGCACGACGCTGCGGAGGAAAATAGTCTGCAATGATGGAGTGACTGGCAGGGTTTACACCGGCTTCGCCAACACCCACACCGACCCTCAGCAACAAAAGGCTGATAAAACCCCCGCCCAGACCGCATAATGCGGTCATTAAGGAAAAAACCTCAAGACTGGTAATAATGATGCGCTTGCGGCTGTACTGATCCGACAGACGTGCAATGGGTAGACCCATGGTGGCATAAAAGAAGGCGAATGAAACACCACCCAGCAAGTCTAACTGGGTATCACTTAGAGTAAACTCCGCTTTTATTTCCGGAAACAAAATGGACAAAATTTTAATTTTAAATAATGATCTGATTGGTTAAGCCCATAGGCACTACAAATTTTTACCAACCTAATTCAGAAATATCAGTCCGCGCTCGATGCACCACATGGCCGACAGCCCGCCCAATGCATAAATAGGTATGGGCAACAAACGCTCCTGCCAAGGTAACAGAGGGCGCTTGATCAACCACCAAGCTCCCAGTAGCAAAAGAATAAACGCAATTTGTCCCGCCTCTATCCCGATGTTAAAAAACAACAAAGCCAGTGGCACATTGCTCTGGGGCAGACCGATCTCCGCCAATGCACCCGCAAAGCCCATACCGTGCAGCAGGCCAAAACCTCCGGCTAACCACCATGGGTAGTGGCGGAATAAGCCACCCCCGTCGCTAAGAGAAAAGTCACGGCGAGCAAGGTTTAATGCCAACATAAAAATACTAAGAGCAATGGTAAACTCCACTAGTGATACTGGAAAACTTATAAAGCCGAGCGTCACCAGTGACAGTGTAATACTGTGCCCTGCGGTAAATGCCGTAATTGTCCAAAACAAGCGCGCGCCACCACCTACCAATAAAAGCAAACCAAATACAAACATAAGGTGATCAATACCACCCACGATGTGTTCCAACCCCAGCCTTGAATACTCGATCATCACCTGCCCCTGACCGGGTATTGCCGGTATCAGGAACTCAGGATTTTCTGGCGTTAATACTGCTTGGTATCGCCGTCCATCATGCAGACTGAGCATTATCATGGTCGACACCTGATTCGTCCCTAGCCCGCTCACGCCTACAACTTGACCAACTAAACCTTGATCTCCCAAATGATCACAACGCAACCGCCAACTGGAAATAATTCCCGTGCCCTCAGTTCTCGGCGAGCTTGGATTACTCACCTCACAGCGTTCAGGAAAACTGGGTTGCAATGGAATACCACTGGAACGCTTAGCCGGAGTTTTCCAAACCACGTTGTAATGATGCAGTTGCGTCTCTACTATCTTCAGTAGCGAAGGAGCAAACAGGTGTCCTTGTGCAGAGTGGGCCAATAACAGTTGCATTAACAGGCCCAAAGTTAAGCGCAATAACAGCTTCACAATCTAACCTCATAGTCATTTCGTAGCGCCGCAATAGAATCTTTCAACGCCTCCTTACGAGCTTTGGCCATAAGGTCTCTGCGCACTTGCGGTTGCACCTCTTCAAACTGTGCGTCGCGGCCAGGCTCGAGCGCCGCAACCCATACGTAATGCAAACCATAGATCGAATAAATTGGTCCCAACCACTGGCCTGCAATGGGCTCTGCCTGCATAAGTTCTAAGACAAACCGGACACCAAAATGTCGAGCTAACTGATCGGGGGTCTGCTCGCGAAATTCATAGCCAGACATAAACGGAGAACCGAGACGCCTAGCTGTATTGGCATCAAGATTTTGCTGTTGAATGATGGCAATAGCTGACTCAAGTTCGGCCTCACTCTCCCGGTTAAAAAAGAGTTGCGAAATCGATAGGCGCGCAGGAACACGAAATTCTTCCTTGCGTTTAGAAAACTCAGCGCGAAGTTGTTGCTCGCTAGGCGCGGAAGGTGGACTCTTATTCAGCAAACGCTCTTGCACTTTTTTAACAAGTCGGCGCTTAATGACCTGATCGCCCAAATGCAACTGCAGATCCATTGCCTGCTGAAACAACTCGGCATTATTCTTACCTTCTGCTAGGTTTAAAAAGTGCATATTGCGGATCAGTTGGTCATAGACGATCTTGTCGCGCAGATGAAGTTCAAGATCCAATGCATAGTGAAACAATAAGTCACGCTCCAACTCTTCGGCGATCATTTTTTCTTGTTGTGCCACTGAAGGCTGGCGACCAACCAAAGCAATCCACTGCTGTTGTAGCGCCTCTACCCGCGATGTATGTAAGGGACCAATCACGACTTTCGGCTCAGGAAATATTGAGCTCTGAGCATTAAAAAAAATAATGCCCAGCACAATAAAATGCAACCATGGTTTGTTAAATCTAGTTACCCACATTTTCGAAGCTTTTTGTTACCTTTGATCTCCACTAATCTCCATATCAGCTAGACAGTCAAATCTACATAATCTAATTGCTTTAGGTTAGGCGGGCCGACAACTGTTAATAAAATGATCAGATTGGATGAAAAATTAACTGCACAGTGCAGAATCGTTAATTTACATTATTGTTATGAATCTGCGTATATCTTAGGACTTGAGAGAAGACTTTGAACAATCATAATCGGACAATATGCCCAGTAATTAATCGGTAACAATTAGAACACCAACAAATACAGTCAGGTTGACTGCCGCCCCTCAAAAGCGCAATTAAACCAATAATTTCGTTAGGTTAGACGACACTTTTAAGTGCCTTAAGGAGAATCGATCTGGCCGAATATGATTCACCGGATTGCGTTTCTGGGGCTATTATTTCCTCGGTAAAGTCGTCCAAAGGTACTCACCATGAAACGAGCCACAGTCCTACTTATTGTCGTAGCGGTCATTGCGATACTGGGCTATCTCCAGCGCGACAGTATCGTCACAGGTTTAGTGATGAGGGGTATCGAAGCCCGTATGGGTACCGATTATTTGGCAACACATGAAGATGGATTGCATCTCACACTGTGCGGCGCAGGCAGCCCATTGGCCGCTCCCAACGCCTCAGGACCCTGCGTGGCAGTGGTAGCAGGCCAGCGCCTGTTTATTGTCGATAGTGGTAGCAATGGACGTGTTATTCTTCAACGCATCGGCTACCAACCGGGTGATATCAAAGCCGTTTTGCTGACTCACTTTCACTCTGATCATATCGATGGACTGGGAGATATGGGGGTAGCTAGATGGGCTGGAGGCGATTTCCCGGNACCACTACCTGTCTTCGGACCAGAAGGCGTAGATCGCGTGNTTAAAGGGTTCAATGATGCCTATTCCCAAGACGTTGTCTACCGTCATGAACACCATGGTGATCTAGTGGCGCCTCTGGCCGGCGCAGGCCTCGCAGCCATACCCTTTAAGACACCCGCCATTGGAGAGTTAATTAAGGTCTATGATGAAGCTGGTCTAACTATCGAAGCGCTGGCAGTAAGCCATGCACCAGTCGAGCCAGCCGTGGGCTACCGCTTCAGTTACAAGGGCCGTTCGCTACTTATTTCTGGCGATACAGTAAAGTCTGCCAATGTTCAGAGGTTCGCGGAGGGAGTGGACTTGCTCGTTCACGAAGGTCTCGCTCCCAATATGGTGACCATGATGGAGCAAGTTGCAACAAAACTTGGCAACAAAAGCACAGCTAAAGTTCTTTATGATATTCGCGACTACCATACCAGTCCAGTTGAGGCTGCCGAAATAGCTCGCGATGCGGGTGTGGGACATCTTCTTTACTACCACATCGTGCCACCGATAATTTTTCCTGGACAGGAAGCTCTGTTTTTGAATGGCGCCGAGGATATCTTTCCTGACTATACTGTTGGTCAAGATGGCGTGGCTTTCTTCCTGCCGGCAAACTCAGACAAAATTATTCAGACCAGTGATAGGCTTTAATCGGGCAGTTGTCTATCACCACCTAATTCCCGATAACAGATTTTCTGCGCCTACTGGCCATACTTATAAGAGAGCTTTCTATGAACCAAGACTATTATCCTAATATTAAGATTGCTATCGCTCCTGCTTACTCAGCTGCCGAAGAATTCACCAATGCACTAACACACGGTATTGGTTTTCTCATCTCAGTTGCCGCATTGATCTATATGATCGCAATAATGCCAGCTCATTATAGTCCGCTGCAGAAAACTGGTGCCGTAGCTTATGGTATCAGCCTAATGCTAATGTTTTTAACATCCACTTTGTACCATACGGCAAACAAGCCAAAGGTAAAAGATGTTTTAAAACGTCTCGATCATTCCGCTATTTACCTGTTAATTGCTGGCACCTACACCCCGCTTCTGACCATTTCATTAAATAGTGTAACGGCAACTGTGTTGCTAATTATTATTTGGTCCGCTGCACTGATTGGCGTTATTTTCAAAGCGTTCTTTGCCGGCCGTTTTAAATGGTTTTCAGTCAGCACTTATCTCGCTATGGGCTGGGCTGCAGTATTTGTGATTTATGAGCTTTTCCTAGTGATGGCGCCACCAGGGTTTTTATTGCTACTGGTAGGAGGTGCTGCTTACAGCATTGGTGTTATTTTTTATGTCACTAAAGCCATCGCCTTTAATCATACTATTTGGCATTGCTTTGTTTTAATTGGAGCCCTCAGCCATTGCTGGCTTATCTTGGAATATGTACTGGATGGTAGCAAGATTTAATGATCGTCAAAGATAACGATAGAATTTAAAACGACCCATACTTGGCCAGATACACTGGTCTGCATGGGTATTTAATTTTGTAGCACTGCGCGCGCCGGCCTTGAACTATTCCTGCTCTTTTTCATCATGCTGTAAATTAGCAAGGCTAAACTGCATGTTAGCGAGCGTACCCTGAAGCGCCGGCTAGAGACTGAATCAACCAGTTTCCGATCTATCCTCGACGAAATCAGGTATTTGCTTGCCAGAGAATATTTGGCCAAAGTCGAGCTGACTATTGCCGATATAGCACAGCTTCTGAACTATGCCGATACGGTGAGCTTTCGCCGAGCATTTGTGCGCTGGAACGAACTGACCCCAAATGCGTATCGCCAACAAAAAATGGCCCAATCTAATTCCTCGAAGATCACAGAGCGCCTAATGCAAGCTCGAATTGACTGACGATTAGCAATGAACCTGCCAAAAACAGGATTGGTCGTAACGAAATCACCCCAGAAACAGTGAGGCTGCTGGGACAAGTTGTCCGAATATGTCACCATAGCACCGTTTCCACCACAATATAATCAACAACTCTAATGATGGCTCTATTAACGCGGCTACTATTGTTGCCATTTCATGTCGCCCATCCTATGAACAGGACAGCTAATCTATGGCTACTAAACACTGGCATGATACGGCATATTCTGACTGCTCAGCTTGCTCTTTACCCACATTGACGAATATCGGAGTGTCTTTTAAATGAAACGTATTCTTATTACCGGAGCCGCGAGTGGCTTGGGTCTGGCACTGGCGAAGAAGTACGCCAGTGAAGGCTGGTCTGTTTGTATTGCTGATATTCAGGCTGAGGAGGGAATCAAGATTGCCTCCGGTCTAAGTCAAGAGTATGGCAAGGATTGTTTTTTCCACCACCTAGACATCACTAGTGATGCCCAGTGGCAGGAACTGGTTGGTATTATTTCTGAGCGTTGGCAAGGGCTGGATGCCTTAGTCAATAATGCCGGTGTGGCAGCGAGCGGGGATATTGATACCTTTTCTATGAAGGACTTCCACTGGGCTGTGAATATCAATTTAATGGGTGCGGTGAAAGGCTGCCATGTCTGCGTGCCCCTGTTGAAGGAAAGTAAAGGGCTGCTTATCAATGTAGCTTCTATGGCCGGGCTATTACATATGGGTGGAATGTCTGCCTATAACGCCTCAAAGGCGGGCATGGTGGCTCTGTCGGAAGGACTGCTCAGTGAACTTGATCCTTACGGGGTAAAAGTGTCTGTTGTATGCCCCACATTCTTTCAAAGCAACTTAGCTAAGAGTATGCGCAGTGATAATCCTGACGCAGCAAAAATAGCTGCCAGACTTCATGCCGCAACAGGCATTACCGCAGAGAGTATTGCGGCAACCGTTTTTGAGGATTCCCGAAAGGGTAAGCACTATATACTGGGTGGAACTCGCCTCAGCGACAGAACGATTTGGAGGCTAAAGCGTTATCTTCCCGCCCTATATCTCAGCATGATGAAAAGTAATGCGCGTATACAGCTTGCTGATAAAAACTCTTCATTCTCCTCTTCATCCGGCAAGAGAGGAATCTTTGAGCGAGTGCTACGTTTTATAAGAGCGCGGCTTTTGGGATGATTAGGAAGAGGTCCCTGACGGAGACCGTCGAAATCAATAGGGGAACTGAATCAAAAACAGTACTGACAATATGAAGTGGATCGGCGGAATTGCTCTGGCGCTTGTCGCAATACTGGGCACTAGCTGGATGTTTCGGGCAGAGCTCATACTGTTTGGCGTTGCGCAGATGGAGTCAGCAGAGACCGAAGTCGGCCCAACTGTCGAGATCGAGTGGTCCTCTGGTACAGATCGCCAAGATCGAGCCCCAGCAGCCTGGACAGTTTAGAATTCGCCGCGCTGGGCATGCCCCCGTCAGAAATCACTTTGGCGGAGCTGTGGAGAAGATATTGAATAATATTGCGGATGGGGTATTCAAATAACCAGCTGAGTAGTCAACAGTTTTTAACGTCTAAAAGTGAATAGCCTTCGCCAGAATTAAAACTGTTTAAACATCCCACCCAATAAGAAACAAAGAATTAAAACGAGCACAACGAAAATTATTTTCCCGCAACTTGTATATACTCAGGTTGTGCATGCTCAGAGCTTACTCAAGCTCAGATTCAAATTCTTCAAGCAAGTCCAGCGGTTCCATCTCTTGCCCTTCGAGATCCGCATTCCAATTAACTCCAACCATTAATACATCATTGTGCATACCAGGTAACCAGTCATCGAGAAACTCCTCCAAATCAATGGCCACCGGCTGATATATAGCCCAGTCATCACTGCATACCACCGACGCAAGCGCTTGTGCCGACCAAAATGGCATAACATCGATACTACTGTTGTTCACTGATGCCACCAACGCCCAGTTATCGCTATTATCTTGCAGCCCCCAAATACAGCCATGCTCAAGACTCTCCACAATCAGTCGGTCGAGATTTTCTTGTGGGTCATTAGAGAGTGGTTCCATAGCAATTACTCAGTCAGATATAAACGCGATATGGTAACTGCTTTACCGATCAGTCACCACAGACAGATTAGACTCGCCCACCATCAACAATAAGAGACTGGCCAGTAATCATTGCCGAGGCTGAGGAGGCCAAAAATAGCGCGGACTGAGCACAGTCCTCACCACTGATGGTATTTTTTAATGCCTGCTGATCAAGACATTCTTGCAATGCCTGCGGTGTTACCCATAGTGACTTTTGTCGTTCAGTCATCACCCATCCGGGTATCAGTGCATTGACGCGGATATTATCACTGCCCAGTTCTCGAGCTAGCGCTTTTGTTAATCCAACCACCGCGGCTTTGCTCGCCACATAGGCTGGATAACCGGCAAGCCCTAAATTAGCACAATTAGAACCCACATTAATAATACTGCCCATACCATTAGCGCGCATACCAGCTACTACGGACTGAGCAGTAAAATAATGCGGGCGCAGGTTAGTGTTGATTGTATCGTCCCATTGCGCAGTATCGTATGAGGTTACCGAATGACGATCATCACGCGCGGCATTATTAATCAATACATCAATAGCGCCGCCCTCTTCAAAATCACTGACTGCCGTTTGCAACGCCTCAATATCACGAATATCGCAGGGAAAAAACTGTGGCCGCTTTGAGCAGAGTCTCTCAACCCTATCGCAAAGCTGAATTGCAGGGTCCTCGCGTAACGAAACAAAGCCAACCTCAGCGCCCTGCAGAGCGAATGCAACAACAAAATAGGCACCGATGCCAGAGCCCCCACCGGTAATAAAGACCTTTTTGCCCGCAAGATCCTTGTAGACTGGAAACTCAGTATCACTGCTGCCATTAAGCAGCGCATCAGCATCGTAAATTGGTTGCTTGGTCATAACCCGGCCTTTGTTGTCGTTATTAAGCGGAGAGTCTTAGATAGCAGACTTTTTTATCATATGATTTGTAATATAATTATAAAATCAAAACAAATCTATTACTCATTGATGACATAACCAGTTCAGCGTCGTCATTATAAATAGCTTGCGAAATATTTAGCTTCAGGACATCCTATTGACCCATTCAATAACCAATCACAACCAAGGTGCGTTCTATATCGCCGGCGACTGGGGCTCTACTCACCTGCGGCTGTGGCTTGTAGATCAAGCGACAGGGATGGTGCATGATCATTGTACGGGTCCGGGGATTAGCCTATTAGCAGGTAATACCGCTGATATTGCAGCGACGTTTTTCCAACTGACGCACGCTTGGCGAAAGCAATTCGCTGTACAACAAGCCCTTCTCTGCGGTGTCGTGGGTTCTAATATTGGTTGGCAGACTGTCGATTATATGCCTTGTCCAATATCACTATTGGATGTCCCCCTATTACCGCAAAAGGTGCTAAAAAAGGTGCCGCAACAGGGACCGGAAAACAACGACCGAGCGATTAATATCCACCTTGTACCGGGGTTAAACTGTCTACGCGAAGACCATATTCCCGACAGTATGCGCGGTGAAGAAACACAATT
>NYXU01000072.1 GCA_002685715.1 Porticoccaceae bacterium | reverse complement strand
GATGCCGAGTGGTTGGTACAGGAACTGCTGGATCGTGATATCTCAATTGAGCAGATGTCAGAGCCTCTGTCGTCCAAGTACAGGCTTAAGCAAGGCAACTATCGCTATCTGCCAATAGATGATTATGTGGCGCTTTTGGGGTGGGCCGCTAAGTATCTGGATTGTCCTCACCTTGGACTTGAGTTGGCGGCAAACCTGCATCAATCAGCGATCGGTATCTATGGTTATCTCGTTGGCAATTCACCCACCCTCGGCGCACTACTCAGTGCCGCTGAACATTATCAGTCAATCTTTATGCGGGGAATGGAATGGCGCATGAGAGAGGTGGGGACAATGTGCGAGATTCAATGGCGTATTTTCCGGCCCTATTGCGAAGGTACGCGACAAGATATTGAACTTACTTTAGCTTTTTTAGTTCAAATGTTGCGCCGCAAAACCGGTAATCATTTAACGTTAGAAAAGGCTGGGTTTACACACCCGTTTGTAGAGCCGCTACAGCCCTATACTGATGCTTTTGGGTGTGAGGTGCTATTTGAGCAGGCCACGAATAGTGTGCTGATCGACCGAAGCTATCTTAACTTGCCGCTCAATGATGTGGACCCAAAATTGCTGCGTATCCTTAAGCAACAAGCAGATACGCTTCTGGCAAAGTGGAAATCCGAGTCTAGTTTAGTTGATAAAGCCAGATTTCTGATTGCAACATCACTTGAAGATGACAGTGGGGGTGTTGAGAGGCTAAGCCAGCAACTGAATATTACGAGCCGCACACTGAATCGTTGGTTTACTCGCGCCGGAACCAATTATAAGAGCCTGCGAGAGGAGGTGCTTCTTGAAGCTGCACAGCAGGCATTGATTTACTCCAATGCCAGCATCACCCTGATCGCAGGTAAGTTGGGTTATTCAGAGTCCAGTGCCTTTGTGCGCGCCTTTAAGCGATTGACTGGCTATACCCCAAATGGCTATCGCAAGACCTTCGCCACTACCAGCGATGATGCGAGTTTAAATGGCGGTATTGACACCTTGCTCAGTCATGAGCTCGAGTAGTTTCCGTCGTACCTCGGCAACTCTTACCAGAGGCTTCTGGCGCAATTGACCGACTTCACTGGCTGTGTATGGCACAAAATCATCGGGCACTTGCGCGGGACTAAACTTTTGTAGCATCCAATTGCTTACCTGAGCCAGTTCTTTATCTGACAAAGAGGACTGTGCTGCCCCTGGCACTTGAATTAAGAATTTACGCCCGCCGTCCACCATTAAAAAGTTTCCTAGCATACCGACAAAACTTGGCACTCGGTCGGCAACGCCTGCACCAGAGGGGGTATGACAACCCTGACATTGGAGCATATAGCTAACCTCAGCTGATCGCGATTCAGCGTTTGCCGATACCGCAACCAGCAATATATAAAAGGCTACTAATGCGCTGCGGATATTATTCATCGATGCCCAAAATAATCGCGGTAGAGCAGTTATAGGCGATATCTGCTGAGCTACCGGTGCACCAGTTTATATTGTTCGATGTTGCAGGTAGATAGGCTGGGGTATCTCCCTCGTTGCGATTACACATGCAGCGACCACAGGGGCTGTTTCCGCAGCAATCATTGTAGGAGATAATGTAATCTTTGCCATCACTGGGGTTGCGGCAGGTGCCCAGCCAAGTGACGGGTGACATAATTGTTCCGGGCGGACAGGTATTGACCTTGCCACCGCAACAGGCGCAAAGGAAACCATCAATTGCACAGTAGCGCCAATAATCACAGTTCTGCGGATCACCGGGGTCGGCATCGCCAGCAGGATCAGCCTGTGCCGAATTGCGCCAAACGGGCAATAATGGGTATGCACCGGCGCCAACTAGCAAACTGCCAATACCGCGAATCACACTGCGTCGCGATGTCATCCGTGCCGCTTGGCGTGTTCGCTTTTCGAGCCATAAATCCAGCCAATTGTTATTCATTCTCAGGTCCTATTTTTGACTAGTGATGTTGTTGGGTTGCAAATTCCTGTACTGTGGCAACACCTAACTGCTTAGCTTGAATAAAGCTTTCTAGGTGTTCACGGTTATTGACCAGACCATGTGTAATAAGGGTGCCTTGTTCATCAATTAGGACACCGTAAGGCAATTTGCCAATTTCGTAGCCGCGCCCTAGCTGACTGGACAGTACGTAATCAAACTTTTCCAATCCCGCTTGAGCGACGAAAGCCTTGTGCTCGTCGATGTCACCATCGCTAGCTAATACTATGGATAACCAGTCCGCCTCTTCGCCCTGTAGCTTTTTCAAAATGGGCAGTAATGTTTTACATACTGGACAGGTATCGGAGAGGAAGAACAATAGGGTCGACCGCTTATCGATGCTCACACCACCAATATGCACCTTATTGTCGGTCAGAGATTGCAATGCAAACTCAGGTGCTGCTTCACCGGTTTTAATGCCTTGTTTACTGATCGATAGGGCACCAGCCGGTGCAATACGCTCATGTAATAATCCGATCTGACGGATTAGCGCAAACACCACCAGAGAAAGCGCAATAACTGCAGCCCAAAGCAGAATCATTGATATGCTCATCAGTGTCATTACTCAACCTCCATCGCGGCAGATCTTAGATTTGAAATTGCCTGTAACATCATCCCTGACAGACCAATGACAAAACAGAAAGCGCTTATCAACAGAATATCGCCAACACTGAGCAGGCGCGTGACCACAGGTAGCAGTAGTATTAGCGACAGGCAGGCAAGGAGAATATTTCTTGTAACTAACCGCCAGCTTATGGTTTGCGAGCCGCCAAAGTGACAGCCACAGTCAATATGAATGCGGCCGCGCAAAAGATTTAGCGCCATAGCCATAGCGTAAATAGCCAACAGTGCTGCGCTTGCCAATCCTCCCTCAATCTGCGTCGCAGGCAGGAGTAGCAGCACAGCCACAAGCAACTCCACACAGGGCAATATCATCGCCATGCTGGGTGCCAGTGATTGAGGGAGCAGATGATAGGCGGCAAACAACTGGGCAAATTCCTGTGATGCTTGCAACTTATTGATCGCTGCTCGGCACCAAAGCATCGCTAAAATAATACTGATGGTCCAATAAAACACTGGGTCAATCATTGGACTCTGCCTTTACTGTCGCTGGCCAGACCTGTATGTAGCTAGGGTAATTGCCAATTTCATCGATGCTTCGTAAAAACTCGCCTGAATTTAATTCATACACATCGAGCACCAATTTCAAGTGCTTTTCTAGCGACTTTTCACCCTCCATAAGATACAGATACATCTGAAATAGGAATGGCAAATTAAAGTTGGCGGCGATGCTATACAACTGCGCCTGACTGTCTTGACTGACGGCGATGGAGATCGCCATGCGTTCGAGTTCAATTTCATTAATGCGGTTACCGCTGGCAAGATCATACACCCAAATATGAGTACCGGGATCTTCGAAACTTTCTGGCGGCCCCTGATGGACCAGCACATAGGCTTGTTGGCTTTGCTGATGTACTGCTAGGTGCTGAAGGCCACTGATACGCCAATCTTCCTCGCGCTCTTTGTCATTAAATAATGACCAGGGCTCATTCGCGATGAGTTGTTTTCCATCAGTTAAAAAACTGTGAAAAAAGCCCTTTTGAGAAATAAAATGCCAGCTCTTGCCATCTTGCACACCGGAGACTGACAGTGGGTCTGCTAAAGCATTGAATAATGTATCCGTTTTCTGCAGTGATGAGAGCTGCCCTTGATCATCCAGAGTGATTTGTAAAAAGGTACCATCGCCGCAAATACTAAGGAAGCTGCGGTCACCTGTGGGATAGATATTAAAGCAACCGGATATATCTATTTCTGTGACAAAACGACGTGCCACAAAATCAACAACTGAAACCGAGGTTGCCGGTGTGTGGTTTAGCACGACTAGAAAACGGTCATCTGCCGTTATCAGACTTGTGCCTTGCATCTTCACCGGCGTAAAGCGTTTCGGTGGAATACTTACCTCTCCTTGAAACTCGAGAGTATCGCCATCGTAGAAGCTGACCACATCGATCCTCTCTCCTCGTGTACTCCGGCTAAAATGAGTTTCAGGAGAAACCAGTATATTCTCGGTACGCGGTAAGTTAACGCCGGAATACCAGTAGCCGGTGGAGAACATTCCAAGGTAGTCGCCAGTATCAGTATCGATAATATGGACTCGCCCATCCGTTGCCGCTGGAATTGAAAAGTCAGATACTGTCACAACGTGCCGGTCTGCTCGACTTTTGAGTTGTTCAACAATAAATAATGGGTCGGGTTCTAGATTTGCATAAACTAGACTGGAGCAGGATACGAGCGCTAGCAGAGGGGCGCGCAAAGCATTCAATAGGGACATAATCCGTTCACTCAGAAGATACTTAATTGCATAGAGATTATGCGATTATGGTGCTCAGGAATTTACAGGTGAAGACAATAAGTTGACATTTTCAGACATCTTATTGGTAAGCATTGAAAAATATCTAGCGGAAGAGATAGCCTAGTGTCGAGGGATCAGGCTGATTGATTTTGATGGTTGTTACCTGTGGACTTAATCGCCGACCCCAGCATTACAAAGCTATCGATGATGGTAGTGATTAGCGGTACTCATCCAGTGAGATTTACCCTGAGCGATATTCTGCCCTGTACTCTGTAATCGACGGGCTTAAAGTTGTTGGTGATCGGCCCGGACAATTTATTGGCTCGGGCCGATCTCGATTTTTAAAACCTCTCAATTAATAAGCAGAGCTTCCCGTCTGAGCTTTTTTACCAAAAATGCTCTCCAGTTCCTCAAGAGATTTGCCTTTGGTCTCTGGCAGTAGCCAGGCAACTAGGATCAGGCCGATTACCGCAAATACAAAGTATGAGAAGAATGTCAGGGCCGCACCTAGCACACTCAGTTCAAGTGGGAACAACAGTTGCACCAGAAAACTGACCATGCTGTTGATCATGCCAACAAAAGAGATAGCCACACCGCGCAACTGGTTGGGAAATATTTCACTGAACAGAGCCCACATCACTGGCCCCAGCGACATGGCAAACGACGCCACAAACCCCAGTATGCCGACCAGTATTAACACCGCATTCATCTGGGCGGCACTCTTGATAAGTTCGCTCTCATACCTGAGCGCAGCCTCGGCACCTATGGCTTCGGAGACCGCGGTTTTAAATTCCACATCACTGTGATAGACCACGCCCACTAAGGCGTTAAGTTGGCTGACGTCAGTGGTTTCAATCTGTTGAATGTGCGCCACAGATTCTTTAGGCAATTCATAGGTGGCTTGAGAGAACCCATAGGTGCAAAGCGCCATGCTGATGGCGATACCAGACAGACCAACCAGTAACAATGGTCTGCGGCCCCAGCGGTCTATCAGAGCAATTGCCACCAGAGTGAAGATAACATTGATCAAACCGACCAATACGGCCTGAGCAAAGGCGGCGTCGGTGCCAATGCCGCTCTGTTCAAAGATGGTAGGTGCATAAAAGAAGATCGCATTAATGCCGGTAATCTGTTGTACCACCGCCACAATAATGCCGACGATTAATGCCAGTCGCATCTTGGGTCCAAAAATACCGCCAATACGCGCCCACAGTGATTCGTTTTCCGTGGCAGAGCTCTGGGTGATCAGCGATATTTCACTATCAACTTGGTCAGCAGGCATCAGTTTGGCCATCACTGCGCGCGCTTCTTGTTCTCTCCCTTTTTGAATCAACCAGCGAGGGCTATCGGGAATCGCAAACAGAGCGATAAAAAATATCAGTGCGGGGATAATTTCAAAGCCCAGCATCCAGCGCCAGGATTGTTGATCAATCCCCCAGGCACTGACCCATTCTGCGCCGGATGAGCTGAGGCCCAGAATATAGTAGTTGGCGAAATAGGCGGCTGATAGGCCTATAACAATATTTAATTGATTGACCGATACCAGCTTGCCGCGCCGCTGCGCTGGGGCAATTTCGGCAATATACATAGGGGCAATAATCAACGAGGTAAAGGCAAATCCCCCCAGTGCTCGCGCTGCCAACAACATAATGTAAGAGGTGGAAAGTGCCGATAAAACTGCAGAGACTAAATAGACAAGGGCAATAAACATCAGGATTTTTTTGCGCCCAAAAGCATCACTCAATGGGCCGATCAGCAATGTCCCTATAGCACTGGAGAGGGTGGGTGCGGCGACCACAAACCCTGCTTGAATAGGCGTCAGGCCAAATTCAATGGTAACGGGGCCGACAACACCGGAGATAACCGAGGCGTCGAAGCCAAAAACAAAACCGCCCAGAGATACAATAATTGCGCAATAGATCGCGTAGTAAGGTCGATATTCCATTGGAGTTCCAAAATAGATTATAAGTGGTTTATTGTTATTACTTTGCGCTGTTCTTGTAAGGACGCTATCAAAAGCGGCTTTTTATCTCCGCCATTTGCCGCTGAAAAGCACGGCTATCCTCCCATCGGACGCAATCGGGTTCTAACTTACCCGCTATTAAGTCCAAGCTTACGTGCTCAATTTGGTAATTAAAACCTTGATGGGGCCGATTTTCGTTAAAGCGGTCCACACAGTCGTTGAACTTGTACAGTTTTGCTTCGCGCGCCCCCCAGTAATCGGCAATGGTGATGGTGCCTTCATCGCCAATCAATGTGAGATAGTTATTTAACTTGCAGCGAAATGAGGTGGTTAGCTGGGCAGTGGCGGTATCTTTGCCATAACCATTGAGAATCACCACATCGTCCTCAACACCATTTTCTGCGCTGTGATGCCAAACAGTTTGGGCATCAGGGTCCTGTCGCAGAAACAGCCAGGCCATAGCAATCGGATAAATACCCATCTCCAGCAAACAGCCACCGGCAAGGCGATTGTCGTATTCTCGCAGTTCAGGGCTATAGGGAAGGGGGAAACCAAACTCGGCTTTAACGTGGCACAGATTGCCAATTCGCCCCTCAGCGACCCAATGCTGGGCTTTTTGAATGACCGGCATAAAGTAGGTCCACATGGCCTCCATAAAATAACGCCGCGTTTCAACGGCCACGGCAAGAACCTCTTCCAACTCCGCTGGTGTGACTGTTGCAGGCTTTTCACAAAGCACATGTTTACCGGCGCGCAAGGCGGCGATGGCTTGATCTTTGTGATGGCTGTGGGGTGTGGCTATATAGACTGCATCGACATTGGGGTCGGCAAATAGCTCGGCATAACTGCCATAGGTATGAGCAATAGCAAACTCGTCGGCAAATGCCTGTGCCGATGCCAGTTTGCGCGCGGCAATAGCATAGAGGCTGGCGTGGGGGGCATGCTCAATATCATTGGCAAAGGTTTTGGCGATACGACCGGCGCCAACAATGCCCCATCGAATTTTTGGCTCACTGCTGCTCATGGCAACCGCTCTTCGATCACAGTACTGTTGGAAAATTGATAGCGCATATTTCTGTACACACAGATATCCGTAATATCCGCCGCAACACCGGCGGGGCAGCATCGGTAGTTGGTTGAGGCTCTATGGGAAGCAGTCGCCGGCAGTACGCGGTGCCAGAGATGGCCGTGGATTAAAATAAGCGTGCCTTTTTTGGGGCTCAAGGTTATTTGCTCAGCAAAATCTTCATTAATAGCCCCAACACTGATCGGGCCCAGCTTATGGGTGCCGGGCATCACCACAACTTCGCCACCGGTATTGGCATCGATATCCATGCTATAAACCAAGCGATTAAGATTAAACTGAGATTTATCTTCCGGCGGACAGTCTTGATGCCAGCTCTGCCCCTTGGAGCCGCGGTGACTAAACATCACCATGCTGTAAAGGCTGGTCCATTGTGCACCGAGAATGGCGTCAGTGAGATTGACCAGATTTTGATTTTGCTCGGCAGTATCAAAGTCACTCAAGCCGTCCAGTTGTGGAAACCAAGGAATCACATCTGTATTGGATTTGCTTAGGAATTCATCATTGTGAACAAAGTCAGGATTGTTGCCAAAGTGACTGAGAATAAGCGCCTGATAATCATCCATAAGTCCTTTATCAAAGAACTTATCAATGGACAAATAGCCTTGCTGCCAAAACGCTTTGGCCAGGGAGTCAATATTCATGGGTTAGCAAAATGCACCTTATCTGGGTTTAAGGTAAAAGTTTATAATGCTCGCAATACAAAAGCGACCGAGGAATTTGGCAGCAGATGTTGATATGACAGACTTTAGCTGTTGAACAATCTGCAGGGATAAATAGGGTATTTGTATGGTAGCTACGGGTGGACTTGAACCACCGACCCCAGCATTATGAATGCTGTGCTCTAACCAGCTGAGCTACGTAGCCACAAAGTGTTGACGACCCCTTGACGAGGCCGCGCATTTTCGCCAGATGGGGCGGTTTTGTCAAGGACTTAAAAGCCTTGGTATTGCTGCGGATCGGGTGGTTAAGGACGGTACTGAACGCGGTAAACTCGCCCACCTAAATCATCGGTGATATAGAAGTGGCCCTGTTGATCCTGAGCGATGGCGACAGGGCGACCTAAAACGCCCCCTGCAGTGATAAACCCGCTTAAAAAGTCGCGTCTAGTAATATTCTCTTCGCTGTCCCAGTGCAGGGATACTACCTTGTAGCCATCCAATGTCGAGCGATTCCATGAGCCATGCAGCGCCACCAGTGCTGTGCGCTGCAAGTGCTCGGGCATATTTGCATAGTCCTCGACAAAATGAATGCCTAGGGGCGCATTATGTGGGCGAAACTTATGCGCTGGGGGTATGGCGACTGCGGCTAAGTCTGGGCGTTTATCACCAAACTCTGGATCGGGCACATTATCACCATGGTAGTAGGGCCAGCCGTAAAACCCGCCCTCGACGATAAGGTTGAGATCATCGGGTGGGAAGTCATCTCCTAGCAGATCGCGCGAATTACTGGTGGCGTAAAGCTCGCCGGACCAAGGGGTCCAATCAAAGCCAACTGTATTACGCAGGCCGGTGGCAAGGATATGTGGATTACTGCCATCCAGTTCAGCTCGTAACATGGCCGCATATCTCGGGTCCTCCGGTTCGCAGACATTGCAGGGCGAGCCTACGCCAATATACAGTTTGCGGTCGGGCGAGATACCAATGATTTTGGCCTTGTGGATAAGGTCGTAGGGCAGGTCGGTGATCAATGGCTCGATCTCTCCTGTGAGTCTGCCGCTGCTGTGATCAAATAACACACGGCTGACTTTATCGCTTTCGCTAAAGTACAGCCAGTCGCCATCGAAGGCGAGGCCTTGGGGGCCGTTTAGACCCTCTATAAGGGTGCTATGAGTCTCGGTGGTACCATTGCCGTCTTTATCTTCGAGCAAGAGTATCTGGCCGATATCCGCAATACTGACAATAAGGTCATTGTTTTTCGTCACTAGAATAAAACGCGCGTAGCCCAGATCCTCGGCGACGATATCGACATGGAACCCTGCAGGCAGAGAAAATGCCGAGTTTTCAACTGTATCAGCAGATTGATTTAGACCAGAAACGGCACTGATCATGGTCCAAAACCCGCTGATGCCACCGGGGACAGTGACACTGATATACAGGCTGGCAATAACGATTGCCGTGATGAGTATGCCACTAAGTGCTTTGATGATTGATCTAAACATAGCTACTTTTACCTCAGGCTGTGGATGGCTAAAAAATGCAACCGGCGATTATTCCTCGTATTGGGGCAGGTTACGTGCAGCGGAGCCAGTCAGATCGTTGGCGAAGGCGCAGAGATCACAACCTAAGCTGTGGCGATCCGAGGGGCCTTCACCAACTCAGTTGACTGTTACTTAGACGTTAAAGCGGAAGTGGATAACATCGCCATCCGCAACAATATAGTCCTTGCCTTCAAGGCGCCATTTTCCGGCGTCTTTGGCCCCTTGCTCACCATTGCCGGCTATATAGTCGTCGTAACCAACAATTTCCGCGCGAATAAAGCCTTTTTCAAAATCGGTATGGATTTTGCCGGCTGCATTGGGGGCGGTTGCACCCACAGGGATAGTCCAAGCGCGCACTTCCTTCGGGCCGGCGGTAAAGTAGGTCTGCAGGCCCAGCAGGTTATAACCGGCGCGAATAACCCTATTTAGCCCCGGTTCTTGCATGCCCATTTCTTGTAAGAATTCTATTTTTTCATCGTCCTCAAGCTCAGAAATTTCCGCTTCCAGTTTATTGCAGATGGGCACAACCACTGAACCCTCTGCTTCGGCAATGCTGACAACGGCATCGAGGTAGGGATTGTTGTCAAATCCCTCTTCATCGACATTGGCGATATACATGGTGGGTTTCAATGTCAGCAAACTTAGAGGCTTTAGTAACTTTAATTCATCATCACTTAGATCAAATGAGCGCAGTGGCTTGGCTTCATTGAGATGCGGGAGAATTTTTTCAGCCACGGCTTTCAGGGCGATGGCATCTGCATCTTTGCCCTTAGCTGCCTTGGAGGCCCGCAGTAGCGCTTTTTCGACACTGTCGAGATCGGCCAGTGCTAATTCGGTATTAATCACATCAATATCATCCGGTGGGCTGATATGGCCCTCCACATGAATAACATTTTCATCATCAAAGCAGCGCACAACATGGGCAATAGCGTCGGTCTCGCGGATATTGGATAAAAACTGGTTACCCAGACCCTCCCCTTTAGAGGCGCCGGCTACCAAGCCGGCAATATCGACAAATTCCATACTGGTGGGAATCATACGCTCCGGATTGACAATGGCGGCGATTTTATCCTGACGGGGATCGGGAATAGGCACAACACCTGTGTTGGGTTCGATGGTGCAGAAGGGAAAATTTTCCGCGCCAATACCCGCTTTGGTGAGTGCATTAAACAAGGTCGACTTGCCAACATTGGGCAGTCCAACAATTCCGCAATTAAAACCCATTTTCTCGTTACCTTTGCTCTAGCCTTTAGCGGCTAGGAATTAAATACTGTGTAGGGCCGTCATGGCCTTTTCCCACTGACCTTCTACGGCAGTGGGTAGATGACGCAGTGCGTCATCGATACTATTGGTTATCAGTTGCTGATCACTGGGTGATGCCTTTTTAAGCACATAGTCGGCAACTTGATTGGCTTGCCCAGGGTGGCCTATACCAATCCGCAAACGTGCAAAGGCGTTACTGTTGCCTAAGCATTTAATGCTGTCTCTAAGCCCATTATGACCGCCATGNCCNCCNCCTTTTTTAAACCGCGCAGTACCTGGCGCTAAATCCAGTTCGTCGTGNACGATTAATATNTTCTCTGGGGCAATTTGATAAAAATTGGCCAGTGCACCNATGGATTTGCCACTGANNTTCATAAAGGTNCTTGGTACTAANAATCGCACNGTGCGGTTGGCGATAATGGNNTTGGCGNTATCACCNAAAAATTTACTCTCATGCTTGAGTTCCACCGACAGCGATTTCGCTAGCGCCAAAACCAAGTCAGCCCCGGCATTGTGCCGCGTCCGTTGGTAGTTGGGGCCGGGATTTCCCAGTCCTACTATAAGCTCAACGGGCGCTTCCAATGTCGGGGCCTACTCAGAGGGCAGACGAAGATTACTCTTCGCTTGCGTCCTCAGCACTATCGTCGGCAGCTTCACCGGCGTCAGCATCAGTATCTGCTGCTGGCGCTTCATCTTCGTCTTTCGCTTTCGACTTATTCACTGCAGCGATCGGCAGATCGTGGTCGTCGCCATGACTGAGGGCAACGGATTCAACGCCTTTGGGTAGCTTGATATCGGAGATATGCAAGGTCTGACCCAGTTCAACTTCAGCCAAATCCACCTCGAGGTACTCGGGCAGATCTGCTGGCAGACACATGATTTCTAGTTCTGTCATACTGCGGGCAATCAGACCACCACCCAATTTAACGCCGACACAGCTATCTTCATTGATAAAGTGCAGCGGTACACGGGTTTGTAGCTTGGTGTTTTTGCTGACGCGCAGGAAGTCCATATGCAAAATAATGGCTTTTGCTGGATGACGTTGCACATCTTTAACGATAACGTCTTCAGCTTTGCCATCAATGTCCAAAGAGACAATATGTGAGTAGAACGCTTCGTTTTCCAGCGCTTTCATCACATCTTTATGGACAAGNGTAAGTTTTGCGGCATCTTTCTTACCGCCATAGACAATTGCGGGTATTTCACCGGCCAGACGACGCAGGCGGCGGCTCGCACCTTTCCCTGTATCTTCGCGACCTTTCGCATGTAAGGTAAAATCAGTAGACATGATAGTCTCCAATGTTGTGCCAAAACAGACCGCGACCAGACCTGTAGTGGGGTTTAATGCCTCTTTAATAAGGCGGTTTTAAAAGTGCCCGTTGCTAAGTCTTACGACCTAGTCAAACATGGCGCTAATGGATTCTTCGTTGCTAATACGACGCACTGACTCACCGAGCAACTTGNCTAANTGCAGGCTNCGGATCTTTTTACACTTCTTGGCGTCTTCACTCAGTGGAATACTGTTGGCAACGACTAATTCATCCAACTGAGAGTTTTTAATATTATCAATAGCGCCGCCAGATAGAACGGCGTGGGTGGCATAGGCTACAACCTTAGCGGCACCATTTTTCTTTAATGCTTCTGCAGCTTTGCACAATGTGCCTGCAGTATCGACGATATCATCGACCAACACACAGGTGCGGCCATTGACTTCACCAATGAGATTCATCACCTCGCTCTGGTTAGAGGTGGGACGACGCTTATCAATAATGGCGAGATCACAGCCCAGTTGTTTGGCCACTGCTCTAGCACGGACAACACCGCCAACATCGGGAGATACAACCTGCAAATCTTTGTAATTTTGACGTTCGATATCGCCGAGTAAAACCGGTGCACCGTAAACATTGTCTACTGTGCAGTTAAAGAAGCCCTGAATCTGCTCAGCATGTAAGTCAACAGTCAGTACGCGATCAACGCCCGCGTTAGACAGCATATCGGCGACTACTTTAGCGCTGATGGGTACACGTACAGAGCGTACACGGCGATCTTGGCGCGCGTAGCCAAAATAGGGCACTACTGCGGTGATACGTCCGGCAGAGGCGCGACGCAGCGCATCAATNATNAGNACCAATTCCATTAAATGGCGATTGGTGGGTGCACAGGTGGGTTGAACCACAAATACATCGTGACCGCGAACATTTTCGCGAATCTCAATATTAATTTCGCCATCTGAGAACAATGATACCAGTGCATCACCGAGAGGAATGCCCAATGTGCGAGCGATTTCAGATGCCAGTTCCGGATTTGCATTTCCGGAGAAGACCATTAATCTAGACACGTCATTTTTCCTGGTATTCATAATTTGTACTGGCTGGGGCGGGAGGATTCGAACCTCCGATGCCGGGATCAAAACCCGGTGCCTTAACCACTTGGCGACGCCCCAGTAAAAATCTTTCCCAATTGCTGATGCAGTGAGGAGCGATTCTCGCCCCGCGCTATAAACGCAGACCATTGTTTTGGCACCAAGTCGAGAGCCCGTTGGGCCTCGGTCTGGGTGGCAAAGCAACAAAAAACGCTAGCACCAGTCCCTGTCATCAGTGGGTTGTTGTAATCCGCCATCCAATCCAACGCTTGCTTTACCGCTGGATAACGTTTTTCGACTACAGACTGACAGTCATTCCTATACTGCTCCCCTGAGAGGGCGCGTATTTTGATGGGTGGAGAGTTCCTTGTCAATTGAGGATGTGAAAAAATTTCAGCGGTAGCGATCTGCACATTGGGCGTAATCACTAAATACCATTGTTGAGGAATATCAAACGCTGTTAAAACATCGCCAACCCCCTCGGCAAATGCACTATTTCCCTGTACAAAAATCGGTACATCAGCACCTAATTCACGGCCCATTTCAGCTAATTCCTGCACTGTTAACCCACATTGCCAAAGACTATTAAGGCCAACCAATACCGTGGCTGCATTACTACTTCCCCCACCGAGGCCGCCGCCCATAGGAATGCGTTTATCGAGTCGAATTGCACAGCCCTGATTACAGCCAGTCTTTTGCTTTAATAAGCGGGCAGCACGGATAATTAAATTGTCATCGGCAGCAACGCCATCAATCGATGGGCTCAAGCTGATTTTGCCACTTAAGTTGGGTTCAAAGGTCAGGCTGTCACCGTAGTCGAGTAACTGAAATAGCGTCTGAAGATCGTGGTAGCCATCGTCGCGACGACCATTGATATGCAGAAAAAGATTGAGCTTTGCCGGTGAGGGCAAGGTAACAGCAGACATGGTTTGTTAACCGCTGGTGATTATTGTGGTGAATTCCANCGCGATATTACCAGTTTAAAGCTCTGGTCCCCAAGTTGACCGCTAATTTTTTTNGGTAAGAGGCCNGCATTGGTNATNTGNTAGCGAGANAATGTTAGCTGCCAGCCCTGTTGTNCAAAACTTGCNGCTGTGCCATCTGGGTTGNTGATTAGGCCGGTTNGCNCAGTGCTATTGNGATTGGAGTTGGGGTTGGGATNGGAGTGGGGATTAGGAAGTCCACGCACCCACCATNCAAGTGCATCTACTGGAATGGGTAAGCCGGTAAANCGAGCTGCCAACGCGGGTGGCGCCGCTCTATAGAG
>NYXU01000016.1 GCA_002685715.1 Porticoccaceae bacterium | reverse complement strand
TCCCCAGTAATCACCACCCATTCTGTGGCAACGTTGTATTCATGTCCTGCCATCTGACCGGATATTAGCGCTGCCCGTTCGCAGTACGCCTGATGCACTGCCGCGGCAACCACCACTGCTATAGCAGGATTATTCTGTGGTACCAGATCAGCATTAAAACCATCGGCAAATTCTTCGGCAATAAAGTTGGTAGTTAACTCACCGGCGACAAAACGCGGATGCACCATAAGGGCATTAAGAAAACTAATATTATGATTTACACCACGAATATAATAGGCATCCAGTGCATCTACCATTCTATCAATGGCCTCAGTGCGATTATCGCCATAAGTAATTAACTTAGAAATCATCGGGTCGTAGTGCATTGACACTTCACCGCCCTGATAGACACCACTATCAACTCGCACAGCGTCCCCTTGAGGTTCGCGATAGCCAAATAGGCGACCAATTGATGGCATAAAGTTGCGAAATGGATCCTCGGCATACACCCGTGATTCCATCGCCCAGCCTGTTAGTGATACCTGTTCCTGGGTGAGTGATAGCGCTTCACCGGCCGCCACGCGAATCATCATCTCAACAAGATCCTGACCGGTAACCAATTCAGTCACCGGATGCTCCACCTGCAATCTGGTATTCATTTCTAGAAAATAGAAATTCATATCAGCGTCGGCAATAAACTCCACCGTTCCCGCCGATTGATAATCCACCGCTTTGGCCAGAGCACAACTCTGCTCGCCCATTTTCTGCCGCGTTGCCTCATTTAAAAATGGTGAGGGTGCCTCTTCAATAACCTTTTGATGGCGGCGCTGAATCGAGCACTCGCGCTCACCCAGATAAATCACATTGCCATGGCTATCGGCCATAATCTGAATTTCAATATGGCGCGGTTGTTGGATATATTTTTCAATAAAGATACGGGTATCGCCAAAACTAGTACGCGCTTCATTGGTGGCGCGCTCAAAGCCGTCGCGACAATCGGCTTCATCCCAAGCCACGCGCATACCTTTACCACCGCCACCGGCGGAGGCTTTCAACATCACTGGGTAACCAATTTCCGCGCTGATCTGCAGTGCATGTTCAGCATCGCGCACCACGTCGGTGTAACCGGGAATACAGCTAACACCGGCTTTTTCCGCAATCAGCTTAGAGGTGATTTTATCACCCATAGATTCAATGGCTTTTTTACCGGGGCCGATAAATACAATACCCGCTTCATCTAGCGCATCGCGAAACTGCGCATTTTCGGAGAGGAAACCATAGCCTGGATGCACCGCATCAGCGCCGGTATCACGACAGGCCTGAATGATTTTATCAATCACCAGATAACTTTCCGCGGATGCCGCTGGACCAATATTGACCGCCTCATCGGCCATCTGCACGTGCAAGGCATCGGCGTCGGCATCGGAATATACCGCGACCGTAGCAATGCCCATTGTTTTTGCTGTGGTAAATACACGGCAAGCAATTTCGCCTCGATTAGCCACTAAAATTTTCTTTAGCATAGTCTTATCAGATCCTTAAAGTGGGATATTGCCGTGCTTGCGCCACGGGTTTTCAATGCTTTTATTTTTTAACATAGCCAGTGATCGCGCCACGCGTTTGCGCGTGCTGTGAGGCATAATGACATCGTCGATATAGCCGCGCTGACCGGCAATAAAGGGATTGGCAAACTTTTTGCGATACGCCTCGGTGCGGGCATCAATTTTATCTTGGTCGCCAATATCCTTGCGGAAAATAATCTCCACGGCACCTTTCGGGCCCATCACCGCAATTTCAGCGGTTGGCCAAGCCAGATTAACATCACCGCGCAGATGCTTGGATGCCATCACATCATAGGCACCACCGTAAGCTTTTCGGGTAATCAAGGTCACTTTAGGCACGGTACACTCAGCATAGGCGTAGAGCAATTTGGCACCATGCTTAATAATGCCGCCGTATTCCTGACTGGTGCCCGGCATAAAGCCCGGCACATCGACCATGGTTAGAACCGGAATATTAAAGGCATCGCAAAAACGAATAAATCGCGCCGCCTTGCGCGAAGCATCGATATCTAAACAACCGGCCATCACCATAGGCTGATTGGCTACCACACCAACAGTGGCGCCTTCGATGCGAATAAAACCGGTAATAATATTTTTTGCATAGCTGACTTGCAGCTCAAAAAACTCCCCTTCATCCGCCACCTTTAAGATCAACTCTTTCATATCGTAGGGTTTATTGGGGTCACTGGGCACCAGCGTATCCAACGACATTTCAACCCGCTCGGCATCATCTTCAGTGGGCCATACCGGTGGCTTCTCGCGATTATTGGCAGGCAGGTAATTCATAAAGCGACGCAGTTTATGCAGGGCATCGACATCATTATCAAAGGCTAGATCGGCGACACCAGATTTACTCGAATGCGTACTGGCACCACCTAGTTCTTCTGCTGTTACGGTTTCATGGGTAACTGTTTTAACCACATCGGGACCGGTCACAAACATATAACTGCTGTCTTGGACCATAAATATAAAGTCGGTAATGGCTGGGGAATACACCGCGCCACCGGCACAGGGGCCCATAATCATACTGATCTGCGGAATCACACCACTGGCCATAACATTGCGCTGAAAGACCTCGGCATAGCCGCCGAGAGAGGCAACACCCTCTTGAATACGGGCACCGCCAGAATCATTGAGACCAATCACCGGAGCTCCCACTTTCATCGCTTGATCCATCAGTTTGCAGATTTTTTCTGCATGGGCTTCTGAGAGCGCCCCACCAAAAACGGTAAAGTCCTGACTAAAGACAAATACCAGTCGACCATTAATGGTGCCATAACCAATCACCACACCGTCGCCCGGTACATGTTGCTGATCCATATCAAAATCAGTGCAACGATGCTCAACAAACATATCCCATTCTTCAAAGCTGCCTTCATCGAGCAACAGATCGAGGCGCTCACGAGCAGTTAACTTGCCTTTGGCGTGCTGGGCATCGATACGTTTCTGTCCACCGCCCAATCTGGCGCGGCTGCGCTTTTCCTCTAATTCAGCCAGTATCTCTTTCATTATTTACTCCCAACATTTTTACTGATAATGGCCAATACATCTTCCGCGGCATCGGGAATATTGGTGCCCGGACCGAAAATGGCTGCCACACCATCAGCCGTTAACTGATCATAATCTTTCGGTGGGATCACTCCACCACAGATCACCACAATATCCTCTGCACCCTGTGCCTTAAGGCTATTAATTAGTTGCGGCACCAATGTTTTATGGCCAGCGGCCTGTGAGGATACGCCGACAACATGCACATCATTTTCGATAGCTTGCTGAGCGGCCTCCTCCGGCGTCTGAAACATTGGCCCGACGTCGACATCAAAACCCAGATCGGCGAATGCAGTTGCGATCACCTTGGCACCGCGATCATGACCATCCTGCCCCATCTTGACCACCAACATACGCGGGCGACGCCCCTGACTTTCTGCAAAGGCCTCGACTTTATTTTTAATATTCATAAATGCTTTATCCCCTTCATAGGCAGAGCCGTAGACACCATTAATAGAACGCTGCTGCGCTTTATGGCGACCCCATTGGCTTTCCAGCGCATCGGAAATCTCACCGACCGTCGCCCGTGCCCGAGCCGCATCCACGGCCAAGGCTAATAAATTTCCCTCGCCAGACTTGGCGGCATGCGCCAGCGCTTCCAGTGCTTGCTGGCAGGCATCGCTATCGCGGGAACCGCGCACCTGATTTAATCGAGCGACCTGTGATTCACGCACTGCACTGTTATCAATATCCAGCACATCAACCTCTGGCTCCACTTCAAGCTGGTATTTATTGACCCCTACAATCACTTCTTCGCCGCGATCAATACGCGCTTGGCGCAATGCCGCCGCCTCTTCAATGCGCAACTTGGGCAAGCCTGTTTCAACCGCCTTAGTCATACCGCCCAGTTCTTCAACCTCATCAATAATGGCCCGAGCCGCCTTGACCAACTCATCGGTCAGTGACTCGACATAATAGGAGCCAGCCAACGGATCAACCACATTGGTAATGCCGGTTTCCTCCTGAATAACCAACTGAGTATTGCGCGCGATACGCGCTGAAAAATCCGTTGGCAACGCCAGCGCTTCATCAAAGGAGTTGGTATGTAATGATTGGGTACCTCCCAACACCGCAGACATCGCTTCAATGGTGGTGCGCATCACATTGTTATAGGGGTCTTTACTGGTCAGGCTGACACCAGAGGTCTGACAATGGGTGCGCAATACCAGTGAACGATCATCTTTGGGGGCAAATTTTTCTTTCATTAATGTTGCCCACAGAATTCGAGCCGCCCTTAGCTTGGCAATCTCCATAAAGAAATTCATACCAATGGCGAAAAAGAACGATAACCGCGGGGCAAATTTGTCCACATCCATACCGCTATCAATCGCGGTGCGCACATACTCAATACCATCGGCAATAGTGTATGCCAGCTCCTGCACATTGGTGGCTCCAGCTTCTTGCATATGGTAGCCACTGATGGAAATAGANTTAAACTTGGGCATATTTGCCGCGGTGTAGCCAATAATATCCGACACCACNCGCATTGATGGCGCCGGNGGGTAGATATAGGTGTTGCGNACCATAAACTCTTTAAGGATATCGTTTTGCAATGTGCCTGCCAGTTGCTCTGGCGCCACACCCTGCTCTTCTGCGGCAACAATATAACTGGCCATCACCGGAAGCACCGCGCCATTCATGGTCATGGATACCGAGACCTTATCCAATGGAATACCATCAAATAAGATTTTCATATCCTCTACCGAATCGATGGCCACACCCGCTTTACCAACATCACCGACAACTCGGGGATGGTCTGAGTCGTAGCCTCGGTGGGTGGGCAAATCAAAGGCCACCGAAAGACCCTGCTGACCGGCGGCNAGGTTNTTGCGATAAAAGGCATTGGACTCTTCTGCGGTAGAAAATCCGGCGTACTGGCGCACTGTCCAAGGCCGGCCNGCGTACATAGTTGCCTTGGGGCCGCGCTTAAACGGGGCAAAACCGGGCAAGTTATCCATATGCTCAAGCCCAGCGGTATCAGCGGCGGTATACAGTGGTTTCACCGCAATACCCTCAGGCGTTTGCCATAGCAAATCATCGGGGGACGCNCCTTTGCGCTCTTTGCTAGCCAACTGTTGCCAATCAGCAAATTGTGGTTTATCTGCCATGTTCTCTCCGGCGTATTTTTAATTGCCTGCACTATGCATCAGCTAGCCATGTAATAGTAGGTCTATTTCTAACAGCAAAACTCACATATATTGTCAATTTATTGACATTTATTTGCGTTTTAATGCTATAAATGCGNCATTAACTCACAAATTTTATCTTTTTCTTGGTTTGAGGGAGGGTAGGAGCTGATGGCTACTATTTGTAATCACCATGTGATGAGCTGCATGCATGGCCTAAGGCAAAATCACCACAGTCAGCAGCAAGCTCTCGAGCGTGCGGGTATTAACCCAGCAGTGATTAATAATCACCACCAGCGCGTGCATGCCGATCAAGTGGCACGTTTGTTTAAGACCGTGCAAGAAACATTGAATGATGAGTTTATGGGCTTCACACAAACCCATTGNAAAGTGGGTCTATTTGCCACCATGGCTGANCTGGTCAGCCACTGCAGTACCTTGGGCGAGTTATTAGACAAGGCGGTACAGTTTTATAATTTGGTTAGCGATGATATTCCAATGAAGCTATCGCGCCGTCAGGGCGATGCCATACTGAGTTTTCAAATGGATCAACCGCATCTTGATCCAGAGCATTTTATGACCGAATTCTGGCTGGTTATCTGGCATCGCTTTCCCAGTTGGTATATCGGTGAACCTATTCGACTTCAGGAAACCCACTTCACCTTTAGNGCTCCGCANCATCGCGACGAACTACANATTATGTTCCCCAGCCAATTGCACTTTAACTGNAAGGCNAATCGCTTAATCTTTGATGCGCAGTATTTGGACAAACCATTAGTGCGCTCAGATCAAGAACTGCAAACCTATGTACAGAATGCACCGGCTGATGTGATGACGATTCCGGGTTCAAATAGCACCTTGGAAGCACAAATAGAGCGAATTATTGGTCAGCGTCATCCGCATAAACTGGTCTTTGCACCCATACAGGTGGTGGCCAAAGAACTCGGCTTTAGCAGTCAAACACTGCATCGTCGCTTAAAGGAGAGTGCTACCAGCTACCAAAAGATTAAAGATAATCTGCGCAGAGAGGTAGCCATTCAAAAACTGGTGAACGANAGTCTCAGTGTTGAGCNAGTAGCAGATATTGTCGGCTTTAGTGAACCCAGATCATTTACTCGCGCATTTAAGCATTGGACAGGCCTTACACCNAGACAATACTGCAAGCAGCACCACAGTATTAGAGCGACTAACCAGGCTTAATCAATACGGTCCAAAACAGCCCGCACAGAATCAAACATCTGTTCAATATCATCGGGCTTGGCATTGAGGAATGGCGAAAACTGCAAGATATCCATACCATTGCGAATCACCAAATTTTCGTCCCAAAAGCACTGCTTGTGCACATCGAGACCACGAGTCCCAGGAGCACCCTCTCTTGGTGCCAACTCGATAGCTCCCATCAGACCAATATTGCGCACATCAATAACCTTTGGATGATCGTCGAATTGATGGATTACATCGGCGAATAAATCCTCTAATTCTCGAGCCTGCTGAAAGCTACCCTCTTGCTCATAAACCTCTAGTGTCGCCAAGCCTGCTGCCGCGGCGACTGGGTGGCCAGAATAGGTGTAGCCATGAAAAAATTCGATACTCTGTTCCGGTCCTTGCATAAAGGCCTGATAAATAGGATCCGTGGCCAACACTGCGCCCATCGGAATTACGCCATTGGTTAAGCCCTTGGCGGTAGTAATCAGATCTGGTGTTACCCCGAAGCGCTCAGCGGCAAAAGATGCACCCACCCGCCCAAATGCAGTGATCACCTCATCGAAAATTAATAGAATGCCATGCTGGGTGCAGAGTTCGCGCAAGTGCTCCAGATAACCAACCGGCGGCGGTAAAATACCGGTTGAGCCAGCCACAGGCTCGACTATTACCGCGGCAATGGTGCTGGCATCATGCAGCGCCACCAGATGCTCTAGTNCTTCCGCTAAATGCCCTCCCCACTCGGGCTGACCGCGNCTAAATGCCGCCTGTTCTAAATTATGAGTATGCGGTAAATGATCAACGCCATTAATNAGATTNGCACTAAACATTTTGCGGTTGGGAGCAATTCCGCCCACNGAAATACCGCCAAAATTAACCCCGTGATAGCCACGCTGACGNCCTATTAAACGGGTGCGATTGGCATCACCGCGGGCGCGGTGATAAGCCAACGCTATTTTTAACGCTGTATCCACNGACTCCGAACCGGAATTAGTAAAGAAGGCATGGTCAAACCCTTGAGGCGCCATATCGGTGAGCTTATCGGCTAAGGTAAAAGCCTGACTATGGCCCAACTGAAACCCCATACACAGGTCTAACTCACCGACTTGTTGTCGCACCGCCTCAACAATTTTCGGGTGGCAATGACCGACACCNGAGGTCCACAGCCCTGAAAAACCATCATAAATTTTACGACCATCACAACTGATGTAATGGTGACCCTGAGCCGACGCAATCAAACGAGGATTTTGTTTAAAATCGCGATTGGCGGTAAATGGCATCCAAAAGGCATCCATGGCCTGCGGAGAAACTTGGTTATTCATAACTGCGCTCGTTACTTTTTAGTAGATGCTAGTAGATGCTAGTAGCTGCTAGTAGATGCGAGTAGCTGCTAGTAGCGGTTAGTGAAAGCTAGTGCCAACAATAGTTGCGGTAATGTAAAACGCCAATAGCATGTTAAACAACCAGTTATAACAAAAAAAATTAACTTATTGATTATATTCACTTTTATTGTAAAACTGTTTACTATCCTAAACAGATTATCNCTAACGAAAGGTAGCATCTCATGGACAGTGAAACGGGCACTCGCCTGCGACAAATTCGACTTAAAACCGGTCTATCGCAACGCCAGTTAGCTAAAGCATCGGGTGTNGCCAATGCCACCATCTCACAAATTGAATCTGGCTCGCTTAACCCNACGGTGGGNATGCTAAAAAAAGTACTGGGNGGCATCCCAATTAGNCTGAGTGACTTTTTTGCCGATGANTTTACTTTTANCGATCAGGTCTTTTTTAGCGCCGATAAGCTCTTACAATTAGGGGAAGGTGGTGTATCTTACTTGCAGGTGGGTAATCATCTGCACAATAAATCAATTCAAATGTTGAAAGAATGTTATCAACCGGGCGCTCATACCGGCAAACATGCGATCCAACATGAAGGTGAGGAGTGCGGCATTATTTTAACTGGCTGTCTTGAAGTGCAGGTGGGAGAGGAAAAGAAAGTCCTTAAGGCCGGAGACGGCTATTATTTTAAAAGTACCGTGCCCCATCATTTTAAAAACGTTGGCCGCGAACCCTGCGAATTGATTACCGCCTGCTCGCCACCCAGTTTTTAAACCTCTGCAGGCAATGGCGGCAGTGCGGATATCACATTGTAGTATCTGCAATCAGCAGGGATTAACGAGCAGATAACGATGGCTTACTGGATTTTGTAAGCGCTAACAGCACCGTTATTAGACTGCACAATCAGGCTGTTACCAACACTCAGTAAGGGGGCACTAACACCACTGCCATCGACTTTAACTCGGCCGACAAAATGTCCATCTTGCGGATCCAGCAGATGCAAATAGCCCTCGGCATCAGCCACAGCAATGGTGCCTGCCAATTTCGCTGGGCCGGTCAAACGGCGCAAAAACAACTGATCATTACTCCAGATTGGCTGACCACTGCCGGCATTAAAGGCGCGCACGGTGTCTTCCGCTTCGCTAATATAGACCTGCCCATCGCTATGAGCGGGAGAGGTGTGTGACGAGCTATCCTGAAACCAGAGATTGCGACCAGTACCACGAGACACTGCACCAAGACGGCCCTGATAGGTCACGGCATAGATCACATCGCCCACTAATAGAGGTGCACCATCGATATCAACCATACGCTCTAGCTCAGTGCGCCCCTTAGGTAACGCCATACGACCTTCCCAAATAAGTGCACCATTCTCTGCGTTAAAGGCAATTAGCTTGCCAGAGTCAAAACCGGAGATAACCATATTGTCAGTAACGATAGCCTCGCCAATACCGCGAACAGTCAAAATAGGCGAATCACCGCTGTGCTGCCAAATCTGCTCGCCGCTGTCGGCATCCAGAGCAAATAACTTATTGTCGATGGTTTGCACTATAACCACTTCACCATTGGATTGCGGACTCGAGAGAATTTCTGAGCTTACCACGGCGCTCCAAGCGACTGAGCCATCATTGGCGTTCAGCGCATAGACTTCAGCATCGGTGGTTCCCACCATCACCAAGTTAGCGCCATAGCCAACACCACCGGATAGCGGCGCCTCGAGCTCTGTAGACCAGATGCGCTTGCCCGTTTGCACATTTAATGCCGTCACTTTACCTTCGAAACCGGCAGCGAAAATAGCCTCTGCGCTAGCTGCAGGTCTGAGACTACTAAAATATTCTCTAGCTCCTGCACCGACCTTAGCTGACCATTGACGCTTTACTTTAACCTCAGGGTCAAACTTTACCAGCTCGGCGGGTTCGATAGCGGCATCATCATCGTCACCACCAAACCAGCTACAACCTGCCAATAACAGCGAGCTTAAAACTAACGTAATCAGTAACCTAAGCGATCTCATTGGCTGTCTCCCTCGACTTGCTCAGACGTATCAGTAGCGGACTCAGGTGTGGCAGAGACAGCGGGCTGCACCTGACTTAGCTTTAGCTGCAACAGATTACCGACCATTGGATTAGTGGATTGATTGGCCGCTAATGCCGCCTGATAAGCCGTGAATGCAGAATCGCTATTACCCTGTTGCACATAAAAATCGCCCTTGGCCTCTTCATAGGCNGATTTCATTTCCGCTGGGTCGATGCCTTGCACCATTTGTAAAGCGACATCAATATTACCACGGGCCGCCTCAACGCGCGCCAGCCGCAATCTTGCCAAGCGTTCAGTCTCCGCTTCCGGTCCTGCATCCAGCACCCATTGCAGTTCGCTTACAGCTGCGTCGAGCTCATTGTTGTCGACCGCCAGTTTGGCTTTTAATAATGCCGAAAACTGAGCGTAACCAGAACCGGCGTAATCCTGTTTAAGCTGCTCAGCACTGGTTTCAACCGCTACCCGCTTGGCAACATTTAATGGCTCACCGGCCGCCTGAGAGGAGATGATATTAACCATTTCCATATATAGCTCTGAGGCCTGACCTGCCTGCTCTTGCTGAGCCTGTTGCCAGCCCTGCCAACCAAAGTAGCCGCCAACAATAAGTACAACGCCAAGAATCGTTTGCAGGCCATTTTCTGCCCACCAGCGTTTAAATGCTTCGATCTGTTCTTCTTCGGATAGATGATCTGCCACAATGGCTCCTCAATTAATCGATATTCTATTTAAATGTATTGTTTAACAGTTCTACCAAGTCTACTTGAGCCACTGTTTGCTGGTCCAAGTTCTCCCGTAGATACTTAACCCCTATGCTATTAGATGCGGCTTCATCCTCACCTAATATCAATGCTACTGTGGCGCCGCTCTTATCCGCCTTTTTAATCTGTGACTTAAAACTGCCGCCGCCACAATGTGTTTGCAACCTAATCTGGGGGCACTCATTGCGTAAATTTTCCGCAAGCAACAAGGCCTGCTGCTCTACCTCACCCACTGCCAGCAGATACAGATCCACCGGCTGGCCGATACTATCAGGGACAACGCCCAACTCGTCAAGCAACAACACCAGCCTTTCAACACCCATAGCAAAGCCGACGCCCGCACAGGGCTTACCACCTAGCTGTTCAACAAGACCATCATAGCGACCACCAGCGCAAACCGTACCCTGCGCACCCAAACTGGTAGTCACCCATTCAAAGACAGTTTTACTGTAGTAATCGAGGCCGCGCACTAATCTAGGGTTTATTTCATAGCTAACGCCCGCCGCATCCAGCACCGCGCATAGCTGTGCAAAATGGTCGCGAGATGGCTGATCAATAAAATCGCTAAGACTGGGGGCGTCATTAAGCAATGCCTGAGTCTGCGCATCTTTACTGTCCAGAATACGCATAGGGTTTGATGTCAGGCGTTGCTGACTGTCTTTATCGAGCTGCTCATAACGAGCCTCTAGAAACTCAACTAATGCGGCCCGATAAGTGGCTCGGTCAGCGGCGGTACCCAAGGAATTAATCTGCAATGTAACAGCATGATCAATATGCAATTGTTGCCATAAGCGTGCTGTCATCAACAACAGCTCGGCATCAATATCGGGGCCATTAAGGCCAAAGGCTTCAACACCAATTTGATGGAACTGACGCAAGCGACCTTTTTGTGGCCGCTCATAACGAAACATTGGGCCCGAATACCACAGCCGCTGGGACTGGTTATGCAAGAGACCGTTCTCACTACAGGCGCGCACACAGCCAGCGGTTCCCTCGGGGCGCAAACTAAGACTGTCACCATTGCGGTCATCAAAGCAGTACATTTCTTTTTCGACAATATCAGTGACTTCACCCACCGCGCGCTTAAACAGCTCAGTTTGCTCGAGTATAGGGAAACGAATTTCACGGTAGCCATAGCGATCCAACATATCGGCCACCGCTCTTTCGAGGTACTGCCAAAGGGCCGATTGTTGTGGGAGCAGGTCGTTCATGCCCCTGATGGATTGGATTTTCATAGCTTGCTCTTTATCCCGTGGTAACGCTCGTTATTATGCCTTTGCGATTAAGTTAGCGGCATCTGCTGCCAGTTGTTTTTCTTTCGCTGCTGCTTTGGCGCGAATTTCCGCTTCCAACTGGTCAACCAAATTATCATTGGCCAGTTTATGGTCAGGCTTACCATCCACATACACCAGATTCGCTGGAGTACCGCCAGTCAAGCCAAAATCGGATTCTTTTGCTTCTCCAGGGCCATTAACAATGCACCCAATAATCGAGACATCCATGGGCACGGTAATATCGTCGAGGCGGTTTTCCAATTCATTGACCGTTTTAATCACATCAAAGTTTTGCCGCGAACAGCTGGGGCAGGCAATAAAATTAATCCCTTTACTGCGCAGACGCAAACTGCGCAACATATCCCAGGCCACTTTGGCCTCTTCGGCTGGGTCGGCTGCCAGTGAGATGCGCACGGTATCGCCAATTCCCTCAAGCAATAATGCCCCCAGCCCTATGGCAGATTTTACTGTACCGGAACGCAAGCCACCCGCTTCGGTAATGCCTAGGTGCAATGGCTGTTCAATTCTGCCCGCTAGATCGCGATAGGCGGCCACGGCCATAAAGATATCCGACGCTTTAACGCTAACCTTAAAGTCTTGAAAGTCATACTTATCTAGCAGCTCAACATTGCGCATAGCCGACTCGACCATGGCTTCAGCGGTGGGCTCATTGTATTTGCGCAGTAAGTCTTTGCCCAGCGAACCGGCATTAACACCGATACGAATGGGGATATTGAGATCCCGCGCTTTGGCGATAACCTCGCGCAGTCGATCCTCTCGAGTAATATTGCCCGGATTAATGCGCAGACAATCAACACCGAGATCGGCCACACGCATAGCAATATGATGATCGAAATGAATATCGGCTACTAGCGGGATATCCACCTGCTGACGAATCTGACCAAAGGCTTCGGCCTCGTCCAACGAAGGCACTGAGACCCGCACAATATCTGCACCGGCTGCCTGAATACGCCGGATCTGATCGACGGTAGCGGCAACATCTGCAGTGCTAGTATTGGTCATACTCTGCACAGAGATAGGCGCGCCACCACCGACCGGCACATTGCCGACCATAATCTGTCGCGACTGGCGTCTTTTAATAGGTGACTCGCTAAACACTAATACTCTCTCACTGCTGTGTTAACCATTGTAGATATTCCCTTGTTTCACTGGCATCGGGAAATATTTTTTTTAACTGCAATCCCTGCCTTGCGACCGCATTGCTATCACCAAGGCTATTATCTATTCGCACTCCAAGCCACAGACCTCTGGCACTGGGCCGCTGTAAATTACCGTACTGTTGCAAGAGGCGCTTGGCAAGTGGCAACTTGTTTTGCGCAAAGCATATCTCTGCGGCTTCTATATAGGGTGCCGCAAACGCCGGCGCTAACTGATTGGCTCTGGCAAAGGACTCAAGTGCCCCGACCAACTGATCCGTTTTACCTTGAGCCAAGCCTAAAATATAGAATGCCTGTGCTCGGCGCCTATAACGCGGGTCGTCAATAACGCGCTGTATCTGCTGCTGGGTTTGCTTAAACCGCCCCTGATTATATAAAAACGCGGCATAATTATACCGCGCTACACTGTCGTTGTTATCGGCGGAAACCGCTTTGCGGTAGTATTCTTCCGCTAGATCCGCGTCCCGCTCCAGTTGGTAGAGTAACGCCCAACCATTGTACAGTTGCGAGCGGCCCGTTTGAAAATCAAATCGCTCCGCTTTTTGCAAATGCACTCTCGCCAGATCAGGGTTTTTACTGCCTATATAGCGCATTGCCAACTGGATATGCTGAGCAGCAGATTGCTCTGGATCTACTGAGCTGTGATACACACTGGGGTTGGCGACACAACCCAACGCTGTTGCAACTACCACTACTAACATCAGCCAATAGCTCGATAATGTCATGCTCAGAATCCCTCTGTTTTAAGCTCCCTTACCTCTCTACCCCACTCTTTTTACCGCCTATTTTACCGCCTGCGCTTGATCAAGTTTTTTCTTGTAGCGCGCCTGTCGCTTGGTGCGATCATTCACCTCTCCGGCCAGTTGGCCACAGGCAGCGGCGATATCATCACCCCGGGTGGTGCGCACAGTCACCGTATAGCCCTCGCCTGCCAAAATATCCCTAAACCGATCCAGCGCGGTATTGGTGACCCGCTTGTAGTCTGATCCCGGAAACGGGTTGAACGGAATCAAATTAATCTTGCACGGTAAGTCCTTAAGCAATGCAGCCAACTCTCTGGCATGCACCGAGCGATCATTCACCTGATCAATCAACGTGTATTCGACCGTAGCTTTGCGCCGATTATCCGGCATCTTGTCAATATAATCGGCTGCGCTACGAATAAACGCTTTAAGATTATATTTGCGATTAATCGGCACCAACTCATTGCGCAACTCATCATTGGGTGCGTGCAGCGAGATCGCCAGAGACACATCCGAGACATCTGCCAGCTTATCCAGTGCCGGTACCACACCCGCGGTGCTCAGCGTGACTCGACGCTTGGACAGGCCATAGGCATTGTCTTCAAGCATAATATTCATGGCATCGACAACATTGTCGAAATTCATCAGTGGCTCGCCCATACCCATCATCACCACATTGGTCACTCGGCGTGGTGCTTTGTGCTCAAACTGACCAAAGGAATCGGCCGCAATCCATAACTGGCCAATAATTTCAGCCGCACTGAGATCGCGGTTAAAACCCTGTTTGCCCGTGGCACAAAAACTGCAGTCTAAGGCACAGCCAATCTGCGAGGAAACACAGAGCGTACCGCGCTCACGCTCGGGGATATAGACCATTTCGATACAGCTACCACCCTCTACTTTAATCAACCACTTGCGGGTGCCATCAGCAGAATCCTGACAGCTGACCACTTCAGGCAGAGTAATTTCAGCTATGGTCTTAAGCTTTTCACGCAGATCCTTGGATAGATTAGTCATCTGATCGATATCACATTCGCCCATCTGATGAATCCACTTAATTATCTGCGTAGCGCGGAAACGTTTTTCGCCAATCTCCTCGAAAAAGTCTCCCAGCTTGGATGCAGAAAACCCCAGCAAGTTAGTTTTTACCTGCTGGGGTTTGGCGTCGCTAAAGATTACTTCTACTTCTTGGGACATAATTGTCCTGCGCTCTCAGTGATCAGATCAGCCACTTAACGAGGGCAGATCTCATTATCAGCAAAAAAGTAGGCCACTTCGCGTGCCGCAGAGGTGGTTGAGTCTGAGCCATGCACCGCATTAGCATCGATCGATTGCGCGAAGTCTGCACGAATAGTGCCCGCTTCAGCTTCCTGTGGGTTGGTAGCACCCATCAGATCACGGTTGGCAATCACCGCGTTGTCACCTTCTAGCACCTGCACAGAGACCGGACCCGAAGTCATAAAATCAACCAGATCATTAAAGAAAGGACGCTCGCTATGCTCGGCATAAAAGCCTTCGGCTTGTTCTCGGCTCAGATGCTGCATTTTGCAGGCGACAATCTTGAGACCAGCAGCTTCAAAACGGCTGAGGATTTGACCAACAACATTTTTTGCTACGGCATCGGGTTTGATAATAGATAAGGTGCGTTCAGTCGCCATAAAGACTTCTCCAAAATGGGGCTAAATAAATATACATTAATGATAGCGGTTAAAAAAAATGCCCTAATGGGCGATGGCGCGGATTTTACCCGCACTATGGGTCGGTAACAATGCTTTTTTGGCTTGATTACAGGCGGTAAGGCTACTCATTATAGAAGCCCAACCAATTAGACTAATCCTGTTCCTCAAGCCAAGCCATCTGAATGGCTTCAAGAATCTTCTCGCCACAGCGATCGGGGTCATCACTAAAGCCCTCTATCTCCATGACCCATCGCCTGAGATCAACAAAATTAACATATTGAGGATCGACATCTGGATGGTTGTCGACCAGTTCTATGGCGATATCGTTAATATCAGTCCACTTAATCATCAGTCCTTCACTCCTATCGCAGCCTGACTATTAGGGCTTGGCATTAATGCCGCTCGGACACCATATTAATGGTGTATTTAGGGATCTCAACTACCAGATCTTTATCTTGCATAATAACCTGACAGCTCAGACGCGAGTCGGGGTCGACGCCCCAGGCCTTATCGAGAAAATCTTCCTCTAACTCGTCGGCCTCAGGCAATGCCTCAAAGCCCTCGCGAATATGCACATGACAGGTGGTACAGGCACAGGACTTTTCACAGGCGTGCTCAATATCCAAGCCATTGCGCAGGGCGGCATCACAGATGCTCTCACCCTGTTGAGCATCGATCACGGCACCCTCTGGGCAAATTTCATGATGAGGTAAAAAAACTATTTTTGGCATCGTCCTATCCTTTATCGATATCGTCCAGACTCTGGCCGGCCAATGCATCTTTAATGCTGGCATCCATCCGTCGGGCGGCAAATTCTTCNCTGGCTTTGGCAACAGATTCAATCTGCCGCGCCAAAAGGCGGTGTTCGGTGGCGGTCTCGCGCAATTCGCGCAACGCCTCAATCGCCAATTTTAAACAGCGTCGCTCTTCATCATCCAACAGCTCGTCGCCGTCTTTATAGATCGCCGCGAGTAAATCTTCAATCATGCGATCAGCTTCGACTTGCTGCTCGCGCAGAGCCCGCACCTGCATATCATCGCGGGCATGGCTAAAGGAATCCTGCAACATTTGGGTGATTTCAACTTCCCCTAGACCATAGGAAGGCTTCACTTCAATCCGCGACTCGACATTACTGGTTAACTCGCGCGCCGATACCGTCAGTAGCCCATCGGCATCCACTTGGTAGGCTACGCGGATTTTTGCCGCGCCGGCTACCATTGGCGGTATACCGCGCAATTCAAAACGCGCCAGCGAGCGACAGTCGCTGGCCAACTCTCTCTCACCTTGCAGAATATGGATCGCCATGGCGGTCTGACCATCTTTAAACGTGGTAAATTCCTGCGCTTTAGCGATGGGGATTGTGGTATTGCGATGAATGATTTTTTCAATAAGGCCGCCCATGGTTTCAACTCCTAGGGACAGCGGAATCACATCCAACAGTAACAGTTCATCACCCGATTTATTGCCCACCAATATATCGGCCTGTAACGCAGCGCCCATGGCGACAACCTGATCTGGATCCAAACTACAGAGCGGCTCAACGCCAAATAGCTGGGCAACTTTTTCACTGACTCTCGGGGTTCTGGTGGAACCACCCACCAACACCACATCACCAACCTCAGCCTGCTTTAATCCGGCATCGCGCACGGCGCGTTTACAGGCGCGCAGTGTTTTATCAATCAGATCATCAATTAGCTTATGCATCTGGTCGCGGGTTACACTGCCCTGCCAATCGAAAACCGCCAGCTCGACCTGCGCTGAGGTGCTCAGTGCCTCTTTGGCTGACTTGGCCGCATCAAGTAATGTGCGTTGCTGTGCTGGGCTAAGGGCTTCATCCAAGCCNANTTGCTGACGCAACCATTCGGCAATAGCNTGATCAAAGTCATCGCCGCCCAGTGCCGAGTCACCCCCAGTTGCCAACACTTCGAAAACGCCTTTAGAGAGACGCAAAATACTGATATCAAAGGTACCACCACCTAAATCGTAGATAGCGATAATACGCTCATCAGCACCATCTGAGCCTTGATCCAAACCATAGGCAATAGCAGCGGCAGTGGGTTCATTGAGTAATCGCAATACCTTAATGCCGGCCAATGTTGCCGCATCTTTGGTGGCCTGACGCTGAGCCTCATCAAAATAGGCGGGCACCGTTATCACCGCACCATCAAGCATGCTATCAAAGGCGATCTCGGCGCGACCGGCGAGTTTGCGCAGAATCTCGGCAGATACCTGAATCGGACTGACCAACCCCGATGCCGTTTTAATTTTTGGCATACCGCCATCATCGGCGTCAAATTCATAGGGCAATTGACTGCCGAAAGTTTTCACATCGTCCAAACCGCGACCCATAAGCCGCTTTACCGACGATAATGTATTCAGCGGGTCATTGATATTATGTTCCGCGGCCTCATAGCCCAAGCAACTTAAGCCCTGCTTATCATAATGAGCNACCGAAGGCAGTAGCGATCGGCCCTGNTCATCATCTAANACCTCGGCCATACCACTGCGTACCGTTGCCACCAGCGAATTNGTNGTGCCCAGATCAATACCCACNGCATGCTTGCGCTGATGCGGNTGCGGNGACTGGCCTGGNTCTGAAATTTGCAGTAATGCCACTGGTTATAGNTCCTCTAGTTCGGCTTCAAGCTGNTCTATTTCNTCGAGCAATTTAGCGGAAAATTGCATTTTAGCAACGGTATTAAANGCATCATNCAAGNCATTGGCCTGATACTGACNGTGAAATTGCTCCTGCTCTTCATCGTANCCCTGCTCGACATCTGNGCGCAGTTGNTCCANTGATTGCAAGGGTTNAGCNGCTTNACGNATATCCGATAGGGCCTCGCGAAGCGCCATTTGGCGCATTAAAAACACACTATCACTGGTGATATGGCTATCTTGATCAGCGTCAATGTTATTTAGTTCAAGTAAGTATTGCGCGCGTTTTAGCGGTGATTTTAAGGTGTCGTAAGCTTGATTAATCAATGAGGCGGTCTGCACAGCGAGGCGCTGTTCGGTCTGACCGGCACTGGCATAGCGATCGGGGTGAAACTCTAATTGCAGTTGCCGGTATCTCGTATCCAAGTCGCGGATAGATATCTGCCAACCCACAGCAATAGAAAAGATCTCGAAGAAATTACTGGACAGTTTCAATGGGCTATCAACCTTAGTAGGTGCACCGCGGGTAAGATCTAAACGTGGAAGCTCTCTCCACAGCCACATTCATCTTTAACATTGGGATTTTTAAATTCAAACCCCTCGTTTAAGCCCTCCTTAACATAGTCCAGTTCAGTACCATCTAAGTAGAGAAGACTCTTGGGGTCGATAATCAGCTTTACATCACCACATTGGAAAACCTCGTCTTCCTGAGCCGCTTGATCGACAAACTCCAGTACATAAGACAATCCAGAACAGCCGGTGGTGCGCACACCCAGACGAATGCCCACGCCTTTGGCGCGGTGTTCTAAATGTTTAATCACATGCTGCTCGGCAGCTGCGGTCATGGTAATCGCCATTGCTTAGCTACTCTGCTTTTCCCTAACATCGCGCACTGCCGCTTTGATAGCATCTTCAGCCAATACTGAGCAGTGAATTTTTACTGGTGGCAAGGCCAATTCTTCAGCGATCTCGGTGTTCTTAATATCAGCCGCAGCATCAATATGCTGACCTTTAACCCATTCAGTTAACAATGAGCTGGAGGCAATTGCTGAGCCACAACCATAGGTCTTAAATTTAGCATCTTCGATAATGCCCTCATCATTAACCTGAATCTGCAAGCGCATCACATCACCACAGGCCGGCGCTCCGACCATACCGGTGCCCACATTTTTTGCGCTATCGTCAAGCTTGCCGACATTGCGCGGATTTTCATAATGATCAATTACTTTTTCGCTGTAAGCCATTGTTATGACTCCTATTAATAATAACTAAAACCTTGCCGGCCGCCTTTAGTGCGCAGCCCACTCTACGGTATCGAGATCGATACCCTCTTTAAACATATCCCATAACGGCGACAATTCACGCAACTTCTCTACCGCGTGCCGCACCTTGGCAATTGCATCATCGATATCCTGTTCTGTGGTGTAGCGACCGATACTAAAGCGTATCGAACTATGCGCCATCTCATCATTAAGACCCAGAGCACGCAACACATAGCTTGGCTCGAGACTGGCCGAGGTACAGGCGGAGCCAGAGGAAACTGCCAAATCACGCAGTGCCATAATTAATGACTCGCCCTCGACAAAGGCAAAGCTAATATTGACGATACCAGGTACATGCTGATCTTCGGAGCCATTGAGATGGACTTCTTCCATATCCGACACCCCTTGCCATAATCGCGCACGCAATGCCTCGATACGTGCAGACTCTTGTGCCAAGTTTTCAAATCCCAACTTAAAGGCTTCACCCATACCGACGATCTGATGGGTGGGCAAGGTGCCAGAACGCATACCGCGCTCATGGCCACCACCATGCATCTGCGCCTCAATACGCACACGCGGTTTGCGGCGTACAAATAACGCACCGATACCTTTGGGACCATAGATCTTATGCGCTGAAAACGACATCATATCGACATTCATGGCTTCCACATCAATAGCAGTTTTGCCCGCGCTCTGCGCCGCATCAACATGGAAAAATACTTTATTTTCACGGCAGATAGCACCGATAGCGGCAATATCATTTAATGTGCCCAGCTCATTATTAACATGCATAATGCTGACCACGGTGGTGTCTTCGCGAATCGCCTCGGCGACACTTTGCGGTTGGATCAAACCATTAACATCAGGCTCTAAATAGGTCACCTCCCAACCCTCGCGCTCTAACTGGCGACAGGTATCAAGCACCGCTTTATGCTCAATTTTTGAGGTAATAACATGCTTGCCTTTGCGCTGGTTAAAATGGGCACAGCCTTTAATCGCTAGGTTATTGGCCTCTGTAGCACCACTGGTCCAGACAATTTCACGTGGGTCAGCGCCGATTAGTCTGGCGACATCGGTACGCGCATCTTCGACCGCGGCTTCTGCCTGCCAACCGAACACATGAGAGCGCGAGGCCGGGTTACCAAACTGGCCCGTTGGTGTCAGGAATTGCATCATTTTATCTGCAACAGCCGGATCAACCGGTGTTGTGGAAGCATAATCCAGATAAATAGGAAGGTTCATTAATTACTCCAAAGCTAGCAGGCGCCAGCCTGCAAATTATCATCTATTACCAGCAACTGTTCGACCTGTCGCCGTGCAATATGTTGTACGTTTCGTTTCGCCACTAGATCAGCCAAGCTAATATCGTTTAAAAATCGGTGAATCTCATTACTTAGATCCGACCACAGGGTGTGGGTAAGACAGATCTCACCGCCCTGACAATCGCCTTTACCCTGACAATTAGTGGCATCTATCGATTCATTAACCGCATCGATAATTTGCGCGACATAAATACCCTCACTGGGACGCCCTAAATGGTAGCCACCCCCTGGTCCACGCACGCTGGAGACAAGTCCGGACTGGCGCAAGCGCGAAAAAAGCTGCTCTAAATACGACAGCGAAATAGATTGACGCTCAGAGATATCAGCCAGCGAGATCGGTTTGTCCTGCGCATGCAGTGTCAAATCGAGCATAGCAGTTACTGCATAGCGTCCTCGCGTTGTTAATCGCATATCTAGCACCTAGTGATTTTAGACCGTTTTGATGGGCGGAATTATCTAATACCTGAGTATTTTAGTCAATTAAATACCTGATTAATTTTATCAACTATTTATTGATAATACGCTGTACCGACGACAGTAAACCACGCAGAATTGACACTTCCATTTGGTCCATTCTGACACGATTAAACAATCGCCGCATACGTGTTAAAAGCTGCTTGGGGTTGTCCGGATCATAGAACTCTAGATCCGCCATGGTCTGTGCTAAATGCTTATGGAAGTACTCGAGATCATCGGCAGTCACCGGTGGCTGATCCCACTCCTGCAATGATGGCAGATTACCCTCGGCATCAGCCAGACTGGCCATGCGGATTTCGTAACTCAATACCTGCACCGCAGTGGCCAGATTCAGTGAACTGTAATCTGGGTTAGAGGGAATATGCACATGGTAGTGGCACTTGTGTAATTCCTCATTGGTAAGGCCGCGGTCCTCACGCCCAAATAGCAGGGCAATATCATGGCTGTGCGCCTCTTGCCAGATTCGCGCACCGCACTCGCGCGGATTAATCAGCGGCCAGGGAATGCGTCGTTCACGGGCACTGGTGCCCACCACTAGCCCGCAACCTGCAATCGCTTGATCAACAGAATCCACTATTTTCGCATTAGTTAATACATCTCTGGCACCGGCCGCCCGCCATACCGCTCTGGGCGCCGGATACTCACGCGGTTGCACCAGATACAATTCGCTTAAGCCCATATTTTTCATGGCTCGCGCGGCACCGCCAATATTGCCCGGATGAGCGGTATTGACCAACACAATGCGGATTTTTTGCTGTCGTTCAGTGGTAGACACAACGCGCCTCTCGTCTATTAATAAAGCTGCCCCAAAATCGGGGCGCGAGTGTAGCAGAATCGGGCTTCTCTGGCACAGTAGTTCTGTTACAATGCGCACCGCTCTTTAAGTCACTTGGAAAACACCCTATGCAACCTATGGTTAATATTGCCCTGCGCGCTGCCCGTCTGGCGGGGGAAATGATTGTTAAGTCTGCTGACAATCTCGATTTGGTCAAGGTTGATGAAAAGGGTCGCCATGACTTTGTCACCGAAGTGGATCGCCGCTCGGAAGAGACCATTATTTACCATATTAACAAAGCCTACCCCGACCACCGTTTTATCGGTGAGGAAAGTGGTATCAGTGGCAATGCCGATGCTGAAGTGGAATGGATAATCGACCCTTTAGATGGCACCACAAATTTTGTTCGAGGTATTCCCCATGTGGCTATTTCCATTGCCTGTCGTATTAAAGGCAAATTGGAGCATGGGGTTATTTTGGAACCGTTTAAGCGCGAGGAATTTACCGCTAGTCGCGGTCATGGCGCAAGCCTTAACGGTCGCCGCATCCGCGTCTCCGGTCGCACCGAAGAAGCAGGAGCACTCTACGCTACGGGCATTCCCTTTAGCGCACCCTCATTTAATGAGATGGATAACTACTTGGCCTGTATGCATGATTTTGCCGATAACTCTGCAGGTATTCGACGTTTAGGCGTCGCCTCACTGGATCTGGCCTATGTTGCCGCTGGGCGTATGGATGTATTCTGGGAAATGTCATTAAAGCCCTGGGATATCGCCGCCGGTGTGCTGATGGTTCGCGAAGCGGGCGGTATGGTGAGTGATTTTCAGGGTGGTGAGAGCTTTATGCAGTCAGGCAATATTCTCGCATGCACACCTAAGCTGTTTAAGCCCAGCCTTAAGGTGGTGTCCAAACATCTGGGGCATATAAAGTAATTAGTCGGTGAGAGGAATCTTTTGCCAGTCTAATTAGCGGTTAAAATAGAGCGGCCAAACGCTCAAACAACCAGTATGCGCTGGTAATCCCGACTCCAAATACAACCATATCAGTAAGCAATGTACGGTGTTTGCTGACCGGTGCAATAGTGCGCAGGCCAAGAAAAACGATTATCAACACCAGCGCAATAAATAATAGTTGACCCAATTCAACACCAATATTAAAAAATAGCAGCGCCTGCGCTTTCATTGCTGTCGGCAACCCCAACTCCTGCAATACCACAGCAAAACCAAATCCATGCAGTAAGCCAAATGCCGATGATGCACTGACTGGATAGCGCCAGGTAAAACTTGGCGACTGCCCCTCTGGTGCGCGTCGGTGTTTAATAATTTCCACCGCTAGCAAGACAATACTTAAGGCAATCAATAACTCCACTAACTCCGTGGGCAAGCGGACAATATCTAAGGTTGCCAAACTGAGCGTAATAGAATGGGCTAGGGTAAAACCCGTTACTGTTAATAGCAGGCGTTTAAAGCGACCGGCAATAATCATTAAACACAGCACAAATAGCAGGTGATCTGTGCCCACCAGAATATGCTCTATTCCAGCCACAGTATATTGTTTGGCGACAGCTGCGGCACTGGTGGCAATCGGTATAATTAAAGCGGTTTTTTCCGGACCCGAAAAAACTTGAATAGGCTCTTGCTCAAAGGGCTTAAACACCAATAGCGACGTCAGTGCGGGATTAGTTGCGGGGTAGTCCAAGCGCACCTCAAAGGGCACTTCAGCGGGCAATCCAGAGGGCACTGCAGGGTCAGTTATATTACATTGGTAAAGCCGGCGACCGATTAAACCGGCCGCAGTTGCACCATCGGCCACTGTGCACTGGGGGTGCTGCAAACTGATGGCGGGTGCCCGAACGGCAGGCATGACTGGCGGTACTTTCCATTTCAGTAAAAATTGACTGTTATTATTTTCCACCACCTCTATATACACCGGGCGAGCTTCATCGGCCAATGCCGCACCGATGGGTATAAAAAGCATGGGCAAAAAAAGCACGGGCAAAAAAAACATGGCGATAAATGCCTTAGCGACAATAGCAAGGCGCATCACTCAGTCTCGATCTGATATTTGGCAACCAGTTTATCAATCGCCTGACGCTTGATATCCCGCTGTTGCTGACGCTGTTTATCGGCCAATACCGCGGCGCTTACCTGCTCAAAGGCTGGAATATAGGCGGCGCTATTTTTAACCAGCAACAGCAGATGCCAACCATGGTCAGACTCTATTGGCCCCTGCCATTGTTGGGCACTATCAAAAGCAAAAACCTGTTGTTGAAATGATGCGCCAAAATGACTGGCAATCTCATCGTCTTGACGATTGACATAGTTGCGGTTGTACAGGAACCGTTCGCCATATCTAGATGCATGTTCAAAAGGCACATCGTTGGCATTTAATTGTTTTAATAGCGCCGCCGCCAATGCCTGAGCCTCAGCGGAGCTACGATTTTGTGAGGAAAAAAACACATGGGTAAAGGTCGCTTCAGCGGCTTTTTTATAGTCCTGCTGATTGTGCTTATAATAGCGGCGTAAATCTTCTTCGGTCAGCGCTGCGGCCTGGTCATAAAACCCCTGCGCCAGATAGTCCATTTTCTGAATCAAGCGACGGCGAATAATCGGGTCATTGCTGTCCAGACTAAGCGCCATGGCCTCGCGAAATAGCACTTCTTCACGCACATAATCATCAATCAGACGTTGACGCGCCTGCGGGTTGAGCCGCGCCAATGCAGCGACAGCCTGATCTGGCTTAAACGTCTTGGCGCGCTGCTGCATAAACTGCAACAACTGCGGGTCACCTATATCGATACGGTATTGGTCGTAGGCGTAATCCTCAGCGTTAATCCAACGCTCACCGCCAAACAGAACCAGTGCAATTACCAAGAACTGCACTAGAGGTTCTTTGGATAGCTTTTTAATCATTGTACTGTTTTATTCCTATGCACAGATTGACTTAGGGCGTATACCACACTGGCGAGGTATAGGCGCGCTCTTGAATGGTTTTTGCGCCTCGGGGTGGCTTATCCAGCTGCAGCGCAAGGCTATCGAAAAGACCATTGCGCGGTGTCGGGATTTGCAACACCCGCACATAGTAAAACGCGCGTTGTGCCGGATCAAAATCCGGGTCGCTCCAGCGACTGGCAAACTCGGCTTGACCAATACTGTTGGTATAGCGGGCAGTTTGTACATCTACCGTATTACCCACAGGTGGTAACTTGCCATTGGCATCGGGCTGTCGCTCACCGGCCCAGTCGATATCGTAAACAGTTTCAAACTGTTCACCCGCAGCATTGACCCAACCCTTAACCATCTGCACTCGATCGAGGTTGGCGCCAAGTGGGTCTTTTACCGCGCGAACAATAAATTGCGGTGCCTGCTCCGCGCCATTGGCGGTTAAGTCACCCCCCATGGGAATACCATATTGGTAGCCAATTGATGCAAAGTCCTCGGCACGCTCAGCGTTTGCCGGAAACTCCCAGCCAGCAAACAGTTGTACGCGCATACGCGGACCACTGGTAGCGTAGGTTTCTTTGCGCTTAAACGCGGCATAAATAGCCTCGCGATTATTGCCTGTGGCCCAGACTGCGGCTAAACCAGAGGCTGACATATCCCAGCCATTGGCAGCAATAGGGCTACCCTGCACCGTTGCTTTGGTTTCTGGGGTGGAATCTTTCGCCATCTTGCCCCAAAAGTTACTCTCTTCCGGCGAGGCTAATCCAGAATGAGCATCGGTTGATCCAATAAAACCAAACTTATAGGGATTGACACCAACAGTTTGTGCTATTGCCAAGCCGCTTTTGAGCGCCGGGCGAACATAATCACCGGGCGATACGGCGGTTTTATTTTCACTGGTCTGAATGTAGTACTCATAGGTTTCAAAATCGGCAAATTCATCATTGGGCGAAAACTCGGGGTGGGTTTCACTGTCACCTTTAATCTGTGTCACTTCGGTGAGTGGCTCCCACCGCATTCGCGTACGGGCATAGTCTGCGGTAATGGACTGGCCTTTAACCGTAGTCTCAGCAAACATATAACCTTTGGAGATATTTGAGTTATGTGGAATCGATATAAACCGACTGCCGGTGCGCTGGGCGGTATCATCTAACCATTGCCAGAGATCCTCGGGGTACTGACTCTGATCTGAACCGTAGGGAATATACTGGCTGGCTTTATCGGCGCCATCAGGAGTAACCACAATGCGGTGTAAGTTGACGCCGGTGGGCAGAGAACTCCACTCCCAACCCAATAAACTGGTAAAGTTACCGGGGTCATTATGTTGCTCCGCCGCGGCAATAATCTGCTGCCAGGCATCTCTGGACGTATTAGAGGTATCACCAAACAGCGCCACTGAACCAATATTATTATTGCTATCGAGTACGGGGTCACCACCGGGAACTGCCGCTGATGGCGGCAAAAAACGACCAAAAAAAGCACGCCCCAAATCCTTATCCAGCGCATCATTTAACAGCCGCACTGCCCACCACCGTTTTAGCGATGCCCACCAGCCAAGGTCTTCCCACTGAATAGTCTCCTCACGAATCGCCCGCATTACACCGAGCATTTCCGCATGATCGGACACTACCAAAAAATCTAATGGCGTATTGATTTGCACTCGCGCCCGATTATAGGGGTGTATCACCGGCTGGCCCTTGGCCCAGCGGTAAGCGGTATCTGGGTCTGCGCTGAAGTTATTATTTAAAAATGCATCGAAGGAATAATTGGAGTGCAAATGTGTATCGCCAAAATAGACCTGTGTTTGCACCGGCTCGACGCTCTCAGCACGGCTACCGGCAGACAGCAGTATCGCGATAATCACAGACGCTTTTATTAACCGAGCCTTTATTGCATATGCTTTCATCAACACGATCCTTAATTATTATTGGGTGTAGCTAACGCTCTGCGCGAGTACTCTAGAATAGCCACAGCGATTAACTCAATAACCGTCGAGCGAATCGCCTCATCGGTAAGACCATCCAGTGCAATATGGACCATACGCCCAAATAGTACCGTGATCATAAATACCAAGGGTACCGCTAACCAAGCGGCATGGCCTTCACGTGCGCCATAAAAGGTAAACAGCGCCAGCATTAAAAAGGTGCCGCCCAAATCACCGCGCAAAGTTCCCATGCCATGGGTATCTAGGGCAGTAACCGCAAACTGTTGCTCCATACTGGCCGGGTCAAATATAAACCCCAGTGCACCGAGCAGCATAGCCAGCGCCATGAGTCGTAGTAAAAATCGCAGTGATTGAGCCATAGCAGGACCTTATTATTATTGTGGTTATCAGTTGCCTAGCTTAACCGATTTCTAAGGTGACTCAATGAGGTATTTTCTGACCCGAGAGTATTACTTGCGATGACTTATTGCAGCAAACACTTTGTCCTGCAACAGCAGTGCGGTACAGTGCTTGGGGTGTTTTGATGGAAATAAGAAAATAATGCAAAGCTTCTCCAAAACCACGGGCATCTCGGTGGTTGTGGCCAATATGGTTGGCACCGGTGTGTTTACCAGTCTGGGCTTTCAGTTACTGGGCATTCAATCGCCCTTTGTATTGCTAATGCTGTGGTTTGTCGGCGGTGTCACCGCGCTCTGTGGTGCACTGACCTATGCCGAATTAGGCGCCAATTTACCCCGTTCCGGCGGTGAATATAATTTCCTGTCAAGACTCTATCATCCCTGCGCGGGCTTTATCTCCGGCTGGGTATCGGCCACGGTTGGTTTTGCCGCGCCGGTAGCACTGGCGGCAATGACCTTTAGTGCCTATTTATCTGCGGTATTCCCCGCCCTACCGCGAAGTGCAACCGCGGTAGCACTGGTCATCAGTCTGACGCTGGCCCACTGTTTCTCGCGTAGAGCCAGCAGTCAGGTGCAACAGCTATTTACCGCACTGAAGCTGCTCTTGATACTGCTGTTTTGCGCGGTGATTTTTATCTGGGGTCAAAATCCACAGAGCCTGAGTTTTGCGCCGCAGGCCGGTGATCACCAGACATTGTTGAGTGGCGCCTTTGCCGTGGCACTAATCTACGTAAACTATGCCTATACCGGTTGGAATGCCGCGACCTATGTTACTGGAGAAATGCATAATCCACAGCGCAATTTACCCATCGTATTATTTATTGGTACCACATTGGTACTACTGCTGTATTTGCTACTCAATATTACCTTCCTAAGTGCCGCGCCTATCTCGTCTCTTGCGGGCAAACTGGAAGTGGGTGTGATTGTTGCTAATAGCGCACTGGGAGAGGGTGCCGGCAAGGCCATGGGGGCAATACTGGCGCTATTATTAATTAGCACTGTTAGCGCTATGACCATGGCTGGCCCCAGAGTACTGCAGATGATTGGTGAAGACTTTAGCCTGTTTGCCAAACTGGCGCAGTGCAATAAGCAAGGTATCCCCGTGACCGCCATTGTATGTCAGGGGCTATTGGCGATATTTTTTATTATTAGCGCCACCTTTGAATCGGTGCTAGTTTTCTCCAGTTTTGTACTGGGTATCAATACGTTATTTGCAGTGCTGGGCGTGTTTATGCTGCGCTACCGAAAGCTGGCAATTGCCGGTGCCTATACAACCTTTGCCTACCCCATTGCACCGCTTATCTATCTCGGGGTGACATTATGGACTCTGGTCTATGTCTTGTTATCGCGACCTCAAGAGGGGCTGTTGGGTTTGGGGATTATTGTCACTGGGGCATTAATTTATCTATTGTCTGCGCAGAACAATAAGGCTAACGCTGAATAATTTGGGTAATCTCTGCTCCATACGAGCATAAATGATGGCACCCGCACACATACTGCAAGGTTCATTGCTGACATAGAGCGTGGCTGACGGCAGGCGATAATTAGCCATTTTCGAGGCGGCATCACGCAGCGCTATGATCTCGGCATGGGCAGTGGGGTCATTGGCAAGAATGGGCTGATTCCAACCCTGCCCAATAATTTCGTTATCCAGAACAACCACAGCGCCCACCGGTACCTCATCCTGCGCTGCTGCCTTTGCTACCTGCCTCAGCGCCTGTTGCATAAAATGCTAGTCTGTTGTTATTGCGTTTATCATGGTTGTTTCATCAACAGCTTAACTGTTTTTGCGTGGTTAATAATGTAACCTTTAATACTTCATTCGAAAGATATATCGTTGGACTCGTCTGACTGATTTGAGGAAATACGTTCACTATCCTCCATTGTAACTAAGCCTGTTTTTTCTGGTCTGTGGGGTAATATAGATGTAGGTTTTCTCGCGGTAGAACGGCACCTCCTTTCGGAAATTGACCTGCTGTTGAGTCCGAACCACAAACAAATTTAACCGCTACAAACCCCTTATTGGCGCATGCATCTTTCGACATATTATACGCCCATCCGTCATCATCCGGAAGATCACAGGCTACCATGCGCCATTCCCCGCCATCCGAACAGGCAATACAAACCTTACAGCTCATTATATCAAGCTTCTCTTGTCTCACCCATTGTGTACCATTACATAAGACTGGCACAGAAACACCACTGTCTTCGGCGATAGCCCATGCTCCTTTCCCTGGTTTATCGCGATCCTCCACTCCTTCTTGTGGTGAACAAGATTCTCCTAATTCAACTGTCTCATCTGTAACTATAAATTTGGCTTTCAGCGTATGGACATCGGTTAAATCATTACCTCCGGCCTNATNATCCCCCGTCCACGCTCTAATTCCTGCAAGATCTTGCAGTTNGCTTAAGCTGGCTTCTTGCCCTGGACGNNNAATNANNTGGGTNATTTTCATNTTATCACNATCAATTTNTGGCACTGGCANTNTGGCNGCAACAGCNTTAACAAATCTCATNTCTGGCAANGTGAANTTCATCTGCANATCTTCGNCNTCGAGACTCAAGANNAATATNANNGCCCCAGCTGGTCTGCNNCGCAANGTCAGGAAGATAGCCATCATTTACTAATTCTGTCGTATTANNTGGCCATACATGATCGGCATNNCCATCANCATCAATATCACGACCATCGAGGCGNTAATTGATCGCCGCCTCATAGACCATTTTGGCTCTCTGAGCCGTTTGCTCAACCAACCCTCGTTCCATAAGCTTTATATAATAGGGAGCAAAGGATAGCAAAACAGCAAGGGCAACAGANATAGCAATACTGACTTCAAACAGGGTCAANCCNCGTTGATGGTGATGATAAGCTTTCATCCGTTATTGACCTCCTGTTCAAGTTGAACTTTCTGATATTCGAAATCAGTTACCCATTAACTAAAGTTCCGCGTTTTAATCTGTTAGGTGTACATATCTCATCATGAAGTCTTCCACGTCCACCACTGGGAATAATAGAAAACTCTTTAAGGTGACTATAAAACCTCTTGAATTGACCCTGTGAGTTGTCGCCATATTGTTTTTTTATTGTAAGCGGATACTTCATTAGTGCGCCCCTTCTGGCAGAAACTGTTCCTTGCCAAAGAATTCCGGACAGACTAGCTNCAACTGTTGAAACATCAGAAGCAACTAATTTATCAATGTCTTTTCAGCGTAGACCAGTTTTTTCCCGTTTGCCAACAGAGCCAATCAGCTTGGATTACGGGGGTATTTTCTCTGCACAATAGCCGCACAACAGCCGCACATAGGGACGCAAATAGGGGTCAGAAAAGAGCGGCTATTTTTGATTGCAAAGTTGACTTGGTATAGATCGAAAACAGGCGCAACCTGTGGTTAAGCCAAAAAGCCCATCAAACAATATCAGGGNAAAGTCGTTGCTTACCGCTATCTGAAGATAGCGGTATTAGCACAAAAAAGGTTGCNATTTGCGACTGGCGAGCCGGAAAAAAGATCAGGCTGTAACCGGCACAAAGGATTTTACTTGCTCTAGAGTTAGCTGGTAATCCCTTTAATCTCTAGGAAATCATCAAAGCCATACTCACCCCATTCACGGCCATTACCTGACTGCTTATAGCCGCCAAAGGGCGCTGTGTATCCCTGCGATGCACTATTTAAACTTANCATACCAGCGCGNAACTGACCTGCCACTCGTTTGGCGCGCNCATCATCACTGGTGCTGAAATAGGCGGCCANACCATAGGGNGTATCATTGGCAATTTCGATCGCTTGCNCTTCGGTATCGAAGGGAATCATNGTCAGTACCGGNCCGAATATTTCCTCTTGGGCAATAGTCATTTGATTATTTACGCCGGCAAAAATAGTTGGCTTAACAAAGTAGCCGGCATCCAGACCATCGGGTTTTCCTGTACCACCTATTACCAGTTCTGCACCCTCTTCAATGCCTTTTTCAATAAGGCCTTGCACCTTATCGAATTGCACGCGACTCGATAGCGGACCAATATGCCAGCCCTCTTTCATTGGGTCATCAACTGCAACTTGCGCCGCTGCCTGTTTGGCAATCTCCACCGCCTGTTGGTAGACCGATGACTGCACCAGCATACGTGAAGGCGCATTGCAGGACTGCCCGGTGTTACCCATCATACTGGTGACACCGGCACTGACTGCCTTTTCTAAATCTGCATCGGCAAAAATAATATTTGGTGATTTGCCACCCAGCTCTTGAGTCACACGTTTAACTGTATCTGAGGCTGCTTTGGCGACCAAAATGCCGGCTCTGGTAGAGCCGGTAAATGACACCATATCGATATCGGCATGGCTGGCAATCACCGCGCCGACATCGGGGCCATCGCCATTAACCATATTGTAAACACCGGCGGGAAAGCCTGCCTGATCCATCATTTCGCTAAACAGGTAACCGGAGATAGGCGCGATCTCGCTGGGCTTAAGCACCATGGTGCACCCGGTGGCCAGCGCCGGTGCAACTTTGCAGCTAATCTGGTTTATCGGCCAGTTCCATGGTGTGATAAAACCACAGACACCAATAGGCTCTTTGACNATACGGGTATTGCCAACCTGACGNTCAAATTCAAANTGTTTTAGCGCATCAATCGCGGCNCTGATATGACCTCGGCCGGTATCGGCCTGTGCTGCNGATGCAAANGAAATCGGCGCGCCCATTTCCATACTGATGGCAACGGCCATTTCCTCGTAGCGATCCATATAAATTTTAAGCAAATTCTCCATCAGCGCGATGCGCTCATCAACGCTGATCTGGGAGTAACTAGGGAATGCCGCCTTCGCCGCCGCAATCGCCGCATTTACATCAGCTGCGGCACCCAAGCTAATGGTGGCAATAGNTTCTTCAGTGGCAGGGTTTTCAACCGCCAGATCATTGCTTACCAATGGGTCGACCCACTGCCCGTTGATGTAGAATTTGCGTAAATCTTTCATTGCTGACCCCTGTGAATTTTTTCACTAGGATACGTTGATTCACGCTGTGTCGCTATACCCTTTTATGGTGACTTATTATGCTGATCAAGTGACTATACCAAGGGCTCAAAGGCTAAAACAGGGCTATAACAGGACTATAACAGCGCCTCTAATGACTCTAACGTCTGCGGCCCTATCAATCGGTGTAACAGCTGCCCATCGGGCCCAATTATTAGTGTTTCCGGCAGTACCTGTACTGGCTCGAGACCCCATACTGTGCGCGGATCTTGCAGCAGGCTGGGAAACTCGATACCTAATTTGGCAATTTCGTCGCGCAGTTGTTGCCCCTGAGAGCCATCGAAGTTAACCGCTAACACCGCAATATTATTCCCCTGCTCGGCTAACAGCTGATTAAATTCCGGAATCTCTTTGCGGCAAGGAGCACACCAGATGGCCCAGTAGTTAATTAGCACCAATTTTTGTGGCGACTGTAAATCGATACTGCCACCCTCTAACAGCTCAAACTGCGGTGCGGTTTTGGCAGAACAACCCAGCAGTATCAGGCTAACTAATAGGATTTTTTTCATGGTTTGATGCTCTCCGGCTGAGTTGAGGTAAAAAGTACCTCTAGGCTTAAATCAAAATTTTTATATCTAGCATTTAATGTCTTGCTGGCAAAACTGCGATACTACTGTGGCCATGAATTAACCGATTCAATATCATCTCTTGTGTAGACCCATTATTATGATCTCTGAAGGTTGCTTCACCCAGACGACTATAACCGCCGTATATACTGCATGGGGTCAGATCACAGATCAATACCATACAGCTCTCAGCAGTTTTTATGCTATTTACTCAGGCATTAATAGTTGATGCAAAAAGTGTTCTACTGTCTGGAAGTGATCAATCATGCTGGCCACAGATTGGTCGCTCTTTTGGTTTCATTCAATTTGGCCTTACAATGGGCCTCTAGATTTTGCCAATCAAAACCTTGGTGTAAAAGGATAGTTCATGACCACAATCTACCATAATCCACGTTGTTCCAAGTCCAGACAAACTTTGGAACTATTACGCAATAAAGGGGTTGAGCCAGAGATCGTTCTCTACTTGGAGACCCCGATCGATAGAGCAACGCTTATCGATCTTCTCGATAAACTAAAGCTTAATGCAGGGCAGCTGGTGCGACGATCCGAACAGGACTTTAAGGACCGCAACCTCGGTCGCGATGGGGTTGATGAAGAACAGCTTATAGCCGCCATGCTTGAGTACCCAAAACTGATAGAGCGACCAATCGTTGTGGTGGGCGATAGTGCCAGACTGGGTCGGCCACCGGAAAATGTACTGGAGATAATTGATGTCTAGCCCCTATATTCTTGTGCTCTACTACAGCCGTCACGGCCATGTAAAAATGCTCGCTGAGCAGATTGCGCTGGGTGTTGAAAGTGCTGGATTAGAGGCGCGATTGCGCACTGTACCGCCAGTATCGACGGTCTGTGAGGCAACAGCACAGGATATCCCCACGGAGGGCGATATCTACTGTAGCGAAGATGATCTGGCTCAGTGCTCTGGCTTACTGCTGGGCAGTCCAACCCGATTTGGCAATATGGCCGCACCGCTAAAATATTTTATCGATGGNACTGCGGGGNTATGGATGAATGGCTCACTGGTGGATAAACCTGCGGGTGTTTTCACTTCTACCTCTAGCCTGCATGGCGGGCAGGAGTCGACACTACTCAGTATGATGTTGCCGCTACTGCACCAAGGCATGGTATGTGCTGGCGTTCCCTATGCCGAACCTGCCCTAAGTAACAGCACAACCGGTGGCACGCCCTACGGCGCCAGCCATGTAGAGGCGCAATCGCTCAGTGAAGACGAGATAAAAATTTGTCGCGCCCAGGGCAAGCGAATCGCGCAACTATCAACTAAACTCAACCACTAAGGCGATTTATCGTGACCACGGAGTTAAAACTTGTGCTGAGCAAATCAGCGACTCAGATAAGCTATTGGGGATTAATGCTAGTCACGGCTGTTCATCTCTACTTGCAATCAGCACCACCGATAATCTACGCCATAAGCCTACTGCCGCTAATGATTTTTATCCCCGGTATGTTGGCTGACCGTTTGCGTACATTAATCTGGCTGGGGTTTGTGGTGTTGCTGTATTTTTATAATGGCGTGCAAAATATGGCGGTACCTGAACCCAAACTACTGGATATCGTCGAACTGACGCTGAGTGTGACGCTGTTTAGTGCGGCAATGCTCTATGCGCGTATTCGGCAGGTTAATAATGTGTAATTTACTATCGAAAGGGATTATCTATGGTTGATCAAGAGGCTAACAAAAAACAGGGTATGTTGCGCCGGCTATTTGGTTTTATCGGCACTGTTGTCAATGGCATTCGCACACTGATTGGCGTGGTCTTTATTGGTTTTTTACTGCTCATGTTGACCGGTTTATTCGCCGATGATATTCAGCCTATGCCCGATAGCGGAGCACTGTATCTGGCACCCAGTGGAGTATTAGTTGACCAAAAAACCACTATCGATCCACTTGGCGAGATACTCTCTGAAACTAGCCAGCAGGACAGTGAAACCTTGGTTAGGGATATTGTCGAAGCCGTCAATGCCGCTGCTAACGATCGCCGTATTACCCATCTGGTGCTAGACACCGATTACATGGCTGGTGCAAGTCTTAGCAAACTTGAAGAGATTAGTGTCGCCCTGTTGCAGTTTAAGAAAAGCGGCAAACCTATTATCGCAGTGGCAGATAACCTATCGCAGTCTCAGTATTACCTTGCCGCACATGCCGATGAGATTCTGCTTAATCCGCTGGGCAGTGTGATGATTACCGGCTTTGGCTCTAATCGCAGTTTCTTTAAGGACGCCTTAGATAAGCTGAAGATTAATATTCATATTTTTCGTGTCGGTAAATTTAAAAGTGCCGTTGAACCTTATATAGGCAACAGTATGTCACCGGAGTCGCGGCAGGAAACCACCACCCTGCTCACTGAGCTGTGGCAATTCTATGGTAGCCAAGTGGAACAATTGCGAGGACTGCCCGCAGGGACCATCCACAGTTATGCCGATAATCTCCACAGCAATTTAAAGGCGACTTTCGGTAATGCCTCAGCACTTGCCAAAGAGCAGGATCTTATCGACCAGATTGCCACCAGATCCGAGATGCACAGTTATCTCAATGAGATGATCGCAAGCACTGATGGTTACTTTAATCATATTGGCCTCAAGGGATATCTCAACCATGTGCGCTTGGGCAAATTTACCTCAGCAGAAGCGCAGCGACAAAAAATTGCGCTGATTGTGGCGGCGGGTAATATTGTCGATGGGGAGCAACCGGAGGGCACTGTGGGCGGCGATACCTTGNCGGGAATATTTGCCGATGTGCGCGATAACGATGATATTAAGGCGGTTGTATTGCGCATTGATTCGCCCGGTGGCAGCGCCTTTGCCTCGGAGGTTATCCGCGATGCCATGGCGGCGACCCGCGAACAAGGTATTCCTATCGTCGTATCAATGGGCAGCTATGCGGCATCTGGTGGTTACTGGATTGCCACCGAAGCGGATCGGGTTTTGGCTATGCCAACAACGATTACCGGTTCCATTGGCGTATATGGTGTTATCCCCACCATGGAGGACTCCCTTGCCGCTTTAGGGGTTTACTCTGATGCGGTGAATACCACCGCCAATGCGTCGCTGTTACAACTCAACCGACCCATGACTGAGCAGGCGAAGATTATCTTCCAATCCGGTGTCGACAATGTTTACTCTCGATTTATTACTTTGGTCGCCAATGCGCGCAACTCAACCCCTAAAGCGGTGCATGAAATTGCTCAGGGGCAAGTGTGGACAGGTCAAAAAGCACTGCAACTCGGCTTGATTGATCAACTNGGTGATCTTAATGATGCTATTGTTGAAGCTGCGGAGTTGGCGGATCTCAGCGAATACTCAGTGACATATCAGCGCAAGCCATTGACCTTTTATGANCAGTTCCTAGCNGAGATAAACGGCAATATTCGAGCCTCTCTTGCCGGTCTCGGCGTCAATATTGAGCAGGCCAGTTGGCTACCGGATAGCTTACGACAGCAGGCTGTCAGTCTGCTCAAACCCTTTGCCCTGTTGGACCAGCTAACGGATCCCAGAGGCGTTTATCTTTACTGCGACGACTGCCCGTCGCAGTAGGCGGTGGTTTGCGTAACTAGAGTTTTAGCACCGCTTTGACAAACGGTGTGGTTAGGCGTCTCTGCTCCTGCATAGAGGCGCCATCGAGAATCTCTAGCGCTGCCATTAGTTGACGACTATCACGCGGCAAACGGTTGAGCATAAACAGTGCCGCCTCATCTGATAAATAGAGCCCGCGGCGATTGGCGCGATGTTGTAACAGTCTTCTGCGATCGGCATCTTTATAGCTCTGCATCTGCAGTGATACACCAGACTTTAAGCGTGACAGCAGATCTGGCAGGGTTACCTGTAAATCATCGGGCATAGCATGAGATGCAATAACCAAGCGGGTGCCGGTATCACGACATTGATTGAATAAATTAAATAGCGGTACTTGCCAAGCCGAATGATGCGCCACCGTTTGCATATCATCTAGGCATAACAGGCTAGCGGAGGATAAGCCCTCTAGCACCTGTTGTGGCGGGTGATCTTGCACCTCGCCTAGGGGTAAATACAAAGCCCCGGCATTGCGCCCCAAGGCCGTTTGCTGGCAGGCCGCCTGTAAAAGGTGCGATAACCCGCTGCCCTCAGCGCCAGCAAGGAACGCATATTTCTGCCCCTCATCCTGAAGTACAAAAGTCGCTAGGTGCTGAGGTGTACCCCTAGGGGCATAGAAGTTATCGAAAGTAGCTTGGTCGTCGAGCTTTACCGCAAGGCTGAGTTGTCGGGGTTGATTCACTTGTTGATTCACTTATTAATCCAGTTGTACGCAAATCCTACACCCAGTATTTGCTCTGGGGTATCGATAGCCTCAACACGGCCGCTGCGCAGCAACGCTGAGTTAAGTAAGTCTGCCCCCGCCTCGGCATCAACGACCAAGGTTAACTGGTCCCCTTTCACCGCGAATAACTGCACTGAGTCAACCACCTCAAGTTTTTTAAACTGCGCTAGCACAGCTTGATAGTCGGCGAAGCTGGTCACCCCATTGATACGTAGCAAAAATTCACTGATGTTGAGCTGTGGTATATAGGTGTAAAACCTCGATAAGCTATCCACCAAACTAGCCACTGCATCGGGCATAAATTCCTCTCCCGCATCGGCGCGGAAATCGTTTAACTGGCGTCGCCCAGCGCTCTGATACAACCAGGCCCCGCGCACTTCCCCAGACGACGTAGTGTAGTAGCGCAACGCTATCCAGCCATCCGTGTTGTAGCGCTGCGATGCAGGGCTGATAAGATCAGCGCGCAATGACCAGGCCTCATTAACTGACAGCGCTAGCTGATCTTGAAGATCAAAGTTGGGTAATACATAAGGCATACCGCGTCTCTGCATAGCGCGATCAAATGACTGTAGAGCAGCAGAGTCCGAGTCGAGCCCCTCAAAATCTCGACCAAGCAATGCATCATCGCGAATTATCCATACCAGAAGTCTGGGACGATTGGATGGCAACACCGGTAACTGCGCCTGACGAATCACTTGATCTAATGCTTGGCGGTCAAAGCTAACTTCCATACCCGCCTGCTCTTGATCATCAGCAGAGGGAATATTGCGAAAACCAATACCGGAGACAAAAGCATTGGGGTTAGTTAGAAACGGTTGCAGCTTGCTCGACTGCATTATTGTGCTATTGCCAGTCAGCTTCACCAGCACTTGCGTCAATGCCTGCATCAGGGCAAGATCTCGAGACTGTGCCGATTGATCAACCACAGGTACTAAGCCGGTATACAAACCGGAAACCTCTTCAGCAAAGGAATGCAGGCTAAAACAGGCTAAAATCAGCGCAAATATCCGTTTCAACGACTTTTCTCCCAATTAATTTGCCACATTGTACCAGTGCTTAATGAAAATTTGACTCACCCGATCTAAAATAGCGGCCTTAAAATTCATGCTTTAAACAGGAAGCACCTTTATGACCGAAAAGACTCAATCCTTGAGCTATAAAGATGCGGGTGTCGATATTGATGCTGGCAATGCCCTGATCGACAAAATTAAAGGGGCAGCAGCGCGAACTCGCCGCCCCGAGGTTATGGCGGGGCTAGGGGGGTTTGGTGCGCTGTTTGAACTGCCCACCGGCTATAAAGAGCCGGTCATGGTGTCAGGTACAGATGGTGTAGGCACCAAATTGCGCTTGGCACTGGACCACAACAATCACGACACTGTGGGCATAGATTTGGTGGCCATGTGCGTCAATGATTTAATTGTCTGTGGTGCAGAACCGTTATTTTTCCTCGATTATTATGCCACCGGTAAACTGGATATCGACACTGCCGCTGCCGTGGTCAATGGCATTGCCGATGGTTGCGAACTCTCTGGTTGCTCATTAATTGGCGGCGAGACAGCCGAGATGCCCGGCATGTATGAGGGCGATGACTACGATCTCGCTGGTTTTTGTGTCGGTATGGCGGAAAAGTCGCAGCTGATTGACGGTAGTAAGGTCAGTGTTGGCGACCGGCTAATTGGTCTCGCCTCCAGTGGCCCGCATTCCAATGGCTATTCGCTGATCCGCAAAGTATTGGAGGTCACTGCGACTGACCCAGCCACAACCCAGCTTGATGGTCAGCCTCTAATTGACTTATTAATGGCGCCGACCAAGATTTACGTCAAGTCTTTACTGGCACTAATCGCAGAGTCGCCAGTCCATGCACTGGCGCATATTACCGGTGGTGGTCTATTGGAAAATATCCCCCGTGTGTTGCCCGATAATGCCACTGCCATTATCGACACCAATGCTTGGACACGTCCGGCAGTCTTCGATTGGCTGCAGCAGGGCGGCAATATTGATGAGCATGAAATGTATCGCACGCTGAATTGTGGGGTCGGCATGGTTATCTGTGTACCCGCGGAAACCGCAGAACAGGCTATCGACTTTTTAAATAAACAGGGTGAGAACGCCTTTATGTTAGGCACCATTGAAGCGAGCAAAGCTGGCCAAGAACAGGTTCAACTGCTTGGCCTGTCGGACTAACAGAGGACGATGTGTCTGTGACTGATAAGCTGCCACGCTTAGTTATTCTTATCTCGGGTAGTGGTTCCAACCTGCAGTCCTTTATCGACGCGTGCAGGCAAAAAGATAGTACTGGCAAACTGGCAGCACAGATCGCTGCGGTGATCAGTAATAAACCAGATGTTAAAGGTTTGACCCGTGCTTCTGAGGCCAATATCCCCAATATAGTGGTGGATCATCGCGCCTTTGATAGCAGAGATGCGTTCGATGCCAACTTGGCTGATGTAATCGACAGCTTTGCCCCCGATCTCGTGGTGCTGGCAGGATTTATGCGCATTTTAACGCCACAGTTTGTCAATCGCTTTGTTGGCAGGCTTATCAATATTCACCCCTCGCTACTTCCGGCCTACCCTGGACTCCACACCCATCNGCGNGCCATAGAGGCAGGTGATGCTGAAGCAGGTGCAACCGTGCACTTTGTCACTCCAGAACTGGATGGCGGTCCGGCTATTTTACAGGCCAGAGTGCCAGTGCTAGCTGATGATGATNCTAACAGTCTGGCGCAGAGGGTACTGGCCGTTGAGCATAAAATTTATCCCATTGCTGCGCAGTGGTTTTGTAGCGGTCGCCTGATAATGCGAGATGGCCGTGCTGTGTTGGATAACCAACCTCTCGGTGACAGTGGCAAAATATTTGCTCAGGGTGGCGAACGATAACGGTATCTAATACTCTAAGCCCACTGGTACTTGATTCTCAATAACTATCCCGGCCTTGATATAACAGAGGAATAAAGTAGAAATATGCTAACCACCCACCGTATAGCATTATCCCAATTAGCCCCGCTGCTGTTTGGTCTAATCAGCATATCGACTGCATTGGCAAGTGAAATGCAAACCTATAGCGCCAACTACAGCGCTAAATTTAATGGTATGGAAATTGAGGCTCACCACCAACTGACGCAACTTGACTCCGGCCAGTACCGCCAAACATTAAAGGCATCCAATATCTTGGGCAACATAAATGAACAGGCGGATTTCAAACTAGTTTCCAGCACAGAGGTTGTGCCCATAAACTACAGCTACAAGCGCTCGCTGTTGGGATCAAAGCGCGCCGAAAAACAGGTTTTTGATTGGTCTAACCAACTGATGCAATACAGTAAAAAGGACCGCGAAGTGACAATACCCGTCAAACCGGGCTATTTGGATATTATTACCCAGAGATTGCAACTGCGCCTTGATTTGCAAGCCGGCAAAGAGCACTTTTCCTATCCGGTTATTTCACGGGGCAAGCTAAAACTATACGACTATGAAATTGTATCTTATGGTATTTTGGATACCGCTATAGGTCCACTCAATACCGTGCAAGTTCAACGTATTAGGAAAGATAATAAACGACAAACGAAGATTTGGTTTGCCACCGACTGGGATTATTTAGCTGTAAAATTAGAACTGATCAAAGATGGCGACAGCCACGAAATGAATATTATTAATGGACAGGTTGGTAGCCAGCCGGTTCGAGCACTAGACACCGTAACAGAGAAATAATTATGGCACGGCCACCGAATAAGTCTGGCACCAGCAAAATCATTTTATTACTCGGCACTATTGCCGCAGGCGCACTGGTTGGGGGAATTCTCTATCAAGCCCTCAATAATGGCGATCAAGATGAGATGGCGGTCATGGGTATTATTGAAGATCGGCCCTTCGTTGAAGCGGTAATTGAAAGACCACCAGTGCCAGAGGCTCTGATTCCTGAATCCGCTCCTGTAGTGGCGATTGAACCTCAAGCAGAAGTCGAGACCGTGGACGTAGAGCCAAAACCAGAACTACAAGCAAAACCAACATTACCATCGTTAGATAATAGCGACGATTTTTTGCGTGANCGCATGCTGATGATTAAGCATAAGCCCGAACTGCAACAATGGCTGAATACNGATGACCTAGTGCGTCGCAGTGCCAGTTATCTGGATGGGTTAGCGAGAGGCAATACCCTGAGTAAGATATTTCCGTTGACCGCGCCTGAGGGCAGCTTCGCCATGCACAAAGATGGTGATGTTATTTGGTTAAACGCAGGTAATTATGAACGCTATAACGCAACTGTTGCTGTGTTAAGCAGCTTTGATATGAAATCCCTCGGCCGGATATTCCACTTTATCAGACCCTTACTCGAAACGGCATTTGCAGAAATGGGTTATCGGCCCAGACAAATGGATGGCATTATTTTGCAGTCCATCGATAATATTCTGNCCACGCCAATTATTGTTGAACCGATAATACTCACCAGAGATTCGGTGGCCTACAAGTTTGCTGATCCAGAGTTAGAGGCATTACTGCCGATTCAAAAGCAACTGTTGCGCACTGGCCCAGAAAATACACAGCGCCTACAGCAACAAGCGTTATTGCTAAAAGAGGCGCTGATGAACCCCTAGGTCTTGGGTAGCGTTACGCCAGTTTGTCCCTGATATTTTCCGCCACGATCAGCGTAGGACGTTTCGCAAACTTCATCAGACTCAAAGAATAGCATTTGCGCCACGCCCTCGTTTGCATAGATCTTGGCTGGCAAATTGGTGGTATTGGAGAATTCCAAAGTAACATGCCCTTCCCACTCGGGCTCAAGCGGCGTGACATTAACAATAATACCGCAACGTGCATAAGTCGATTTGCCGAGGCAAATGGTCAATACTGAGCGTGGAATTTTGAAATATTCCACCGTTCTTGCCAGCGCAAAAGAATTAGGGGGAATAATGCAGTAATCTCCTTTCATATCGACAAATGAGTCTTTATCAAAATGCTTCGGATCTACCGTCTTGGAATGCACATTAGTAAATATCTTAAATTCATCCGCACAGCGCACATCGTAGCCATAACTTGAGGTGCCATAGGAAATCACCCGATCATCACCAGCATAACGCACCTGACCTGACTCAAACGGCGCAATCATTTGTTGCTGTTCAGCCATACGGCGAATCCAATTATCTGACTTGATGCTCATTGAAGGTGACTCCAGTTGAAATTTGTTTATAAAGTGTCGGTTGTGCCGCAGGGGCAGTATCATACTGATTTGCACTGATTGGGCAAGATCCCTGTACCCTACCAGTGCAAAACATCATTCAGGGACATAATCTGTTGTGAGATAGGAATCGGTCTATTGGAAAACAATCTCCGGACCCGCTCCATCCGCTGCCGCAGCTAACTCAGTTATCACCGCCTTAGCGATCTGTTTGTAATGCTGTGCAATAGCACCCTCTGGTTCAGCAGCCACTGAGGGCAGGCCAGAATCACCATTGAGTCTTATCGACTTATCCAATGGCAAACTTCCCAGCAACTTGGTGTTGTATTGTCTAGCGACATCGCTGCCGCCACCATCACCAAAAATAGCCTCTTCATGACCGCACTGGGAACAAATATGCATGGCCATATTTTCCACAACCCCCAATATCGGAATATTGACCTTGGAGAACATCTCAATACCTTTTTTAGCATCCAAAAGCGCAATATCCTGCGGCGTGGTGACAATGACAGCACCATTGACCTGTGCTTTTTGTGCCAGCGTAAGCTGAATATCACCAGTGCCAGGTGGCATATCGACCACCAAAATATCTAACTCACCCCACATTGTCTGACCCAGCAATTGCTGGAGAGCGCCCGCCGCCATTGGNCCNCGCCACGCCATGGGNGTNTGATCAGTNACCAGATAGGCCATAGACATGGTCATNAGGCCATGACAGTCAATNGGCGCGAAGTGTTTGTCNTCGGCTGCACTGGGGCGAGTACCTTCNGCAACNCCCAACATCATAGCGATACTCGGACCATAGATATCNGCATCTAACANNCCTACTTTTTTNCCCAACGACTGTAANCCNANNGCCAAATTAACCGCCGTTGTAGACTTGCCGACACCGCCTTTACCAGAGGCTACCGCAATAATGGTTTTCACTTGATCTAACACAAAAACACTCCAATCCTTACTAATTTTGACTTAACAGCCTATTTGCCGTCATTTCAACGACAATTGCACATGAAAAGTTGCCATAAAATCGCTATAGTTGCGCCTTGTTTTTATCGCCTCAAAAAAGAACGCTAACCATGTCATCAAAACGCCAAATACTGGTCACCAACGCGCTCCCCTATGCCAATGCCGCACTACATTTGGGGCATATTCTGGAATATACCCAAACCGATGTCTGGGTGCGCTTCCACCGCATGCGCGGGCACGAATGTTACTACGTTTCTGCCGATGATGCTCATGGCACCGCCATCATGCTAAAAGCAGATGAAAAAGGCATTAGCGCCGAGCAACATATTGCCGATATGCGCGCAATCCATGAGGCCGATTTCCGCGACTTTTTAATTTCTGTTGATAACTACCACAGTACCCACTCTGAAGAGAACCGTCAGCTCTCTGAACTGATCTACAACCGTCTCAATGAAAACGGTCATATTGCCAAACGCGATATTACTCAGGCTTTTGACCCTGAGAAAAATTTGTTTTTGGCCGATCGCTATATCAAAGGCACCTGTCCCAAATGTAAAGCAGAAGATCAGTACGGCGACAACTGTGAGGTCTGCGGGGCCACCTATGCGCCCACTGACCTGATCAACCCAGTATCAGCCATCTCTGGCGCCACACCGATTGAAAAACAATCGACGCATTATTTCTTTAAGCTCCCCGAGTTTACTCACTTTCTGCAAGACTGGACGCGCAGTGGTACCTTGCAACCGGAGGTAGCGAACAAACTGGGCGAATGGTTAGACAGTGGCTTGCAAGAGTGGGATATCAGTCGCGATGCGCCCTATTTTGGCTTTGAAATCCCCAATGCGCCGGGCAAATATTTTTATGTCTGGCTGGATGCGCCAATCGGCTATATGGCGGCGTTTAAGCATCTTTGCGATCAACAGAATATCGACTTCGATCATTATTGGCGCGAAGATAGCCCAGCTGAGCTGTACCATTTTATCGGCAAAGATATTGTTAATTTCCACGCTTTATTCTGGCCCGCCATGCTTGTCAGCGCCAACTACCGCAGGCCTACTAAAGTCTGCGTGCACGGCTTCGTTACGGTTAATGGCAAAAAGATGAGCAAGTCGCGAGGCACCTTTATTAATGCTCGCTGCTACCTCGACCACCTGAGCCCAGAGTATCTGCGCTATTACTATGCCTCTAAATTATCTGGTTCGGTGGAAGATATTGACCTCAATTTGGAAGACTTTGTACAGAAGGTCAATAGCGACTTGGTCGGCAAAGTGGTNAATATNGCCAGNCGCTGCGCTAAATTTGTGGCCNATGGTAATAACGGCCAATTGTCAGCNAGCATNGAAAATCCNCAACTNTGGCAGCAGGTGACTGGNGCTGCCGCNTCAATTGCCGAGCATTACGAAAACCGCGACTACAGTAAGGCCATCCGCGAGATTATGGCTCAGGCCGATGCCGCCAATGAATATATCGCCGCCAAAGAGCCGTGGAAACTCAATAAAATCGAGGGCAAGCAACAGCAAGTGCAGGATATTTGCTCGCTGGGTATTAACCTTTTTCGTGTACTGTTGGGCTATCTCAAACCAGTACTGCCAGTAATGGCAGACGCGGGCGAAGCCTTTCTCAATGACTCACTGGATTGGGATGCTCTGCAGCAGCCTTTGCTTGAGCACAAAATTAATGCCTTTAAACCGCTGATGCAGCGTATTGAAAAAGATAAGGTGGATGCTATGGTCGAAGCCAGTAAACAAGAGGCCGCACAGGCTGCGGCGAAGCCACTGCAGGGCCCATTGGCCGATGAGCCAATTGCTGATGAAATAAATTTTGATGACTTTATTAAAGTCGATCTTCGCGTGGCGCAGATTGTTAAAGCGAGTCATGTCGAGGGGGCTGAAAAGCTACTACAGTTGACGTTGGATATTGGCGGTGAAACGCGTAATGTATTCTCCGGTATCAAGTCGTCTTATCAACCTGAGGCTCTAGAAGGCCGATTGACCGTTATGGTGGCGAATCTGGCACCGCGTAAAATGCGCTTTGGTGTATCCGAAGGTATGGTGCTAGCTGCCGGCGATGGTCAGGGGATTTATTTACTTGAGCCTGATAGTGGCGCGCAACCGGGTCAACGAGTGACCTAAATAACTGCGCCAGCAGTATTTATTATATATATCGAAAAGTGCTAAAACACAGGCTCATTTATATTGAATCAGATGAACTGATTCAAGGATAATAAGCCCTTAGCCAAACCCTGTGCTTGTTATGCAAGAATTTGCGGTAATTCTGGTCAGTTCCATACTGATCAACAACTATGTACTGGTACAGTTCTTAGGACTGTGCCCGTTTATGGGTGTGTCTACCAAATTGGAGTCGGCGATCGGAATGTCAGCGGCGACCACCTTTGTGCTGACACTGACAGCGATGGCTAGCTATATTGTCGATGTGCTAGTGCTTATGCCCTTGGGGCTACTCTATCTGCGCACGATTGCCTTTATTCTGGTGATCGCAGCCGTGGTTCAGTTCACTAAAATGTTTATCGAAAAAACCAGTCCCTTACTCTATCGAGTACTGGGTGTCTTTCTGCCGCTGATAACCACCAACTGCGCAGTGTTGGGTGTGGCATTGCAAAATGCCTCCAAGGATTTAAATTTTATGCAGTCGTCTCTGTATGGCTTTGGCGCAGGAGCGGGCTTTTCTTTAGTGCTAATTTTCTTCTCCGCCATGCGCGAGCGATTGGCTGCCGCTGANATTCCAGCTCCCTTTGAAGGCGCGGCCATTGCCATGATTACTGCCGGCTTAATGTCCTTGGCCTTTATGGGCTTTGGTGGACTGGTGTAAATGATTGACAGTATTGCTCAACAGCCTATTGTCGCTGCGCTAATCGCACTGGTTGGCCTCGGCATTCTGTTTGGCGCCCTGCTTGGCTTCGCTGCTGAGAAGTTTAAGGTCGAGGGCGACCCCATTGTCGANCAGCTCGATGAATTACTGCCACAAACTCAGTGNGGTCAATGTGGTTTCCCCGGTTGCAGGCCTTATGCTGAATCCATCGCCAATGGCGATGCGATTAATAAATGTCCACCCGGCGGCCAAGCGACCATTAATGCGATCGCCAACCTGTTGGATATACCAGCGCCAGAACTGGATGCCGAGCACGGCGAAGAAGCGGAGGTCAAAACTGTCGCCTTTATTCGTGAGGATGAATGTATTGGTTGCACCAAATGTATTCAAGCCTGCCCGGTGGACGCTATTTTAGGTGCGGCAAAACTTATGCATACGGTGATAGCCGACGAGTGCACTGGCTGTGATCTGTGTGTCGAGCCCTGTCCAGTAGACTGTATTGATATGTTGCCGGTCGAGGAAACAATAGCGCAGTGGCACTGGCCTGCGCCGGCAACGGTCGCAGATTTAATTGCCACTGATCGGCAGAGGGCTCAGGGATGAAAACATGGGTCACTCCCGGTGGTGTTCACCCACCAGAAAACAAGCAACAGTCTCTCACTCAACCCATCGGTAATTTGCCTTTACCAGACAGGTTGGTTATTCCGTTGAGCCAACATATAGGAGCACCGGCAATACCCTGTGTTGAGGTGGGCAAAAAAGTACTTAAAGGGCAAAAAATTGCCGATGCCGCCGGTGCTGTTTCCGTGCCAATGCATGCCCCTACCTCCGGTACCATTACAGCGATTGAGCATCGACCGATTGCTCATTCCTCAGGCATGCTGGCGCCGTGCATCGAAATTACCAGNGACGGTCGCGATAAATGGCAGAAGCACGAAGGTTTTGAAGACTTTGAAAATGCCACCCCCGCTGCGCTGGTTAATGCCATTGGCGAGGCGGGTATTGCTGGTATGGGTGGCGCTGGTTTTCCCTCTGCGGTTAAGTTAAATCCNGGCTATCACCACCCGATTGATACATTAATTATCAATGCCACCGAATGCGAACCCTATATCACCGCAGATGACTCGGCTATCCGTGAGCGCGCGGCAGAAATCGTCACTGGTATTGGTATTCTCAGCCATATGCTGGGTCGCCCGCATACTATTTTAATCGGCATTGAAGACAATAAACCCGAGGCTATCGCTGCACTGGAACCCCATGTCACAGACTCTGGTATTTCGGTGGTTTCTTTTCCGACCAAATATCCATCAGGCGGTGAGAAGCAGCTAATTTATATTCTCACTGGCAAAGAACTACCGAGCAATCAGCTGCCCTCAGATATCGGTATGCTGTGTATCAATATTGGTACCACCTATGCCATCAAACGCGCCGTTGTTGATGGTGAGCCATTAATTTCTCGAGTCACCACCATGACCGGTGAGGCCTGCGGGATCAATCGTAACTATGAAACATTGATTGGCACTCCTGTTAGCCATCTGTTAGCCCATAGCGATTTCAATCAAGATGCCTGTAGCCGCTTAATAATGGGTGGCCCAATGATGGGCTTTAGCCTCACCGATGCCGATGTGCCAGTGGTTAAAACCACCAATTGCATTCTGGCGCCCAGCCATCAAGAAATTCCCGCAAACGAACCAGCACAACCCTGCATTCGCTGTGGTCTGTGTGCAGAAGCCTGCCCGGCTTCATTACTGCCACAACAGCTGTATTGGTATTCTCAGGCACAGGATCATAATCGTCTGGAAGCGCACAATCTATTTGACTGTATTGAATGTGGCGCCTGCTCCTATGTCTGTCCCAGCAATATTCCACTGGTACAACATTACCGGCATAGCAAAGGGGAAATTAATAAGGCTCGCGCCGACAAGGTTAAATCAGACCAGGCTCGCCAACGTTTTGAATTCCATCAGCAACGTATTGAACGCGCGGAAAAGGAAAAAGAGCAAAAACGCGCGGCGCGGCGCAACGCCGCTGAAAAAGCCCAGACAAAAACCGCGGCTAATACCAGCGCTGGCTCCGCCGCCGATATCATCGCTGCGGCACAAGCTCGTGCTGCGGCCAAAAAGGTCAGCCCTGAACAGCAGCAGGCAAAGCTTGAGCGCTCTATTGCCGGTGCCGAAATGCGTGTGCAAATGGCCACAGAGAAATTGGCTGAAGCGGACGACANCCAAACCGCAGAGCANAAAAATATCCTTACCGCGGCAGTCGAAACGGCCAAACAAAAACTCGAGCAAGCCAAAGCAAGGCTGGCTGAGCATAGTAAACAACACAATCTCAACCAAACCGGGGAAAAGGTGGATTAATGGCCTTTAAACAAATCACCTCACCCCACGCCCACGCAGCACAGAACACTGGCAAAGTGATGCAGCTGGTACTCTGGGCTACTGCGCCGGGGCTTCTAGCATTAACCTATCACTTTGGCTGGGGCAGTCTTATTAATGTGCTCTTGGCTACTGCCACGGCCGTTATCGCTGAGGCTGCCGTTATCCGTCTTCGCGGTCGCTCTGTCAGCTTCTATTTGCGCGACTACAGTGCCGCGGTAACCGCCGTGCTTCTGGGTTTGGCGCTGCCACCGCTGGCACCTTGGTGGATCGTGGTGGTGGGCACGCTATTTTCCATAGTCATAGCAAAGCATCTCTACGGTGGCCTGGGCTACAATCCGTTTAATCCAGCGATGGTCGGCTATGTGGTGCTGTTAATCTCATTTCCTATCCAAATGACCAGCTGGGTCACACCATTAGCGTTGCTACCTGAGGGTCTGTCTCATCCAGGCATAATCGAATCGATCAATATAGTCTTTTCAGGCTATAGTCCCGCAGATGGTGTCACCGGCGCCACCCCACTGGATAGTTTTAAATTTAGCGACGGCCTTCTAGTCGATCAGATCTATGCCCAGAATCCACTATTTAGCGAGGCCGCTATCGCCGGTGTAGGCTGGGAATGGGTCAATATCGGCTTCCTTATCGGCGGCCTGATTCTGCTGGCCAGCAGAATATTTACTTGGCATGGCCCCCTTGCCATGCTGGCCAGTTTGACGCTAATGTCTGTGGTATTTTGGGATGGCGGCAGCTCCGACAGCCCTGGCTCAGCGATGATGCACCTGTTTAGCGGCGCTAGCATGATGGGCGCATTCTTTATTTTAACCGACCCCGTATCCTCTGCCGTAAGTAATCGCGGCCGGCTGATTTATGGCGCACTGATTGGCGTACTGGTTTACATTATCCGTGCTTGGGGTAACTACCCCGATGCCGTGGCTTTTGCTGTGCTGTTGGCCAATTTCGCCGCACCGTTTATCGACAACTACACCTTGCCCCGCACCTATGGTCATACCGATAGACGCCGGGCCACCGAAAAAGAGGAAGACTCATGACGTTGCAGTCGATCCGCTTTAATAGCCTACTACTCGCCAGTTTCGCCTTAATTACAGCAGTGATACTGGCTGGCACAGATTCCTTAACCAAGGATCGCATTGCCGCGTCAGAACGACAAGCTGCTCAGCGCGCACTGCTTGAGATTATTCCCCTTGACCGCCATAACAATGATTTGCTGATGGATGTACAGCCGATACCGGAAAAATTCTGGCCACTATTGGGCCTAAAGAAGGGCGGTGATATCCATATCGCGCGTAATAATGGCCAACCTGTTGCAGCCATTATTCCGACCCTGACCGCAGATGGCTACAGCGGTAATATTAGTATGATTGTGGGCGTCAATATTGACGGCAGTATTGCTGGTGTGCGCGTTGTTGAGCACAAGGAAACACCGGGGCTGGGCGATAAAGTCGATATCAAAAAAAGTGACTGGATACTGAGTTTTAACACTAAATCACTGAGCAATCCGCAACCGGCAGGCTGGGATGTGAAAAAGAATGGGGGTGATTTCGACCAATTTACCGGTGCTACCATCACCCCGAGAGCGGTTATTTATCAAATTGCCAAGGTCCTTGACTACTTTAGTAAAGATAGTGAACGGCTGTTAGCAGTGGCCAGCACCACAGCGGAGGGGGCAACCCAATGAGCGAAATCACTGTGTCAGAAGTCGCCAAGAATGGTCTTTGGACCAATAATCCAGCGCTGGTACAGCTATTGGGATTGTGTCCTCTGCTTGCCGTAACAGGTACTGTGGTCAATGCGCTGGGCCTTGGAATTGCCACGCTTGCCGTGTTAATAGGTTCCAACACCATTGTGTCGCTAATCCGCAACCATGTCAGTGATGCTGTGCGGCTACCCGTTTTTGTGATTATTATCGCCGCCTTTGTCACCTGCGCCGAACTGTTGATGAAAGCCTATACCTACGAGCTCTATCAGATATTGGGCATTTTTATCCCACTAATTGTTACTAATTGTGCAATTCTTGGCCGCGCTGAAGCTTTCGCCAGTAAACAAACAGTGGCGATGGCCGCTTTTGATGGACTGATGATGGGGCTCGGCTTTTTATTTGTGTTGGTGTTATTGGGCGCCATAAGGGAATTACTTGGCCAAGGTACGCTGCTAGTGGATATGCATCTGCTATTTGGCACTGCTGCCACGGATTGGGTGATGCGACCCTTTGGCGACAACTACAGCCTGCTAATCGTCGTGCTACCTCCGGGTGCTTTTTTGGTCACTGGTTTTTTAATTGCTATTAAAAATGCCATTGATAACGCTAACAAGCGCCGCACCGATGCACTTAAAGACGCCCCAATTAAAGGTGCCAAACGTATTCGTACCACGGGTCATATCAGTTAATGATCGAACAGCTACTGCCGTGTCAATAAGGATGTATTACCAACAGGGAATAGCGACATATGTATAAAACCGGGGCTGAGCTTGTGCGCTATGGGCTGGAGCAACTTAATATCGCGCATTGTTTTGCTACTGTTAGCGACTACAATCATGAACTCTATCACCAACTAAGCCTTTCCACTTCCCTGCGCACGCATAAAGTCAATCATCAGCTCAGTGCCACCTTTATGGCTGATGCTCTCAGTCGCACCAGCTATCATGGTAAAACGGGCGTCATTCTGACCACGACTGATAAAATTGTCGTTGAAGGTATTGCTGAAGCCTATATCTCAGGTATCCCTTTGCTTGTTATTGCTGGGAGTAATAGTAACAACAGTATCAATGGCATTGATCCACAACTATTGTTAAAACCAGTCACCAAAGCCTGCTTTAGAGTCACTCAGCTAGAGGATATCGTCAACACAGCCTTCGATGCTCAAACAATAGCCACCAGCAATAAGCCGGGACCAGTCCTTATCGAGATCTCCACCGCGCTGCAAAGCCAAGGTGATAAGCTGAGTCAGCCCTTACCTGAGTACCCTCAATGTGCCGATAATGCGGCGATGGATCAGCAGCAAGATATCAGTATTGATACAATCCTCAACGCTGAAACCCCCTGTATTCTGGTGGGCTGGGGCGCGATCGATGCACACAGCGATATTATCGCGGTCGCTGAAACTATCGCAGCCCCAGTGTGCTCAGTTTTAGCCGGTAACAGCGCCTTTGCCGCTGAACACCCGTTGCATGCAGGACTAATGCATGCACCTGTCGCTAAACGTGTGCTAAAGCACTGTGACTGTCTGTTGGTGATAGGCGCAGAATCAGCCACGCTGGATAAGTCAGAGCTGCCCAAGCCGCTATTCCATGTGACGCTAGCGACCCTAGCAAACTTGGTTGATCAGCTAAAAGTTCTTCAACTGGAACCTCGTGATAATCAGCCGATAGTAAAAGCCATCGCCAAAAACAAGCGGCAACTCAGACAAGACTGGTTAGAGCATAATAGCAAAGGTCGCGTTAATCCCATTGTATTTTTCGACGCCCTAGCCAACAGCGTGCAAGATGATGCGACCATTGTTACCGGTTATGGCGTCCACCGTGGATTAACCGCAGAGTTACTCCCGATTAATAGGCCACGCGGTTTTATTAGTCCCAGCAGTGCTGGCGCTTCGGGCTACTGCGTACCGGCAGTAAACGCCATTAAATTAGCCAATCCACATAAGCAGGTGATTGGCATTGTTAGCGATGATGCCATGATTATTAATGCTATGGAGGTAGTTGTGGCAGTGCGAGAAAAGCTTGGCGCAATCTACTGTCTACTGAATAGCAGCCACCAGCATGCTGACAACGAGTCTAGTCCGGTTAATTGGGGCGCCTTCGCCGATGCTATGGACTGCGGGTATTTCCCAATCGAAGACAATCATAATATCGATATCATAATTCGTCGGGCATTTGAGACCGCCGCCCAAGGCCAGCCGGTGATTTTGGATATCCATATCGATTCCAGCCGCAACAGCTACTACACCGAATATCAACGCGAAAAAACACAGCTAATGACATCGGCTGGGGAAAATACATTGAGCTTGGTTAAGCGAGCTATTGCACGCAAAATAAGCGGCAAAGAAACCCATTAGTCAGTGGGCAAATCCTTGGCGAAAAGCATATCGATATTGCGAAACGCTTTAAATTCCAAGTAATTATTGCTCGGATCCTTTACAAATAGGGTTGCCTGCTCTCCTTTACCCCCGGCAAAACGTACGTAGGGCTCAATAACAAACTCAATACTATTGGTACGCATCACAGCCACTGTTTGCTCGTATTGTTGCCACGACATAATCACGCCGAAATGTGAGGCCGGTACGGCATGACCATCCACCGCATTGGTGGCGACCGATGGATGATCCTCAGCAGCGACCAAATGGGCAACAAGCTGGTGACCAAAAAAATCAAAATCAATCCAGCGATCTGACTCCCGACCGGTAGAACAGCCTAAAATACCGCAATAAAAATCACGAGCGGCCTCTAGATCAGTGACAGGAAACGCCAAGTGAAAACGTGGGTAGATTGGATTATTCATGGTAGCGGCAAGATCGAAAATAGAGGCCTATAGTACCATCGAGCATGACTTTTTGTTCAATGCAAAATGCAGTATCAATACCAGTTGGCAACAAAGCCATGACCTTAAAGAAGAAAACAAGTACTCTAGAGTTCGTCTTTCAAAGCTAGATTAATGATCCATGTCAAAGCAATCAATTAAACTGACCCAATACAGTCATGGTGCCGGCTGCGGCTGCAAAATCGCACCGAATGTATTGGCGAGCTTGCTTCAAACTAACTATCAACCACCACAAGATTCACGCCTACTGGTCGGCAACAGCACTAAAGATGATGCCGCTGTGTATGATTTAGGCGATGGCAGCGGCGTGATTAGCACCACGGACTTTTTTATGCCGATTGTCGATGACCCCTTTGAATTTGGCCGTGTGGCGGCAACTAATGCCATTAGTGATATCTATGCCATGGGTGGCACACCGATAATGGCCATTGCTATTTTAGGCTGGCCAATCAATACCTTGCCCGCTGAGGTCGCACAGCAAGTGATCGATGGCGGACGCACTGCCTGTGGCGACGCCGGTATTCATCTTGCCGGAGGACATTCAATTGATGCACCAGAGCCTATTTTCGGACTGGCGGTAACCGGTCGTGTTGATCTAACGCAACTGAAAAAAAACAGTACAGCGCAACCCGGCAATCAACTGTTTTTAACCAAACCGATTGGCGTGGGTATTCTCACGACAGCGGAAAAACAGGGCAAGTTAGAGGCTGAGCACTCTCGCCTAGCCGTGGAGAGCATGATGAAGCTTAATACTATTGGTGCCGATCTCGCTAAAATCGACGGCGTCACCGCAATCACAGATGTCACTGGTTTTGGCCTTCTCGGCCATCTACTGGAAATCTGTCAGGGTAGTGATCTATCGGCCACTATTAAGGTTAACGAGATTCCACTACTCGATAGCGCTGTGCTGGACTACTTGAAAATGGGTTGCGTGCCCGGTGGCAGCACACGCAACTGGCAAAGCATCCATAACCATATCAAGGGTATAAATAGTGCCAGTAGCATAGATCTTCACCATCAAGCGCTGCTGTGCGATCCACAGACGAGTGGTGGCCTATTGATTGCAGTCGACACTAACAGTGCTGATGCCGTCAGTACGCTACTTGCAGCCAATGATTGTTATCATTTACCGATTGGCTCGCTATTTCAGGCGGCCGGCGACAATCATATTGAGGTTGTCTCTTGAGTTCAGCACTGGTGAATAATTATCGGGCGTTATTGGTCAATAATGTGCCTATGATAGACGTGCGCGCACCGGTTGAATTCAGTAAAGGGGCACTGCCCTGTTCAGTCAATCTGCCTTTAATGATGGACTACGAACGCCATCAAGTGGGTATTCGCTACAAAAAAAATGGTCAGCAAGCGGCGATTGCGCTGGGCCACCAATTGATCGCCGGTGAAATAAAGCATCAGCGTGTGCAAGCATGGCAGGATTTTATCGCGGCAAATCCCAATGCGGTGCTGTATTGCGCGCGCGGCGGACTGCGCTCTCAGCTTAGCTGTAAATGGCTGGCGGAGAGCGGTGTGCTGTGTCCAAAAGTTGAGGGTGGCTATAAATCGCTACGCGGCTTTTTGCATCAATATTTAATCGACTACAGTGCCAAACACCATTTTACTGTTGTTTCCGGCATGACGGGCACCGGAAAAACTGAGATTATTCAACAACTTGCCAATGGGGTAGACCTTGAAGGGGCGGCCAATCACAAGGGCTCCAGTTTTGGTCGTCCGCTTGACAATCAACCCGCGCAGATCGACTTTGAAAATCGTATTGCCATTGATCTTTTGCAGATGCAACACCGCTATCCCGAGGCCAATGTTGTTCTAGAGGATGAAAGCCGCAATATTGGTGCCCGTCACCTGCCACATTATTTCGCTGAGCGTATGTCACAAAGTCAGCTGGTGGTTATTGATATGGATTTTGATGAGCGTCTCGAACGGCTATGGCAGGAATATGTCGTTGAACGTTATCGCAAAACCATAGATTTTCACGGAGAGAACGGTGAAATAGAATTTGCCAGTTATTTGCGAGAAAGCCTGTTGCGGGTACAAAAGCGCCTTGGCGGGCAACTGACTAAAGAGTTATTGGCCTCTATGAACAGTGCTATTGCCAGCCAGCACCGGGATAATTTTTCCAGTCATCGCCACTGGCTCACTGTGCTGACTCGCGACTATTATGACCCCATGTACAGCTACCAATTGACACAGAAAAAACACTTAGTCGTTTTTAGAGGCGATCGCCCTGCGGTGATCGCCTGGCTCAATACCTAGCCTAGCGGGGCTGCATACGCACGCCGCCATCCAAACGAATGGTCTCACCATTAAGGTAGCTATTCTCAACGATGCTGACCACCAACTGACCGAATTCTGCCGGGTCACCCAAGCGCTTAGGGAAGGGAATATTAGCCACAATACCGTCCTGCACTGGCTGCGGCATGCCCAGCATCAGCGGTGTCGCCATCACACCGGGAGCAATGGTATTAACACGAATACCTTCACTGGCAAGATCACGAGCCATAGGCAAAGTCATACCCACAATACCGCCTTTAGTCGCCGAGTAGGCTACCTGTCCCATCTGGCCATCAAAGGCAGCAATTGACGCCGTATTAATAATCACCCCTTTCTCCAATTTGTCATCGGGCGCATTGACAGCCATTGCAGCTGCAGCGCAACGGGATATATTAAAGGTGCCGATCAAATTAACCTCAATCACCTTGCGATAATGATCAAGGTTGTGAGGTTGACCCTCACGATCAATAGTTTTAGCGGCGATACCAATACCCGCACAATTAACACAGATATCGACAGAACCCAGATCTGACCTAATGCTATTAAATGCCGTCTCAACCTCCGACCCATTGGCCACATCGAGGGCAATAAAACGCGCGCGATCTGCACCCAGCTCGGTCACGGCAGTCGCACCTGCCTCAGCATTCATATCAATAATGACAACGGTGGCACCACCATCAACTAGCTGTTGTGCAGCGGCGCGCCCCAGACCAGATGCGCCGCCTGTTACCACGGCGACTTTATTTGCTAAATCCATTGCTCAACCCTCTTTTTTTATTATGTCTTGAACCAGCACAAAAGGCGGAATCACTAAGGCCCAAAGTATAGACGCTTGGTTATACCAATGTAGAGCTTGTTGATCCGACACCTGAACTACATCACCACTGGCTAACCATGTTTGTATCTGCTCGGTACGATCTCGGTGTAACGCTATGGCGACTTTAATAAGATCGGCCTGGGGCGACAGGGCCAGCACATTGCCAGAGGCATAATGCTTTTGCAGTTCATGCCAGCCTATTTTGGCGGTCTCTGCATTAAGGCGGGCAATAAGCTGTTGTTCATCACTGGCAACGCGCTGCATAACAAAACCCTGAATCAACCGTCCCAAAAGCAGAAATTGCGTAGCAATTGTAACCCTGCATCGGCACTTTTTTCCGGATGGAATTGCACCGCAAACAGGTTGTTGTAGCTCAATGCCGCGGCAAAATCCCCCGCGTAATGGCAACGCCCTGAAATATTCGGATTATCCTGTGCATCGACAAAATAACTGTGCACAAAGTAAAAGCGGCTGTCCTGGTCAATACCTTGCCATAATGGATGGTCAATAGTTTGATGGACATTATTCCAACCCATATGGGGCACTTTAAGTTTTACACCCTGAGCATCAACTAAACTATCACCAAAGAACTTTACCTGACCCGGCAATAGACCCAAGCAGTCCACACCGCCATTTTCCTCACTGTGCTGCATCAGCGCCTGCATACCAACACAGATAGCGAGTACCGGCTTGGTTTTCATCGCTTTGCTAACGACATCGCCGACATTGAGACGCTTAATCTCGCCCATACAGTCACGAATGGCTCCGACGCCGGGAAATACCACACGATCTGCATCCTCTACCAAAGCTGGATCAGCCGTAATTGATACCTTAGCACCTGGGCACACATGCTCNAGTGCTTTGGCAACGGAGTGGAGATTACCCATGCCGTAATCAATGATGGCGATATGACTGCGAAAATCACTCATAAACTAAGCTTCAGAGATCAAACACTTGAGGAAAAGGGTACCCTTACAAGGTACCCTTAGTTGACGGCATTACACCAGCCATGCGCTCATCGGCAGTGGCTGCCATACGCAGCGCGCGACCGAAAGCTTTGTAGATAGTCTCGACTTGGTGGTGAGCATTAGCACCGCGCAGATTATCGATATGCAAACTGACCAATGCATGGTTAACAAAGCCCTGGAAAAATTCGCGCACAAGATCGACATCAAAACCGCCAACATGACTGCGCACAAAATCCGCCTTCATAATAAGTCCNGGGCGACCGGAAAAATCCATTACCACACGAGATAATGCCTCATCTAAGGGGACATAAGCGTGGCCGTAGCGGGCCAGACCTTTTTTATCACCAATAGCCTCAGCAATCGCCATACCCAGAGTAATACCGATATCTTCCACGGTGTGGTGATCATCAATCTCGGTGTCACCAGTGGCCTGAATATCCAAATCTACCAGTCCATGCCGAGCAATTTGATCGAGCATATGGTTCAGGAATGGCACCGGCGTCTGCAGGTTAGCCTGCCCTGTTCCATCGAGATTAACGCTAATGGTAATCTGAGATTCGAGAGTATTGCGNGTAACTGTAGCTTTACGATCTGCCATGGGNTCTCCATGCTNTCTATTTTCAGGCGGCATTATACTGCAATTTAAATGTTGCTACAGTACAAAAAANCTATAGAATGCTGAGTCNNTTTTTTCACGCCTNGGTTTTCTGGGTANNCGTATAATGATAAAGCAGCNTCACTNANTTTTNGCTNTCNTACTCTGCCTNANTNTCNGTNTCGGGCCNGNGNTTGCANCNGCTCATGACCATGNTGATCATAAGCATGAGGAAAGTAGCTGTTCAGTCACTGTATTTCAGCATTNCTCGGNNGCGGTTNCCACTGANATTGTTCGAATCAATGTANNCNCAGCNNCAACNCCNATCATTGTCCATAGCANAGANGCNGTTATCAGCCGCGTCAGAGCTTGTCAGCNTGCCCGCGCGCCCCCTTTNCACCTCTANATAGNTTGCAGTCTCCCNTTGGGACNNATTTGNGCCGTTNACTCGGNGCGACTAATATTTTTTTAGAGGAANAAGTTATGNATAAGCTTAATACNGTTAAGTTGCCNCTGGCNGCTTGGCTNGTCAGTTTATCCTGTGGNGCNGTNNCACAGGAAATGGAAGAAGTTATTATNACATCGTCATTGATTGATGCCTCNTCAGATGCACTGTCAAATCCANTGCATGTNATCANTGGTCAGTCNATTGCCAGCGATGCCAGCCAAAGCATTGGNGCCANCCTCGATGGATTAGTGGGTATCTCCTCAAGTGATTATGGTGCNGCCGTTGGCCANCCCATTATTAGAGGTATGTCNGGATCNAGNGTAAANNTTCTCAATAACGGCANNGTGGTCAGAGATGTTTCAGGNCTAGGACCAGATCATGTCAATGATGTTGATTTANATAATATCCAACAAATCGAAATCGTCAGAGGCCCCTCNTCCCTNCTGTATGCCAATGGNACCATCGGCGGAATAATTAATGTCGTCGACAATACCATTGCCAAAACAGANTTTGAAGAACCNGCGTTTACNCTGGGTTTGGAAGCTCAAACGGTCAATGATGGTGATAGCCATGACTTCTCTTACCAAAACAATCTTGGTGGNTTGAATATCAGTCTTGCCTACAAGGATTCTCAATTTGACAACTATGAGATTCCAGAGGGTGCGATTATGCATGAAGAGGATCATGATGAAGACCACGGTGAAGACCATGATGAAGATCACGAGGACGATCATGATGAAGAGCTAGGTTACTTATCAAATTCTGATACTGGTTCCACCGCCCAAAGATTTGGCATCTCCAAGACCGGGGACTGGGGATTTTTTGGACTCTCTTTCAGTGACACGGAAANTGTCTATGGCATTCCTTATCATGGAGATGGCCATGATGATCATGCCGATGATGATGACCATGCCGATGGCGATGACCATGCAGATGATGATGACCATGCCGATGNNGATGANCATGCCGATGGCGATGATCATGCGGATGAGGACGGCCATGGTGAACATGAGGGTGAAAGAATCTTCTCCAAAACTGACTCTAGCGTTATCAATTTAGAAGGCTCTTATGCGGTCGGTAATGGTTGGTTAACAAAAATTGACTACCATTTCAGAGATTCCGATTATTCACACACCGAGCAACATGCCGAAGAGGAAGGTCATGATGAAGGTGAGGAGCACGGAGACGGCCACCATGAGGAAGGACCAACAACTTTTACAAATGATGCCAGAGAATATGGTGCAATCTTTGATTTAAGTAATGATTCTCTATCACAAAAAGTGGCAATAAAATTTGTCGATGAGGATGTTTCTGTTATCGGTGATGAAGCCTTTATCAATCCAACACAGAGTGAAGAGTTAAGCTTTGGCTACTATCTCAGTAAAGAATTTGACTCATTCCATCTCGATTTTGGTATTCGGCATGATCAAATGTCCAGAAATGGCTCTATCAGTCATCATGAGGATGAGGATGATCACGATGACCATGGAGATGACCATGGCGATGACCACGGAGATGACCATGACGACGATCACGCAGACGAACATGGCGATGACCACGATGATGACCATGAAGCGGAGCTAGAGTATTTTGATCGGGATATTAACAATACCAGTTATGCCCTGACTCTAAGCAAAGAGATCAATGATTCACTTAAAGTGAGTTTAGGTCTTGCCACTGTTGAAAGAGCACCAACAGCGGTAGAACTGTTGATGAATGGAGCGCATTTGGCAACCGGTAGATTTGAAGTTGGTAATTTCAATCTTAAATCTGAAAAAGCTAATAATACCGATTTGACATTCAACTATAGCAATGACGGCTTTTTTGCTGCGCTAACCTTCTTCCAAAATGATGTGGATAACTATATCTATCTTATGGATGAGTCTGAAGAGGAGCATGCAGAGCATGAGGAAGAAGAACATCATGGCGGTTTAATTCTTGCCAATTATCTTCAGCAAGACGCGGAATTTGATGGTTATGAGCTTGAAATGGGTAAGACTTTTGATCTTGCTCGCGGCTCACTAACGCTATCATTTGCACGCGACGCCATTTCAGGAAAGTTTTCCGATGGTAGCTACGTTCCACGCATCACGCCAGAACGAGATATCTATAAAGCTTCCTATGTAGAGGACGAACTTAAAGTAACACTGTCTCTCAAGGATGTATCGGCTCAGAATGACACCGCCACTGAAGAAACAACCACCGATGGATATCAAATGTTAAATCTGAATTTATCGAAAACGGTTGAGTTCAGTAAAGGTAATAAGCTGATCCTTTCAGTGTTCGGCAAAAACCTGCTAGACGAAGTGGCCAGAAATCACAGTTCATTTGTTAAGAATGAAGTGCCATTGGCCGGCAGAAACTTGGGTGTAAGAGCAAGTTACTCGTTCTAGAAGCTCGATCTTTTGCCAGTGTTTAAGGGTTGCACTCTTTGCTGTAATATAATGAACAAAGAGCAACCCTTAAACCGTTGGTGATTGTGAAAAATTTATTTAAATGGGTGTCCACTGGCTTAATCGCCGTGGTCACTTTATTTTCCGCTGTAATAATCTATATCTCATTTGCTGTCGATATCAACGGCTTCAGGCCGGATATTGAATCTGCCGCCCGCCAACAGGGCTGGGAACTCAGCCTTGACGGTGAACTTACCTGGACGTTTATACCCCAACCGGGTATCAGTATTTCTCAGGTTCGATTTTCCGATGGGCATGCCGCTTCCGGCACCTTAGAGACCCTAACCCTATCCGTAGCCTGGACTGATCTGCTCTCTATCACTGGCGACCCAAGCCAAATAAAAGCAGGTTCAGTGCAAATCGGCGGTGGCCAAATTCGCTATCAGGCGCAAAATAGCCTGCCAGTGCAATTGGATAATGTTGATCTGCGTATCCGCAAGTTTTCACTAGATGGGTCAACCTTTCCTCTCACGGCATCCGCGCAAGCGTTTGGCGGACAGCAGTTTGCCATTGAAACTGATATAGCCGTTCGAGCAACAGATGGCCATATTCACCGTATCGGCTTCTCGGATCTAACCATTGCCATCAATAATATTGAGATAGTCGGTAATATTGAGGCGAGCAATCAGCTGAATTTTATTCAAGGCACCCTGCAAACCAGTCGTTTTAATCTTGCGCAGCAGTTACAAGACATTGCCACATTACTACCGATACTTAGCCTACCTGAGTTTGCCAACCCCACAGCGCTAAATGAGTTAAGTATTGACAGTCGCTTTACCATTGACCGACAGGCGATTTCCGATATTAGCAATAGCCTTGTGTTAGATGGACAACGCATTGATGTGCATCTGCAGATAGATCAACAGCGCAATAAGCTGACCACAGAGATCACTGGTGACAGTCTTAATCTCGCTGACTATATGTCTCTATCCAACAATAAGGCTAATAATCAGGGCAATAATGTCGCCTTATTTGCACCTCTAGCGATTCCTTTTGCCCTGTGGCAGGGACAGAGCCAAGTGGAAGTCACTTTTGACGAAATACTGTTCGAAGATCTTGCCTTGGATAATTTTTACAGCAATATTTTTGGCAATCAGCGCGTACTGCGCATCACGTCTTTAAATGCGGATCTGTTTGGCGGCCAAGTCAATGCTGTTGCGAAACTGGATATGCGCCTAGCCAACCCAAGCATGAGTATACAGCCATCCATTAATGATATTGAATTAGCACAGGCGCTACCGTCATTAGCGGACAATAACGAGCTTAGTGGCAGGATGGATTTAGAGCTTAATCTTCAAGGTAGCGGCAATAGTATCGAGGGTATTTTACAATCTCTCAGAGGCATGGGCCAAATAAGCATTGCCTCACCTCAGTATAAATCGATCAATATCGAACAGCTTTTTTGTAATGCCGCGGCCCTATTTGGCAGCAGTAGCGCCAACCAACAATGGTCTGCGGGTACCCAATTTGAGGATTTCAACAGTAAATTTCAGTTTAACGATGGCAACTTAATAATCACCGATTTCCGTACTGCAACCGGCAATCTGGCTATTGATGGCCGCGGCACTATTGGCTTAATCAGCCGCAAATATACTCTCCAGACCAATACTGAACTCAATGGCGCAACCACTAGTAGCAATGGCTGTACTGTCAATCAGCGTCTGCAAAATCGTCAGATACCTTTTGTCTGTACAGGGAATTTTGACCAAGGAGCGCCATCCTGCAAACCAGATGAGCGTGCAGTAAAGGCACTAATAAGGAACTCTGCTGTTGAACAACTGGGTTCCAAGTTACTGAAAAACAACGATACAGACCAGCAGACAGATCCATTAAAGTCGCTGTTCAATGACTTTCTTCAGCGCAAACTCAACTAATGCAGCGCACCGATTTTCAGCGCGCGGTATTGCGTTGGTTTGATCAGCATGGCCGCACTAATCTGCCTTGGCAACAAAATATCAGCCCCTACCGAGTATGGGTGTCAGAAATTATGCTGCAACAAACGCAGGTGACCACGGTGATTCCCTATTTTGAGCGCTTTATGGACAGCTTCCCTACTGTGCAATCACTGGCTGCTGCGCCATTAGACGAGGTACTGCACCATTGGACTGGGCTTGGCTACTATGCCCGCGCCCGCAATATGTACAAGGCGGCACAGATTGTATGCGACCAATATAAGGGCCATTTCCCCAGTTCAATGGACAAGCTGTGTGACTTGCCGGGTATAGGTCGGTCCACAGCCGCTGCCATCAGTTCCATTGCATTTAAAATACCGGCGACCATTCTCGACGGTAATGTCAAACGAGTACTGGCGAGATATTCAGCCATTGCCGGCTGGCCTGGGAAAGCGGATGTAGTGCAGCAACTATGGCAAGTAGCCGAGAACTTTACACCGCAGGAACGTATCGCTGATTACACCCAAGCAATGATGGATCTTGGCGCGACAACTTGTACCAGAGCATCGCCAAACTGTTCTCAATGTCCTCTAGTAGATAGCTGTATTGCTTATGCGCAGGGTAATCAGAGTGCCTATCCGGGCAAAAAGCCAAAGAAAAAATTACCGGTAAGAAACAGCTACTTTTTGTTGATCCACAATCAACAGGGGGAAATCCTACTGCAACAAAATCCTCCTGCCGGTCTCTGGGGTGGACTTTGGGTGTTGCCGCAAGTTGAGTGCCAAGCTGATATCGTCGATACCTGTGCATCCCTTGGACTGAGTGTGGTTAATCAACAAGTTAATGCCGTACAGCGACATACTTTTAGCCATTTTCATCTCGACTATCAACCCATTGTGATTGAGGTTAAAGATTGTGCCAAGGCAGTGTCAGCCGGTAATAATCAGGTCTGGTATAACCCACAAAAACCTCTATCATTAGGCATGCCAGCGCCAGTGTTGGCACTACTCCATCCACAATGACTTCAGAGGTAACCGATGGCGCGCACTGTGTTTTGCCGCAAACTTAAACAGGAATTGCCGGGACTAGATATGCCGCCCTTTCCCGGCCCTAAAGGTGAAGAAATATTCAATAATGTTTCGAAACAGGCTTGGACTGAATGGATGGCGCACCAGACCACCTTAATCAATGAAATGCGTTTAAATATGATGGATCTTACCGCCCGAACCTATCTCGCTGAGCAACGTGAAAAATTCTTTGATGGCGAACAAGTCGATCAAGCTGAAGGATACGTACCGCCTGAGGAATAACCCTTGACGAACCGTACTTCAGACGCTTTAATACGCGCCTCTCGCGAGATGCCTAAAAACAGTTTGTGACGCCCGGTTAGCTCAGTTGGTAGAGCAGTGGATTGAAAATCCTCGTGTCCCTGGTTCGATTCCGGGACCGGGCACCATAAATAAAAAAGCCTGTGCCTCTGTTCAACCAGAGATACAGGCTTTTTTATTGCGTCAACACCCCAACAATTTCCCTTCGCTGGTTAGCCAACTGCCGAACAAAATTTAGCCATCAGGATTGCTCTTGCGAGGCAGAATTATTATCGATCGCTCCGCCCAGCATAATACCTATCCAACGCGTATCCGCTTGATTTTCCAAGGCAATCTTAATCATGATGGTCAGCGGGATAGACAGCAGCATACCGACGGGTCCCAATACCCAGCCCCATAGCACCAAGGAGACGAATACCACTAACGGTGACAGATTGAGACCCTTGCCCATCCATCGGGGCTCGATCATATTGCCCATCACCAGATTAACTACCACAAAGCCCGCCAAGGTCAGACCGGCGCTTACTACCCCCAGTTGCACCAATGCCAGTAGAACCGCTGGAATGGCCGCTATAAAGGAACCTACCGTGGGTACGAAATTAAGCATAAACGCCAGTAGGCCCCAGAGCACCGCATAGTCGACACCAAGAATACTCAACCAGATAAAGATCAGCAAACCAGTGGCGAGGCTAATCGCGGCTTTGATACCCAAATAACTGTGCACATTGTCAGAGAACTTATGTAGCCATTCTTGCGATGTTGCCGTTCCACGGGCCAGCCGTAACTTTTCCCCAAAGCCGATGTTTTCGGCGAGAATAAACACTACTGTCAGTAATATCATCACCGCATTGGTCATGACATTACCAAACGAGGCGAGCGTACTACCCACTAATTTCATTACCGCGCCAGGATCAAAACTACTCTGCCATTGCTGAGCATCAATTTCGATACCTCGCAGACTCAGCCATTGCTGCACCGCGGTGCTCATGGCCGATAATTTTGCTGAATAGACTGGGATATCCTGACGAAAATTCTCCATAGAGGAGCCAATCAGTGCGGCCAACAATAGACCCACTAACAAGATAAGCATAACAACCAACAAAATCGCCAGTCCCGACGGTACGTGACGGTTTTTGAGCCAACTCAGGAGTGGCGAAACAATCATGGCAATAAACACTGCCAGTAAAAAAGGCACCAGCAAGGGGCCGGCCATTTTTAGTCCTGAAACCACTATTACAAAGGCCGCACTGACTAACAAAAATCTCGATATGGATGAGGATTTATCGATCATGTTTTTGCTCCGTATTTTGTGGCGCTATCTTACTGTCTGAGATAAGTTTGCGCTCAACTTGACTAAGTAGTTGGGTCAACTGCTCTCGCCCTGTAGCTGAAAAGAACACCAGACCATGACGCTCTGTCATTGTACTTTCCGCTAACATAGCACATTGCACACGAATGTCATCTAACTCGGCATCTTGAGTAATCGGCATCGCTATAAATACATCCCAATCGGCCGTAGTAGCCGATTCGTTGAGCACAGATTGCAACAACACTTTTATATTGATCGCCTCAACCCGATAGACAGGTACGCCCAGATAGCGAAATACCCATAGCGCCACCAGAATAACAGCAAAACTCAACACTACTGTGACTAAAAAATCGATCATGGGAAGAATAGTAGTTTTATTGATAGCACCATGGTTACCCCGATGATTACCGGCTGAACAAAAACGGCTCCTCGCTCCATCACTAAATTTGATCCCAATCGAGCACCTATAGCCTGTGCCAAGGACATCGCGATGGCCAATGGCCACAAAACCAGACCCGCAGCGGCAAAAATAATAGCCGAAGTGCCATTGACCGCCAATATCATAAGCTTAGTTTCCGCGGTGGCTCTAATGAGATCGTGACCCAACAACCAAACGAATAGGAATGGCAAGATCGAGCCCATACCTGGACCGAAGAAACCACCATAAAACCCCATAGCCAGTGCTGCGGTGCAGGCAAACCAACGCCGGCTGATCTTTTGCTGGCGATAGCGTGCGTCAATTTTCGGTGAAACTAAAAAATATAGCGCAATGGCTAACAGTAGAAAAGGAATCAGATGAGTCAGCACTGCGCTATCAAGACGCTGTACCGACCATGTACCGGCAATAGAACCTACTATGGCTAGGGCGACTGAGAGCCTAAGAGGTTTAATATCGAGATGGCCACGATGGAAGAAATTCCACGTAGAGGATAATGTGCCCAGTGAACTCTGTACCTTATTGGTCGCTAAAGCATTTAGCGGTGGTAGCCCAGCCCATAACAGAGCCGGCAGTGTCAGCATGCCACCAGCGCCGGCTATCGATGAGATAAGCCCAGCAAAAAAAGCCGTTCCAATCAGCAGTATCTGAGTGCTAGTAACGATCTCCATACAAGTAAGTATGCACTAACACTTTTAGAATTGATCTGGGTACTTACCCTTAAATTGGCCGTAGTAGTCAATAATATTGGCGATATCTGCCTGATGGTCACCGGTCGGTTCAAAGGCATCACCCAACACAATACGTTTATTGGGGAAGTCCAGCGCCCCCAATTGAATTTTACAGTTATTTTTTTCGGCAATACGCAAAAAGCCCGTTTTCCATTTCGCTGATTTTTTACGCGTACCCTCGGGTGCTACCAAGATAATCACACCACTGTCCTTTTTGACTGCCTCATCCACATAGCCCATCACCGCATCGGGCTTCTCACGATTGACCGGAATACCACCTAACCAACGCATAAACCAGCCCACACCAAACTTAAAAATACTGTGCTTACCCAACCAGCGCACTCGTGCATTGATCCCCAACACTACGCAAATACCCATCACAAAGTCCCAATTTGAGGTATGCGGTGCCGCAGTGATTAAAACCCTTTCCGAATCAATAATCTTGCCCTCTAATTTCCAGCCCATTGCTCGGTAGGCAGTGCGCCCAAACCAGCGGGTTAACGCACTGCGGTTAGTGCGTAAATGCTCTGGGCATTGCTCCTCTGACACAGGAAGAATTTCTTTACTCATAACGACCCTCCACGGATCTATACATCTAATGTTCTCTAGTTGCTCGAAAAGCAATATCGGGATAGCGCTCTTCGGCTAAGGATAAATTGACTCTGGTCGGAGCCAGATAGGTTAAACAGCCACCCCCATCCAGTGCCAAATTGTCTTGCGCTTTGTGCTTAAAGGCCTCCAATATCTTACTGTCGCCAGACTCAGTCCAGCGTGCCGTTTGTACCGCAATCGGCTCATAAATAGCTTCAACACCATATTCTTCGCGCAGACGGTACGCGACAACATCAAATTGTAACTGGCCGACAGCGCCAACAATAATATCGTTATTGCGCAAGGGGAAAAATACCTGGGTACTTCCCTCTTCCGACAACTGGCGAATACCATTTTGCAGTTGCTTGGTCTTTAGGGGGTCTTTTAGACGAATACGCTTAAATAATTCTGGGGCAAAATGAGGAATGCCACTAAACTTCATAATTTCACCTTCGGTGAAGGTATCGCCAATCTGAATCGAGCCATGATTATGCAGGCCAATAATATCGCCAGCCACCGCCTCCTCTACCGAGATTCGCTCCCCCGCTTTAAAGCTAAAGGCATCTGAAACACGCATATCTTTACCTGTGCGCACATGCTTCATCTTCATACCCTTGCGGTACTTGCCAGAGCAAACCCGCAAAAAGGCGATGCGATCGCGGTGCTTGGGGTCCATATTGGCCTGTATCTTAAATACAAAACCACTAAATTTGCTCTCGCTGGCCACCACTTCCCGCTCAACCGCACGACGCGGCTGTGGTGCCGGTGCCCAACGCACGAAATCATCAAGCATTTCGCGAATACCAAAATTACCCAGTGCCGTACCAAAAAATACCGGTGCTAATCGACCGGCAAGGAATTCATCCATATCAAACAGATGCGTCGCGCCTTTAACTAATTCCAATTCCTCCAGAACATCATCGGCATAATCCCCCAAGGCCTCGCGAGCCTCGGCGGAATCGAGACCCTTAACCTGAATATCATCGGTCAAGGTATGGCCTTTACCCTGAGTGTAAACGTGGATGGTATCGGTATAGAAGTTATATACCCCACGAAACTCACGGCCCATACCGATAGGCCAGTTAATTGGTGCTGCTTTGATTTTCAAGACATCTTCAATTTCGTCGAGCAAATCAATGGGGTCGCGAATATCGCGATCCATCTTATTAACGAAGGTTAATATCGGTGTATCACGCAAACGACACACATCCATCAGCTTAATGGTGCGATCTTCGACGCCCTTGGCGCCATCGATAACCATTAACGAGGAATCTACTGCCGTAAGCGTGCGATAGGTATCCTCGGAAAAATCCTCGTGGCCCGGTGTATCAAGTAAGTTGACCATACAATCATGGTAGGGAAACTGCATAACCGAAGAGGTCACCGAGATACCTCGCTCTTTTTCCATCGCCATCCAGTCAGAGGTGGCGTGACGATCACTTTTACGACCCTTAACAGTACCGGCCACCTGAATCAAATTACCCAGTAGCAACAATTTTTCGGTGATAGTAGTCTTGCCTGCATCTGGGTGCGAGATAATAGCGAAAGTGCGACGATCTGAAGCGGATTGGCTCATGATTACCCTGTTTACCAGTACTGTATAGACGAAAGTCGCGCATTATAGCGTCACAGTGGTTGGCGGTCAGCATTTAACGGGCCCAGTAATCTTGCTACTGCGATGACTCGTATACCGAAGCATCAACTAGCAACCCAGTAGCATTATTATTTGGCCTCGGACGCCTTATGTCGTATGGTTTCGAGATTCCAACACTAGCAGCAGGTAATTTAGGAGCAACAATATGCAGTATCAGGGCCAGACCGAATACGAGCACCAAGGACCCTCACCGCGTCGCGGTGTTATTCTTTGCAATCTGGGGACTCCCGATGCACCACAAACACCCGAGTTACGGCGCTACCTTAAAGAATTCTTGAGTGATCCGCGTGTGGTCGAAGTACCGCGCCTAATCTGGTGGCTGATTCTCAATGGCATTATTTTACGTATTCGGCCAAGTCGCTCAGCCAAGCTGTATCGCTCGGTTTGGTCTGAGGGAGGCTCACCTCTAATGGTGCACAGTCAAGCGCAGGTAGCGGGTGTAGAAAAAATAATTGCTAAAAAATACGGTGATGAAGTGCCGGTGGTGCTGGGCATGCGCTATGGCAACCCGTCAATGCAATCGGCAATCGAAAAGCTTACCGCGATGAATGTGCGCAATATCACCGTGCTGCCACTCTATCCTCAGTACTCAGGCGCTACCACCGGATCAACCTTCGATGCACTGGCCAAAACAATGACCCGAATGCGCTGGGTGCCAGAACTACATTTTGTCGGTGGCTACCATCAGTCCGAGGGTTATATTGATGCCCTTTGCAAAAGCATTAATAAACATATTAAGGCCCATGGCCAGCCAGATAAGTTACTTTTTTCCTATCATGGCACCCCTGAACGCTATCTTAAAAAGGGCGACCCATACCATTGTTTCTGCCATCAGACCACAAGACTGGTAAGAGAACGCTTAGGTTGGCACGAAGACCAGATTATGACCACCTTTCAATCGCGTTTTGGTCGCGAACCTTGGTTGCAGCCATATACCGACAAAACTCTTGAGGCACTACCTAAAGAGGGCATAAACCACATCGCAGTGATCTGCCCTGGTTTTGCTTCAGATTGTCTGGAAACTATCGAAGAGATTAATATGGAAGGTCGAGACAGTTTTATCGAGGCCGGCGGTGACCAGTTTCACTATATCCCCTGTCTTAACGACGACCCAGCTCATATCAGAGCACTGGCTAAGATTGTCGACCAACAGCTTAAACGTTAGTAATCTGGCTTAGCCATTGCTCTAACACCACCGCGCAGGCACCCTCGGCTTTTGCTGTTGCGAGATGGTCGGCTCTGGTTGCTCCGTCATTGAGAATAATGATCGGTTTGTCTTGTTGTTGCGCCCACAAACAAAAACGATAGCCAGAATAGACCGCCAGAGAGGAACCCAACACTAACAATCCTTCGGATTGGCTCAGTTGTTGCTCAGCAAATATTACCTTGTCTTTGCCCACAGAATCACCGTAAAACACGGCATCCGGCTTCAAAATTCCACCGCAGTGCTGGCAATCGGGGACCTGCAGCTGAGTAAAATCTAGATGATCAATATCCGCATCACCATCTGGGGCTATGCTGCCAGTCAATTTGCTGTATTGAGGATTGTGCTGCTCCAGCCAGACCTGCAATGGCGCTCGGGGATATTTTAATCCACAACTCATACAGGAGACTGTATCGACACGGCCATGAAGATCTATCACCCGCTGACTGCCGGCACGCTGATGCAAACCATCGACATTCTGTGTTACCAAGTATTGCACAGGACCAAGCTTTTCCAGCGCCACTAACGCTCTATGAGCGCGATTGGGCTGAGCCTCGACCATATGCCGCCAACCAACCATATTACGCGCCCAAAATCGCTGCCGCGCATGATGATCAGCCATAAATGCCTGATGGGTCACCGGTGGTAAACGCTGCCAGACGCCTTTTTTATCTCTGTAGGTCGGCACTCCAGACTCAGCACTGACGCCTGCTCCGGTGAGTATTAACCAGCTTTGATGCGAGGTAAGCAGTGAAATGATAGGTTGCACATTGAGTCCTTTAACGACGTCTATCTGGGATATACGCAGATTTAACAAAATTTGCCCGAACTTTTGTCCTAACTTTTGCCCGAACTGCGGCAAAAATAGCCAATATGCCAACGCTACCCTTATAATGGCGGCTTTAATTTATGTCGATTGTAGCCGAATCATCATTATGGATATTAAAGCTTATATGCAGTCTGTTGGTCGTGCCGCTCGCGAATCTTCTCGAGTACTGGCGCGCAGTGGTTCTGTGGTCAAAAACAATGCACTTTTAGCAATTGCCGATAGTCTGGACAGTAGTAGACCGGACTTACTCGCCGCCAATGCTATTGATATGGACAATGGCCGTAATAATGGCCTTGATGCGGCTCTGCTCGATCGTCTCGAACTCAATGATGAACGTATTAGCGCGATGATTGAAGGGTTACGACAGGTTACTGCACTAAAAGATCCTATCGGTGAAATAACCGATATGGGCTATCGCCCCAGCGGTATCCAGTTGGGCCAAATGCGCGTGCCTTTAGGAGTGATCGGGATTATTTATGAATCCCGCCCCAACGTGACTATTGATGCCGCCAGCCTATGCCTGAAGTCAGGTAACGCAACTATTTTGCGTGGTGGCAGTGAAGCTATTCAGTCCAATCAAGCGATTGCGACTTGCATTAGTAGCGGCCTACACTCTGTTGGGCTACCCGACACTGCGGTACAGGTAATCAATACCACTGATCGCGCCGCAGTCGGGGAATTAATTACTATGTCGGCGTTTGTCGATGTGATTGTACCCCGCGGCGGTAAAGGTTTGATCGAGCGGATTAGTGCGGAAGCGCGCGTCCCTGTTATTAAGCACCTTGACGGTAATTGCCACGTCTATATTGACGACTATGCCGATAGTAAAAAGGCCATTGCTATCGCGGATAATGCCAAGACACATCGCTATGGTGTCTGTAACGCTATGGAGTCGCTACTAATTGCCGAGTCGGTAGCGGCTGAAGTACTTCCCAAATTGGCTGAGATCTATAAGTCGAAGGACGTTGAGTTACGTGGTTGTAACAAATCTCGAGCTATTGTGGATTCTATTATTGAAGCCTCAGAACAGGATTGGAGTGAAGAATATCTGGCGCCGGTGCTATCAATAAAAATCGTCGCCGGAATAGACGAGGCTATTGATCATATTAATCGTTATAGTTCACAGCATACCGAATCCATTGTAACTGAGGATTTTAATCGTGGTCGCCGCTTTATAGCGCAGGTTGATTCTAGCTCGGTGATGATCAATGCCTCTACCCGTTTTGCCGATGGTTTTGAATATGGCCTTGGCGCTGAGATTGGTATCTCTACCGATAAAATCCATGCTCGAGGCCCTGTCGGACTGGAAGGGCTGACCAGTCAAAAATGGGTCGTGTTTGGCGATGGGCAAATCCGACAATAATATGGCTGTTGCACTTTTTGGTGGTACATTCAATCCAATTCATAATGGCCATTTAAGGATTGCCACAGAACTGGCTGAATTGCTTCAAGTTGACCATGTAAGAATGTTACCCTGCGCCTTTCCGCCTCACCGCAGTAATCCTCAGGTGACTGCAGAGCAGCGGCTTGCCATGTTGCAGATTGCAATTGCTCCTCAGCCGCGCCTGATAGCGGACGATAGGGAATTACACAGAGCCGCGCCTAGCTACAGCATTGATACTTTACAAACAGTGCGTGAACAATTAGCGCCACAGCAACCGTTATTTTTCTGTATCGGCATGGATGCACTAGGCAACATCAACAGTTGGCAGCGCTGGCAGGAGTTATTGCATTACTGTCATATCCTGGTGTCATCCAGACCCTGTGCCGAGGCGCCTAAATCGGGGCCAGTGGCAGATTGGATTGCGCAACATCGCTGTGATGATCTAGAGGCGCTACAACAAAAAGCTGCTGGCAATATCTATTTTTGTGATTTAACCATGCTGGACATTTCATCAACCACTATTCGCAATAAAATCGCTCGAGGCGATAGCATTCACTTTTTGACCCCTGATACAGTGGTCGAATATATTCAACAGCATCACTTATATGAGTAATTAACAGTTATGACGCAAGACCTGAAAGATATTGTAATTAACGCCCTTGAAGACATTAAGGCCACGGATATTGTCGCCATCGATGTGCGCGAACTCACCGGTATGATGGATCATATGATTGTTGCCAGCGGTAACTCCAATCGCCAAGTAAAATCACTGGCTAATACTGTAGTTGTGGACGCCAAAAAGGGGGGTTACAACCTGATTGGGGTCGAGGGCGATGATACCGCTGAATGGATACTGGTAGATTTTGGTGACGTTATTGTCCATATTATGCTGCCGGCTACGCGTGAGTTTTATGACATCGAGCGATTATGGACAATGCGACCAGACGATTTCCTCGATAATGGCGACCAAGAGGATATTGTTCTGGGCGCCCCAGAGACTGAACGATAGCAGATAAAAATGAAACTGAAACTGGTGGCTGTTGGTACGAAGATGCCTGATTGGGTAAAAGCAGGCTGCAATGAATACAGTAAGAGAATGCCAGCAGAACTGCGGATTGAGTCAGTGGATATACCACTGGGATCAAGAGGCAAAAATCAACCCAAGGCAAAAGCCATTGAAACGGAAAGCCAAGGGTTGCTAAGAGCCATAAATAATAATGACTTTGTTGTTGCTCTCGACGTATTAGGTCAATCGATGAGCACTGAAAAGCTAGCTAAACAGCTAGATAACTGGCAGATGAACGGTCAGAATGTGTGTTTAATGGTCGGTGGGCCCGATGGCCTTTCCAGTCAATGTTTAGCACGAGCCAATCTGCGCTGGTCATTGTCGGACCTCACTTTGCCGCACCCTTTGGTGCGCATAGTGCTTATGGAGCAGCTGTACAGAGCATGGACGATTAATAATAATCACCCTTATCATCGCAGTTAGATGATTGGATTGACGACATGATACATGATGCCGCTTTTTCAGACCCCGCACGAGAGCGTAGAGTTTTTGCTGGCCGGCTATTTATTACCTGTTTTGTCGCCACCATATTGACTACTGTAGTTCTATTTCGTTATTTCGATTTGCAAATCAAGAGACACCAAGACTTCGCCACTCACTCCGATAACAATCGAGTTCATGTCAGACCTGCTGCCCCATCGCGCGGCCTTATCTATGATCGTAATGGTGAACTGCTGGCGGATAATCGTCCCTCCTATAGCTTGAGTATTATTCGTGAACGCTCAGAGGATTTGGATGATTTATTAACTGAGATTTCAGCGCTAATTGAAATCTCCGATGAGGATATCAAGCGCTTTCAGAAGCGTCTAACACGACGTAAACCTTATGAGCGTACACCATTAAAATTTAATCTCTCTGAACAAGAGCGGGGTGTCCTTGCCGTCAATGGCTATCGTCTTGAGGGTGCCGAAGTGTCGGCTCGGTTAACCAGATTCTATCCTCAGCAGAAACTATTTGCCCATGTTATAGGTTATGTTGGCCGCATTAATGAGCGAGAGAGTCAACAGATCGATCCCGTGGCGTACAGCGGCACCGATAGTATTGGCAAAATCGGCCTGGAAAAATTCTATGAAGACCAGCTATTGGGCACTGTTGGCACTGAGCATGTCGAGACCAATGCCCGAGGTCGGGTGATGCGCATTCTGGAAAATGTCAGTCCCAAACCTGGCACCAAGCTCACTATGCATTTAGATAGCAAGCTACAACAGGTAGCCCACCAAGCCTTTGAGGACGAGCGTGGTGCATTGGTCGCTATCGATATTAAAACCGGTGGTATATTGAGTATGGTCAGCGCACCTAGCTACGACCCTAATCTATTTGTCTCTGGTATTAGCCAAAAAGATTATAACCAACTTCTCAACTCACCAGATCGCCCATTATTCGATCGAGCTATTCGAGGCCAGTACCCACCTGGATCAACAATCAAGCCTTTATTTGGTTTAATCGGCTTACACAGTGAGACCATCGATCTCGACTACAGTATCGAAGATCCTGGATACTTTTTTATGGAGGGAATTGAACGGCCTTGGAGAGATCACAACTCGAAACGCGGCGGTCATGGTTCAGGCGTTGATTTAGCCAAGGCAATCATCGAATCTTGCGATGTTTTCTTCTACAAAATGAGTGTAAAAACCGGTATCGATCTGCTGTCCAGTTACAGTAAAGTCTTCAGCCTCGGCTTAAAGACCGGCATCGATATGCCCAGTGAACGCACGGGGATTATGCCCTCAAGAGAGTGGAAGCAAGGCGCTCGCCAGGAAGCTTGGTTTAACGGTGACACTATTAATGTCAGTATTGGTCAAGGGTTTATGCTTGCTACACCACTGCAATTAGCAGTAATGTCGGCACGTATTGCGTCCCGAGGCAAAATGCTACAGCCGCAACTAGTAAAAGCCATTAATGATGTGCCCACAGCACCGATTGAGCTAGATGCCCCAATGGAGATCAAGGACGAATATTGGGACTATGTCCACCGCGCTATGCGCGACGTAGTCCATTCACCCCGCGGCACAGCGCGAGGGATCAGCAATGGCTTGGATTATGAAATTGCAGGTAAAACTGGCACTGCGCAAGTGATAAGTATCAGTGCTGAAGAGGAATACGACAGTTCTAAAATTGACAAGAGCCAATGGGACCACGCGCTGTTTGTCGCCTTTGCACCAGTCGATGATCCACAAATCGCCGTGGGCCTTATTGTAGAAAATGGCGAGCATGGCAGCTCGGCTGCCGCGCCAATCGCACGGATGGTCATCGACGAGTATATGAAATCAAATACCGAAGCACGACAACTAGTGAGTGGTGGTAATTAGATGTATACCAATGATTTTGTTCGGCGCATGCAAAGCCCAGGGGGAGAACGCCGCCGTGGTCGATCCATGCATATTGATATCCCTCTACTACTCACTCTGATTGTGCTCTGCCTCGGGGGATTAATGGTGCTCTACAGTGCCAGTGGTCAAAGTGCTTTTTATGTCAAACGTCAGGCATTTTTTATGCTCGCTGGCTTTGTCGCGATGATTTTAGTTGCTCAATTCCCCGTGCGTTTCTGGGAGCGCTATGCGATTTTATTTTATGGTATCGGACTGTTATCTCTCGTTCTGGTGCTGTTTTTTGGGGTCGGGGCGAAAGGTGCGCAACGCTGGCTGGATCTTGGCTTCACCAGATTACAGCCATCAGAATTAATGAAGGTTGCCGTGCCACTGATGATATCGGCTTATCTGGGTAAGCGCCCTATACCACCTTCATTTAACCATATTGCCGTCACTTTACTACTGATTGCTCTACCGGTGTTCTTGATTGTTGAACAACCCGATCTGGGTACATCTATTCTTATTTTTGCTGCAGGTTTTTTTGTTTTGTTTTTGGCCGGCCTGCGCAAGCGTTACTTAATTGGTACCTTCTTACTTGCCTTGGCGGCTATCCCAAGTCTGTGGTTCTTTGTTATGCGCGACTATCAGAAACAGCGGGTACTGACGCTACTATCCCCGGAGGATGATAAGCTTGGCGCCGGCTGGAATATTATTCAGTCAACTACGGCTATTGGCTCTGGGGGATTAAATGGCAAAGGCTGGACGATGGGGACTCAATCTCAGCTAAACTTCCTGCCCGAAAGTCATACTGATTTTATTATTGCCGTGCTAGCCGAAGAGTTTGGTCTGATTGGCGTGTTAACTCTCTGCACTGCCTATCTGTTATTGATTGGGCGCTGTATGGTTATTGCACTCAATTCACAGTCGCAATTTGGCCGCCTTATAGCGGGTAGCTTAAGTCTGACTTTCTTTATCTATGTTTTTGTTAACATGAGTATGGTGTCAGGGATACTGCCCGTGGTTGGTGTACCACTGCCATTAATTAGTTATGGGGGCACAGCGATTGTGACTCTGTTCCTTGGATTTGGTATCCTTATGGCCATTAGCACCGAGCCCAAACGGATTAGGATTGATCTTTGAATAAAACCATTAAGTATGTTGTCGCACTCTGTTTTAGCCTGTTGTCCGCACTGCCCCAAGCTGATTATTCTGAGCACCCAGAAGCTGCCGCCTTTGTTGCCTCCATGGTCAACAAGCATGGCTTTGATCGCCAGCAAATTTTAGCTTGGTTATCCTCAGCTGAGCATCAGAAATCCATTGTCAAGGCCATGAGTCGGCCAGCAGAGAAAGTTAAACCCTGGTATCAGTACCGCACGCATTTTATCTCCGATTTACGCATTGAGCGCGGCCTGCAATTCTGGGCTGAAAATCAGCAGACGCTTGAGCGAGCAGAGGCAGAATTTGGTGTCGATCCGGCAATAATTGTTAGCATTATTGGTGTTGAAACAAATTATGGCCGCAATACTGGTAGCTATAAGGTAATCGATGCGCTGACGACGCTTGCATTTGATTACTACACCTATACCGAAAAACGCCAGTCACGAAAGAAATTCTTTACCGTGCAGTTGGAACATTTATTTTTACTCGCTCGTGAACAGCAACAAGATCCTGTCAGCCTCAAAGGCTCCTACGCCGGCGCCATGGGCTGGGGCCAGTTTATGCCCAATAGCTACCGTAACTATGCCGTAGACTTTGATGGCGATGGTTTCGCTGATATCTGGACCAACCCGACGGATGCTATTGGCAGTGTCGCCAACTACTTTACTCGCCATGGCTGGAAAACTAATCAATCTGTAGCTACCAGAGCCCATATCAGTGGCAGTATTGATGAGAGCGCACTGAACAAAATGAAGCGCCCCACGACAACGATCAGTGAACTTACAACCATGGGCTATCAGCCGGTCGAAAAATTCGATCCCGAAGCCAAAGCATTTCCAATGCGCTTCAAGGCTAAATACGCTGATGAGTACTGGCTGGGACTGCACAACTTTTATGTCATAGGCCGCTATAATCCCCGCACTAAATACGCAATGGCCGTCTATCAGCTTAGTGAAATCATCCGAAGTCGTCGCTGTGCCTCAGCAAATAACTGTTAGCGTCAGTCCCTATAAACTGTGCCTTATAGTGCTGATTGGTCTACAGTTGGTAAGCTGTGGCTATACACCGAGATTAATTGAGCAAAAAGACAGCGCTGGCGAGAGAGTCGATACCACAGCAATCCCAGATCCAGTGCCCAAAGTGGAACCGATCACCAAGGCCGGCAACAAAAGCCCTTATCAAGTATTTGGTAAAACCTACTTTGTACTACCAAGTAGTGAGAACTACCGCGAGACTGGCATTGCTTCTTGGTACGGGCGCAAATTTCATGGTCGCAGAACATCCAATGGCGAAATTTATAATATGTATGCCATGACTGCAGCACATAAGTCACTGCCAATTCCTACCTATGTCCGTGTAACTAATATCGAAAATAACCGCGCCATTATCGTGCGTGTCAATGATCGCGGTCCTTTTCATGGCCCGCGCCTGATCGATCTATCTTATGTCGCCGCATTGAAACTGGGTTTTTCTGATCAAGGCACGGCCAAGGTATTAATCGAAGCGATCGATCCATCTGGCAAAAGCAATCAAAAACCCTTAGAGGCGAAACCGCAAATCTCAGCTACAACTGATAACGCAAGTCCACTACCGATATTGAATCAAGGTAGCTACTTGCAAGTTGGAGCCTTTGATAATGCCGATGCCGCGAGGGTGTTACAAAAGCAGGTCAGAACTCACACCACTACACCTATTCTTGTGCAACAGAAAGACAATCTATTCAAGGTATGGGTTGGTCCTATTACCGATAAAATGGAATTACTAATGATAAAACGCATACTTAAGCAATCCGCTAATATATCGGCATTTATTGTTAGTCCATAGATCAATCATAACCTATTCATCAATAAAGGCAGGACGGGCATAAGCGACGAGGTAGTGTTAAACTAGCCGGCAAATAAACCACGATGCTTGGGAAAAAAATATGTACAAAAAATGGACTCTAGCCGCAACCATTTTACTGTGGTGCCTGACCCTCACTTCCTTTACTCAGGCGCAAAAACTATTCCCTGCACCGCCGCAGCTTGCCGCAAAGGCTTGGATATTAGTGGATGCCGATACCGGCTATGTAGTGGCTGAACAACATGCCGACATACAATTGCCTCCAGCTAGCCTGGCTAAGATGATGACCACTTATATTGTCTCCAATGAGATTGAGGCAGGACGCATTGATGAGCAATCAAAAGTACTTATCAGCGATAATGCTTGGCGGCTAGGTGGCGCTAAAACCGATGGCTCAACGATGTTTTTAAGCCCTCGCACCAACGTCTCAGTGCTGGATCTAATGCACGGCGTGATTATCCAGTCGGGTAATGACGCCGCTATCGCCTTAGCAGAGCATGTCAGCGGTAGTGAGAGCGCGTTTGCCGACGGCATGAACCGCCAAGCCCAGTTACTTGGTATGACCAATACCACTTATATGAATGCCACCGGCCTTCCAGCCGAGGGTATGCTTACCACTGCACGAGATCTATCGGTGATTGCTCGATCCATTATTCAGGATCATCCAAAGTATTACAGTATCTATTCGAAAAAGTATTTCGAACATAATAATATTAACCAACCCAATCGCAATCGCTTGCTGTGGCGTGACACCAGTGTCGATGGGCTAAAGACCGGTTATACCAGTGCCGCTGGTTACTGTCTGGTAACCTCCGCTAAACGTCGAGGTATGCGCCTTATCTCTGTGGTGTTGGGCGCTAGTAATGATGCCTCTAGAGCCAGAGAGTCGCAGAAATTATTGTCCTATGGCTTTCGTAATTTCAATACTGAAACCATCTATAAGAAAGATGACCTTATTAAAGAAAATACTAAAATTTGGTACGGTCAACAGGATTTCCTTAACTTAACCATTGACGACGATATCACTCTTACATTCCCCCGAGGATCAAAGAAGAGCTTATCTGCCAATATCTTAGTCGATGAGCAAATTTATGCGCCTGTTTACCGCGGACAGGAGTTGGGCCGACTGCAGGTTAGCCTCAACGATGAAATCTATATTGATGTGCCCTTGGTGGCTGCTCAGGATGTCGCACAATCAGGTAGTCTGTCCAGACTATTTGACTGGATTATCCTGTTTTTCACTAACTTAATGTCGTGAGCCAATAACAGTGACCGAGCAACAAGCACCACAAATTGAATTTCCCTGTGACTACCCAATCAAGGTGATGGGTGAAGCCCATACTGAGCTACATCAACACGTATTACAGGTGATGGAGCGTCATGCGCCAGGGTTTGATCATAGTAAAATAACCGTGCGTGATAGCAGTAAAGGCAAATGGCAATCGATCACATTGGTTATCACTGCCACGGGCAAGCCACAGCTAGAGGCTATTTTTGCCGACTTAAAGACCAGTCGTCGGGTCAAAATGGTGCTGTAGTGATGTCCAATGCAGATTTACATAGGTCATTGGTTGTGCGCCATCTGGGACTTCAAGACTACAGTCAATGCTTTGAGGCAATGAAAGCATTTAATGAGCGACGCACCAGCTCGACGGCGGATGAAATCTGGCTACTTGAGCATCAACCAGTATTCACTCAGGGACAAGCAGGCAAAGAGGAATATATTCTTACCCCCGGTGATATTCCCGTGGTTAAAAGTGACCGAGGTGGCCATGTGACCTACCATGGCCCGGGGCAAATTACCGCCTATATACTGGTCGATTTAAAACGGCTGAAACTCGGTGTACGTGATCTAGTGAGTCTGATCGAGCACGCTCTGGTAGATACCTTGCAAGACTGGAAAATCTCTGCCAGTCCCCGCAAAGATGCCCCTGGCGTCTATATCGCTAGCGGTGAGAAGATAGCCTCACTAGGTCTTAGGATCCGCAAAGGCTGTAGCTACCATGGGCTCAATTTTAATATCGCCATGGATATGGCGCCATGGCAACAGATTAACCCCTGTGGACTCGGGGTAGCAATGACACAGCTGTCAGATCTTGTCGACCAGCCGCCCAACATTCAGGCTGTAAGCGACAAGTTAATTGACTACCTCAGTGCTGGACTCGGTTATAATGAGGTTCAGATTGGCAGCAGTAGTGCTGTTTTAAACTAGCTTACAGGAACACCTATGACTGAGTCTGTCTCACCACCAAAGCGTACCCGCCGACTGCAGCAGGGGGAAAAACTGCGCAGTGCCGACAAGGTAGAACGTATACCGGTTAAGGTGATCCCGACTGACAGTATTCAGCGCAAACCAGAGTGGATGCGTATCCGTTTATCCGCCTCGCCCAAGGTTCAACAAATTAAAGATATTTTGCGCAACCACAAAATGGCTACCGTCTGCGAAGAAGCCGCTTGCCCCAACTTGCATGAGTGCTTCAGTCACGGTACCGCCACCTTTATGATCATGGGTGAAATCTGCACCAGACGCTGCCCATTCTGCGATGTCGGCCATGGCAAACCCAATCCACTAGATAGCCAAGAACCACAAAATTTGGCTAAGGCTATTCAAGAAATGGCTCTGAAATATGTGGTTATCACCTCGGTTGACCGCGATGATCTCCGCGATGGCGGTGCACAGCACTTCGCTGACTGTATCCGTGAGGCACGCATGTTATCGCCCAATTTAAAAGTTGAAGTGCTGGTACCAGACTTTCGCGGTCGCATGGCACCGGCATTAGATATTCTGACAGCCACACCACCTGATGTGTTTAATCATAATATGGAGACCATACCGCGTCTTTATCGAGAAGCTCGCCCCGGTGCTAACTATCAATGGTCACTCAAGCTACTGAAGGAATATAAGGCGCTCAACCCTCATGTACCGACAAAATCGGGACTTATGGTGGGTCTGGGTGAAAGCAAAGATGAGTTATTGCGGACGCTTGATGATCTGCGTGAACATGATGTTGATATGTTAACCGTTGGACAATATCTGCAACCCTCAGTCAATCATTTACCGGTGGAACGTTTTGTCCACCCTGACGAGTTTGCCGAATATACCGCCTATGCCGAGAGTATTGGGTTTACTCAGGCCGCTTGCGGGCCCCTAGTACGCTCCAGCTATCATGCCGACAAACAGGCGCGTGGTGAAGATGTCGGCTAGTCCTCTACCCATACTTCGCGAAGCGGTTCACCGAAGTCATCGTAGATAATTCTTTTTACTGGTCGTTTGAGGGTTTTGCCACTGGATTCTGGGGCCTTCTTCTTTTTCCGGCTATCCAATGCCGACACCACATCATTAACATAGGTGCGCGTTTGGCGAGGCTCGCCAGAAACAAAAACGGCTCTGGACCTTGGTTTATCGGCAGGCTCACCCGTTTCACCCGCACTGTGCCGTTTAATTTCGCCACCCTGAGACAAAAACTCCTCAGTCTTTTGACGAAGCTCTCGACGCATCGATTGTTTAGATGATTTGATCAACGTAATCTACCTAAATTTAATCCAGCTAACCAGTCTAGCAAAGTCAAATGTCTATTCAAATATCGTCATGGCCCGATCAGGGAAACAATTCCAACTGCAGTGCCCTGCCCTGTTCACTGGTATCTATAAATCGTACGCCTATACCCATCAAACGGACCGGTCGATTACCGCGAATCCAAGCCTGCTGGCACAGCGCTTCAAAACTCTCTACCGGCAGACCAGATACCATCTGTCGTTCCACCGTAGTGGCAGTAAAATCATTAAATTTCATTTTGATAAATTGCTTGGTCACCAAATAATCACTGTCAACTCGACGCAGCCGGCTACGTAACTCAATCAACAAATCCGGCAATTTGGCAAGACAGGCGATTTGATCAGGCAAATCATCAGAATAGGTGTGCTCAACACTGAGCGATTTGCGCCGACTATTACTATTGACTTGACGCTCATCGCGGCCATAACTTAAATCATGTAAACGTTTACCAAAAACACCGAACTTATCCACTAGCTCGATTAAGTTCCGCTGTTGAAGGTCTCCGCAGGTAATAATACCCATACGACGTAATTTTTCATTGGTGACCTTACCCACACCAAAGATCCGCTTAACCTCAAGCTTCTGCACAAAATCGTCAACCTCTTCTGGGGTGATCACAAACTGACCATCCGGCTTATTGAGATCACTGGCGACTTTGGCAAGGAATTTGTTTGGCGCTACGCCAGCGGAAGCGGTAACACCCACCTCTGTCGCTATCTGCGCACGAATCTGCTGTGCGATCAACGTCGCACTGCCCTGACATTCGGTGCAATCAGTAACATCAAGATAAGCTTCATCGAGTGATAAGGGCTCTACCTTGTCAGTATAGCGATAAAATATTTGTCGAATTTGCAGAGCGGCCTCGCGATACTTGGCCATGGTACCTGGAATAACAACCAAATCAGGGCATAGCTTTAACGCTTGCCCAGTAGGCATCGCCGAGTGCACACCGAAATGTCTTGCCTTGTAGTTACAGGTTGCAACAACCCCTCGACGATCTGACTTGCCGCCAATAGCGATCGGTAGATTGGCTAGCGAGGGGTCATCTCGCATCTCCACTGCAGCATAGAAACAATCACAGTCACAGTGGATTATTTTTCTAGTCGATTTGGTTACTTCTGTACCATCTACTGTACCATCTACTTTACTATCTGCTTTACTATCTACACCAATATCCACAGAACACCCGACTGCTCAATCAATCAGCTCCATCATGTTCAAACTGGCTTTCAATCACTTTAAAGCCCAAATACTTGGCCAATATTCCAGGTAACAGCAACATGGCCGGGGTGAGCAACAGCGTTAGCACCGTTGACACAACAAGACCATTAACAATAGCGCTGGCAAGGGGTTGCCACCAAGACGCCACCATACCACCAATCGAATAACTGCGGTTAACTAAGTCAATACTCAACCCGTTGGCCAATGGCAACAGGCCAACAATGGTGGTAATACTGGTCAGCATCACTGGCCTAAAGCGCGATTGGGCCGCTTTGTAGACCGCCTCAGCCGCCGAGAGACCGCTATCACTTCGGCGTAAATGGTTATAAGTATCTATCAATACAATATTATTGTTCACCACAATACCAGCTAGCGCGACAATGCCGACACCCGTTAATATGGTACTGAACACCGCCTGGGAAATAAGTAAACCCAACAGCACTCCGGCGGTAGACATCACTACAGAAAACAGTATGAGTCCCGCTTGATAGTAACTATTGAATTGCATCACCAACATAATCAACATCACTGACATGGCAAGAGAAAAAGCAGTAGTCAAAAACTCTGCAGCCATTGCCTGCTCTTCGTTGGCCCCCCGAAAAACCACATTGACCGCGGGATCAACTGGGGTCTGCGCCAACCAGTTAGCAATTAACGTGGTTTGGTCATCTGGCAGATAACCGTCCTCAGAGTTAGCCAAAATAAATACCGTTTCGGCCATATCAAAACGCTGAATCGCATCCACTCTTGGCTTGGCAACACGTTTACTGAAACTGCTTATAGGAACAGGGCCATTGGGTGTATTGACCCGCAATGAATCGATACTTGATAACTGTCTGTCTTGTTCGGGGAAACGCAGTCTGATTTCAACTTCATCATCTGCATTATCCGGTCGAAATTCACCAATCATTACGCCATTGGTGACCATCTGCACCATATTGCCCACCTCAGCCACATTAACGCCCAACATGGCTGCTCGAGCGCGATCTACTTCAATCTCCCATTGGATTCCTGCTAATGGCAGCGTGTCCTGTAGATCTCTTACCCCCGCAATATTGTTCGCAATCCACTGCTTAATACGCGCGGTCTCTCTGTACATAGCCAGACGATCTGAGGATGAAATCTGTATTTGGATATCCTTGCCGGTTGGCGGACCCGATTCCATTTCACTCGCACTGACATAGATACCAGATAGTGTATTAGTTTTTTCGCGAATTTCCCTAAATACGTCGAGACTACCTCGTTCACGCTGATCCCTAGGGTAGAGTTCAACCAAAAAACTGCTGATTTTGTCGCGACTTACATCTGAACCAAACACCGTCATACCGCCGCCAGCGGAGTAACCATACAACTTGTTCACGCCTTCCACGGAGGCAATAATATCCTGCACCTTCATGGTAATATCGAGCTGCTCTTCGATAGACAGGTTACCTTGAGCGCGCACTTCCGCCCTACCATACTGATTTTCAATGTCGGCAAAAAATTCTTGTCCGCCGCCAAATTTTCCATAAAGGAAAAAGATACATACAACTACACTAATCACAACCACCGCAGTAGCCACCGGTGCCTTAATAACTGGACGGAGCAGCTTTAGATAGAAATCCAGCAATGGCTTGAATAAGGTTTTTGCCGACTCCTCGGATTGATGATCCTCAGGCAGTTTTTTTCGATTACCGCGGTGACGCGCGAGCACAACACCTAATGTCGGCGCAAAAATAAGTGCATAGAGCAAAGACCACGCCAACACAGCAAACACTGTTATCGGCAGATAAGACATAAAGTCTCCAGAGACCCCCGGCCAAAACAACATAGGTAAAAATGCCGCCAACGTCGTTCCGGTAGACGCGATAACCGGAATGGCCATACGTCTTACGGCGGCAATATAAGCGTCGCGAGTGGGTAAGCCTGCTGCCGCCTGCGTGTTGGCAAACTCAACAACAACAATAGCGCCATCTATCAACATTCCCAGCGACAGCAACAGACCAAACATAACCATAAAGTTAAAGCTGTGACCCAAGACATTAATAATAATCAGCGCGCCTAACAGAGAAAATGGAATACCAAACCCGACAAGCAACCCCGACTTGATACCCAATGTGGCCACCACCAAAATCAAAACCAAGCACATGGCAGTAACAATGTTACCCTGAAGCTCATCGACCATTTGTCTGGTCATTACCGAGGAATCATATACGTACCCGATCTCCATATCACCGGAAAACTGATCTCTGTATTCTTCAACGGTAGTGCGTGACGCCTCAACTGTATTAATCAGATTGGCACTACGCCGTTTACGCACTTCGATAGCAAGGCTTTTCTCACCATTAATAAAGCTAAAACCAGAAATATCTTTAAATGTTCGTCTTACTGAGGCCACATCACCTAATGTGATTGCGCCCTGAGCATTATTGCGCACCGGTAGCGCTCGAATATCATCTGCTGTTTCAATCAGCGCTGGCACCTTAATCGCAAAGCGCCCCTGAGCGGCATCCATATCACCGGCAGGAATCAGTAGATTATTCACGGTCACTGCACGCACCAACTCGTCAACACGCAAGCCGTATTGCTCTAAACGCTCAGGATCAACAACGATATCAACAACCTCTTCCCTGAGCCCTAACACATCGGCGGTAAGCACATCTGGAAGAATCTCTAACTTGCGCTGATAAAATTTCGCGGCATTAAATAACTCCCGTTCAGTCACATTTTCGCCAGAGAAAGTAATAACAATAGTCGGCTCTGGACTTGGGCTAAGTTCATTAACTACAGGTTCTTTGGTATCTTGAGGAAACTCCGCTTTTGCGCGATTGACTGCCTCACGAACTTCAGCAACGATTTGCTTAATATTATCGGCCGTTTCAAACTCGGCCGTTATTATCACTGCACTCTCTCTTGCCGTTGCCCGTATCTCCTTCAAACCATCAAGGGTTTTAAGCTCCTTTTCAATCGGACGCACTAGCAATCTGGTGCCATCTTCAGGAGAAATTCCGTCATGTCGCACCATAATCATAACCACTGGAAGCGTTACATCTGGATTCAGATCTATTGGCATAGCTATCCGCGAGCCTGCACCAGCCACGATAATAAGCAACATGATGGATAATGTTGCCCTGGAGCGCTCAACGACAAGTCTAAGAAAGTTCATAAACGTAATTATCCAGACTATCGAACTGAACTATTAATGGCATAGCTCGGTTCAACCTGCTCACCATCGATAATATAATTCTGTCCCACTGTCACTAGCACTATGTTTGCTGGCAGGCCCACCACCCAAATACCCTGTACAGATTCGCCAACCACGGTTACCTTATAGGACTTTACCACTCGCCTCTGATCAAGCACTCGGATAACAGTTTGGCCCAAATCATTTAACAAAATCGTACTGGCAGGCACCAGGTGTCCATTAATAGCTTTGGTTTTAATATTTAACTGCACGGAGAGCCCCGCACGCAGCGATTGCTCGTTGTTGGCCATTTCAGCCTCTAACCGATAGCCTTGTGTCATCGGGTCAGCCTGCCGTGCAAGGTAGGTAATACTCGCGGCTTGGACCGCCTTGCCGGCAAAAACAGCGACTCCAGCGTCACCCAGCTCAATATCCCCAACCTCTGCTTCCGTCGCTATTGCTGCGATTTTTAATGGGTTTAATTCTATAACAGTGGCACAGAGAGTCCCCAGCGTAACGAAGTCACCCACCTCTAACGGTCGCGCCTCGACTATGCCATCGAAAGGCGCTCTAACCTGTAAATATTTGACCTCTAATTGCGCGCGCTTTAATTGGGTTCTGGCGCTTGCTAGTGCGGCTTTAGCTTGGGAAATTGCCAACTCAGACTGGAATCCTCCAGCTTTGAGTTTCATTGCACCGCGATATGCTATTTCCGCATTGTCGAGAGATGCCTCCGCCTGAGCTAATTTGAGGTGACGGTCCTCGGCATCAATCTGGCAGATACCTTCACCCGCTTTAATCGCTCGACCTTCTTCGACTAGGATCTTCGATACTCTGCCTGATACCTGAGCCATCACATTCACTGCTCTATTGGCCTCAGTCTTGGCACGCAGTGAGATTGTTGGATTGAATAACTGTTGCTCAGAATTAATGACCTGCACTTTGGTTAGTGGCTTTACTGTTTCAAGACTAGAATCTGCTGATATTGTCTCTCTCAGCAAACCACTGCTAAACCACACCAGAATGGCAGCCATAAACCACAATGCAAGACGGACATTTTTATTCAAAAGGAATACCCTTATTCTATAATTTGGCGGTGATACCTTGACAATCCTATACGCGTCAAGGAACCGCCTAGTTTACTCTCTTTCACGGTGGACTGTTACCAAAATTGTGGTTTGCAAACAGTTGGTAAAGTAACATCAAACGGTTAATACAGGCTTATCTGGCGATCCACGTTTAATCACAGGTAGATATTTCACTATCGGCAACTGCGGTTGCTGTGATCGTTTTACCGTAAATCTGTTTATTGGCCGCAGAAGGAACCACAGTCGCTGATGAATTTTGCACATTCCCACTGGTCAAGTTTTGATCAACTGGCTATAATCCGCGGCTTTATCCAGCCACGCAATCTAACGGAATTATCGACATGAGCTACAACGACATACCAGCGGGTAAAGATCTTCCCAACGATATTAATGTAATTATTGAAATCCCAGCCAATCACGACCCTATTAAATACGAAGTAGACAAAGANAGNGACGCGCTGTTTGTTGACCGTTTTGTCGCGACGCCTATGTTCTATCCTGCCAATTACGGCTATGTGCCACAAACCTTATCTGAAGATGGCGACCCTTTAGATGTTCTCGTTGTAACGCCCTACCCAGTGGTTCCCGGTGCAGTAATTCGCAGCCGCGTTATCGGCGTTCTCAATATGACTGATGAATCTGGCATTGATGCTAAATTATTGGCTGTACCTCATAGCAAGCTGACCAAGCTCTACGACCATGTGCAAGAAGCCTCGGACCTTCCAGAATTATTAATCGCTCAAATCGCTCATTACTTTGAAAACTACAAGGCCCTTGAACCTGGTAAGTGGGTCAAGGTAGACGGATGGGCTGATGCAGACGCTGCCCGCGCTGAAGTAATGGCATCCAGAGAGCGTTACTTAGCCGAGTAATATTGCGCTTAGCAGTCAAACCTCAAGCCATAAAATAACCCAGCCTAGGCTGGGTTATTTATGTTGGCGGGTGCTTCAGCTATCTAGTAGCTAAATATCTGCAAATATCACATTACTACTAAGCCCATGCCTGCGTGACACATCACCCAATCGTCTCAAGGCATCTACCTGTATCTGTCTGACACGCTCTCGGGTAAGACCAATCTCGGAACCCACCTGCTCNAGNGTTTCCTCTTCATGATTAAGCAAACCNAAGCGTCGCACTAATACTTCGCGCTGTTTATCCGGCAATTGTTCAAGCCATTCATTGAGAACCTCCACTAAATTCTCATCCTCTAACTGATGCTCAGGGGTAAAACTGTTGTCATCGGCGATGGTTTCTACCAATGCTCGCTCTTTATCGGCCACTGGCACATCAATCGATGAAATGCGCTCGTTATAATTTAAAACTTTGAGAACATCAGCGACTGGTTTGCCCACCTCTTCGGCAATATCCTCAGGCGTGGGGGCATGATCAAGATGCTGCNCCAGTTTGCGTGATGCACGCAGATACACATTGAGTTCTTTCACTACATGCACGGGCAAACGAATAGTGCGNGTTTGATTCATTAAGGCCCGCTCAATGGTCTGCCTGATCCACCATGTCGCGTAAGTTGAAAAACGATACCCCAACTCTGGATCAAATTTTTCAACTGCTCGAATCAAACCAAGGTTGCCCTCTTCGATCAGATCCAGTAGTTCGAGGCCGCGATTTACATAGCGTCGTGAGATCTTAACCACCAAGCGCAGATTACTCTCAATCATACGACAACGCGCTGACTCACAGCCTTTCTGCAATTTACGCGCGTAGAAAACTTCTTCTTCAGCAGTTAACAACGGCGCATAGCCAATTTCTTTCAAATATAGGCTAGTCGCATTGATGACCTGTTGACTTGTTTCGGTGATATCTTCCTGATTGCCAGTGGACTGAGCCTGCTGGTCTAATTTAAACGTTTCATCCATGACGTTTCACATCCTTTTATTGATACTCTCCCATGTCATTAGCAGCCATTCCCGGCGCTAAACCNTACTTCCTTGTTCGGATACAACATCTTAACTTCTGTACCACACCGACAGCATAACAACCTAACGTCGGTTTACTCTACATACTTTTTCGGGTTGACTGGATAGCCGTCCTCCCGAATTTCAAAATACAGAATCCCTTTATACCCTAATTTTGAGATTATTTCCGTATTTTTAACCTGTTGCCCCTCNTTAACCANGATTTTTTCATTGTGNGCGTAAGCACTAAGAAGCATATCACTGTGNTTAATAATGATAAGTTTGCCATATCCACGCAAGCCGTCGCCAACATACACCACAATACCCGGGGCAGCAGGACGCACCATTGAACCACTCACCGTCTTAATACTTAAGCCTTTGCGCAATTGCTTTGGATTGTAGTCCTCAACTATGTCGCCTTTAACCGGCCATTGCCAACGCAAATCTTTGCTGTAGCTTACTGAGCTTGTTGAAGGCGGCTCTAGTATCTTAGAGCCCACTGGTTTTTTAGCTGATTTGGCAGCCGATCTGGAAGCAGCTTTGGCGCTAACAATCGGCTCGGCCTCAGACGTATCAAGAGACAGTACCTGACCAATTTCGAGCCGGTAGGGCGGCCGTAAACCATTGGCAGAGCCGAGCAATCGATAATCGAGATCATAGCGCCATGCGATGGAATACAGAGTGTCCCCTGCAACTACCTGGTGGGTAACAATTTGAATACTAGGGGGCTGAGCTAGACTAGTCACCGGTGCTGAATAGTTAGTGCACCCGCTGACCAAAGCAGTGATAAGCAACAGCGCCGGCAATGCAGTTGAGCCCAAAATTACCCTTCCTATTAAGGATGTCGTTGATACTTAGCACCAACATATTCCAAACCCAACACCAAAAGCAAGCCAATAATGGCGGCCAATACACATACACTGGTCAATGGGTCCTGTCCGACAAGCTGNAGATACTGTTCGGGGAGTAAATTTTGCGATGCTAAAACGATGGTCTTACCTGACTGACTAAGCACAGAGTCTGTCACCAATTTCCACGGCCAAATAACGTTTAAACTGCCAATGAGAAAACCGCACATCATTGCAATAATCATGCTTTGNTAGTGCTGNAACAGCCAAGACAGCAGCCGGCTAAACAGCATCAATCCAATAACACCTCCACAGGCGAAAACCACGAGGATATCTAATTCAACATTGGCAATGGCATTTATAAAAACCGGATATAAACCTAATAACACTAGAATAAAGGANCCTGATATNCCGGGTAATATCATGGCGCATAGTGCAATAGTNCCGGCAAAAAACATCGTTATATGACTGCCCTCAAGCGCAATCGCTGGTGCTATAGACAATGTGTAGGCAATGACCACACCGGCAGCCAGTAGCATTTGATCCACCACAAGGCGAGGGGGATGTTGTCTTANCANATAAATCACTGAACCAATAATCAAGCCAATAAAAAATGACCANAGTGGTAGCGGNTACTGATTGAGTAAATNCTGCNTCCCTTTCGCCAGAGAAAATATACTGGTCAGTATACCGGCCAATAAAAGTACTAAAAATCGACCATTAATATAGTGCCANGCTGCCCGGATACCCTGATCCCTCAGCATCTTTAACGCCGTTAGATTAAGCGATTTAATACTGTTAATGAGCTCTACATAGATACCACTAATAAAGGCAATAGTGCCACCGGACACCCCAGGCACAATATCGGCAGCACCCATGGCTAAGCCCTTTAAAAACAGCAAAACATGATCTCTGAAATTATTCATAGCAGATTGCCAATAAACTCGCCNTAACGGGAAACGCCACCCAANAGTGGTACAAATTTCACTTTTTCGACTATTTCTTCATCGAACTCAGCGGAANCACCTAATCGNCTAAAGACACGCAGGTCCTGCTCCACACCGTTACCAACNGGAATNACCAAGATGCCATCTGGNGCCATCTGGTGCAATAGCCCCTGCGGNACNGCTTGCGGGGCCGCCGTGGTGATAATACCGTCATAGAGAGCATGCTTTTCCCAACCAAAACTACCATCCGATAGTTCTGCAGTAATATTATTTAAAGCCAAGGTGCGGAAACGCTCTTTGGCTTTGCGCAGCAGTGGGTCGATGCGCTCAACGGTAAATACCTGCGCCACTAACTGAGATAAAATAGTGGTTTGATAGCCGGAGCCGGTGCCAACTTCCAAGACCTTGGTTAACGGCCCAGCACTGAGTAAAATTTCAGTCATGCGAGCTACAATATAGGGCTGAGACAATGTTTGTGAAAAGCCAATTGGTAGCGCGGTATCCTCATAGGCTCGATGAGACAGCGCCTCATCAAGAAAGATATGTCTCGGTGTCATTCTGATAACGTCCAGCACTGACTGGTTGGTAATACCTTGATCTATCAGGCGCTGGATAAGTCGCTCCCGCGTGCGCTGAGAGGTCATACCGATGCCCGCTAATTCGATCGAGTTCACCTATTACTCCTGTGCTGTCATCTGCCTATACTGAGGTTAAGCAGTGCAGTAAAGGCCGCCAAAACTTGGCTGTGACCCGCTCCACGGCTTGCTCGACAATATATCACAGGGGCCTGTATTCTGGGCGGATTAATTGGCTTATTTCACGTAGCACCGCGGTGGCATAACAGCCAGCCTCAAGTGAAAACTGCAACTTTACCCGATCATCGGCTAACCAATGTGCCTCAAGCCGCTGTGGGCGCAAGGTAATATCTCTGCGCGCCTGCTTTAATCCTGCATGCTCGAGGGCATAACACCATGATTGCCAACCGTCCAAAACATCAGCTTCAATCTGTGCAACCAAATCACCGGCATTGCTGCGACCCCTGCCCCATAGTGCCGCTGATCGATCACCAGCGAAATCTTGGGTCAGATGGCCGAGTTCAATACGTCGCTTAACCAATAAATTAAATAACCAAGAACGTGCGGCCGAGAGATAGATGCCCGTGCCCTGTTTATTACCCTTTAATTTGTCCGCGTCGATCAATGCCTGAGCTTTATGGAGATTATTGCCTTGATGACCAAAGCGCTGTTCGGCAAAATAATTCGGCACCCCCAATTGCGCTATCAACTGTAAGCGATCGTCCAACGTAGCTGAGGTAAAGTCGACCTCACGCAAAGTAATATTGAAGCGATTACCCCGATGCATACCACGGCGCAGTTTTTTATGATGACGAGTGGCGGCAAGTATCTCAAAGTCCGGATGCCTCAACTGAGTAAGATCCACATCGCGACCAGGCAAATGCAGGCTATACCATTGCGTGGTCACGGCAAAACGATCTTTAAGTCCACAGAAGCCAATATCGGTGCGCTTAATGTGCGCCAGCTGAGCTAACAAACCGGCCACCCACTGGGTATTCTGGTCCCGCTTGCGCACATGCACAAGCAGGTGCTCGCCTTCATCACTGGAAACAACATCGATAAGTTCGTCGACTTGGAAATCTTCTGGGCAACTGCGGAATAAGGCACTGCCTAGCGGGCGCCCATGCAGACGCGGCAGTTGGTGAAAATCGAAATGATCTGCCTTGATTAGATTAGGCTCCGTCAGCTAGCAACAATGCCACGGCATGACAGGCAATACCCTCTTCACGACCCTCGAAGCCCAGTTTTTCAGTGGTGGTCGCTTTGATATTAATTTGATTAATATCACAGTGTAAATCAGCCGCAAGATTTTGCCGCATGGCCNCAAGATAAGGCGCCATCTTCGGCGCTTCAGCAATAATACTAATATCGGCATTGGCCAACTGATAACCTTGCGCCTGCATCAGGTTGACCACATTAACCAGAAGATCGCGGCTATTACAGCCGGCAAAAGCGCTATCGGTATCGGGNAANTGCTGNCCTATATCNCCCANNGNCATGGCACCAAGAAGACTGTCTATCAGGGCATGAATCAGAACATCGCCATCAGAATGGGCCACCAAGGCGCGATGATAGGGAATACTGACACCACCGAGGACTAGGCTATTGCCCTCACCAAAAGCATGTACATCATAGCCATGACCTATTCGCATCACTCGGCCTCCTGATTGCGCATAATCGCTTCGGCTATAGCCAAATCTTCTCGCCGAGTGATTTTGATATTGTCTTGNCGCCCCTCTACTACCATGGCCGTTAAACCGGCATACTCAATGGCCGACGCTTCATCGGTAGGAATTTTTTGCTCATCNAGCATTGCCTGAATAGCTGACTTTAGCAGGCCGAAACGNAACATTTGCGGCGTCTGCGCAGCGCGGTACTGAGCGCGATTAACTGTGCTGACAATAGTCTGTGAGTCGACAATTTTNAATGTGTCATTGATAGGCGCTGCNAAGATACCNCCCACCGCATGATCACCCACTTCGGTGATTAGTTTGGCAATATTAGCGGCTGTAACACAGGGCCGCGCCATATCGTGAATCAATACCCAATCATGGTCAGCCGCTACCTCCTCAAGTGCTAGCAAACCATTGACCACAGAGTTGGCGCGATGTGTGCCACCGGAGACTAGGCGCACTCGCCGATCCGACACAGCGGGGACTTTTGACCAATAGGCCGAGCTATTATCACAGGGGGCCACAATGGCACTTATTGACGTCAAACTAAGCAGACGGCTCAGGGTATGCTGTGCGACTAGCGTGCCATTGAGATAATGAAATTGCTTGGGAATATCGGCGGCAAAGCGCTTTCCCACCCCAGCAGCAGGCACAATTGCCCAGTAGTTGGCTTGGCTGTCAGTCATTTTTCAACAGACTGTCATTTTCATCGATCACTAAATAGAACGTCTCACCCTGCTTAATCATGCCAAGATCCTCACGTGCTTTTTCTTCGATTGAGCCGAGATTATTTTTTAGACTTTTTACTTCCTCGGCAATACGCTGATTGCGCAGCAGTAACTGCTGATTTTTCTGTCGCTGAACCTGCAACTGCTGATCTAGCTCAGATTTATGCGCAAGGCTACCCTCACCGAACCACAGACGGGTCTGCAGTCCGATAAAGAGCACCACCAGTATTATCAGCAACCANCGCATCTGATTATTGTAATTGCTTTGGCCGATAATATGTCAATAGCGTTAATACTATGATTTAAATTATGATTTAAATTCGGCGCGGCCACGGTAGCTAGCAGCGTCACCCAGTTCAGCTTCGATACGCAGAAGACGATTGTACTTAGCAACACGATCTGAGCGGCACAATGAGCCTGTTTTAATCTGACCCGCTGCGGTCGCCACAGCTAAATCAGCAATGGTGGTATCCTCCGTCTCTCCGGAGCGATGAGAAATCACCACGCTATAGCCGGCATCTTTGGCCATATTAATGGCATCCAAGGTCTCAGATAATGTGCCGATTTGGTTAAATTTAATCAGAATCGAATTAGCCACACCCAACTCAATACCGCGGCTAAGAATGCTTGTATTGGTCACAAACAAATCATCACCAACCAGCTGTACTGTGTCTCCCAGTTTTTCGGTTTGGTACTTCCANCCATCCCAGTCCGACTCATCTAAACCATCTTCAATGCTAATAATTGGGTATTGATCGCAGAGCTCAGCTAAAAAGTCGCTAAAACCTTCAGAGCTGTAGACTTTACCCTCGCCAGAGAGGTCATATTGCCCCTCTTTATAAAATTCTGAGGCCGCACAGTCGAGTGCTAAGGTAACGTCCTCACCCAAGGTATAGCCAGCCGCTTCAGTGGCTTCTTTTATCACTGCCAATGCATCGGCATTGGACGCCAGATCCGGTGCAAATCCACCTTCATCACCAACCGCTGTATTTAACCCTTTGGCACTGAGCACCTTTTTCAGCGCATGAAAAATCTCAGCCCCTACCTGCAATGCTTCAGCAAAGCTTTTGGCTGATACCGGCTGTACCATAAACTCCTGAATATCGACATTGTTATCGGCATGCTCACCACCATTGATAATATTCATCATTGGCACAGGCATACTGTATTTGCCGGCGGTACCGTTTAATTCNGCAATATGTGCATAGAGCGGCATACCTTTATCTTGAGCCGCCGCCTTTGCTGCCGCCAGTGACACGGCCAAAATAGCATTGGCGCCCAATACCGCTTTATTNTCCGTACCATCCGCTTTAATCATGGCGTTATCGAGAGCGCGTTGATCGGCGACATCAGTCCCCACCAATAATGACTTNATCGTATCGTTAATATTGTCCACAGCCTTAAGTACACCTTTACCCAAATAGCGACTTTTGTCACCATCTCGCAATTCAAGCGCTTCTCTGGATCCAGTTGAGGCGCCGGAGGGCGCACAGGCAGTTCCGACGATGCCATTGTGCAAAATAACATCCGCTTGAACTGTAGGGTTGCCTCTTGAATCCAAAACTTCAAAAGCTCGAATATCTGCAATGTTACTCATTTACCGGGTACTCCATTTAAAGTGATTGTGAAAAAGTTAGGGAATTTGGCCTGTTAAAGCCTTTGCTAGCTAATACCGAGATCGGTTTGTGATTTGATAAGATCATCAAAGGCTTTCATCTGGGTCATAAAAGGCGCTAATTTATCCAGTGGCAAGGCACTGGGACCATCACAGCGAGCCTGATCTGGCGACGGATGAGCCTCAAGAAACAATCCCGCTATACCGACCGCTATNCCGGCACGACCCAATTCAGCCACCTGATGTCGGCGACCACCTGAAGCCGCCCCCAGTGGATCCCGACATTGCAAGGCATGAGTCACATCGAATATAAGCGGCAAACCACCACTGACATCCTTCATTGTTCTAAAGCCGAGCATATCAACCACAAGATTGTCATAGCCCATACAGGTACCGCGTTCACACAGCATAATGTTGTCATTACCGCACTCGCGAAATTTATCGACAATATTGCCCATCTGGCCAGGGCTGAGAAACTGCGGCTTTTTAACATTGATAACAGCGCCAGTTACCGCCATTGCTTTGACCAAATCAGTCTGTCGTGCCAAAAAGGCCGGCAACTGAATAATATCGCAGACTTCAGCCACGGGAGCAGCCTGATCAATTTCATGGACATCGGTAATCAGCGGTACATTGAAGGTATGTTTAATCTCTTGGAAAATCTTTAGCCCCTCATCAACGCCAGGGCCACGGAATGAGTGGATCGAAGAGCGATTAGCCTTATCAAAAGACGCTTTGAATACGTAGGGAATACCGAGTTTTTNNGTTACCTCGACATAGGCCTCGGCAATCTGCATCGCCATATCACGAGACTCCAATACATTCATGCCACCNAATAACACCATCGGTGAATCATTGCTCACATTGAAATCGGCTANCNGAATANTAATTGATGCCATGGNTTAAAATCCTTATTTTGCCGCCTGATAGGCTGTTGCCGCTGTGACAAAACCTTGAAATANCGGATGACCATCTCTTGGNGTCGANGTAAATTCCGGATGAAANTGACTGGCAAAAAACCACNGNTGNTCTGGNAATTCAACCGTCTCCACCAATGTTTTATCCGANGATAGGCCACCAATAACNAGNCCGGCCTNNTTGATNTGTGGCAAAAAGTTATTATTGACCTCNTAGCGATGGCGATGGCGCTCTTCAATCTGTTCAGAGCCATANATTTNNTGGGCCTTTGANCCNGGTATCAGATGACACACCTGAGCNCCCAAACGCATGGTACCGCCTAAATCAGATTCTTCAGTACGCAACTCCTTGTTACCCTGACTATCAATCCATTCGGCAATTAAACCGACAACCGGATGCGGTGTTTGTGGATCAAACTCCGTACTATTGGCGCCATTAAGACCACATACATTGCGCGCATACTCGATGACTGCGATCTGCATACCGAGGCAGATACCCAGATAGGGAATATTATTTTCCCGCGCTGTTTTAACCGCGTAGATCTTGCCCTCAGTACCTCGAGTTCCAAAGCCTCCAGGCACCAAAATCGCATCGACACCATCAATAAGAGAATGGTCCGCTTCCAGACGCTCAGAATCGATATAACGAATTTTTACTTTTGTCTTGTTATGTATACCGGCGTGGATAAGTGACTCGGTAAGGGATTTGTAGGCATCCAGCAATTCCATATATTTGCCGACCATGGCAATAACCACCTCTCCTTGAGAGTTCAATTGGTTATCGACAACTTTGTCCCATTCCTGAAGGTCTGCCGCCGGCGTATCGAGGTTAAAGCGCTCAATCACATATTGATCGAGACCCCATTGATGCAGCATACGCGGCACTTGGTAGATAGTCTCGGCATCCATTACTGGAATAACCGCACGCTCCTCAACATTGGTAAATAACGATATCTTCTTGCGCTGTACTTCCTCTAATTCAACCTCTGATCGACATAGCAGAACATCGGGCTGCAGGCCAAGAGAACGCATTTCTTTCACCGAGTGCTGGGTGGGCTTGGTTTTAGTCTCACCAGCTGAGGCAATATAGGGCACCAGGGTCAAATGCAACAATAGCGCTCGCTGATGACCCAACTCACCTTTGAGTTGCCGCACTGCTTCGAGAAATGGCTGCGATTCAATATCACCGACAGTACCGCCAATTTCTACCACGGCAATATCATGCTCACCGGCGCCCGCATAAACGCGGCGCTTAATCTCATCCGTGACATGGGGGATCACCTGCACAGTGCCACCAAGATAATCGCCGCGGCGTTCACGACGCAGAATGGTCTCGTAGACTTGGCCACTGGTGAAATTATTGTTCTGAGTCATTTTTGAGCGCAGGAAACGTTCGTAATGGCCGAGATCGAGATCTGTCTCTGCACCATCCTCAGTAACATACACTTCACCGTGCTGATAAGGGCTCATGGTGCCCGGATCAACGTTGAGATAGGGGTCTAACTTAAGAATGGTGACACTNAGGCCTCGAGCCTCGAGTACTGCACCAAGAGAAGCCGCCGCAATACCCTTACCCAAAGAAGAAACAACACCGCCAGTAACAAAAATAAATCGCGTCATAAGGACCCTGCAACGATCGCAAAAAAGTGAAAAAGGTTATCTCTGGAAGTGGTGATGACCAAGAAGTCGATCTGGAAATCAAACTAACTGCGGCCGGCGCCCATCCTACTCAAGATGGGTTAGCAGATTACCAGAAAGGTGATTGGTATTCCACTGCGATCTACAAACAGTTGACCTGCCAGCGAATTTTTTTACCCTGCTGCTGAGGGCCGGCTTGCCAACCATCACAAACCCAACAATCACCCACCGCAACCAAGGTTTCACCCACGTATAGCAGTGGCATTCTATCTCGCCACCAAGGCTCTAAAGCAAACTCTTGGAGTAGCTTTTTGAGACTATTGGAATGACCACGCCCCATCGGGCGGCACCGCTCACCACCTTGTCTGTAACGTACCGTAAGGCAATCATTAGGCGCTAGCATTAACCCCTCACCCGTTACCTCTTGCACCTCCAGACAGCTGCCATCGGCAAGTTCAAGGCGGCGATCAAGCGACCATTGCCAATGCTGAGCCTGATCAAATTGTGCCGACTGTGACTGAAACATGTATAGCCGCCCACGAAAGCGACGCCATTGTATTGACTGCCAAACGACTTGTGGTGAGCCATCATCACGAGCTGATAAAATCGACCCCGTAATTTCATCAATTATCTGCCCATTGGGCATTGGTAATCCAAACGTTGCAGGCCAATAGCGGAGAATATTTCGCTGCCGCAAATCGCTCTGACTAAGCAGTAATCCAATAGCGATAGACCAGCCTGCGCGCTCTACCCGCAGTTCAAGTTGGGCTAAATCCTCTTTGGCCAGTGCCTCGGCTAACTGTTCTGCCTCGGTTGCATGCGCAGCAGACTGACCGAGAGCTCGAGCATAGTCAGGCCAGCGATAAGCGATAGTCGGAATAACTTGGTTGCGCAGATAATTACGGTCAAATCTATTATCGGTATTGCTACCATCCTCAACCCAACGCAGTTGCCGCTCTGCAGCAGCATGCTGCAATTCAGCTTTTGACCAGGGCAACAGGGGTCTGATCAACTGACCCAAGCCCAGATCTCGCTGGGCGGGCATGCCTGCTAACCCTTTGCTACCCGACCCACGCATCAAGCGGTAGAGCAATGTCTCCGCCTGATCATCACCATGATGACCAAGCAATAATACAGCGTCTTTTTCCAGCACACGCCTAAACACCCCATAACGCGCAGATCGCGCAGCGGCCTCTAGCCCTTCACCATCTGCTACCACCTCAATAGTTTCAGTATAAAATGCCACTCCGAGAGAGTGGCAATAGGCTTCAGCCTGCGCCTGCCAAGCATCGGCATCAGGGGACAGACCATGATTTATATGGATCGCACGAATACGCTCGAGGGGTACAACCTCAACCAATAAATGTAATAGCAGAGTGGAATCCAGCCCACCGCTCAGCGCCACCAGAACCTGTGGTGCGCCGTCTAGCTGTTGTTGCCATAGAGCAAATACGTTGGTTGCTGTAAGCGCTTGTCTATGCACTTGCTTATTCACTGTTATAGCCTGTATCTTGCGAATAATCCTCGTAGGCCTCAGCATCAGTATAGGCACCCGATAAATCTGCTTCCTCAGCCACCTTTTGCTCGTCTTGGTAACGCTGAAATTGATGTTTGGTTAGCAAGGTACAATTCTCAGTCACCGGGTCAAATGTAATCAATACATCACCGCGTACTAATTGCCGCTGAACCTGAGCAATCTTACTGTCCATGCTCGCCTCTTGAACGCCATAGTCAGTACCATCGCGGAGAATAAACTCTTCGATAATCGCGGTGAGGATTTCCGCACTCAGACGCTCTAGAGGAATTTCAATCACAACATCTATGCCTTTAGCAATCTACTTAGCAGCAACTTCATCGGCCTACCCTATTACTCTTTCCATNAAAAATGACTTCAATACTGGTCCAGTAATCTAGTTCAACCGTCTCAATTAATGCGATAATACAGGGCTTGACGGTGAAACAAAAAATTATGCTCAATATAGTCCTTTACCAGCCAGAGATACCGCCTAATACCGGCAATATTATTCGCCTCTGTGCCAATACCGGCTTTCGATTACATCTAATTGAGCCGCTGGGTTTTGATCTCGATGATAAAAAGCTAAGGCGGGCCGGGCTCGACTATCGCGAATTCCAGTCTCTGCAGGTACATGCTAACTGGAGCGACTATCGCACCAACGTTCAATCCCATGCTATTTATGCTCTCAGCACCAAAGGTACTGTTTGTTATTCTACGGTTCAATATCAATCGGGGGATACTTTGTTATTTGGCCCGGAAACAAGGGGCCTGCCTAAGCAGATTCGCACCGATATCGGTACCCGTCATGTGCTGCGTCTACCAATGCAAGCCCACAGTCGTAGTCTAAATCTGTCCAATAGCGTTTCTATTGTGGCCTATGAAGCTTGGCGACAACTAGACTTTGCCGGTAGTCTACAACCTCAGGGTAACGCTGACTTATGAGCAGTAAAATAGGCTTATTCTATGGTAGCTCAACCTGCTATACCGAAATGGCGGCAGAAAAAATCCGTGATTGCATCAATAGTATCCACGGCGGCGACCTCGTAGCCTTACACAATATCGCCGCTGACCCCGTGTCGCTAATGACTGATTATCAATATCTTATTCTCGGCATCCCCACCTGGGACTACGGTGAATTACAAGAAGACTGGGAAGCCAATTGGGATGCCATTGACGACCTTGATCTCAGCCGACGCAAGGTTGCGATTTATGGCCTTGGCGATCAGATTGGCTACCCCGAATGGTTTCAGGATGCACTCGGCTATCTATGGGCCAAAGTGGTCAATATCGGCGCCACTAGCGTGGGCGCCTGGCCCAATCAAAACTATCAGTTCGACCAATCCCAAGCGCTCACCGCTGATAAACAATTCTTTGTCGGTCTTGCCTTGGATGATGAAAATCAGTTCGACTTGACCGATGCTTATATTGATCAATGGTCGCGACAAATTTTGCAAGAATTTGGCTTAGCTTAAGGTGCGCTGTGGCAAAGTCTACTGTCTGGCATCTCGATAAATCACCAGCCCTCAGATCAACCCGAGAAATAGCCGTGCTTGGCGCAGGGATTGCTGGTTGCACCTCAGCCGTTGCACTAGCCAAACGAGGCTTCAATGTTACGCTTATTGACCGGCATCCAATCGCTGGTTGCGAAGCATCGGGCAACAGTCAGGGAATCGTTTATCCAAAATTATCTGCGCGAGATGATCTGCTGCCACGTATTAATCTGGCTGCAATGCAGTTTTCAAGTCGTTATTACCAACCATTTTGGGCGCAGGGCCTAGGGCAACAATGCGGTGTAATTGTCGTCCCCGAAGATGACAAAATGAGGCAGGATTTTGAAATTATTGGCCAACGCTTTAAAGACCAACCCGACTTAGTCCAACTTTATGATAATAGGGAACTGCGCAGGCTATCAGGCATTAACTTGCAGGCACAAATAGGTCTCTATTTCCCTAAACTCGGCTGGCTATCGCCCACGGATATTTGCCAACAGCTGGTCGCTCAGCATCGAATACCCTTGCTTCAGGCCGATATCCAGCGGGTTGCGCACAGCGATAATCGCTGGCATTTATTTGACGCAGATGGGCAACCCTGCATTACTAGCGAAACGCTAGTGATAGCCAACGCCTTCGATTGCAAGCAATTTCAACAAACCGAGTTTTTACCGGTCACCCAACTGCGCGGACAGATTAGTCATATACCATCCAACGGGACATCCTCGGCATTAAAAACAGTGATCTGCGGAGAAGGCTATATCACGCCGCAATACAATGGCCAGCACAGTATAGGCGCGACTTATAACAAAGGTGTTTTTACCACCGCACTGCGACCTGAAGACCATCAAACCAATCTAGAGCAAATTTGCGCCACAGACAGCGGAATCGCCAGTGCTATCGGCTCACAAAATGTCACTGCTATGACCGGTCGCGCCAACTACCGCTGCACCACTAAGGACTATTTACCGATTGTTGGCGCTGTCGCCAATTTGACGCAACTGGTCGAGGATTACAGTGCTCTGCGACGCGATGCAAAGTCCAGCATAGCAACCGCCGGCAGCTATTTACCTAATCTCTATATTAATTGCGGTATGGGGTCACGAGGACTGAGCTATGCACCATTGAGCGCTGAGATTTTGGCCACTGAACTCGCTGGAGACACGCCCATACTCGATGAGGACTTACGTTTAGCCCTGCACCCAACACGTTTTATTATTCGCGATTTAAAAAAGAAACGCCTGTAACCGGCTAGTGTTATCTTGCAACTGCAACCTCAAGACCTTGGCGATACATCTCGGCACTGTCCTCAGCCTCCCCCATGGTTTGTAGGAGCTGAGCCAACTCAAAATAGACTGACGGCTGCCGATCAAGCTTTAAAGCACTATTGAGATAATCCTTTGCTTTACCTCTAAGCTCCAAACGGATGCAAATGCGGCCTAGCGCCAGCAGAAGGTCAGCATCCTGCGGATGCCTGAGTAACCATTTTTCAGCTGTGGACAATTGCTTTTCCGTGTTGGCCATAGTCAAGAGACCAAAGCGTTGCACCAGATCTTGATGCCACTGACTATTGAGCGCAGTACTGAGCAGCGGCAATAACTTTTCTNTTGCGTTTATTCGCGCCAGCGCATCGGCATAGGGGGCAATTAACTCAGGCATTTTGCGCAGTGCTTTGGGCACCAACCCCCAGAGCTCACTGAGTTGATCATATTGNTCTACTTCGCTTAGCTCTGGCTTATTGTCACAATCATTGAGCAATGCCACGTAGATGTTTATCTGAAGTGCCGTGACAGCCTCTTTAGGTAACACTTTGTAATGCTCGATATCTCGCAGTAATCTCTGCGCAGAATNCCAATCATGCTGTTGGCAATAGATATTGACCAGCAATCTTATTAACCCAGTATCACTGGGGTTATCTCGGTATAACGGTTGTATTTGTGCTAACGCTTGGTCTAACTGCCCGTTATTTACAAGCAATCCGATTTGCTGCTTTGAGGCAACAGCCGCAGCATTGGGATGACTTGNCTGCAAGCGCAGGAGTAGACGGTTAGCGGCTTCATTGTCGTTCGCTTCGGCTGCCGCTTGGGCCGCAAACAACAGGTTGATATCAGACATTGATGATAACTGCGCTGAGCTTGCCAGTATCTCCTTGGCCTTAACCCAGTCTTTATCCGCGTACTTTAGCAATCCCTGGGCTGTCTTGCTCAACTGTTTTACCTGACGTCTTGACGCCCACCACTGTCGAAGACCACCTACTGCTATCAACCATTTAACCAATAGCACTAGCCAGACTACCAGCAGAGTAGTGATTAAATACAGCACTCCCGCNACCCATAGGCTCATCTCTATGCTGATTTTGGCAAAACTGATCAACAGATAGCCAGTACCCTGCTGCATCAGCCAAACCACTGCGGCGCCCCCCAGTAAAGCCAATACTAATACCAGCAGGATCTTTCTCATTGGTTTTGCTCCTGACTCTCAAGCAACTCAACTTGAGAGCTCTGCATCAGTGCTTGAATAGCCTGCACAGATGCATCAACTCGGGGTAATGGTTCAGCAATACGGGTATCAACAAGCTGATCTAGTCGCTGCAATATGGTCTGAAGATCAGTACTTTGTTGAAAATATTGCTCAAGCGCTGCTTTAGCGGCAGTCAGACTTTGCTGGTACAGCGACTGCTGCCCACGTAACAGTGCAGTCTGGGCATATTGAAACTGGAATAATAAGTTATGACGAACTACTTTTTGATCTGCCGCATCCAACAATGGCGTGATAGGTTGATTATGCTGACGAATACGTACCAATTGACCCAGATTGTCAATAAATCCCTCCAGTATGTCAGACACACCCTCAATGTCAGCGGTAGAGGGTTTAGTGACGGAGGGTTTAGTGACGGAGGGTAGAGTTGGTGCAGATGTGACCATCTTTAATTGATTAATATTAGTCGCCATCAGGCTTAACTCAAGGAATAGCGCCTCATAATCTACAGTGTCGACACGCTGTAATGCTTGAATATCGGCTGCCAATACTTCGCGGGCAGTGGCAATATTGATGCCCTCTAAGCGGCTTAAAACGACATCGGCATTGTTTAACAATGCCAGTGGAATCCTATTGCTGCGTTCGGTTTGCACTCGCCAGCTAGCAATTTGACTAAGATGAAGAGCCTCAGCAATAACTCGATTATCAGACGCGGCTAAATTCAATTCCCGCAACCGCTGATTCTGTTGACTAAGAATAAGCCCTAGATCAGTGGTAAATTTTTCTACCTCTTCTATGCGCTGGCTTTGCTCAAAAATAGCCTTATCAGTGCTCTTGTAATTCAGCTCCAGTCCATCCACTTTGGCCGCAAGCGCTGCCATATGCTCAGACATGGCCTGCCTATCCGCCTGCCAGTAAAGCTGTAACCACCATGCACCGGCCACCAGCGAGATCACAACGACCACAGCAACCAATGTTTTAAAACCGGCCATTGACCGTCCTAAAGTTTTCGCCGGCGCATTTTTTTTCTTACCCTGTGGCGATTCTGTTTGCTTAGGTAGCTCATCAGATACAGCTGGTTTACTGGTTTTTGCCACTGTTAGCCCTCTATTACTCAGCCTATTATTTGAAAAATATTAGCGTATTTTTTACTCAAACCAAATACCTTGTTGCTTTAGCCCAGTGCCTGCTGAACCGCACGAAACATGGACTCTGGCAGAGCGCTTTCAGCGACCACGAGGTGCTTATAGCCAAGGTCATGACCTATCTCGGCAACCCGTTCACTGGGCACGACTAGCATCGTTGCCTTATTACTGATTGGACCCATAGCTTGGAGTAATTCACCACTATGAGCAACCAGACAACGACAGTCTTCAGCCCGTGCCTGGACCAGACTAACCGGATCGATAACACGTCGATAAAGATCACAATAAGTCACCATTGCCCCGCGGCTAGTCAGTGTATCAGCTAATGTGGCGCGGCCACCGGCGCCACGAAAAATAATCACAGACTTATCGGCAAGGTTCTGTAGTTGCGGCATTTCTTTAAGTAGGCCCTCGGTATTTTGTTGCCCCTGTGGCGATAACACCTCGGCGCCGTACTCTTTTAACATCATTCCAGTCTGCTGACCCACAGCAAACAACTGCACCTCGGGTAACATAGGCCAATATTCATCTAGCCATTGAATTGCCAGCTCCGCAGCATTGGCACTAATAAAAATCGCTTTATCGAATTGAGCAAACTGAAGAATCAGGTCTCTGATGCGTTCAACCGCTGCTAAAGGCTCAGTGATTGGCACAATGCGCATAATCGGCTTGTAGCGGAAACTTATATTGGCCGCAGTAAGAAGCTGCAAGAAAGCGTCCTGTTCTCGCAGGGGTCGCACAACAAGTACGTCGGCACCAACAGCGAGCTTAGCTACCATAGACCTCAGCCAAAATGTCTCTTGCACCCTGAGCCAACAGCTGCTCGGCCAATTGGACACCCAGTTGCTCAGCATATTGCACCTGACCCTCGATATCGGCGCGCAATATGGTGCGACCATCAACGCTACCAACCAAACCACGCATATAGAGACCTGTGCCCTCAGCATTGAGCTCAGCGAAACAAGCAATAGGCACCTGACAGCCCCCTTGCAAATGACGNTTGACGGCTCGCTCAGCCAGCACACAATNAGCAGTACGGCTATGATTCAATGGTGCTAATAACGTCTGAATAGTTTGATCATCAGTACGACATTCAATACCCACGGCTCCCTGCCCCCCAGCCGGCAGTGATACCTCAGAGGGTAAACGGCTACTAATCCTATCCTCCATTTGCAAACGCAGTAATCCGGCACTAGCAAGAATAATCGCGTCGTATTCACCGCTATCTAGCTTACTAAGTCGTGTATTGACATTACCGCGTAATTCTTTGATGCGCAGAGAGGGAAAGCGGGCTTGGATCTGGGACTGACGACGCAGACTCGATGTACCAATAACAGCGCCAACTGGGAGCTGCTCTATATGTTGATAATGATTGCAAACAAAGGCATCAAGGGGGTCTTCGCGCTCGCAAATAACTGCCAAGCCAAGGCCAGCGGGGAATTCCATGGGCACGTCTTTCATAGAATGGACAGCGATATCTGCCCTATTTTCAAGCATGGCAACTTCTAACTCTTTGACGAATAACCCTTTACCACCCACTTTGGATAATGGTGNATCAAGAAGTATGTCACCTTTGGTGCTCATCGGTATCAGCTCCACCTCTAACTCAGGGTGATGGACTAATAACTGTGCCTTAACAAATTCTGCCTGCCACAGTGCCAATGCACTTTTTCTCGTCGCTATGCGAATAATTTGAGTCACGGAAAAACCTAGTCAAAAAACCTTAGCTGGGCATTATCAACGATTTATCCGGTTTTGTCAGAGTAACAATATCATTTGGTACAAATTTGGACGCTGGAAATTAAGCCTGCCGGCGTTAAGTAGGCAAATTTTGTAATAAAAATTCAGATGGCACTTATCTATCAGTGATTTTACCTGCCATTGTGAGAATCTGATAAGCGCGGCAAACAGGCNTCAGCTTTTGCCCGCAAATGTCATAATAAATTGACAATTTGATGCCTGCGGCATCATCGTAGCAAACGTTATCTTCTACCCACTTGGCGTCAGTATTCGCTATAATTCCGCACGCACTTACCAACTGAGCAACGCCGCATGAGCAACTCTGATAAAAAAACATCCGCTGGCCAAACTAATCAAGCTTGGGGCGGGCGATTTAATGAGCCCGTCGATGCTTTTGTGGCGCGATTTACTGCGTCGGTTGATTTTGATCAAAGACTAGCCCAGCAAGATATCNAGGGTTCCCTAGCNCANGCTNAGATGCTGACCAAGGCNGGCGTNCTNAGCGAGGANGAGTTNCAGCTGATTATTTCNGGNCTACAGGATATCGCCGCAGAAATTGNTCAGGGCACCTTTGCTTGGTCGGTAGCCCTTGAAGATGTGCATATGAATATTGAAGCGGCGCTGACTGAGCGTATTGGCATTGTCGGCAAAAAACTCCATACCGGTAGGTCGAGAAATGATCAGGTGGCTACCGATATCCGACTGTGGCTGCGAGATCAAATCGACAANATCAAACCGCTTTTCTCAACGCTACAAACTGGTTTAATTGAGCTTGCCAGCGCTGAGGCAGACAGTATTATGCCTGGGTTTACTCACCTACAGACGGCTCAACCGGTCACCTTTGGCCATCATCTGCTCGCTTGGAATGAGATGCTAGAGCGCGACTACGGGCGACTAATGGACTGCCGCTCAAGAATGAATCAGAGCCCATTGGGAGCGGCGGCGTTGGCTGGCACGACCTACCCAATAGACCGTGAGTTGACCGCTGNGNAGCTGGNTTTTGATAAGCCAACAGAAAATTCGCTGGATTCGGTNAGTGATCGCGATTTCGCGATAGAGTTCTGCGCGTTCGCCAGTCTGTTAATGACACATCTATCAAGAATGTCAGAAGAACTTATTCTGTGGACCTCAGCGCAATTCCAGTTTATCGATTTACCGGACAGGTTCTGTACTGGCTCGTCGATTATGCCGCAGAAAAAGAATCCCGATGTGCCTGAGTTGGTGCGCGGCAAGACAGGTCGCGTGAATGGACATTTAATCGCTCTGCTAACGCTGATGAAATCACAACCATTGGCTTACAACAAAGATAACCAAGAAGACAAAGAGCCTCTGTTTGATGCTGTAGACACTGTGAGTGACTGCCTGCGCGCTTTTGGCGATATGATTCCGGCTATTAGAGCTAACAGAGAAACTATGGCTGAGGCTGCTCTGCGAGGCTTTTCCACAGCAACTGATCTGGCAGACTACCTTGTTGGCAAAGGCATCGCATTCCGCGATTCCCATGAGATTGTCGGCAAATCTGTCGCCTACGGCATTGCCGAAAATAAGGACCTCTCAGAGATGAGCCTTGAGGAATTACAGCAGTTTTCNGATNAAATCAGCGACGATGTGTTTAATGTGTTAACTCTGCAGGGCTCAGTTGCCGCCCGCGATCATATTGGCGGCACCGCGCCTGATCAGGTGAGAGCTGCCGCTAAGCGTGCATTGCAGCAGGTTAAAAATCGAAGCTAACTGTTTCGCCTGACTGTGCTAGGCAGGCCTCGCTGAGCATATTGGAGAGCNGTTCTCCACTCTGTGTATTGCGCCATACCTGCTCCGCAGCGCTATTTATCTCTGCAGCTTGTAAGCGAAAATGAAAACCACCTGAGCGCGCCGCCAGCCATATCTCACCCATTGCTGGCTGCCGCGACAAGATAATCTGCGAGCCATTGGCCTCGCAGGTGATTGTTAGCATACCGGCACTATTCTCGTAATCAATATCTGCACCGCTGTTATCTATGCTCTCTTCAATCGCAAACATAAGCTCATCAACGGTTTGGTTAAATTCTGCTTCATTCATTGGCTAGCGTCCAAATGTCGTCCCCACAGCATAATAGTTTGGTTGTGTTCTACCTGTGCCGCTATAATTACGCTTTTGAAGAGGGTTATCCATGTTTATTCGTATTATCCCGCTATTTTGTACCCTAGCACTAGTCGCTGGACTGATTGGCTGTGGTAATACCGGAGAACTATATCTTCCTCAGNACGAAAGTACAGTACAACCAGCCAATTCAGATAACAGCGAATCCTAACGCACTATGCATAATACAATTTCCACTCAGGACCAATGCCTTTTTATGGAAGGCGTCGCCCTTGATGATATAGCCAGTCAATATGGCACCCCTTGCTATGTTTATAGCAAGGGCGCGCTTACACAATATTATTTGGCCTATAAAAATGCGCTTGCTGATAGGGACCATTTAATTTGTTATGCGGTCAAGTCAAACTCGAATATCGCCGTGTTGCAGACCCTAGCCAAATTGGGAGCGGGCTTCGATATTGTCTCTGGCGGTGAGTTGGAGCGAGTGTTACTCGCCGGCGGCGATGCAGGTAAAGTGGTGTTTTCCGGTGTCGCTAAGACCGCCGACGAGATGCGCCGTGCGCTAGAGGTCGGCATTCATTGTTTTAATGTGGAATCGGAAGCTGAGCTAGAGCTGTTAAATATTACTGCCGGTGAGGAAAATCAGGTGGCGCCCGTTTCTATCAGNGTTAACCCTGATGTTGATGCTAAAACGCATCCCTATATCTCTACCGGCCTTAAAGAGAACAAATTTGGTGTTGATATAAATGCTGCCCCTAAACTCTATGAGCGCGCTGCCGGGATGGCAAATGTTAATATAGTGGGGGTTGATTGCCATATAGGGTCACAGTTAACCGATATCACACCCTTTGCTGATGCGATGGATCGTCTACTGATTTTAGTTAAACAGCTCGAAACAATGGGTATCCGCTTGCAACATATCGATATTGGCGGTGGTCTGGGCGTGCTCTATCAGAACGAGGATGTCCCTTCTGTGGCAGATTATATGGCTGAGCTATTACCACAGCTTGAAGGGCGGCATGAGACATTGATTATGGAGCCGGGACGCTCCCTAACTGCAAATGCAGGGCTGTTGCTGATGCAGGTACAATTTATTAAGACCAATGGTGAGAAAAATTTTGCTATTGTCGACGCTGGTATGAACGATATGCTGCGCCCAGCACTCTATCAAGCCTGGATGGATATTCAGCCGATAAAAAATAATAGTGCCGCGGTCGAAAAAACCTATGATGTGGTGGGGCCAGTCTGTGAGACCGGTGACTTTTTGGCTAAAGATAGACCGCTAGCCATTGCCGCTGGTGATAGGCTATGCCAGTTTTCTGCTGGGGCATACAGTTTCGCTATGAGCTCAAATTACAATAGCCGCCCAAGGGTGGCTGAAATTATGGTTGATGGCGAGCAAACTTATTTGATCCGTGCTCGAGAAACGGTTGCCGATTTGGTTAGGGGTGAAAAATTATTGCCCGATATAAACTAAGGTCAATTCTATGTTGATGAAGTTCACCAAAATGCATGGCCTTGGCAATGATTTTGTTGTGGTTGATGCTGTTACGCAAAATGTCCGCGTCACAGGATCGATGGTTCGACGTCTGGCCAATCGCACATTGGGCATTGGNTGTGATCAAGTATTAGTCATTGAGCCGCCAACAGAACCAGAGATTGATTTTAATTACCGCATATTTAATCAAGACGGTGGCGAGGTCGAACAATGCGGCAACGGTGCGCGCTGCCTTGCCCGCTANGTTAATGATCGACGACTGACAGGTAAAAATACTATTGTCGTAAAAACCAAAAATCGTGTTATGGAACTGCAGTTGCAAAGCAATAAATTGGTTACCGTTAATATGGGTGTGCCGCAATTNGATCCGGCACAGATCCCATTCCAGGCTGATCAACCAGCAGAGCTCTATGACATTGATCTCAATAACCAAAAGCACCAGATCGCGGCTATTTCAATGGGCAACCCCCATGCCGTATTGCAGGTTGAGGATATCAGCGAGGCACCAGTTGCATCTCTTGGCCCAACGCTAGAGTCACACCCCAGTTTTCCCAATCAGGTTAACGCTGGGTTTATGCAAATAGTCGATCGCAATAACATTAAATTGCGCGTTTTTGAACGCGGTGTTGGCGAAACTCAGGCCTGCGGCTCTGGAGCCTGCGCCGCAGCAGTAGCCGCGATACGCCAGCAACTGGTAGACTCACCGGTAACAGTGCAGTTAACTGGTGGAGATCTCAGCATCCAATGGCAGGGGGATAATGAGCCTCTATTTATGACTGGGCCAGCAGTCAGTGTTTTTCATGGGCGAGTGCGAATATGAGCGAAGAACAACAGGTTGATTCCAAAGAAGATATGGTACGGGCATTTCTTAGCGATAATCCGACATTTTTGGCCGACAATCCGGATATCCTAGAAATCCTTGATCTTCCTCATAACAGCGGCAAGGCCATTTCCCTCGTGGAACGTCAAGTCGGGGTTATGCGCGATCGCAATAGAGAAATGCGTGGGCGTCTCGATAATATACTCACCGTGGCCAATGATAATGATCTCCTTTTCGAAAAGACCAAGCGCTTGGTGCTTAACCTATTAGAGGCAGAAAATCTTACGGATATGGTGTCGGTTATTTATGACAGCCTCGGCAATGACTTTGAGATTAGCTTTTTCAGCCTCATCTTACTGGATGATAACAAAACACAACTAAACACCAAGGCGCGAGTGGTCACGGTCGCCGAGGCCAACAATGGTATCGGTGCAGTGCTAAACGCTACCAGTGCGGTTTGCGGCGTGCTCCGCGATGAGGAAATGACCTTTTTGTTTGGCGAGGCGGGCTCGCAAGTCGGCTCGGTTGCCGCTATCCCTCTGCGCTCTAACGATCTATACGGTATTCTCGCCCTCGGCAACACCGACCCTGGCTTTTACAAAAGCACAATAGGCACGCTATTTTTAGACTACATCGCAGAGGTGCTTAACCGCCTACTGCCCAAGCATCTAGCCTAAAGCTTTGTGGCGCTATTAACGGCTGACTCAACGCCTTTTTTTGGCTGTGGTAGAAGACTTCCTTTTTGCTCCAGCCTTACCTCGCTTGGAACTGATCTTGCCCTTGGCTTTTTTCTTTGGCCCAGCTTTAGCACGGCGTTTGCGTTTTTTTTCATATTCGGAGGCTAACTCTGCCGCTCGGTTTGAGACTTTTACCTTTTTGTTGGAATTACGCTTTGCACTCTGATGATCGGTATTACTGGCAGACTTATCGACTAATTCAAAGTCGATTTTGCGCTCTTCTAAATTAACCCTAACAACTTTTACCTGTAATTTCTGACCAAGCCGAAATACTCGCCCAGTACGCTCTCCCACCATTCGATGCTGAGCGGCCTCATGGAAATAATAATCCTTGGGTAAGCCGGTGACATGGATCAAGCCCTCAACGTACAGATCATCCAGCATGACAAATAGACCAAACCCCGTCACAGCACTAACCACACCAGCATACTGCTCACCGACATGATCCATAAGATATTCACATTTCAGCCAATTGACCACATCTCTAGTGGCTTCATCGGCGCGGCGTTCAGTGACTGATAAATGCTCACCTACCTCGACTAAGTGCGGCAATTCATAGGGATAGATACTTTGTGGGGGAAGCATCGTCGCCCCGTCAACTCGCCGCACAGCAGCAATTTTCTGTTTACTTCTAATCAAGCGACGAATTGCTCGATGCACTAGCAGGTCGGCATAGCGCCGGATGGGTGAGGTGAAATGACTATAAGCTTCAAATGCAAGACCAAAGTGCCCCAAGTTCTCAGGTTGATAGACGGCCTGACTCATGGAACGCAACATCACCGACTGAATCACTGCGGCATCATCTCTGCCCCTAACCGCCGCCAATACTCGCTGATAATCCTGCGGTTGCGGATCGTCACCACCGCCCAGCCCTATACCAAGCTCGCCAAGGAAATCGCGCACCGCGCTTAAGCGCTCTTCGCTGGGGCCCTCGTGCACTCGATAAAGCGCTGGCAGCTTGGCCTTCTGAAGAAACTCTGCAGAACAAACATTGGCACAGAGCATGCATTCTTCAATTAGCCGATGGGCTTCAGTTCGGTCAATTGGGATAATTTGACTGATTTTGCGTTCACTATCGAAAAGAATCCGTGTTTCCTGACTATCGAAATCAATGGCACCGCGTTTGGCTCTGCGCCTATGCAACACTTTGTATAAATCATGCAATGCATCAACTTGAGGCAAAATGGCTGCAAACTGCTTACGCACACCGGAACTATCATGTTTCTCTCGGTCAGCCAAAATATGCGCCACTTGCGTGTAGGTCATACGCGCATGGGAATGCATCACCGCCTCATAAAATTGATAGCGATTAATGTCCCCCTCAGCACTGATCTGCATTTCACACACCATGCACAGTCGATCTTCAGCAGGATTTAATGAACACAGCCCATTAGATAATTTCTCAGGCAACATAGGCACAACATGATTGGGGAAATACACAGAATTGCCACGCTCAAAGGCCTCTTTATCGAGAGCAGAACCAACCGAGACATAATGGGAGACGTCTGCTATCGCGACCGTTAACGTCCAACCACCCCGCGCGCGGGGTTGACAATGAACCGCATCATCAAAGTCTCGCGCGTCCTCGCCATCAATTGTAATTAATGGTGTATCGCGTAAATCAACGCGAAAGTCTGTATCTTGAACCTGATCGGGAATCGCTACAGTTTCTGCCCTGACCCGATCATTCCATAGATGAGGGATACCATAATTGCGAATCGACAGTTCTATCTCCATACCAGGATCGAGATGCTCTCCCAGCACCTCGGTAATATGTCCTACGGGTAAACTATTTTTCGAGGGTGGCTCAACAATATTAACCACTACAATTTGACCAGAATTAGCGTCGAGCGATCGGTCTGCAGGAATCAGAATATCCTGACTGATGCGTGGATTGTCAGGGCGCACAAAGCTGATTCCACTCTCACGGAAATAACGCCCCACGAGTTGGGTTGTTTTGCGCTCAACCACATCCACCAATGTGCCATCGGGACGTCCACGCCGGTCCCAGCCGGCAATGCGCACTAGGACAATATCGCCATCAAACACGCGCCGCATTTGCGTGCTAGAGAGATGAATATCTTCACTCTCACCCTGCACTGGCGAGACAAAACCATAGCCTTCTGGATGGCCAATAACTCGACCTTTGACTAAATTGAGCTTATCCAAAGTGCCGTAGCCGCCGCGCCGATTGCGAGCAACCTGTCCATCGCGCTCCATGGCTCTGAGACGCCGGCGCATAGCCTCAATTTGATCATCATCATTTAAATTTAACGTATTACAAATGTCTTCGTGAGTAAGCGGTCCAACACTCTCTCGCAAATAGTCGAGGATAAATTCACGACTAGGAATTGGACGCGGGTAATTAGCGGCTTCGCGACTGGCAAATGGATCGGAGGACTTCGGGGTTTTAGACATATATTCTGGAAGGCTATTTCTTTAGCCTAGTCTATGACGTAACACAGCGGGAGTAAAACTAATTCTCAATGATTATAATTAGGACTAGCGCTAAAATATGAGCACAGACTACTAACTAATAACCTTATAAAAAAAGGGGGGCTAAAAGAAACCTCGACTAATCGAGGCTTAAGGAGGGGATGACCGCAATATGTCAAATTCATGTGTGCCGTCTATGGTGTATGTCTTATAGACCGCAAATACCGCATGTGGGTAACTCTGAATCGCTACCAAAACTCTTGACTAACGCTCGTCTTTAAAGTGAAGTCCTTTTCTACTCTGCTCCAAAGATTGAGACACTAAAAACAAAGGAGATAATCTACCGTTTTGGTAACAAAAAATAAATTACACTGAAGAGCTAATACTTAAGTATTAGCTTGCTAAACTAACCCGCAAAAAATTCATGGATATGTTGGCGAATTTCAGTTACTTTCTTAAGATTGTCATCCACACCTAATGTACCGTAAGTCGCTCTAAACTCAGTAACCAAATCACGTAATTCAGACATCCCATAAAGACCGCATAGCCCCATAAGATCGTGGGTTATTTGACGCAAGCTACTTTTCTCCTCAGCACCAAGCTGGCTTTCAAGTTTATTGAGATTATCGTAGAGTGCCGCTTTTAATTCCTCTACAGGCACCACCGATGATAACAATCCTCCTGTAGCATCCTCTGGCAGCCGTGACTGATCACTTAACGCCTCCAAAATACCATTGACAAGATGGATCTCATTTATAGGCTTCAATTGAACAGCTAATGCCCCGGCCGACAGCATTCTTTGATGCTCCGCCTCAGTAATATCGGCGGTTAAGCCAATAATCGGGGGGCTCTCACCGGTCTGCTGAACAATAGTTTCACTAGCAGTAACGCCATCAACCACCGGCATATGAAGGTCCATCAGGATTAAATCAACATGTAGCTTATCGGCTATCTCAATTGCTTCTAAGCCATTATTCGCAATCATGCAGGTTGCCCCATATCCCTTGAGTAACCTGACAATCAATTTCTGATTAAACGCGTTATCTTCAGCAAGTAAGATTGTTAATCCTGACAGTACCTGTTGCGACAAGCCCAACTGCCCCTCGGACATAGCATCATCACCGAGAACATCGGGCAATAATAGATTACAGGTGAAACTGATTTCCGAACCTTTATCTTCCTCACTCTCAACAGTAATATCACCACCCATCGCCTCAACCAATCTTTTGCTAATCGACAGGCCTAACCCAGTGCCACCAAAACGACGATTAATAGAAATATCCTCTTGAGCGAATGGATCAAACAAGCTATCAATCTTATCTATAGCAATCCCTTTTCCCGAATCTGCAACGACAATATGCAGTATTACATTGCTATCTATAATCGACTGGCAGGAGACCCTGACGTTAACAAAACCAGTGTCGGTAAACTTAACCGCATTACTCACTAAGTTGCTGACAATCTGCGCCAACCGCACAGGGTCTCCGCAAAGCTCATCAGGTACATCCNGTGCAATCTCATAGGACAATTTGAGTGCTTTTTCTNTCGCNAAAGGTCGATGAATTACAATGAGATCATCCAGCCACTGCACAATATCAAAGTTTATACTTTCAAGTGTAAAACCACTGTGGTGCGCCTTTGAGAATTCTAAAATATCGTCAATCATGGTGAGCAACATGGTTGANGANGTTTCGATAACNCTTAGATGCTCATCTCGCTTATCCATATCNGATTCGCTAGAAAGNAGCTTTGAAAANCCAATTACNGCTGTTAAAGGCGTTCTCAATTCATGACTCATCCGAGCTAAAAATTGATCTTGAGACTCCATGGCCTCCTCTAATTCAATCAAGGTAATTTGCAGCTGTGATGTTGCCCGGGCAATTTCGCTCTGCATCCGCACCTTAGACTGACGCACACTAGTCGCCAATTGATTAATTCCATGTGCTAATTTTTTAAGTTCTTCGGGACCATCTTCGGCAGTGAGTGAATCGAGGTCGCCTGCCTCCATTAACTCAACAACCTGAGTAAGACCACCAAGAGTGCGTGAAATACTGCGCCCAAGATTCATTGATAGCCAGATCGCGATTAGTAAGGCAAATAAAATAACCACCACCGTTGCCGCTATAATATCTTTCTGCTTCTGAAACAATAGCTCGGTATCTAGAGCGAGAACCACCCAACCAAGTGTCTGTACTTCGGCTTCTAGTGCCTCATCATAATCCTCAAATGAATCGAGCTGAAAGTCTATTGGAGCGTAAAAATGCCACAGATTATTTGTCAATAAAGGCACATCCAAATAAAAGCTTGCGGGAATTCCTACTAAGTCTTGCGCTAGGCTGCCAACCACTAGACTGCTATTGTCCCTATTGTTGTAAAACATCAATCCGGAGACGGAAGGCACCTTCAACACTGAATCGCCTATGACTTGTAAAGCTTCTTGATTACCTGAATAGAGCGCAAATTCTGAATTGGATGCTACTTGGTTGGCAATAATTTTACCGGTGCTGTGAAGGTTAGCTAATAAGTCCGCACGTTGACTAGAAATCATATACCAACCCAAAACTGTGCTGAGCAATAACATCGGTACTAAAGCGGTGATAAGTAGTCTAGTATTGATGCTGTTGGGTTGGCGCTTAAATCTCATTTCAGTCGGCCGCCAATTGTCTAATATAGAAATTCTCAGACTCTAAGCTAAGATTGAAAAAAGCGGCCACAGAATCATTAAAAGCGATTGAAAAATAGGCCGGCATATGTGCGCCACCCACAAGAGCAGGCGTTTGAAGATTATGTGATAGTAACTCGGCCGTTTGTCTTCCAACATTTACAGGTGACGAATAAAGTGCAGCCAATGCGCCACCTTTTAGGTAGGCTTTTGAGTATGCGATAACTGGCACTCTATACCGATAACTCAACTGAAGTATCCATTTTGCAGCAGCAATATTAATTAACCGTGTATCAGGTACTGGAATAAAAATATCGCTCTGTGAGAGAACCGGTTCTATCGATAAAATGGGATTTTCTTGAGCAGAAAATTTAACAATATTTGGCCTCATTCCAGCCATATTGATCTGTCGAGCAAATATCTCAATATGGTCATAAGAGGCAGGACCTACCATCAATCCAGCTTTTTCTGCTCGCGGCATAATGAGCTTTGCTAACTCAACACTGCGCTGTACTGGCTGATCTAAGCACACTACTGACACTCCAGCATTTAGAGCTGCCTGTTTTGAGCCAAAGTATTTATTTGCTAGAGACGAAAAGGCACTATCAGTGATTAGTACTGCAACCATTTTTACGTCAGATTTTCGCGCCATTAATTTTTCTGTCGCACTGGCACCGACGGTCACTACAATATCCATGTCTACTATTTTTCGATCAATTACACCACCAGCATCTTGATGAATAGTCTGAAAAACATAACTTTCTGCCGGCAAATTATCTCGCACTGCGGCAACCACTTGACTATAGGGATCCGACCATCGGCTGACAATAAAGGCGATTTTTTTGGGTTCGGCCAAAGGTTCTGCGAACGCAACAAGCGGCACTACGAATAGTAAAACCACTATTCGATATACCGCCAAATAAATTAATTTTAGTTTATCCGCTATCAAATCCATGATTAGCTCACCACGCTTATCTCGCCTATTTACGCTCTATCCATCATTAAAATGTTAACTGTAATCCCAGCACCCCTCTGGTACGAAACTGGGTGTAAAAATACTTTTCTCGGTATTGATCACCAATATTTTGTAGAGTAAGAGACAACTCTAAATCGCTATTTTTTATCGCCCATTTTTTGGCAGCTTTCAAATCCACTCGGGTGAAGCTATTACTATCTTCATCAGTCCAATAATTTATAGTCGACTGATAGTTAGCCATCAGACTTAAACTAATCTCATCATCAGTCATATAATTAATTAGCAACCCACTTAGATTCTGAGGAAAATAACCAGTATCTTTTCTAATATCTAAAACGGGCGTGGAATCCCAAAGGCGCACCCTCTCTATATCCAGATGGCTGTAATTAAGATGCAGTAAAAATTTTGCATTAGGTCTGTATTGGAGCTGCCATTCCAACCCCTCAATATCNATATAACTAGTGTTGTCACGAACATTCACCAGATTATCAAAATCCGGATATTGCTCACGGCGCTCATCGATTAGTTTAGACATGCTCTCTCTAAAAAGACGCAAATCAAAATATAGATCACCATCAAGGAATGTGCCGATATAGCCAATTTCTGAGCTGAGCAATTTTTCAGGCTCAATGTTTTGNTCAGAAAATACCTGGGCATCGAGTATCAAATCATCGTCATAACGAATAAAAGTAGACTGCTCAGCCTCAAGCAGTGTGGGCATACGATAACCCTGATTAAAAGCGACTCTTACCGTTTGATGTTGAGAAAATTGGTAGTTGCTAGCTACACGATAAGACTGAACTCGTCCTTCATTACGTCTTTTTTCAGAAATCACGCCACCATTAAAGCTGAGAGATTCTGTGGGATTCCATTCAATATTAAGGAAGCCTCGATGAGCATCCTCAGTGGCACTATCATCCATATCAAATAGGGTATTGCTCGAGACTCTGTCTTTTCTAAAGCCAATACCATAGACGCCCCGCACATTATTTGACGACACAAAGGTATTTCTAATCTCAGCATCCCAGCGCTCTGACAGGGCTTTGCTTTCAGGCTCAATTAATAACTTATCGGGTAACTGTGACAAAACGCCCAGTAAAGGATCCCCCGGATCTATCAAGCCCAGAGCCTGATAGAATGTCAGTGGGGTAATCTCATCAGTAATATCGAGTCGGTTGTGATATAAAACTAGCTCATGCTTGCCACCACTTTTATTGATACGCGACCAGTTTACATGTTGATATTGGTAATCAATATGGCGCTGTTTGCTCTCTCGCTTGCCAATACCGATATCGCTGTCATTAAGACCAAACTGAAACTCAACTACATCTCTGGCACTGGGAGTCCATAAACCTTTTAACCCAAAGTTCAATGCATCAGCGGCATCATCCAAAACCACTTCTTGCGGTTTTCCATTGTACAGACCAGTAAAATCGTCAAAGCCATCATTCGATTTGTAACCCAGAGTGGCACGATAGTTAATATCATTGACCGAACCCGCGTAGGCCAGCGATCCATCGCGAATGCCATCATTGCCAATCTGACCACCTATACTCCAGCCTCTATCAAGCAAAGGGGATTTTGTAATGATATTTATTGACGCAAGAAAAGCATTACTACCATCGGCAGGGGCATTAGCACCTCTGACTACTTCTATGTAGTCAATATTGTCTAATTCAACACCCAGGGTTGTCCACTGTACTGAGGAGTAGATGGATTCATAAACAGATCGGCCATCTATCTTTACCTCNAGACGTCGTGGAAAGTCATCATTAAACGCATGGTATGTCACCGCAGGTTGATTGCCCGAGACAAAATACGTACGAAATCCGGGTATTAATCGAAACAGGTCAACAACATCAACGGCGGCTGATGCCTCGATAGTACGACGATCAATAATAGTTACTGCAGCAGGCGTCTTATCCACTGTTTGGTTCATATGCGTCACACTGGACACAAAATGCAGATCGCCAAAAACATCATCTTCGGTGATCATATCGTTGTCGGCAAAAGACAACTCACTAANGCATAGAAGAGACCAAATGAACAGAGTTACTATTATTAGCATTTTAAAATTCTCGTGGTTTTTATTTATTGTCTGGGGCTTCTGTAAGACCGAGTTTCTGTCCCAAAATACCGGCCTGTGTGCGATTATTTAACCCTAACGCTCTTAACATGGCGCTAACATGCACCTTAACTGTATTTTCGGACAGATCAAGNTCTCGAGCGATTTGTTTATTTGAATGTCCCTGAGTAATCAGTCGCAAAATATCCATTTGTCGATGAGTAATAAGTCCAGAAATAATTTCTATGTCAGCACCTGAATCCACCTCATCAATAACACGAGCCACCTCCGGCATAGACTCAACCAGTGACTTAGGAACATAGCGTTCTCCGGCTAACGCCTTCGAAATAGCTTCAAACAAGGCCTGCTTGGGTGCCGATTTAGTCACAAATCCAGCGACGCCAAAATCAAGGCACTTGCGGATATGAGCGAGATTTTCCGACGCGGATAATACAATCAATGGGAGTTTGGGGTATTTCTCACACAGCATCTCGATAAAGTTAAACCCGCCTGCTCCGCCAGGCATAAACAAATCCACAATGGCTAAATCTATTGTATTTTGCTCAAGAATGCTCAATGCTGTATCACCATGATCGGTAGTGGTCACATCAATATTGTCAAACTCTTCAAGCAGTGTGGCTTTTAGGCCAACACAAACAAAGGCATGATCATCAACAATAAGAATGTTCATAAATTAACCCCTTCAGTTCACTTCCGATGTGCACTAGGNGTGCATAATTGGTNCNAGCCNTCCAAATTTGGNAGCAAGCAANTTNCCNTGTAATCGTTTAAAAACCGATAATGCACAAGAGAGCGAGCCGANCAATNATAACAAAACTACGACAATTTAGCTCTAANTCANTTTGAAAGNCTNTAAACNGNCATCCAAANCCCTNACATTGNGTCANTCCTACGAATAATTCACAGATGGAGACTATCGCCTTTCATAACTAAATGGCCGCACTGTTATAAAACATACAAATCCATCTCACACAAAAAAGGCGATCCATTGGATCGCCTTTTCATATCGAGTCAGAGCTACTGCAGTGACTAGCCCAACTTCTCTTTAATACGTGCAGACCGGCCTGAACGCTCACGCAAGTAGTACAGCTTGGCGCGACGAACAGCACCGCG
>NYXU01000015.1 GCA_002685715.1 Porticoccaceae bacterium | reverse complement strand
TGACCACCAGGGTGGTTGGGAATTTGCGGCGCAAAACTCCGCACATTAGCAATTTTGTAGATTACCGCATTATTTTCCGCAGAGTCGCCAATCGCCAGCCGGCTAAACATTGACTGGTAAGACATAGTAGGCCGCATATAACCTCTGGCATGGCACTTCACACAGCCATTTTCCGATAACTTTGGTAACACATGCTGTAAATAGAATGTCTCCCCTGACCCGACAAATCTATCCGCATAGCGGCTATCGCTGCCTACCACTTTTTGACTTATCTCTTCATCAGTGACTACCACATAACCGATGATTACGAGGAAGAGAGCGAGACTAATGGTCTTTTTTATCGTTGGTGCCATGACCCACCTTTTTATATTATGACGTTTGTAATAATATAAGCTCCATGGAGATTGTCAAGAGAATTACTCCCTCTAAAGGTTCAGCAAAACACCTAAGGCTGTGCCAACCTATTGGGACTGAGTGAGCAGTTTAAGAAAGGCTATCTAATATGCTGATATTTTGCTCATGAGTTGCTCTATCCGCTGAGTAGAACAATAACGTGATAATTGATAATACAAAGAAAAATCCCAATGTACCGGCATAGGCCCATCCCAGATTGGATACCGTCTCGGGAATAAGTGCCGTACTCAGAGAATCACTGGGAAAAGATATCAGCGTCAGTACCATACCGGCGATCGAGACACCTATTCCACTCGCCACTTTACTGATAAATGACTGTACGGAAAATAATAGCCCCTCCTCACGCCGGCCGGTATCCACGGCACGCGCATCCACTACATCGGCAAGGATAGAACCACTTAAGGAGGCCGTGATTACGATTACTGTCACCTGTGCGATGCCCAACACAAACATGGTGTAAAACAACGCNGTGGTCCCATTTGCAGGAAACAAATTAAACAGNCTTAGGAACACCGGCAAGCAGTTAATAAGCAATGCNAGGATCGAAATAGAAATTAACACCGGCTTTTTATCACGGCCACGCATCATGGTTGGTAAAACGGCATAGGCAATCAGTGCTGACAAGAGTTGGCCGAGTAACATAATGCTGATTTGTTCGGAGTCAAAGCCCCAGAAATAGGGTTGAATATAGACCCAAAGCGCCGTTGCTGTCCCCATAGCACAACCAAAGAACACCCCATAAAGCCCAATGACGAGAAAGTTTTTGTCCTTAATGGTGACTCCCGCCTGCTTTATACCCCCGGCGACCGAACCAGATTGATCAGGTGGCCCAGAGAGTTCGGGGATATACTTGCGTGTGAGGTGCGTCGCAGCGCTGAGAGCAAAAAATACAACTATTGCCGTTACAAATCCCGATTCGATATAACCTTCCTGTCGCAAGACACCTGCACCGTCCGGATACTCCGCGCTATCAGCGAGCCAATAGGCGTACATGGCAGTACCCATAATGGTAGAGATAAACCAGTAAGATGAATTAGATGAACTCATTAATGCGGTACGTTCATCGTAGTCTGGCGCCAACTCAGGTGTTAACGCACTAAAAGGCACCACATGAGCGGTAAGACAAACACGCAGTGTAATAATCATAACAAGAAGATAGAAAAACAGTCCTGTCTGCGAAAGCTCAGGTACATCCCACAGCAAATAGTAACTGATNGTCACCGGCACAATTGAAATATAGAGAAACGGATGACGACGCCCCAGACGATGTTGCAGACGGTCAGACCAGCGACCTATTAAAGGATCCGAAACGGCGTCAAATATCATTGCTATCATCAGAGCCAAGCCGGCCAAACTTGCATCGAGACCCAGTACCTGACTGTAATAAATCAGCAAAAAATAGAGAATACCATTACTGATAAGCCCTTGAGCTGCGCCCGAAAATGCAAACGCCAATCTGGCTCGGTTATCTACTGCCATAAAAAAGCGACTCTGAGAAAAAATCACATCAGTTAATAAACACCAGAATCGGCAAAGACAGAAAAGTAATGACGTCCTCAATAGCGCAACAAAGTGCTGCTTCCATTACGGCTATGAGGTTGTGCAATGTTACCAACGGACTGATAAAATCCAACAACAATAATAATACACAGATAGACTATATATCTGGTGTTAACTTGACGTTATCTGGCTATCCCCAAAACATCTAATAGTGCTTTATAATATAACTCTTGTCTTATTATAAAGCCCCTCCCTATAAAACTCGAATACTATTTTCCGTTTAGACAAAATAGAATCTAATGTGATTATGGTTGATGTGGCCGCTAGCAAGCTTTAACCAAAACACTATGCATTCATCAGCAGTATCGGCTTGATAACTTTGCCAGATTCAACATCCTCAACCGCTTGGTTGATATCGGCAAACGGATAGGTACGGATCAATTTATCGAAAGGGAATCGGCCCTGTTGGTACAGATCGATCAGCCGCGGTATAAAAACTTGAGGTACGCTATCGCCCTCAATAATGCCCCTCACCGAGCGACCGAAAAGTACTGCGTTCATATCTAGATTGAATTCAGTACCGGCCGGCGATACACCCATCACGCCACAAATACCGGTCAGTGTTAAGCAGTCTACCGCCTGACGCGCAACTTGTGGTATGCCCGTGCATTCGAGAGAGAAATGAGTACCTGAGCCGGTTATTTCATGAATTTTGGCGACTACATCGGTATCAGTGGCATTGATTGTATGTGTTGCACCCAGTTCGGTTGCTGTGGCCAATCGATCATCCACAAGATCGATCGCGATAATAGTACCGCAACCTACGACATGTGCAGCCATTACAGCACTTAGGCCAACCGTGCCGGCGCCGAAAATCGCAATCGAGGTGCCCGCCTGGGGTTTAAGCGCATTCATCACTGCGCCAGCGCCTGTCTGTATTCCACAACCTAATGGACCGAGTAGTTCTAAGGGTAAACTGTGATCGACCTTAACCAGGTTGGAGGCATGACAGAGGGCGTGCGAAGCAAACGAGCTCTGGGCAAAGAAATGCCCGTGCACGGTCTCACCGTTCTCACTCAGGGCACTACTGCCATCAGGTCGGGTGCCGTTAAAATTGTGCTCATAGAGGCCGTGACAATAGCCAATTTGCCCCTGCAAACAGGGCTCGCAGTTGCCACAGGTTTTGTATGAAATCGCAACATGATCGCCTTTCTCAAAGCCGACGACTTGGCGGCCTACTTTCTCGACAATACCGCTGCCCTCGTGACCAAATACACAGGGCAAAGGCACCGGGAAATACTGATCGCGGCAAACTAGATCAGTGTGGCATATACCTACGCCAACGATCTTAACCAATACCTCATCATCTTTAGGTTCCGCCAGATCCAGTTCGGATACATCAAAGGGTCCTGATTGTTCGCGGACTACGGCAGCTTGAATTTTCATTATAATTATCTCCTCACCTACACCAAAGAAAACACTTTTTGACTCCAGCTCACGTCTTTATAGAGCTTACAAGGCCTTTATAGAGACCCTGTTGTCGATTTTATTTTTAACGCTTTGATAGTCATTGCCACTCAATTAAGCCTCAAACGCCACTGGAGTGATGGCTTCGAGTACGCTGACGGTCGAGCTCTACTTTTAGCTCTTTTACCGTGGTGCCCCCTCTCAGAATGGCATCTCCTACAATAAATGCGGGTGTGCCGGTGACATCAAGTTCATCGGCGAGAAGCCGCATCTGCTCTAAATAGTCAATAACTTGTGGGTCACGCATATCAGCCTGTAACTTTTCAGTATCGAGCCCTATCTCGGCTGCCATGGCAAAAATAGAGTCCGTATCAAGACGGATGTCGGCAGTCATTAATGCATCGTGATAAGCCTGAAACAGACCCTGCCGGTGGGCGCCTATAGCCGCCCGTGCAGCCAGGATCGAATAGCTTCCAAAAACAGGGAGCTGGGCATAAATAATGCGAACATCAACCTCAGTTTCCCTCATCTGCTCAAGTTCTGGGTAACTGGCTTTGCAGGGAATACATTGATAATCATAGAACTCGATAAGCGTAACCTGCGACGCAACATCCCCAGAGGCTGGGGTGAGAGTGGAATTTAATAGACTGGCTTTTTCTGCAAGGAGAGACTTGCGCCATAAGGCACCAGCCTCTTGCTGCCGCGTAGAACGGGCTGAATCGATAGCGCGGGCAATTTCAGGGTCATCAAGAACAAGCTCCGGATGCTTGAGAAGGTACTGACGTACCTCCTCGCTAGTAATCCCGTCGCTCAGGGTAGTTGTTCGGTCGCCCTCTGAGCATGCGGTTATAGCTAAGCCAAATGCGAGCAAAAACATAGTGTACGCAGTTTTACGCAGATATTTTGCGACTCGTTCGCCGGCAGTTTTGTCTCGAACTACAGTCATTAGCGTGCAGCGAGCGTGGCCGCCGTTGCCTTCAATACAAAAGACTGGGACTGCGCTAATCCAGTACTGATAACAAGGGAACCATCAGCCTGCCACTGGGTATCCGGTATAGCCACACCCATTTGCGCATTGACTTCACCCAGCACCTGCCCATCCTTGATCAAGTTATAGCTTTTGTTGCGATCCAATTGATGTACGGTAAAGGAGGTGGACTTACTCGCCACCGGCCCAGGTACCAACGTGACAATCAGGGCGTCTTCCTCTCGGTCATAGACCGCCTGGGTAACACTCGCTTCCAAATACTCTACGTTGGTAATATAGGGTTGCGCATAGTGGCTATCATCCCAAGGCCGATTGTAGATCTGCCACAGGCCATCTTTTGGGTTGATGCGGGCAAAGCCGACTAAAACGTTACCCGTCGCAGGGCCGACGTTATGAATAAATCCTTTCCAGTCTCGGCGGAAGTTGTACTGGTAGTACTTCGTGCTCGGGTAATAGTAGCCACCATCTCTCCAAGTCGGCTCGAAGTGCGCGTCGGCATAGTCAGTCATTGTCTGTACTGTTTCCGTATCACCAACCTCTGACGCTAGCAGGGCGAACCAACCAAAGTCGAATGATGCAGTCCAGCCCATATTCTCGAAGGGCCATCCTCTAAGCATCGATGGGATGTAGCGTTTTTGCTGGTCGGGATAAATGCTCTCGATATATTCCTTGTCCCATACGTGCTGGGCATGACCGTTCCAGCCATCAGCCCATGCATAGGTCGCGGGCACAACCTCATCCTGTTTAACTTTCAAGAAATACATTGTGGTGTTGGTTTCAGGGTCAATATAGTTGCGCTTGAGCATCACTTTCTTAAACTCTTTACGGACCTCTACCGAAAGGTCTGTGCCATTCGCGACGTCATACGACATAAGGCCAAGAATGGGGTGCTGGTTACACTCCGCATAAACGGCATTACGCTCACACTCAATGCCGCGGAAATGATCTTCGACAAATTGATCGTGGATCACCTTGGCCAGTCGATGGTAATCATATTTCATCTCGACAGGCCCCTGACCATACTCAATCGGTGCGTAACGAAAGGTAAGGGAGCCGGGCTCATCGTAGCGGTTGTCGTCGAAAAGGTTCTGGTGCAGACCGACCATTTGCAACAGATGACCGCTATACATAATATTTTTCTTGATATTGGGGTCGATCCAACCGTACCAGTCATCCTCGGTATAGTTGACCATACGCTCTTGACCGGCATCGCTTGCGGTTCTATCGGTTAGGTCGAACTTACTCACATGTGCCCAGTAATCCCATACATCTTTGTAGATCATCCTCTGAATCAGCCTTGCCGACGCTTTCTGATAAAGATCACGGTGGGCGGGCGTATAGTGGTAGTGGGTAGCCGCCAGTGCATATTGGGCAAAGGCAATTTGAAACTGGTAGGCATGGAAGCTCATATAGTAGACGGGATCAGTTTCACCCATCAGCGAGAAATCACCATCGAGCTGGTTGGCCAAATTAATCATATGACGAACATGGCCCATCTGTTTGGTGGAAAGAGAGGGATAATTCGCCGGATCAGGAGTAACCAATGGCTCTGCGGCAGACACAGCAAGAACCTTCACCCCAACTAAGAAAGCAATAATATAGCGATATCGAGTTGTCATTTGTCAGCTCACAGAAACATTTTGAGCCTAAATATTGTCACAGGCCAAGAAGCATGTCAAATGACATGTTTCTAGCATTATGGCCATTTTATTGCGTTCACAGCACCTAGAGGTTCACTACGGAATCAACGTATCCAAGCCAGTTACCAGCAAACCGAGTCCCAGTGACCAAATAGCGCAAGCGGTAATATCAATAACGCTAAACCGTAGTCGCTGCGTACCACTGATACCAACCATTAGCGGCACCACACTTCTAACGGCGGTAATTAAGCGACCGAGTACAATGGCACTGGTGCCATATTTTAGGATAAAGGTTTCGCCCTTATGTAACTGGGTTACATATTTTTTAGCGAGGGCGGTATGGTGAAATTTAGGGCCAAACCAGCGCCCTAAATAAAAACCAAGATGATCAGATAGACAGGCGCCAGCAAAGGCCAGCAGCATTATATGGCTGAGACTTGTCAGTTGTTCGGTATAGAGAACAGTCGATACAGTTAACAGGATCACGCCCGATACTAACAGTCCAACGCCGGGACAGGCTTCAAGGAAGGCGAGCACCGGCACCACCATCCAAGCATTGTGCTTATGGGCGTTAAGCCAGTTTAAAATAAAGTCGTCGATAGCAGTGATCCATTGGTCTCGATAGTCGTTGATGATAACTGGCCCTGCGCATTCCCCAGCAAAGAGCGTGGAAATAAAAAAGGGCTACTGATCAATAGCCCTTTTAAATTTCCTTTATCTCAATTATTTACGAGAAATCAGGGTTTGCAGGATCATACAACAGCTGAGAATTATGCAGTTCAGGGTTACCGCAGGTCATTGCCGCCTCGACCGCTGCTTTAGCGTCACCGCCTGTTGTTGCCCACATTTCGTCACCCGCCTGCATTGCTTCTGCTGATTCATGGAAGTTACCCCAGTACAGATCAACCTCGGTTGAACCGGCATTGCTGGCGTAAATGCCATAGGCATAAAATGACACCTGTTCTGCATCTAGGTTATCCAGCCAGCCATTATAGAGCTCAATAGCGGCATCTGCGTCTGCCATGGTTTTGCCTTCATTTAAATTACAGGGCAAGTAGGCCGAGAAAAACTCACCCGATGCATTCAGCTCGCCAAAGCTATAGGGGTCGCGAGCAAAATGGAAGTCCCAAGACACACGGTTGGGTCCATCACAGGTCATCACAGAGGCGTATTTCTCNGACCANGCTNGTGCGCCTTCATTGGCCATCCATTCCTGCCATCCTTTATCAGCCGCTTCTTTATTGGTCCACTGCAGTTCCCACCAACCGTTTTCGTACTGATTGTTCTCACTGGCCGGCTCATAGCCCCAAGCGCCCAGAATATCGCTGGAAATACCTAAATTACGCCACTCTGCCACCATTTCAGCTGCAGCTTCTCTGCTGTAATCAGGTCCTCCCGTACAGGGTATAAACTCATTGTAAAATGTCTGTCCAACAATATTAAATACTACTGCCTGTTGTTCGGCTGGTGCTGTCTCCGGCATATCTGCCATCTCCTGCCCCTTGTCGGACGAACAAGCCGCCAGAGCCAACATAGCAACACTAGCCATTATTATTTTTTTCATGGTGATTCCCTCGGTTTATTGTAATTATTTGATGATTAACAGTTACCGATTAATTAATAACCGTATCGAGTATACAAAGATGATTAGCAATGTGGAAGCCACTTATGTCTGATATGCCATCGCCATAAACTCAGCCACAATAGGATCATCGAGCTTCTTTTTAAAGCAGCACAGACCCAAATCGAAAGGCGGTATACTGCTATCCGGCAATAGTTCTACACGGTCTTTCACCGGGCTGTTATCCACCACCACAATTGGCGACAAGCCAATACCGCAACCCAGCGCCACCATACTGACCAGCGCCTCCTGCCCAGCCACTTGCGCATAAACGTTGGCTCGACCATTGTATTTTTGCCGAAACCACTGTTCAAAACGCTTTCTAGCCACCCCATGCTCAGGCAAGATAATGGGCAGGCTGGCCCAGTCGATAGTATCCGCCTGCAAGGCCTGTCTGACGGCACAATTAATGGTTGGTGCGGTTATCGCCAGCGGCACGCTGGCAATGCTCTGAAAGTGAATGCTCGCGGCCAACTCATCAGGGCGAGCGGCAATGGCCAAATCTACCCGCTGATGCTTTACTTGATCGATACCATCAGCGGCATCACCGGTATCCAACTTAATATCAATATTGGGGTGAGTCTGTCTGAATTTTTCCAATAGTGGCGGCAAATAAGAGTAGGACGCGGTTACAGAGCAATAAATGGTTAATGAGCCTGACAAGTTTCTCTGCGATTGATTGAGCGACTGCTTTAATGATTCAAACTGACTGATATGCTGATCAGCATAGGCCAGCAGTTTTTTGCCCTCGCGGGTCAATAGCACCGACCGATTATCCCGAAACAGCAACTGTGTACCCAACTCCTCTTCAAGCCGCTGAATAGCGCGGCTAAGAGTTGATGGACTGAGGTGATAGGCCGCTGCGGTTTTGCCAAAATGCAAGCTATTAGCCAGATGCTGAAACAGCCTGAGTGATCGTGTATCCATGGAATATCTCGCTATTGCCGGTTTAATATTGCACAAATTGCAACACTGCAGTGAATATATATCGTTTTGAGCAATAATAAAAGATCGGTACAATGCGTATCCACATTAATCAGAGTAACCCACCGTCAAATGGTGATTGGAGAACAAAATGGCTAACTACTTTAATACCCTCAGCTTGCGCGATAAGTTAACCCAGCTGGGTAAGTGTCGCTTTATGGACCGCAGTGAATTTACCGATGGCTGCAATTTTATTAAAGACTGGAATATTGTCATTATTGGCTGTGGTGCCCAGGGTCTTAATCAGGGCCTGAATATGCGCGACTCTGGCTTAAATATTTCTTATGCCTTGCGCGAGCAAGCGATTGCCGAAAAACGTCAATCGTTCCAATGGGCCTCAGATAATGGCTTTACCGTGGGTACCGCTGAAGAATTAGTCCCCGCTGCCGATTTGGTGCTTAATCTAACGCCTGATAAACAGCATACAGCGGCCGTCACTGCGGTGATGCCACTGATGAAACAAGGCGCCACACTGGCCTATTCTCATGGTTTTAATATTGTTGAGGAAGGTATGCAGATTCGTCCCGACCTCACGGTGATTATGGTGGCACCAAAATGTCCTGGTACAGAGGTTAGAGAAGAGTACAAACGCGGCTTTGGTGTACCCACACTGATCGCCGTACACCCTGAAAATGATCCCAAAGGTGATGGCCTAGCCATTGCTAAAGCCTATGCCTCAGCCACTGGTGGTGATCGCGCCGGTGTTTTGGAATCGTCGTTTATCGCTGAAGTGAAATCTGACTTGATGGGTGAGCAAACCATTCTTTGCGGTATGTTGCAGACTGGCGCTGTACTGGGTCATCAACAATTACTTAATCTTGGCGTTGATGCCGGCTATGCCCGCAAGCTGATTCAGTATGGTTGGGAAACCGTTACCGAAGGCCTTAAGCATGGTGGTATCAGCAATATGATGGATCGCTTAAGCAACCCGGCGAAAATCAAAGCCTTTGATATGTCTGAGCAGTTGAAAGATATTCTGCGTCCCCTGTTTGAAAAACATATGGACGATATTATTGAAGGTGAATTCTCCCGCACCATGATGGTCGACTGGGACAATGACGACGCCAATCTACTCAAGTGGCGCGCCGCCACGGCAGAGACTACCTTTGAACAGGCACCTGACTGCGATACTGAAATCACAGAGCAAGAGTACTATGACAAAGGTATCTATTTAGTAGCTATGGTTAAAGCTGGTGTTGAGCTGGCTTTTGAGACCATGGTGTCGTCGGGCATTATTGAAGAATCAGCCTATTATGAGTCACTGCATGAAACGCCATTAATCGCTAACTGTATTGCGCGCAATAAGCTCTATGAGATGAATGTGGTGATTTCGGATACTGCTGAGTATGGTAATTACTTATTTAGCCATGCCGCTGTACCGCTATTGCAGGATCACGCCAACTCACTAACCCTTGAAGATTTAGGCGAGGGACTATCTGGCGCCAATGCCGTGGATAATGTCCGCCTGATTGAAGTTAATGACGCCATCCGCGACCATGATGTGGAAATTATTGGTCACGAATTGCGCGGTTATATGACCGATATGAAGCGTATTGTCGAAAATAGCTAGCCGACTTCGCGCCTAGCTCAGCAGTCAAAAAAACCGGATTCTGCAACTGCAAAATCCGGTTTTTTTATCCCCATAGTGGCAACTCACAACGGTTACTCTTGATCGAACACCAATGCTTTGATCATTGACACTGTCATCAGTGCCATCACCAGCGAAAATGGCAAAGCGCCAATAATCATCGCCGAGCGCAAGGCATCCATTCCCCCGGCCGCCAGTAACACCGCCACCAGCAGTGCAAATATCAAACCCCAAATAATCACATGCGACGCTTGTTTCTGCGTCTGGTCGCCCCCAGAAGCCAGGGTATTAATAATCAGAATACCTGAGTCTGCAGAGGTGACCAAAAACGTCAGTAGCAGTGTTACCACCACTACAGACAGCGCGACAGCCAACTCTGGTGATAACATCAGATTAATGGTCTTAAATAATTGTGCCGAGATATCGGCATTGACGATGGCACCTTGGGCAACGCCACTTAACTCGAGATCGATGGCTGTGGCACCAATAAAGGTAAACCAAGTCAGACAAATCAACGAGGGAATAATCATTGCGCCCATGACATATTCCCGCACCGTCCGACCCCGCGATACCCGCGCTAAAAATAACCCCACAAACGGTGCAAAGGCAATCCACCAAGCCCAATAGAAGATGTTCCAAGCCCCCTGCCAACTCTGTAATGCCGCTCCCACCTCGGTGTCAGGATTATTCCACACCGTTGTCGACATCGACGGCAAGGCAATCAAGTAGTCCCAAATAGCATAAACAAAAGATTTCGCAGCAAATAATGTGGCGCCAAATAGCACAAAAAATAGCACCAAAAATATCGATAAACCCATATTGATATTGGACAGCCATTTGATGCCTCGCTGCAGGCCAGATAATGCAGACAGGCAGGACGCACTGACTATAATGACCAAACCTGTGATCTGTGCTGCCAATGTCGGCTTACCCGCCTCATCTACAATCCACTGCATGGCGCTGATATTAAAGATACCGGAGGCAAACTGAGACACGCCATAGCCAATGGTGACGCCCAAACCAATTAATGTCGCCAGAATCGCAGCGATATCAACCATATGACCCAACCAGCCAGACATCGCCTGACCAAATAGCGGTTGCAAGCCCGAACGAATGGTCAGCGGTAAGCCGCGACTATAGCTTAGATAGCCGAGAGAAATACCTACCACGCCATAGCACGCCCAGGGGGTAAAGCCGTAATGTAACAGTGCCCATTTATAGGCATTGCGCACATTATCCTCAGCCAAACCCGTACTTAGGCCCTGAATGGTGTCGGGATTGGCGGCAAAGTGAAATATCGGTTCGGCAGTCGAATAGGTGAGCATACCAATACCTATACCTGCACCAAACATCATTGATAGCCAAGTAAACAATGAGAACTCTGGCTGCTCATCCGGCTGACCCAACACCACCTTACCGGTACGCGGCCACAGCGCCAGCAGTAGGCAAGCCAAGGTAAAAAATGCAGTGACATAGATATACCAACCGCCAAAGGAGGAGGTTGACCAATTTTGCATTAGCAGCAATTGTTCACCAGCACGTTCCGGAGACAACCCAACCCAGAGAATTAGGGCAATAATGATAACTTTCGGCATCACCGCTACCGATCGATTGAAACCCTGATAAAAACCCGATGGTTGAACGTTGATCGACACTGATTGACTATTATTGGACTGACCCACTCACTGCTCTCCTATTGTTATTAGGCAGATATCTCGCGTATCTGCTTTAGGCAACCAGTGGCATTGTGCTGTACGAACGTGGAAACCTCTCAGTTATAAACAGTACAGAGTTATCCTAGTTTCATCAACACTGAGAGCGACGTTGGATTATGTGAATAGAGAGAAGAGGCTGGTTTTGTCTAAAAAAACAACCTTAAGCCAAGGTTTCGGCGGGTCATAGTATTACGGTGACCCGCCGAACACTGACTAATAACTAGTCTTGGTCCGCACCTCTAAGTGCATACCAACCAATATAGATGTAGCACAACATTGGCACGATAAAGCTTAATTGAATACCAATACTATCGGCAGCAACACCTTGCACCAGAGGAATCAAAGCACCACCAACAATTGCCTGACATACCAACCCGGAGCCTTTACTGGTCATGGGTCCCAGACCTTTAACCGCCATAGTGAAAATGGTGGGGAACATAATAGAGTTAAAGAAACCCACCGCTAAAATTGACCACATAGCCGTATCACCAGTACTGTTCATACTGACCACAATCATCACAATGGCAATCAATGCGTTAATAGCCAAATACTTGGTCGCAGCGATGTAGTTCATCAACGCAGCACCCACTAGACGGCCAACCATTGCCGCTCCCCAGTAGTAAGCAACCATTTCGCCAGCTTCCGCTGAACTCAGGCCTGCGATCGAGCTCTCGGAGAAATAGTTAACCAAGAAGCTACCAATAGACACTTCGCCACCAACATAGAGGAAAATCGCCAACGCGCCCAACACCAGAGGTCGATGATTCCAAACTGAATCGTCAGAATTGCTCTCCTGCGCTTCAACATGTGCCAGAACCGGCAATTTAATAAATCTAAATAATAGCGCCGCGGCAACCAGTAGCGCACCGAGCATGACATAGGGCATCTGCACAGCCGTCGCATCAGCCGTTACAGCACCCAGAATCAGCATTGAACCAACAATAGGTCCCACTGTGGTGCCAAACGAATTAGCCGCTTGCGCTAAATTTAAACGACTTGCCGCGGTTTTTTCGGGCCCTAGTGCCGCAACATAGGGGTTGGCCGCAACCTGCAAAATAGTAATACCGCTGGCCAATACAAAAAAGGCAAACAGAAACAGTGCGTACATATGCACTGCTGCAGAGGGATAAAACAGCAGACAACCGGTAGCAGTAGTGAGCAAGCCAAGCACAATACCCTGCTGGTAACCAACTTTATCGATCAGCTTTCCGGCAAATGGTGAAACAATAAAGTAGGCACCAAAGAAGCAAAACTGCACTAACATTGCCTGCGTGTAGTTAAGGTCAAAGGACTCTTTTAGGAATGGGATCAGAATATCGTTAAGAACGGTGATAAAGCCCCAAAAGAAAAACAGACAGGTCATTGCGATAAAGGCGAATGTCTGTGTTCCCTGTTCCTGGCCTTGCGCTACCGTTGCGTTGGAATTGCCTGAAGATGAACCGGCCATATGTACCCCCAAAATGGATTTATAATAGTTAGGTTAATCCACAAGGTTAATTTGACTTAGCAGGCAATACAATAGGGGGATTCAGGCATTAGGCACGTAGATCGCAAGATACGGCTATTTGGTCGCCTTTAGTTCGCAAACAGGGTTAATGTTGTTCAGTCAACAACAGTGCCATCACCTGTTTAAGTCCATCGTGCAGCGTGCGAATCTCGTCTAGCTTAGTCGGATCACTAACCCAGTGGTAAACAATACCAATAACTGACGCACTAAATTGATCAGCAACCAACTGAGCAGATACCGACTGCGGTACAACATTGGTCGCAATACCCTGCTCTATCCAGCCAATAACATCGGCACGACGACGTTCATGGATACCGGCAATCACCGGCTTGAGTTGCGACTCCGGTGTCAGCGACTCGAACCACAGCCGATAAAACGCCTCCACATGCCGAGGCGCCTCCTCACAAAACTTAACATGGGCATCCAATGCTGCAGCAATCGCCTGATATCCACATGTGCCGCGGGTCACTGCCGTTAACTCACTGAGCCATTCATCCCCGACAGAACGCAGTACGAAATCAAATAGACCCGCTTTATTGCCAAATCGGTAACCCGCCAATCCACGGGAATAACCGGCTTTTTCTCCCACATCTTTTAACGTTGTCTGCTCAGCACCACGCTCAACGATAAGGTCGATAGCCACTTCTAACATTCTGCTATCGGAGATTTCTTTGCGCTCAATTTGAGTGAGGCGCAGCGCTTTGGCCATGGTAATTCCCATCTATAATGCAATAGCCTATATGATTACATATTTCGACGATACTGACCGCCTACTTCGAACAATGCATTGGTAATTTGTCCCAATGAACAGCATCGTACNGCGTCCATCAGNACCTCAAAGCCATTATCTCCCTGCCGTACCGNATCCTGNAGACGCTTNAGCATAGCCTCNGATGATTCTGCATGATCGGCCTGAAACGCCCTTANTCGGNTAATCTGNCTGANTTTTTCCTCATCTGTNGAGCGCGCTAACTCAATCTCTACATCAACCTCATCNGCTTCACTCAGAAATGTNTTTACNCCGACAATAGGNANTGAGCCATCGTGTTTNTTGTGCTCATAAAACANTGACTCCTCTTGAATCTTNCCGCGTTGGTAGCCCGTCTCCATAGCGCCNAAGACNCCCCCGCGATCAGANATTTTCTCGAACTCCTGTAANACCGCCTCCTCCACAAGATCGGTCAGCTCATCAATNATAAANGCACCCTGACTGGGATTTTCATTTTTTGCCAACCCCCATTCTTGGTTGATAATTAACTGAATAGCCAGTGCTCGGCGCACCGATTCTTCCGTGGGCGTAGTGATCGCTTCATCATAAGCATTGGTATGCAGACTATTGCAGTTATCATAAATAGCGATCAGCGCCTGCAAAGTGGTGCGGATATCATTGAAGTTCATCTCCTGTGCGTGCAATGAGCGCCCAGAGGTTTGAATATGGTATTTCAACTTTTGGCTACGAGTATTGGCGCCGTAGCGATCGCGCATGGATGTTGCCCATATGCGGCGAGCAACGCGGCCCATCACGGTGTACTCGGGATCCATGCCATTGGAAAAGAAAAAAGATAGGTTTGGCGCAAAGTCATCAATAGCCATGCCCCGTGCCAAGTAGGCTTCAACAAAGGTAAAGCCATTGGACAGAGTAAAGGCTAACTGTGAAATTGGGTTGGCTCCGGCTTCAGCAATATGATAACCAGAGATCGACACAGAATAGAAATTACGCACCGCCTTATCGATAAAGTACTGTTGCATATCNCCCATCATGCGCAGACTAAATTCCGTTGAAAAAATACAGGTATTCTGACCCTGATCTTCTTTGAGAATATCTGCCTGAACAGTTCCACGCACNTTGGTCAAGGCATTGGCACGCAGGTCAGCATATTCCNGATCNTTGGGCTGACGCNNGNGTTNCNCGGCAAATTTATCCACCTGCTGATCAATCGCGGTATTGAGGAACATAGCCAAAATAGTGGGTGCAGGACCATTGATNGTCATCGACACTGAGGTCATAGGATCACAGAGATCGAAGCCATCATAAAGGGCTTTCATATCGTCCAGCGTGCAAATAGACACGCCCGCATTGCCCACTTTGCCATAAATATCGGGCCGCTCATCGGGGTCCCAGCCATAGAGGGTCACAGAGTCAAAGGCTGTCGATAGCCTTTTGGCTTCACTGTGCTCCGATAGTGCTTTAAACCGACGATTGGTTTTAAATGCATCGCCTTCACCAGCGAACATACGCGCGGGATCTTCACCTTCGCGTTTAAATGGAAACACACCGGCTGTGTAGGGGAACTCACCCGGCAGATTTTCTCGCATCAGCCATTTCAACAACTCACCATGATCCTCAAAACGCGGCAATGACACGCGAGAAATCTTATTACCCGACAGAGACAATGTATTTAATTTGGTCGTCAACTTTTTGCCATTGGGCAGTAAATCAACTTTTTCCTCAGCGGAATAGGCCTCAACCACCGCAGGCCAGTTTTCTAGCAACTCAACGGCTCTGCCATCCATCGCCTTACCGCGGGCAGAAATTAGCCGATCTAATTCTTCAGGCGTCTGAGCACCGGCAACGATCAGCATCGATTTGGCTGCAATTAACTGTTGCTGCTCCCGCGCTAAATTGACCTGTACAGCGATATGGCTGTGATAATTGCGCACGGTAGTGGCAATCTCTGCCAGATAGCGTTGCCGCTCAGCGGGCACAACCACCGATTTCTCTGAGGACATACGGATAGCCACCGGCGCCAGATGCTGATCGAATTGCCTTAGCCCCCTGACCTGCAATAATGTGAGTAATTCCTGATAGGCCGCTGTCACGCCATCATCATTGAATCTCGAAGCAATCGTGCCAAATACGGGCATCGCTTCGGGCAATTCGGTCCAAGCTTCTCTATTGCGCTGCATTTGTTTACACACATCGCGGTACGCATCCTCGCTACCTTTGCGATCAAATTTATTAATGATCGCCAGCTCGGCATAGTCCAGCATATCAATTTTTTCTAGCTGACTCTGGGCACCAAACTCAGGGGTCATCACATAAATCGGTACATCGACATAGGGCACAATGCCCGCATCACCCTGACCGATACCCGGCGTCTCAACCACCACCAGATCAAAGCCGCCAAGGCGCATCGCACTGATAATATCGCTGAGCGATTCCGGCACTTCGCCCGTCGCACCTCGCGTACCAATAGAGCGCATATAAATGTTGGTGTGGTAAATCGCATTCATACGAATGCGATCGCCAAGCAGGGCACCCCCAGTTTTGCGCCGCGTTGGATCAATTGCCAGCACAGCGATTTTTAACTGATCAGCACTGTCCTGACGAAAGCGGCGAATCAGCTCATCGGTTAACGACGATTTACCGGCACCACCAGTGCCGGTAATACCCAGTACCGGCACTTTATTGACTAAAAACTGTGCCTGCTCACGCAGTGATTTTAAATCCTGCTCAGCCACTTCCCCGCGCTCAATCGCGGTAATTAAGGTAGCGAGATTGCGCAAACCGCCATCGGCCACATTAATATCTTTTGACTGCACAGTGATTGGCGCACCGGAATGCAGAGAACAGCGCGCAATCATATCCTCAATCATGCCGACCAAACCGATATTTTGGCCATCATGGGGAGAGTAGATTCGCTCCACCCCATAATCATGTAACTCAGCAATTTCCGCCGGCACAATCACACCACCACCACCACCGAATACCTTAATATGCTCTGCCCCCGCTTGTTTGAGTAGATCAATGGCATATTTAAAGTACTCCACATGCCCACCTTGATAGGAGCTAATGGCAATACCCTGAGCGTCTTCCTGTAATGCAGTTTCAACCACCTCCGCCACAGAGCGATTATGGGCGAGGTGAATCACCTCAACGCCCGCACCCTGAAGAATCCGGCGCATAATATTAATTGAGGCATCATGGCCATCAAAAAGGCTGGCAGCAGTNACAAAACGCAATGGTNTAGCGCTNNCCTGNGATNTTGAACGGGGTTNTNANGNTTGGTCGGTCGTNTTCAANGCCTGCTTTTTCATATCATCTCCATTGACTAGGGGGCAGCAAAATCTGGTGTGTCCTCGNAAGGATAGACGGAGGACTGNNNCAATAATAGTTTTCTTGCTTGNTGCACGCAAGTATCTTTTNNANCNTAANCNTANNANTGAANTCANNCTGTTGATTTTTAAATNANANNATTAACTTANTTGAGNNGTGGCATATTGGTGNTAATCTGCAATCGCAAGGCCTGCGGCAACGCTNGTAAAGGGGTCATGCTCGACCACTTTGCCGGCAAACTGATTATCGAGAATATCTTTCACTGCGGGNATTAGCGAAGAGCCGCCGGTNCGAAGTACCAGATCTATATCCTCTGCACGATAACCGGCTTTGTGTAAAATTTTGGCGATNGCCTGTTCAAACTCAAACAGTAATGGNGAGATCATCGCNTCAAATTCCCANCGCTCTATTTCTAATTGAATATCAATTTCCGGGATATCCAATAGCGCAGACTCNCGCACCGATAGCTCTGCCTTAAATGNTTTAATCGCCTCAAACACNTGATAACTGTAATTTTGCTGGATCAGATCATAGAGTCGTTTAAATTTATCCGCGGCCTCGTCAGGCTGGGCCATACGCTGCATAACCGGCGCAGTATATTTATTTTGATTGAGCATATAGCTAATTGGCCAGTTGATCAGCAATTCTTCATACTCGCCAAAAGGGAAAAGCGTATCCACCTCTGCGCCATCCACTACACGTTTCCAGCGCTCACCGCTACCCAGTAATGGAAAAACCAACTGCTTAAAGATAGTTTGATCAATTTTATCGCCACCCAGCGCGATGCCATGAGTCGCCTCCACGTCGAAGTGAGTACCCCGACGACGCAACACACTAAAATCAAGAGTGCCGCCACCAAAGTCAACCGTTAACACAAGCTCGCCATTACTCTCGGGATGATTGTGCAAATAACTGATAGTGGCCGCCGTGGGTTCAGGACAAAATGACTGCTCGTTAATACCCGCATANCCATAGGATTCGGCCAACCTTTGCAACGCAATGTCATTACGCTCTGCACCACTGCCCTCAAAATTTACCGGATGACCGATACAGGCATGACCCACAGATGAGGCTACGGTTCTTTCCAACGCCTGACGAATACCCACCAGAATGGGTGTTACCAATGCCACCAGACGAAAGGCTCGCTCAAAAATAGCAATACGATCATTGACGGTATTACCCAACAACCTTTTGGTGCCTCGGAAAAGTCGCCCCGGTAAGCTAGCATCATTAAATGCTTGCCCATAGACTTTATTGGTATCTGATTCGCCGGGGCCACCCATAGCACTCTCACCACCGCCGGTACCTGTGCGCGCCTCGCCCAATAATTCAGCGCTTAACTCAACTTTGCGCCCTCTATTGCCACTAATATAATCGTTAATCGCCTGTTGACCGACAGCCGATACAAACTGTTTATCGATATAGTTAGCAGAGGGCATAATGCTGTCGGGCTCAGCCAACTTAACCAGCACTAACTGCTGCCCATCAAAGACTGCCGCAGCACTATTACTCGTGCCAAAGTCAATACCAATACCTAGCCGAGCATTTTTTTGTTGCGATTCAAACTGCATGAAATGGTCACTGGAAGATGTTTTTCAGAACTGTATTTTAATCTATTTTGAGCCACTCCAAGGCAGAAAATCATCTAAAATGGCCAATATTTTTATCCTATGGTTTTCCTTCACTAAGATTCACATTAAACTTACCAACCAAATTAAAGTCGAAGATCACTTCCATGACTACCCTTAAATCCGCTGTAATTATCGGTGGCAGCCATGCCGCAGTCCAGTTAGCAATTAGCTTGCGGCAAAATGGCTGGGACGGCACTATTACCCTGATCAGTGACGAAGCTTATTTACCCTACCAACGTCCACCGCTATCTAAAGCCTTTTTGTCCGGCAGTAGCAGCGAAGAACAACTCGCGTTGCGTGCATCCGCTGCCTACGAAAAACTTGATGTCAGCTTTAAACTCGGGGTTCGCGTGACCGCAATTGATACCGATAAGCGTCAGCTAATCTTGGATAACGATGAAACTATAAGTTTTACCAAGCTCGCCCTATGTACAGGTGCTCGGGCAAGGACATTACCTATTGCGGGCACTGAACTTAGCGGCGTGCATTACTTACGTACCTTGGATGATGTTAAGCACATCAAACAGTCAGCGGACTCGGCAACTAGCGCGGTCATTATTGGCGGTGGCTATATTGGCTTGGAAACGGCCGCATCATTAACCAAACTAGGTATTGCCGTTACCNTATTNGAAGCNGAATCTCGTCTGTTACAGCGTGTGGCCTCAGCAACCACCTCTGAGTTTTATCTCAANCTTCATCAGGANCANGGTGTCACTGTTAAACTCAANNCCCAAGCCTCNGCCCTGCAAGGTGANNNATCAGTGGCNAATGTGGTNTGCNCAGATGGTCAAACCATTGANNCTGATATGGTTATTATCGGCATTGGCGTTATTGCCAATACAGAACTNGCCNCNGACGCAGGACTNAGCGTAGANAATGGTATTGTGGTCAATCAATTCGCNCAAACCAGTCATGCAGATATNGTTGCNGCNGGNGATTGCACTAANCACCCCAATCCACTNCTTAANCGATCATTGCGTTTGGAATCAGTACCCAANGCNNNNGAACAGGCCAAAACTGCCGCGGCCAGTCTCTGCGATATCGAAAAACCCTATGCACAATTACCTTGGTTCTGGTCGGACCAATATGATGTCAAACTGCAAATTGCGGGTATAAACCAAGGGTATACAGCAGTGGTTATCAGAGGGGACCAAACCAGTCGGAGCTTTACCCTGTTTTATTTGCAAGGCAACGTATTATTGTCTGCCGAATGCATCAATCGACCGAAAGACTTTATCGTAGCGAAAAAGCTTATCTTACAGGGCAATGATCTCGATCCTGCAGCTCTAAGCGATGAAGCCATTGAACTTAACAGCCTTTTATCGGAGTAATACTATGCCAGTAATTAACTTTATTGAATTCGATGGCACTGAATACAGTGTCGATGTCGCGGAAGGCGTCAGCCTAATGCAAGGCGCATTGGATAATATGGTCGATGGCATTGTTGCTGAGTGCGGAGGCTGTTGCGTCTGCTGTACCTGTCATTGCATGATTGACCCAGCCTGGCAAGAAACTGCTGGCAGCGCTAACGCTGAGGAATCCGAGTTATTGGATATGCTCGACAGCCGAGAGGATGGCAGTCGCTTGAGCTGTCAGGTTAAAGTAACCCCAGCGATGGAAGGCATGGTGGTTAGATTACCCGAATCCCAATACTAGTCGATTATCACTGAGCAAATGCCTGCCTGGTTAGATTTTCCAACGTGCCATCTTGGTGGACAATAATATTATCCTCGATACGGATACCACCATAGGGCACAAACTTCTCTACTTTTGCCCAGTTAATCGCGCTGCTATTGTCGCCTTGCTTAAGTTTTGCTAACAAGGCTGGAATAAAATAAACGCCCGGTTCAACCGTATGTATTTGATTGGCCACCATGGGAGCACCTGCTCGCAGTGCTGGATACTGCGGGTGAGGCGCAATGACTTCGCCCTCTGGGTTAGCTAACTGGCTGCCTTTATCGTGCACATTACAACCCAAATGATGGCCGAGACCATGGGGGTAAAAACAGCTTACAATGCCCTTCTCCACCGCCTCTTCGGGCGCACTGTTTAGCAGGCCAAACTCTATTAACAGCTCGGCAATTTTATATTGCGATAACACGTGCAATTCTACTGGGCTTTTACCTGTACCACCTGCGGCCACCAGTGTCTGCTGCACCTTATCCATTGCACTGATCATAGCGGCAAACTCAGAGTCGGCATCATAGGCATAGGTGCGGGTAATATCTGAGGCGTAGCCATTGAACTCAACACCTGCATCGATCAAAAAACTGCGGGGAACTTGGGCCTGTTTGGAGAGATTATGATGGTGCAATACGGCGGCATGTTCATTGACGCCAGCGATAATACCATAGGGCATTTCAGTCTCGCGGCAATTACAGGCGGCCAAATAGGCCGCGGCAATTTGCACTTCGGAGGCCCCTGCCATAAAGGCATTATGGGCTGCTCGATGAGCTGGCACCGCAAGGCGATTGGCCTCGCGCACACATTCCTGCTCATAGATCGTTTTGTTGCGGCGCTGAAAGTCAATCTGGTGCAGCACAGGCTGCGGATTCCAATGCTCAATATCCAGTGCATTGGTTTCATTTATCAATGCCGTAGATGCACCGTTAAGGTATTTTTTCAGCTCCTCAATAGTGGCATATTCAATAATCTCGAAAGCCTGATCAAAACCAATAGGTAAACACTCTGGTGCGGTATGCCAAATATCATCAACGGTTAACAGAAATAACCTTGGCTTACTGATCGATGCCTTAATCTGTAGATAGCAACCTGCTCGCGTAGCGAGCGGCACCCACTCGCGAAAATAGGGGTTAGCCTTAAAGGGATACGCCATATCATCCTGAAATTGCATTTTGCTATCACCAGACCCAAGCACAATATCTTGA
>NYXU01000071.1 GCA_002685715.1 Porticoccaceae bacterium | reverse complement strand
GACTGTTTAAGATAGGCATCGGTTATCTCCGCATCCACACCAGCGATAACATTTAACCCTTGCCTGATTGTGCGATAGTAACCGACCTGCACACCAATGCTTTTCTGCCCATTTTCTTCCAGTGGATCACCGGGTAAAAAATGCTGTAAAAAATCCATTTGGCTGAAACGGATATAGGGCGTCATAACTAACTGATAATGTCGCTTGGACTGACTAATCCGTGACCAAGCACGCATCGAACTGACATCGCGATAAGCTTCGGGGTTAAGATTTTGTCTTATTGCAGCGCTATCTTTGTAGGCATCCCGACCTTCAATAAAGCCTGCGGTTTCCTGATTAAGATTGGTTAGGGTTAGGCCGCTATCAATCTGCAGATTGGCACTGTTGTACGCATGTCGCAGAGAGATTTTTTGCTGATCAAAACCCGACTGATCACGAAACCCACCATCATGAGTAAAATTGGCAGCTACACCTACAGTACCCAAAGTAGACTGATATTTAAGCCTACTATAATCGTCGGCACCAATCTCTAGTGACGCTTTACTGCCAGAGGATGGCGCTGGTGTGACTATGTTGATCACGCCATGCATGGCGTTGGAGCCATGCAATACAGTGCCGGTACCGCGCAACACTTCAATGCGCTGTGCCATTTCTGTATTGGCCTCAAATAGTTCATTTATATTACAAAACCCAGCAGCTCTCAGCGCAATACCATCTTCCTGCATCAGAAAACCGCCACAGCCACCAGCACCGGTTAATACTGGTGAGCGCATCGCCGGCAGATATTCCTGACCATTGCCGCGGTGCAGATTAACCCCCGCAACGCGCGATAATGCTTGTTGCACATGAGCATGAGACACCAATGTCAAGGTGCTTTCATCGAGCACTGAGACCGTGCCAATCACCTCAGCCACATCAGCCTCTGCCCGAGTAGCCACGGTAACTATTTCATCAATATTGGCTAATGTAGTATTAGCAACTAAGGCTAAACCAAGCGCCAGATAGGTTCCTTTGTACAACATATAAACAGTAAATCCTTAATTTTCTATAGTAAAAGTCAGCCCAGCATTGGCCTGCAATCGATCAATTAATAATGATCCCATCGCCGGTGCTGGGGTCCAAATACCACCGCTGGCGGACTGGGGGTTTTTCAACAAACACACAGCACTTTCTGCGATCATTTGCGAGGTTGAACCATAACCAGGGTCTTTGTCTCCCCGAACACTGACTTTCACTGTGTCTCCAGTAGTCGACTGACCAATAAATAAAACATCATACAACCCGTTTTCACGCTGCTCTCGATCCGGCCCCTCGCCCGGCTGAGTCTGATCCTCAGCCATCGACTTATCATTGGTGATATGCTGGGCAACCGCCTCGCCTTTATCACCTGGACCGGTCATTATCATCTCGTCATAAATAAAATCACTACCATAATGGTGGTGCATCAATAGGTTAGAACGATGAATATTTTTGGTGTTAATAGTCGCCATCACAAAGGGGGCAACCCAGCTCTGCAGCCGCTCATCAAATTCTGGTTTATTTCCCAATGGTTGCTGGGGGCCGGTGAACCCTGTAGCTAAGGAGAACGGATCTCGCAACACATTAATCAATTCGCGATCATTTGCTGCTGCGGCCATAGTCGCGCGGAAGCTGGCTAATGTACCACCAGACCAAGTGCCCTTCATCGTTCGCACACGGCCACTGACACGAGGTACTGTGGCACCCAATTTTTGCTCGGCAGTCTGCTGTAAAAACAGCACGCCCAAATCAAAAGGAATAGAATCAAAGCCACAAGAGAAGACAATTCGCGCGCCACTGGCTTGTGCCGCTTCACTGTGTTCAGCAATCATTTTATGCATCCAGCCCGGCTCACCACATAAATCAACATAGTCGGTGCCAGCCATCGCACAGGCCGCAACCAATTCATTGCCATACAGCTGATAGGGACCCACCGTTGAGCAGATCACCGCACTGCGTTCGACCATCGCCTTAATCGAATCCAGATCGGCAGAGTCCGCAACCACTAANGGCACAGCAGAAGANATCCCCATTTCATCTCTCACCTGCTCTAACTTGCTTTTATTGCGCCCTGCCATCGCCCAATTGACATCGCTATTAACGCCATATTGCTTATGTAAATATTCGACAACTAGCCGACCAGTAAACCCTGTNGCGCCATAGACNACGATATCCAATTCTCGATCAAGTTTCATAGGGAGTCTCTTTTACAAAGTGTTGGTNGGATTCAATAGTAACATCTATTTTTATTAAACTTTTTGGCAATGTAGACTGGGGGTTCACCGAAATACGCCATTAGATATGTCCTCTCTGGTACCAGAACATATAAGGATAATCAGTTGAATCCTGNNCNGGCAAAACCGTTAAACCACAATGNCTAAAGAAACCTACTGCNNCCTTCTGGGCTTTGACTAACAGACCATCAGCACCCAACATTTCAGAGGCCAAAAACACCTCCTCCATTAAACGCCGACCATAGCCTCGACCTTGATATGATGGTGCAATATACAGCCCGTGCAGAAGATGACCACATCCGTTGACGGTGACTAGCATATTTTCAGNATCCCACGCCGCTACGCCAACGACTCGACCTGCCTCTTTATATAACAGAAAACGATATTGCCTAAAGTCTTGCTGGTCATAACGTAAAACAGGCACAGAGAGGCGCTTGTTTCGCTCAGATACAGGCCAAGACATGACTGCATCATCAATCACTTGATTAATTAATTCTAAGTCTATCAAGCTACCAATCGCGACAGTCATTTAAAACATACTAACCTTAAAAATAGGAGTACTAGCAGGAGATCTAATAGTCTAGTACTGTTACGCGATAACAACAAAAAGGTATTAATGCCATGCCCCACCCCAGTATACCGTTGCTCGTCATAAGCCTTCTAATCACTGGTCTTTGGGGCTGCAAAAAGCCCATCTCAACATTAGAAGCGGACAGTATTTATATCAACGGCAAAATAATCACTGTTGATGACAGCCTCGGCACTGTCGCAGCAATCGCAATTAAGGCTGGGCGTATTATCGCCCTCGGCCCTATTGATGCAGTAAGCCAGCATAAGGGCAACAATACCGCAGTAATTAACCTTGAAGGCAAAACCATGTTGCCGGGTTTTGTCGATGCTCACAGCCATCTATCAGCGGTGGCGATTCAAGCCAATGCTGCCAATTTATTACCGGCACCCGATGGTCCGGTTAACAACATCAGTCAGCTACAGCAAACTTTGCGAGACTATTTGCTCAATTCAGATATTGCCAGCGAGCATAATTTGGTCATGGGATTTAACTATGATGACTCACAANTGCTGGAGCAACGTCATCCAACCAGNCATGAACTGGATGCAGTCACCNNAGATATTCCTATATTTGCTCTGCATCAATCNGGACACTTAGGTGTATACAATACTANGGCNCTAGAGTTGGTTGGTATCAATGCTGAGTCAGTTAANCCCATGGGCGGTGTTATTGAACGNGAAGCAGACGGNANAACGCCCAATGGNGTATTACAGGAGACNGCGCATTTNNCTGCTCTTTTTAGCCTTATCCCCAAATTTTCTCCNCAGCAGTATGTCTCCTTTNTNAAAGCTGGTGANGCAACCTACGCGGCCAATGGTTTTACTACAGTGCAAGATGGCAAAACCGATGCGCTTTCACTACAAGCATTAGTTGCAACCTCNCAAGCTAACGTATTAGATNTAGATGTGGTGTCATACCCAGATATCGTTAAGGTCAATATCAATACCCCAACTTACCAACCATTTATCTCTCGCGACTACACCAATAACTTCCGTATCGGTGGCGTTAAACTAACATTGGATGGGTCCCCGCAAGGCAAAACCGCCTGGTTCACTCATCCATATCATCGACCACCGGCTAACCATAATAAAAACTTCGCTGGATACGGTGCGCTGTCCGATAAATTAGCTCTAAAGTGGTTTAACTTGGCCTACAAAAATAAATGGCAATTGATGGTTCATGCCAATGGCGATGCTGCTATTGATCAATTTATCCGCAGTACCGAACAGGCACAGGCAAGTTTCGATAGCTCAGATGCTAGAACTGTACTAATTCATGGTCAATTCTTACGTAAGGACCAAGTGACTAAAATTGAACAACTGAAGGTATTTCCCGCACTCTTTCCTATGCACACTTTTTATTGGGGCGATTGGCATAGAGATTCAGTGGCAGGGCCGGCACGCGCGCAAAATATTTCTCCTACAGGCTGGCTAATGGCCCGAGGTATGAAGTTCTCTATCCACTCCGATGCGCCGGTTACCTTCCCAAACTCTATGCGAGTAATGCACAGTGCTGTTAATCGAACGACAAGAACTGGCGCAATTCTCGGTCAAGAACACAAACTCAGCCCTNTGGATGCGATCAAAGCCATGACAATCTGGCCAGCCTACCAACATTTTGAGGAGAACCATAAAGGCTCTCTAGCAATTGGCAAGCTGGCTGATTTAGTGATACTAGACAAAAACCCTANCGAGGTTGAGCCTGAAAATATTAAGGATATTGTGGTACTCGAAACGATTAAGNCTGGCCGAACTATTTACTCTCGGCAACCTCTGTAGCGACGGCACTATGGACTGGCAAAAATTATAATCACACGGTAGGCACGGTATCAGCCTAATCTAAAATCGGCCTAATCTAAAATCGGCCTAATCTAAAATCGGCCTAATCTAAAATCGGCCTAATTTAAAAGACAAGACGCCTAGTTCATCCAAATCCCATTAGTCACCTGNCAATCCAATGCATCTAATGNCATATGCACAGATAACCCCAACCCCACAAGCCGCCACCGAGGGATACAGCAAAGTACGAGATAAATTGCTATAAAAGGTAANCGATGGAGAGGGTGAAAGCCAATACTGCATCGATTGGGATCATAAATGGGATTAGCCCACAGATGATCAAGATCAACAAGCATAGTCGCCATCATCACTAGAAAAGCAACTCGCCAATTATTGCGATAAAAAATACCAGCTAGCAACGCCGGCACTAAAAAGTGTAATCCTAAATGGAGCATTTCTGAATGTTAGTTTCGTATTATTACAGGCGGCAAAGTATACCTAAGATAACATCAATCAACATACTCCAACTGCTCACCACCAATAATCTTGTGATGGGATCTTATTGTCGTTGTCTCAATCTCTTCAGTGAACTTGAACCAGCGATTCAGGCTCAGGCGCTCTGCTGATCACAGATGGTCTGACCTGTTTATTTGCCGTTATTAATTGATTGAGATGACGATATTGATCACAGAGGTAACGATTGACCCATTCGCTGCTATTGGCGTGACGAGGGAGATCATCTTCCAATTTGTTGATAGCCATCCATGTCACCTCTTCCGCCTGCGCCCAGTAATGACCGTTGGCAAATGTGCTGGCCAAGAGAAGTGCCGAGCGGCTAAACCAATCACATGCCACCTCGGGCTCAATCATCCGCTTAGTGAACAATATTTCCGCCACTTCAAAGGCGCAACCTAAATGCGGCAGCGCGTCCGACCACAGCATATGATCACGATAATACTGCCCTGTATCGAGCCCAACCTGCCAAAACTGGATAGCTTTGCTGACATTGCCTTCTAGCTCCATACGGTGATTAACACATAAAAATCGAAGTTTCATAACGAATCGTTCCTAACAGTTGAGTCACACAAATGAAATTTTCAGTCATTCTAGTTGACCTTTTCTTNAATGTAAATGATAATCATTCGCATCTANNAAATTNCATAGGAACATTTTTTATGATCAATAGACGTAAATATCTTGCCNATGTAGAGCTTGGCTTTAAGATTCTTTTTAGAACATCACTGATGTTTGGGTTTGCCGCACTGTACATTTACAGCTGGCTTATACTTTACCAATAGACGTACAGAGCAAAGCAACCTGCGCGTATCCATATACTCTACGCGATGTATTCGAGCACAGTCCTTCCCTGCTTTCTCTGCAGAGAAGGGGTGCGATAGTAGGGAAATCGAATGTTTGGCGCTTATGGTAGATCTTCAACCGGCCTAACGAGGAAGGCTAAACTTTTTCATCACATCAGCAACTGATTCAACTGACGTGATATTACCCAATCCTTTACCAGCCTGCCAAAACTTAACATCGTCACTAAAGGCGGTTTTACTGTAGTTACGAATGCCTTTACTCATCAACCACATCCTCGCATACTTTTTTAAACTCGGTTTACGCAGCATATAATTGATCACGGGNCCAGTTTGTAACCCGCCTCTCATAATATCATCGGTCTTTATTACTGAAGAGTTATTACCGGCAATTTTGTTGGTCCAAACAATATCATCTTCAGAGGAGTCGACAATCGCTTGCTTATAAGAATCAGTGATCATGCATTCATTAGTGGCTAAAAAACGGGTCCCCAACTGAACACCCGCATAACCNAATTTTAACGCCTGCTTAAAATCTTTGGCATTACCGATACCACCGGCACAGATCAAGGGCATATCAATATCATGCAACTCCTCCATAAATTGCTCTGCAGCTTGTATACCAGTCTGACCACCCCCGCGCCAATTAATGCAATTAAGNCCATCAACACCAGAGTCACGCATCGCCAAAGCAACTTTTTTGTTAGGGACATCATGATATACCTTAATGCCATGCTCCTTNGCCGTTTTAACCACCGAATCCGGTTTACCTAAAGAGGTNAGAAAAAATTTAATCCCCTCTTCAATGGATATTTCCATCCACTCTTTCATCTGCTCATGATATTTCTTATTGGCCCCACCAAAAATGGTGAAGTTGACACCAAAGGGTTTATCAGTCAATTGCTTTATNAACTGNANCCCTTCACGAAANTCATGACCATAAAGNGAGGTTAAAGCGACTGGCTGCACTACNCCGAAACCACCAGAATCNGACACTGCCGCCACCAGCTCAGGATTTGATCCTGGGTACATAGGGCCACAGACAACAGGCTTCTTAGCACCTGTATCCGACAAAAATTGTTTCACATTCGAGTTCATTGCAGAGTCCTTATAGATAGAGTTTTATTCTGGAAATTGGTGAAAATTAAAATAGGAACCATATTTATGGCATGTATTATGTCATTTTATTCAATAAATTCAATAAGCTTTTTTGCTTATCTTTATAGAGTGGGGTCGTCTGATTATGATTAGGTTTGGAGATCATTCTCCCAGTATGGTGTTTCACCTAAATTTTCAGCAATGTGATCAATCAAAAGTCGACAGCGTTGAGATAAAAAGCGATTTTTTGGATACACAGCATAGGCATTTAATTTAGGTAAATCATATTGCGAAAGAACAGGTTTAAGCTCTCCGCTAGCAAGAGCCTTATAAGCAATAAATTTGGGTAAATAGGTAATTCCGTGCCCCCTCTTAGCCATATCTAATAAAAAATCCCCATTATTAGCACGCATTTTTGAATTTAGCTTTAACTGGAAGGTGCTCCCTTTTACACCCTTTAGTTCAATGCTAGTTTGATTGCCGAACCCGTACTGTAAAAATGCGTGCCTGTCTATGTTGTCCAAGTTTTTGGGTTGACCCATTCTTTTTAAATAGTCGGGGCTAGCGCACAAAACATGACTAATTGCGGCTAGTCTCCGCGCCTGATAGCTTGAGTCCTGTAATTCGCCAATACGAATTGCTAGCTCATATCCCTCCTCTACTAAATCTATATGTCGATCAGTAAAATCTAGTTGGAAGGCGAGTCAGCAACAAGTGAACATGGCGAATACGCTGGTGCAACTGTAGTGCACTTCAATAGTATCAGGGGACTTAATACGTTCAGTGAATATGAAAATGTGATAATCATTGGTCGTGAACAGCCATCATCAACAGATGTGGAAGCGAACGCTAGAGGCATCTTCTGGGACGACGAGGAGGCTATTAAGACGCTGACTGAGAAGTCTGGAAGCAGGCCGTTTAGCAATGATAGTAGAAGAGGTTACAGGCTCGCCAGTGGCGACTATGACAGCACGACTGTTCAATTACATCCTGATCATCGTGTTCAGGCAATCATGGAGCAGATTAGGGAGACGGAGTCTACGCAGGCGATAGATCGCTTGAGATTGCTGCGGCCACACAAGGACAACAAGCAGCGTAGAGTATTTATTCTCTCATCAGTACCACTAGATATTACTGTAGACCACTTGCTGTCATGGGATGCGCTTCAGCGCTCACTGGCCTTAATGGAAGAGGCTGATGGGGTCTTGCCGCTGAATAAGACGCATCTAGCTGAACGTTGTTCTTCGGTGGGGTCTGAAGCAACCGCTAAAGTACGCATAGCGGATTTAAAAAGGTTAAAGGTTCTAATACAATATCTTATTAGAGATGCTAACCTTTATTCCGTCAAATATAAGGCTAGTGGCAGTAATGCTAAGAAGCCGAGTGAGGCGTGGGTATTTGATGAGGCGCTTCTTCAGATGAAAGAAGTTAAAGTTGGAAAATATACTTTAGTTTTGATAACTTCCGACAGTAATTGATCATGGTTGGAAGTTCGCAACGGCGAATGATTGCGGAACATTTCAGATTAGGCGGCTGACGTACCACTCAAATTTTGCGAGTACATACTATTCTGAGTGAGTGATTAGCCCCCAGAGAATAACAATGAAAAACATACTGTTTTTAGTCACTTTGATTGTGTCGCCTTTCTTTGCTCATTTCTTGTCCATCACTTCTGTGTATGCTGATGCTATTTATGACCCTGCCACCGTCGTTGTCGGCGCAACTCACGGACTTTGCATTGAAGATGCAAGCTGCATTAATCGATTACACCCGTCGATACCAATGACCCATCGGGTCAAGCCTGGGCAGACCATCTTGTTCCATACCCGCGATGCAGTCGATGTTTTGGGCACTATTGCAGCGCAACGGGGAGACACAGAAGAGAGCGAAGTATTGCGGGCGAGCATCCTGGATAAATCGCGTTTTTATGACATGGACAGCAACTTCGCTCATCCTATGGCAGGACCCGTGTATATCGAAGGTGCGGAACCTGGCGATGTATTAAAGGTCACCATAATCAGCATTGACCCTGGAGAGTATGGCTACACCTTCGGCAGTGGTGGTTTTATCCGCGATCTGATGGAAGGCCAGTTTTTAGCGATCTGGCGGCTGAATAAAGAGTTCGCCGTAAGCGATGATATTCCAGGCGTGCGTATACCCAACGCGAGTTTCCCAGGTATCGTGTCGACGCTACCCGGACCCGACCAATTGCAAACGATATTGCACCGCGAACAGCAGCTCGCCGATGCGGGCGGACAGGTTATGTTACCGGTTTCCAACAAAGCGACGCCCTCGGCAATCTGCGGCCCTGATGGGTCTGCCTCCAACGAATGCCTGCGCACCGTTCCGCCCCGTGAACACGGTGGAAATATGGACATTCGTTATTTACAGTCTGGTTCATCGGTCTATCTACCGTGCTTTATAGAAGGCTGCGGCCTTACCATTGGCGATCTGCACTATGCGCAGGGGGATGGCGAAGTATCGGGAACGGCGATCGAGATGTCGGCAGATATTCTTATTAGCACGGAGTTGCTTAGCAATGGACCAGATCTGGCATATGGCCCTCATTATGAGGGTGTTTCACGGTTCTTAGATATCCCGTCTGAACGATTTTATGCGGTAACTGGAATACCTGTTAAAAAAGAAGGTGATGTACCCCCTCATATGGACTATCTCGATTCAAGAGTGCTAGGGCTCCTGGGCAACGTGTCCAACGATATAACCATAGCAGCTCGCAATGCCCTCGATGGTATGATCAATTACATAGTGGCTACCTATGGGTACAACAGAAATCAGGCACTAGTAATTGCTAGCGTAGCGGTCGACCTGCGCATAACT
>NYXU01000014.1 GCA_002685715.1 Porticoccaceae bacterium | reverse complement strand
GAATGGCAAGAAACACTAAAACGATTACCAGAAATAGACCCTCTTCATATTGAGCTTAAAGATCAAGTACTGATTGGCGATCCCAGTTTGATGGACAAAGGGCGGCGGCTGGCCTTGCAAGCAACATTGATGGGGTTACACCCATGGCGCAAAGGTCCCTACAACCTGTTCGGCTTACCCATTGATACCGAATGGCGCTCCGACTGGAAGTGGGATCGCATACTGCCCCATTGTCAGCCGCTCGATAATCGTCTTGTTCTCGATGTCGGCTGTGGCAATGGTTACCATTGTTGGCGCATGCTTGGTGCTGGCGCAAAACGGGTAATAGGCATCGACCCCTCGGTAAAATTTGTTTTTCAATTTCATGCCATCAAACATTTTGCCGGTGCAGATTTACCTGTGGATGTATTACCTCTGGGTATAGAACAACTGCCGAAAAATGTCTGCGCTTTTGATAGCGTCTTTTCTATGGGCATTCTCTATCACCGTCGCTCACCCATGGATCACTTGCGCGAACTCAAAGAGCTACTGCGCCCAGGCGGGCAGTTAATACTAGAAACCTTGGTAGTTGAGGGGGCACAGGGCAAGGTATTAGTGCCCGAGGGGCGCTACGCTAAAATGCCCAATGTGTGGTTTTTACCGTCGATAGATACCTTGCTCAGCTGGATGCGTAAAACCGGTTTGGTCAATCCGCGTATGGTAGATAGCACCGTTACCAGCACCGATGAACAGCGCGCGACCGATTGGATGCACTTTGAGTCACTGGAAGATTTTCTTGACCCAGATGATCACAGCAAAACCATCGAAGGTCATCCCGCTCCTGTTAGAGCGACTTTTATCGCGGAAGCGCCGTAAGTGGGCTAAGTGGCGGCAGGGAAAATGCTTATTAAGCTTAACCACCGCCACTCTATAACCTACCCTAGCTCCAATTAACCATTACACTTTTAGCGCTTCATCTGCAGGCACATAGGCATGGCCCAACGCATCGGCAACAGCTTTGTAGGTCACCTTACCTTTATGTACATTTAAACCATTCTGTAGGTTTTTATCGATAAACAATCGGTTGACCGGATCATCTGCCAACGCCAGTGCATAGGGCAATGTCGCATTATTCAGTGCAATGGTCGCCGTGCGCGCCACGCCACCCGGCATATTGGCAACACAATAATGCACCACCGAATCGATAACATAGGTGGGCTGTTCATGGGTAGTGGCCCGCGATGTCTCAAAACAGCCGCCCTGATCAATCGCCACATCAACTACAACTGCACCTTGCTTCATGCGACCAATAAGCGCTTTCGACAACAGTTTCGGTGCCGCAGCACCGGGAATTAACACCGCTCCAATGACCAAATCTGCCTCAAGGGCATATTCCTCAATTGCTGCATTAGTGGAATAGACACAACGTGCCCTGCCTTCATACTTTGCATCCAATTCACGTAGTCGAGGGATAGATCGATCGAGCAATGTGACATCCGCACCCATACCAACCGCCATAGCGGCGGCGTTATCACCAACCACACCACCGCCAATAACCAACACTTTAGCGGGAGCAACACCGGGCACACCGCCCAGTAGCACCCCACGCCCACCCTGCGCCTTCTCAAGATGATGAGCGCCTGCCTGCACCGACATACGCCCTGCTACCTCCGACATAGGCGCAAGGAGTGGCAAACCGCCCTGATCATCAGTGACAGTCTCGTAGGCCACACAGGTCGCGCCAGACGCCAGTAACAATTCGGTCTGCTCAGGATCAGGCGCGAGATGTAAATAGGTATAGAGAATTTGCCCCTCGCGCAACATCCGGCATTCAGCCGCTTGTGGCTCTTTAACCTTGACGATCATCTCAGCACGAGCAAATATCTCGCCTGCAGACGCTACAATCTCGGCGCCAGCATCGCTGTATTCCGTGTCGGAAAAGTCAATAGCCGCACCCGCATTGCGCTCTACCAGCACCTGATGTCCTCGCTTGACTAATTCATTGACTGAGGCTGGCGTTAAACCAACGCGGTATTCGTGATTTTTTATTTCTTTGGGTACACCGACCAACATAAAAATTACCTCTTAACGTCATAATGACAAATATTATTTATATGGTAATTTTATGAATAAATGATAATATTTCTTACTTATTTCCCCCGTAATACTAAATATATTTCTACAAATCAAAAAATAACAGGATATTTTGCTAATGCCTACCTCTTCATCAATATCGGACAACCTCGGTAAAATTGATCGCAAAATACTGCGCTGCCTGCAGCGCGACGGCCGCATCAGTTATACCGACCTTGCTCGCGAGGTTGGTCTTTCCGTCACCCCTTGCATTGAACGCGTCAAACGCCTAGAAAGAAACGGCTATATTCTGGGTTATTCAGCGCAACTATGCCCAGAAAAACTCGATGCCGGCCTCGTCGTCTTTGTACAGATTAGGCTTAACCATACGTCGCAGAAAAACTTCGAGGAATTCCGTCGCTCAGTGCTCGATCTAGAAAATATACAGAGTTGCTGCTTGGTGTCTGGTAACTATGACTATTTATTAAAAGCTCGAGTCGCCGATATGGCCGCCTATAGAGAGCTATTGGGTCACCGTATTCTCAAATTACCGGCCGTACAGGAGTCGACTAGTTATGTGGTAATGGAGGAGTTGAAAGATACCCTGCAAGTACCTATTGCCTTCCGCTGAAGCGAAACCGCAAAAACACTGCATTGTAGCGCCATCGCTATTGACTCAACCCAGTGCCTCACCTATAGTGCGCTACCTCAGAAATGAGTCCCAAACGCACTCGTAGCTCAGCTGGATAGAGTACCCGGCTACGAACCGGGCGGTCGAAGGTTCGAATCCTTCCGAGTGCGCCATACAATACGCATAAGTCCTTGTCTTTCAAGGGCTTTTTGCTTTCTAGCCCTTGTAAAAAATACAAAGTTACCTTTAAAGTTACCTTTCTAGCGACCCCATAGCTAGCACATGAGATTTACCGCACCAGTTGTTCTGTTATAGGTTCATCACTGCACTGATAAGTCTGAGAGTGCCACATACAGTCCCTCGTGTTTTCAGGGACTTTTTAATGTCTAGAGCAATAACTTGTTAACCTGAGTCTTTAGCCATAAAGTGCTATCTGTAGGGCTAAACTCAATTATACAGCTGAATACAAGGCTGTTTGATCCAAAAAAAAATCACCCCCGTAACTGCAAATGTTAGGAAGAAAAATAAAAGCAAATGTTTGACTCAAGTCAACCAAGCAGAGGGTAACAAAATGAAAATAAAACTAGCGTTTCTTTGGTTCTACGATTGCTACAACGCGGTTATGGACCACAACAAAAATCCACTTCGGCATATCCCTGACCCGGTGTCTCGACTGTGGATTATGACCGTGCTGGCTTGGATGTGGTCGGTGGTGTTTGGCATCTATGTGGGCAGCGTTATCTATATGGGAATTAGCATCGCTAGCCACTTTATTTTGCTATTTATGGCCTGTTTTACTGCCGCCGTTTTCTACGATGCTGAGCAACGCCATGATAGCTGGTTGCTAAAGCTACGAGCGCAACAGCAGCAACAGCAGTAGTCCGCCGGTGCTGTTACAGCAGCACTTTTACCGACGCCACAACGAGCGCCCCACTAGTGGGCGCTCGTAAAAGTCACAGGGACCTTTTAAGGGTAATTGAGGTTATACTGCAACGCTAGATTCGCTTAACCACTGGACTTGCAACCCCATGACCTCTGATTCACGTAAAACCGCTATTGAAGCCGCCACTTTCCGCCGTCTGCTCGAGCATCTCGACAACAATAAAGATGTGCAAAACATAGATTTGATGATACTGGCCAATTTCTGCCGTAACTGCTTGAGCAAGTGGTATGCCGCAGCCGCTGAGGAGCACGGTGTTGCGATGGATTATGAGCAAGCACGCCAAGAGATTTATGGCATGCCCTACAGCGAGTGGAAGGAAAAACACCAACCCCCCGCCTCTGCCGAGCAGTTAGCAGCGTATGCGGCGCGCCAGACGTAGGCTACTCATTTAAATGAAACCCCGGCGTTGACTGAGATAATGCCAACTCAGCCTCATCCATATCTTCACCGACATCATCGAACAGTGGTGATGATAAATAGCGCTCACCGGTATCTGGGAGCATACATAGAATAACGGTGCCTGGCTCGGCGTTTTTGGCTATATCTAGCGCCACAGCGAATGTCGACCCACCTGAGATACCGGTAAAAATGCCTTCCTTTTGCGCCAATAACTTTGACGCCTCTATGCCCTCTTGCCCATCAATCGGTACAAGTTGGTCAAAGCGTTTATTATCGATGGACTCTTGCAGCACGGCGGGAATAAAATCTGGTGTCCAACCCTGAATCATATGGGGTTCAAAGGCTGGATGGCTACCTTGAGGGGAACCGTCAGCAGTGCGCTGCTGTGGCTCACCACTCTGCACTAACTGCGCGTTAGCGGGCTCGCTAAGTATTATCTTTGTGTCTGGGCGCTGTTCTCGCAACACTTTGGCCACACCAGAGAAAGTACCACCGGTACCATAGCCGGTTACCCAATAATCAAGGCGATCATCGGTAAAGTCGGCAAGAATCTCCTGTGCTGTGGTATTTTCATGAATTTTCGCATTTGCATCGGTTTCAAACTGTCGCGCTAAGAACCAACCATTAGCTTCAGCAAGTTCTACCGCTTTAAGATAGCAGCCCATGGCTTTATCGGCCTTGGGCGTAAGAATCACCTGAGCGCCTAAAAAGCGCATTAACTTACGCCGCTCTATAGAGACACTGGTAGGCATGGTGGCAATAAAAGGATAGCCCTTCGCCGCGCAGACCATGGCCAAGCCTACGCCCGTATTGCCGCTGGTCGCTTCAATAACGGTTTGCCCGGGCTGCAACTGGCCGCTGCGCTCGGCTTCTTCGATAATACTGATCGCTAATCGATCTTTAACCGAACCCGCCGGATTAAAAAATTCCGCTTTAACATAGAGCCGCACGTGCTCTGGCGCTATTTTTTTAACCTGAACACAAGGCGTATTGCCTATGGTGTCCAAGATACTGCTATATAGTTTGCCGCGCCCATCTGTCACTCTTGAATCGCTCATTGTCAAAACACCCTTTTCAGTCAATTAACCGGAGCGTTGATAATAGAGTAAAGCGGCTTAACGGTAAAAGCCTATCTCAGCGACATCGATCTGTGCCTGATGATCACGACCAAAGGCCACCACACCGATGCTGCGAATCGACGCCGGCTTAAGGTTAGCTCGTAACCAAGAACCAGAGCGCTGAAAGTCTGTTAGAGGCAGCTTGATAGTACGCCATTGCTCAGTGACGTCAAAACTGGCTTGATAGTACTGCCAGGGTAAGACAGTACCCGACGTGCGCATATGCACAAAGTAACGCTGCGAGTTACCTCTAACGCGTAGATAGACACCATCAGCGGAATCGAGTGCCCCCTTGGCGATAGCGCGGCGAAATTGGATAAAACCGCCATTATTCTCGGTACTGACACGACCTGTCATTCGTGCGAAATGATCATCTCCGTCCAGTGCAAACACCATAGTACCCTCAGACACTCCGCCCATGACCTGATCGCTAACATAANNCCANNGNCGNTGNGGNTCATTATCGAACCNATCTACCCANNGNGTNTCGGCCACCACNTCAGCCATANCAGTTAAGACCAGCATAAAAGTGACAANCAAGGTACTTTTTTTCATATCGGCGCTCCATTTAACTTAACGTTTGTATTGACTGGGGCAGTAGCCACGACTGACCTCTGGCGAGCGCAGGGATTGATGCTTGGTCTTACGGCTCGATACCCGCTTGCGCCACAGCCTGAACGAACTGGGCTTGATCTGCCGCCGCATCAGACTGATCACCGCCGACTCATTTAAGCCAAAATTAAACGCTATTGCTTCGAATGGCGTTCGATCTTCCCAAGCCATCTCGATAATTCGCGACAGCTGGTCCTCTGTGAACCTTTCGGTGTACCTTTCCGACGTCATCGTACGCATATCAGTCAATTCGGCTCCTCTCAAAATATATGTGTCTTACGCAACGTCATGACCTTTGTATCAAACCGAGTATCGAAGCTTATTTTCGAGTATAAAGTGACCATAGAGTCTTGATAAACCCTGACCAAAGCACCAAAAACACTGTGTATAAAGGTTGATATCCAACGCGATGGTAGATAGAGTTAGAGCAGTTGGGTCGAGAACCGCCAAATGGGTCTCCAAAAACGACACAAAGAAAAAAAATATTCATATATTTGAGGGGAAATCATGAATCTTATTCATTCCAAACGTCTACGCTTAGCGGTTGCGATCGCAGGTGCAATGTCAGCAGGTATAGCTCAAACTGCTGAAATCNATGAAATTGTAGTTACTGCGAACAAGCGCGAGCAGTCATTGCAAGATGTTCCAGTGAGCGTATCTGTAACTAGTGGCGAAACTATTCAACGCGCCGCTATCGTTGATATTCTTGATCTGCAAACATCTGTTCCATCACTACGCGTTAACCAGTTGCAGAGCTCTGCGCAAACTAACTTCACTATTCGCGGTTACGGTAATGGCGCCAATAATCCAGGTATTGAACCTGCTGTAGGCGTTTATATTGACGGCGTTCCCAGAAGCCGATCAGCGTCAGCACTGGCCGACCTGCCCACCGTTGAGCGCGTTGAAGTCCTAAGTGGCCCACAATCGACACTCTTTGGTAAAAATGCATCTGCTGGTGTAATCAGCATATCTACGCTGCTTCCTGAGGATAGCTTCGGCGGCATGATTGAAGCAACCGGTGGCAACTACGGTGCTCGTATTATCAAAGGTAGCATCACCGGACCCATAAGCGATAATGTGTCGTACAGACTATCTGCCAGTGATAATTCCTCCGATGGCTACGGCACCAATATCACAACCGGAAATGGCGTTAATGAGCGCAATCGTAGTGCAGTTCGTGGACAATTGCTGTTTGAACCTGCTGATGATCTAACCATACGCTTAATCGCCGATTACAATGAGATTGATGAAATTTGTTGTGCCGCCAGTGGCCTAGTCTATGGCNNCGCAACCCNAGTTGCCGCAGGGATCGCTGCACAACAGGGTAAGGCAACTGCACCCGTAGATCCATGGGCAAGAAAGATGAATATGAATGTTACACCGTCCAATGAGTTGGAAGGTAAAGGTGTTTCTATTCAGATTGATAAAGATCTAGATTACGCAACGCTAACATCGATCACCTCATCTCGGCGTCAGTCACTGGATTCTAATTTCGATGCAGACTTCTCTCCAGCGGACTTGCTAGGCGAAAATCGTGTTGATTACACTATCAAGAGCTTCACCCAAGAACTTCGACTAACATCTAATGGTGACGGTGACTTACAGTGGATGGTCGGCTTATTCCACTCCGATGAAGAAGTTGATACTGAGCGTACGCTTATCTATGGGGCTGATGTTTATCCCTTTGCCGACTTTTTGATTGGTTCTGCTTTACCNGGCGGACTAAGCNNTGTAGCAACATTGCTAACATTATCAGGAGCCATTCAGGGTGANATAGCTGCAGGCGGTGACCCGACAATTGCTGCGCTGCTCTTACCTACAGCANACCCTGCTGATCAAATGGCTTACCTTGCCGGAGGCAATGCAGCCGGAGCTGACCTAACTCCAGGGATTGCCCTTTTGGCAGGAACTTGGTTCCAACCAGGAACAGGCCTTCCAAAAGAAGCATTTGCTATGGATGGGGTTGCCACCTCTATATTCACTCAGCTTGACTATAATCTAAGTGATAAAATGACTGTTACCCTTGGACTAAACTACACAGAAGACAAGAAAACAGTTGTCTCCGATGTCACGGTGAATGATCCATTTGCGGCACTTCCTCTTGCCGGTGGACCTTTTGACTCGTTAACTGGGTTACAGTTGGTTCCTCCGTTCCCAGCATATGGTGGTAGTGCTGAGGAAAATGGAGTGTTCAAGTCAGATGATTTGACTCACACATTCCGTTTGGCCTACGACATGACTGACTCTATGACAGTTTATGCCAGCCATTCATCAGGCTTTAAAGCTACCTCGGTAAATCTATCCGTTGATGGACGCACCCCAGGTAATCGTACAGCTGATCCTGAAGAGGCAACTAATATTGAAGTAGGTTTAAAAGCTACCTTCGACAATGGCTATCTCAATCTTGCCTACTTTGACCAGACAATTAAGGGATTTCAGTCTAATGTCTTCGGTGGTACGGGATTCAATCTTGAAAATGCTGGTAAGGAAACTCATGAGGGCATAGAGTTAGATAGTGTTTTCGCTCTATCAGAGAATCTGGTTGTGGGACTATCAGCCATGTATATCGATGCAGTTTATGATGAGTTCTTAAACGGCACCTGTGATACCACTGGCCTCTCAGACCCAGAGTATCTCTGTCCAGCAGGTCAAAGTACTATTGATCTTAGCGGTCAGTCGCCGGCTGGAGTGCATGAACTAAGCTACAACGTTAATGCAACCTACAACTTTGAAGTGTCTGGTGGGATAGATGGTTTCTTCCGTCTTGAATATCTGCATGAAAAGGACGTGAAGCTTGCTGATTTGATCCCTGCTAGCATTGCTATGCGCGGCTCCGACAATCTCAATGCTAGTTTAGGCTTTAGCAGTGAGACCGGTGGTTGGGATGCGATGATCTGGGGTCGCAACCTCACCGATCATGAAAGCCTGATCTCAGCGTTTCCAACGCCTGCGCAGCCAGGTAGCTTCAGTGGATACCCAAATCCTCCACGTACCTATGGTTTGACACTGCGTAAGCACTTTTAAGGCGTAGTGATGTAGTAACAAAAAGGGTGGCTTAATAAGCCACCCTTTTTTATTCGTACAACCCTGCCACCTTACTGCAAATTTATGCCAAGACTCCGTTTATAGTAATCATTAGATTATTAAGCCGTCGCCCAATTGCCTCACCGTTATTCTGAGGAAGTACGAAGACTGGAGACAACGTCTACGGTATCACCTTGCGCAAGAACCTTATTTTCATCGGACTTAATTTCTACACCTCTTTCAAAATAAGCCAACCTATCNCCATTAAATGTNCCNATAAACACCTGATTNAATGTCTNGNTTTTAAGTGGNAGCGCCACTGTCGGCAAACCAAAAGGCTGCTGGGTAAATGCCCAACGCTCAGTTAACTTTAGATTACTTGCATCCAGTGCTAATACGGAAAATGGCAAGGCGCAAGGACTAAGATCATGGCAGACCAATGCATCGAGGAGGTGATGATCTAGAGAGGTGACCCATAAAGTACCCTCCGCCAACACCAAATTATCTGGCCCATCGATAGAGATACTATGCGTCACTGTTTTATTAATAATATCGATAGCGCTTACTTTATCGCCAATATTGTAGGCCACATAAAGAATATCATTCTCTTCATCAAACACCAGCCCATTGGGCATCGCACCATCGGTAGCNGGNACCTGACCAAACCCNGNANNTTCACTCCAGTACATAATATAACCAGTGTCTTGTTTAGCGATCTGCTGATAGATAAACGCCGCCTCACTAAACTCAGGATGATACATATGGCTAACAAAAAAACTGCCATCACTAAGCAAGGTAACATCATTTAAAAAGTTTGCTTGCGGTGCCAGTACACAACCACGCCAAATTAAACCCCATTTAGGCGGTGCCTCTGGCTGCCCATCGATTACTGCATCGACTGCCACTAGCTCAAACATCTCTATCGATTCTGCTCCCATATGATTAACGACGGCAAGCTGGTAGCGACCATCATTGCGCTCTACCAAATCGATACCATGAGGGCTAAAAGGGCTAGCAGCTGTTTTAGTGCATTGCCCATCGCCCCAAGTATTGTCTGAATAGATGATGGCTAAGGGTACCGATGCTTTACTATTAACATCGACCAATGCGAGCTGACCTGAGGTTAACTTTTGTAGCGGGGCAATACCGCCAAACTCTGAAACAAGTAAAAACCGCTTATCCGGTGTAATAACCATATCCTCAGGATTGGTGACCACACAGCTTACCGCAAGTACATCAGTTGATTGACAGTCAGACAGATCGGGGACGGGGCCAATATAGGATCGGGTTAAAATAAACACTGAGGCAAGTAAGCATAGAAATGACAGCGGAATGGTAACGCGGTAGTAATAACGAATAACAGAGTGCATCAAGTTTTTTAGCGGCGTTATATTAAACGTAAGAATATAAATACCTTTTAGCAAGGTCATCAAACCGATCAAGAATACTGCCAATCGAGCACTGTGGTAATACCAACCCAAGGCGCCAATACTCCAAAGCAATAGAGGCAGAGCAATGACAATACTGCCTATACCAACAGATTTCCATGATGCTAATGACAGCAACCAATCAAACCATTTAGACACTAGAGGTTTGCATAACAGGAGCAAGGAGATAAAAAGTAAGCAAACAGCAACAGTAATATTCACAGGAGTCTCAAACACAAAAAAGATAGCGCGAGAGCATAACATACAGTGCTGGATACACAATCAGACTGCCTGCGTAAGAGCAAAAAATACTACCGTTCCCGCTGTATATCGCAGTGATATCCGCCCTTAAGCAAACCACTGACAAACGTCTTAAAAGCTCGATTTGTGTCAGCTTATTAAAAAATGCCATTGATGAAAAATTGGGCCGCTCTATCGAGGGGAAAAATACGCATAAATTATTGTGACAGTCTCGAGCAGATTCGCTTTAATAGCCCCTCCAGCCAGATAATATTAGAGCCAACCATAGGCCGTATAATTTATGCATAGCAAAACGATAGATATTATTAGTAGCACTGGTATCAATGGCACTGGTATCAATGGCACTGGTATCATTCACTACCATCAATGGTTACCAGAAAAACCTAAAGCATGGCTACATATTATGCATGGCATGGCTGAACACAGTGCGCGTTATGCCGATCTGGCCAATTTTCTTAATCAACAGGATATTCTGGTCACCGCCAATGACCACCGTGGCCATGGGCTTACCGGAAGCGCTGATAATAGTCTCTACCATTTTGGTGATCATAATAGCTGGAATCAGATGGTTGATGATCAGTGGCATCTGATAAGCTTCCTTTCCCAACAACATCAACTTCCCTTGATCATCTTAGGTCACAGCATGGGATCCTTTATGGCGACACGATTCTGTCAACTATATCCCGCACAACTGCACCAGCAATATAATCAAAAACTAATCGGCCTGATCCTATCTGGCTCTAACTATATGCCATCAGCCGCATGCAAAATAATTGCCGGAGTCGCCTGGCTCGAACGCGCTCGCTTGGGTGGCCGCAGCATTAGCAATCTGCTGGAACAATTATCATTTGGTTCATTTAATCGCGCTTTCAAGCCTGTGCGCACTGAAAAAGATTGGCTGTCTAAAGACCATACAGTGGTTGACAATTATATTGACGACCCATGGTGTGGCGGTGCCATCACCACCCAATCATGGTATGACTTTATTCATGGACTGGCAGATATAGCGAGTCCCCAGTCAATGAAAAAAATTGATAGCCAGCTGCCCGTTTATTTATTTTCTGGACAGCAAGACCCAGTGGGCGGTAATGGCCGAGGCGTGTTAAAACTGCAGCAAGTATTAGTTGATGCCGGCGTAAGCCAAGTCGATATTAAACTGTATTTTCAGGGTCGCCATGAGATGCTTAATGAAACTAACAGAGTCGACGTTTATGAAGACTTACTTAACTGGCTAAATAAAATAATATAATCAAGGCTGAGGTTTACCGCATTGCGGTAAATTGCTGAGTGAGTAAAAATCGCTCAATGGAGCCACTGCCATCACCGAGAGTCTCGCGCTTTACATTAATCTTTTCACCATAATAAGCCGCACAGCCTAGAATCAGCCCCTCAGCCACATCGCCCATACAGCGATGTGAATGGTAAATCAGCTCAATGGTATTGTGGCCAGTTTTACTAAACTCGAATTTTGGCGGTTTTGCCCCAGGGTACAGCACTTGAACTTCTTTATGGATGAAGCTATCGACCTTTTCCAGCAGTTCAAACGAAGAGTGGAGATCAGTGAAAAGTTGGGGATATGCCGCAATAAATTCAGCAAAATGGTACATGCCAAAACTTTTAGTCAAGTTGGACACTGAGATATGACTACGCTTACTTAGCGCCACAATTAATTCAATCAGCTCGACATGAGAATAATCACCACTAGTGGTATAGATACCTCCGCTGGGCGGGTCGACGTCAGCTAAGATTCCATCAAGTATATCAGCTCCATACTGAGCCTCCACCAGATCCAAAAATGACTGAAATAGGATGGCTTTCATAACAAACCCCTTGGGTTTTATTAGAGCCCCTTCAGCTTAGTACAAACATTTATCCACTTTCGTATGTATGTGCACATCTAGGCGTATTAGCTTGGCCTCTTATCATAGTAATAGTGTAGATAACGAAGGATATTTGCGCCGCTTGGATTTGTAACATGATTGCAGTGCAGGCCGAAGTCAGTCTGACTAAATCATTAGCCTAAGACCTCGAGCCATTATCGCCAGTAATGGCTTATCACTCAGTGTGGATAACAAGAATTGAAAAACCGATTTTTGATCAATTGCGGTGCGGTAATACCATATATGATTTGCATACAACCCAGACTAAAAATTCCTATCGCCCTGTGCCCTCAAGTGTTTGTCCTACAGTCGACGACAGTAGTTTTTGCACCTTATCAACAACTGACCTCCTTCCAAACACTATCAGCGGTATATTCTAGAGAAACCACAAATTGGTGAGACGTCCAGTTTTCAATCATGCTGAGCAGATAGGTGCCATCGGCTTTCTTATAAAGATGGTAGCGTTGTCCGACGCGCGGTACGAAATTGTATGAGGCGCTATACACCAGTTCATTTAATTCAGCGAGTCTTCGTATTGCATCATATTCTCGATTTAAAAGATCTACAGCGTTTTCGAAATAATTTTTGGTTAAGGAGCCCCGCTCTGAAAGAAAAAGTGCCGTATCAGGCAATACGATGGCAGGTGCACTGGAGGTAGTACCAAATGGTAAAAGCGCTTTCTTTGCAGTAGACATAAATTAGACTGAACACTTCTTAATAGTTAATTACTCTACGTCGCAATTAGGCAGACTGGACCACTGTGGCAAGAATATACATGGCACCTCACTTGCTACGCTATGTTCCGTATCTATAAATCATCGTCAAAATCGTCCTTACTCATATGCGGCCATGAGTGTTATTGGTGAACCTGAGTCATCAACTCTCGCAAAACTGGTCAGGACGACAGCATTCGAACCTGCGAGCGCTACACCTATAGCAGCACGAATCCTATTTTAGGTATCAATATTTACGTATCAATCAATGCCTTAAGGTAGATCTTCAAATAGAAATTTTTTAAAGCGGAAATGTAACACTAATAGGTTTCATTATATGAAAAGCAGGTTACGAGAGAATTAAAATATTGCGACGACCCTCAAAAACGCGTCTTTCCATCGGTTAAATAAAAAGGCTGTCTAAAAGGTACTGACTGGAGATTACAAAGTGCCCGAAGTGGCAGGATTTAATTCTCATCAAACTAAAATTTGTTAACAACGCCTAAAGATTTAAATGCTGGGTATTGCTCAGTTTATGGGCTTTTTCGTTACCCGACACTACAAACTCCTAGGCAGATTCAACGTCAGCATCCGTCAACTCTTCCGCAAAACTCTGGCCAGCGTGTTGCCGATCACTACCCCTGCATTCCACGCTAGCGAGTACTGCGGATACCAGTAAAGCCTTCCAGTTTTTACTACACAACCTTATTCGAAATAGGGAATCTAAAAATATGTTTATAAATGACATGATATAACGTATCTTTTTTAAATATAAACGAGTACACTAACAGTCTCTGCACACGGTTGCACTGTATAGTACCTAGACGTGAAAGCGAGAGCTCTCTTCCGCTATCGCTATTAGGATAAGCACATATCTCTTTGAGATTGGTACAGCTCAAAAATCATATGGCTTTCGACGTTTATGCGCAGAGACTAACCGAGACTATTTAGTTCCGTCCTCGAACCTTGAGGATGAAATTTAGGCATGGAGGCCATTTCAGAAGGCGGAAATATCGAGTTTTAAAACAAATTTACATACAACGTAATAACGTTAGTTTAATTAACATAGGAGATACAAAATGAATCGCGAAGATGTTGAATTTATGAGCGATGGAATAAAGCTAAGAGGGCATTTCTACACACCAGAGTCAAGAGAAGGTCCCTACCCTACTATTGTGATGGCCGGAGGATGGTGCTACGTAAAAGAATTAATCCAGCCTGAATATGCCAAGTATTTTGTCGATGCTGGCTTTGCTTGTCTGACTTTTGATTATCGCAATACTGGCGACAGTGACGGTGAGCCTCGGCAACACCTCGTTCCAATGGAGCAAGTTTATGACGTCATTAATGGTATTACGTATGTATGTGAGCGTGCTGATGTAGACGCTAATCGCATAGGAGTATGGGGAATCAGTTATGCCGGAGGACATGTGTTCCCCATCGGAGCATTAGATTTGCGCCCTAAAATTCTCATTAGTGTCGTTCCTATGCTTAATGGCTGGTATAACTCACTTCGAGCCAACTCTAACGTCAGTATGCGCGACCTTTGGAAACTGATCGAAAAGGACAGAGTTGAGCGTTTCAAAACCGGCAAGCACGGCAAAATTCTTCATTCTGCTCACCCCCATGATGATGTGTCCACGTTCCCCGCCCCAGAAACCTGGCCAGTTTTCAAGAAGTTTAAAGAAAGTGTAGCGCCAAATCATGAACACTGGACAACTGTTCAGAGCGTAGAGCATGTTCTTGCTTATGATGCCACACCCTATATGAAACGCATCATTCATCAACCGACATTGATGGTGACCTCTGCCTACGATGACATCACAATGTCAGAATATGAAATACCTCACTTCCACACGATTCCAAGCCCTCGCAAAGAATTGGTACAGGTTGGTGACGGGGCGTCTCATATGTCTTTATATGACAATGATGATCACCTTAAGGTAGTAGGAGAAGCCTGCGCCAATTTTGCAAAGAAATACCTGTAAAAGTGCGGCAATCTATCGCTAAACAAATATTTGTATTGGCGGTGGACTAAGTATTTTGTCTTCATCGACGGCGGTCTGGTCTGATTCTAGTCATTTCCTAACAAACTCAAGGCCACAGACCGACTGCTGAGCGATGAAGCCAATTTAATGTGATATTACAACGCCTACCAATAATCAGAAACCAAGAAACCGGTATTAAAATACCAACTCTTTGCGAGGAAAAACAATGAACAATCTATTTGCGAAATCAGGCTCTATCTTATACGTGCTATGGGGAATTCTTCATCTAGAAGCAGCAAGAAAGGTATATTTACTGGGAAACACCCTTGACCCGGGCATTGTGCAGGGGAGAATTTACCAAGATGCCTAGACTCTCTTATTTTGCGCGCTGTGGGGAAGTGTAGTTGCAATACTTTTTAATTGGAAAAATTCCCGCTTAGGGTATTGGCTCAACCTGATTGTTGTTAGCGTGACAGACATTGGATTTATTCTATTTATTCTTATTCCAGCCTATCTGCCGTTAATACCCGGAGCGCTGGGCCCCCTTCTCTGGATATTAGCTGCAATATGTTCAACAATTGGGATTATCAAGGCTAACCAATCTTCTTAATTGGGGAAATTCCGACCTAGGTATTAGCACAATCTGATTGTTGTTAGCCTGATACACAGGCGAAGGATAACACTCAATCTCTGTCGTTCCGGCGGTTAAATAAAAAAGCCACCTTTTAGGTGGCTTTTTTATTTAATTGGTCGGGACGGCAGGATTTGAACCTGCGACCACTACACCCCCAGTGTAGTGCGCTACCAGGCTGCGCTACGCCCCGATGCAAGAGCCGCAATGATACAGGCAAAGCCTATTAATGCAACAATTTATACTGAGTTTACCGACTGTTAATAGGATTACTTGAGCGCTTCTAAAATATCTTCCAACTCAACAATAGTTTGCTCTAGAAGCTGCTTATAAGGTGTTTGCTCTTTCTTGCTTGGCTCGCCATCTAGACGCTGGCGGGCACCGCCGATGGTAAACCCATGCTCGTACAGTAGTGAGCGAATTTGACGAATAAGGACAACATCCTGACGCTGATAATAGCGGCGGTTGCCGCGACGCTTGACCGGGTTTAGACTTGGAAATTCCTGTTCCCAATAACGTAATACATGTGGCTTTACCGCACACAACTCACTAACCTCACCGATGGTAAAATAGCGTTTACCCGGTATGGTTGGCAGTTCGTTGTTATTACTTGGTTCCAGCATGATTCTCCACTCGAGCCTTTAATTTTTGACCTGGCTTAAAGGTCACTACGCGTCTCGCAGAAATCGGAATATCTTCGCCTGTTTTCGGGTTTCTCCCTGGTCGGCTCTTTTTATCTCGCAATTCAAAGTTACCAAAACCTGATAGCTTGACCTGATCATTGCTTTCTAATGCAGAGCAGATTTCACTATAAAACATTTCAACAATTTCTTTGGCTTCACGTTTGTTGAGACCCAAGTCATCGAACAACATTTCTGCCAGATCAGCTTTGGTTAAAGCGCCCATTATTTTTCCTAACTTCAGACTCTAGGTGCAATCGATCAGTGCTCTCAATCAATACAATCGATCAGTGCAATCAATCAACCCCTGAGTTCAGCCTTAAGTTTGTTCGCCAATTGCTTAACGACCTGTTCTACAGCCGCATCGATTTCCTCATCGGTAAGAGTGCGTGAACTATGTTGAAACGTCAAGCCCAACGCAATACTTTTTCCTTTGTTTTCAATATCTTTGCTGTAATACACGTCAAACAACTTTAAATCAGTGAGCTGTTCGCCTGCAGCGGTTTTTGCGATATTAATCAAGTCAGCAGCCTGCACAGAACTGTCGACAAAAAACGCTAAGTCACGTCTAACTTCGGGGAACTTGCTTACTTCCTCAAAGTTTGGAAGTTTGCTTTGCACGATTTTATCGACATCCACATGGAACAGATAAACGGTTGTATTAATGCTCAGACTGGCTTGAATTTTGGGGTGAAGCTGACCCAACCAGCCAATCTGTTCACCGTTGCGTAACACCGCCGCCGATTGGCCAGGGTGCAATGCAGGATGCGTTTGCGCCACAAAGGTAAACTCATCCGTTAAACCTCCGTAGGCCAATAAGGCTTCAAAGTCGCCTTTTATATCGTAGAAATCGACTTTATCCTTGGATCCGGTCCAACCACTGGCGAGGCGCGAACCGCAAATTAAACCGGCCAGCGCTGTATTCTGCTCCAGTCCAAGCACTGATGCTTGGTCTTGCTTAATTGCCGGCAAAAAGCATTGCCCTGCCTCGAAAATACGTACACGATTCTGCTGACGATTGAGATTGTGAACAGCGGTATTCAGCAGTCCCGGCCACAGACTCGTGCGCATCACTGACATATCTGCCGAAATGGGATTAGCCAATACCACAGGTTCGATATCCGGATCAATTAAACGCTGCAGACTTGGGTCAACAAAGCTATAAGTGACCGCCTCTTGATAGCCGCTCGCCACCAAATGATTTCTAAACGCTGGCAAGCCTTGAATGGTCTCGGGGTTAGTCTGCAACTCCAACGCCATAGAGGGTGTCGAAGTCGGCAGGCGATTGTAACCGTAAATTCGCGCGACCTCTTCAATCAAATCTTGCTCAATGGCCAAATCAAAGCGCCAACTTGGCGCGACCCAAGTGGAACCTGAGTCATCGCGCTCCACCAAGGTTAAACCCAAGCGCGCAAGCATATCGTCAACATCTGCTGGCGCGATTGAAACGCCTAACTGTTGCGCCAAACGCGCATCGCGCAATGTTATCGTCGCCGCTTTAGGCAGGTGCTGGTCAGATTCTGTGACGATAACAGGTCCGGCATTACCGCCACAGATATCAAGCATAAGTGCTGTAGCACGCTCAATCGCAGCAACCTGAAGATCGGCATCGACACCGCGCTCAAAGCGATGAGAAGAGTCAGTATGTTTACCGTAGTTGCGCGCCTTACCGGCAATAGCCAGAGGATTAAACCAGGCACTCTCAAACAGGATATCGCGAGTGTTATCGCCAACGGCTGATTCATCACCGCCCATAATGCCGGCCATGGCCAACGCTTTGCTTTGATCAGCAATAACCAGAGTCTGATTATCCACTGTTACTTCTGAGTCATCGAGTAATTTTAATGTCTCGTCGCGACCCATTCTCACAACAATATCACCATCGATTTTGNTGAGNTCAAAGGCATGCATTGGNTGCCCTAACTCAAGCAATACATAATTCGTCACATCGACCGCCGGTCCCAGACTGCGCACACCNCTNCGGCGCAGTNTCTCCTGCATCCACTGNGGTGTTGACTGNCTGAGATCNANGCCGCGAATCACCCGACCAACATANCGTGCACAGCCCTCGGGCNTNTCTAGGGTCACNTTGACAGTATCATCAATNNTTGGGGNGACAGCATCACAGGNTTGCTCNATCACTGGCGCTTGATTAAGTACACCCACCTCACGGGCCAAACCGCGAATACTGAGGCAATCACCTCTATTAGGGGTGAGATCGACTTCAATAATATTATCGTCGAGCTCAAGATACTCTATCAGATCAACACCAACGGGGGCATCGCTGGGCAACTCCCAGAGGCCGGCATCGTCATCGCCTAATGTTAATTCTGTCTGCGCACAGAGCATGCCAAAGGACTCAACGCCGCGCAGCTTAGCTTTTTTGATTTTAAAATCGCCCGGCAGTTNGGCACCCACCGTGGCAAATGGCACTTTAATACCAGCTCGGGCATTGGGCGCCCCGCAGACTACCTGAGAGGTCTCACCATCACTGCAGACCTGACAGACGCGCAACTTATCTGCATCTGGATGCTGTTCCACTGAGATAATTTCACCCACCACCACACCAGATATCTGTGGTGCTGCCGCTTCAACAGCATCAACCTCAAGTCCCGCCATGGTAATCTGAGCCACCAGCTGGTCGGTAGAAAGTGATGGATTGACTGATTGTCGCAACCAGGATTCACTAAATTTCATAGGTTAACCCTGCCTAAAATTGTTTGAGAAAGCGCAGATCATTTTCAAAAAATAATCGCAAATCATTAACGCCATAACGCAGCATCGCCAGTCGCTCCACCCCCATACCAAAAGCAAAACCGCTGTACTTATT
>NYXU01000070.1 GCA_002685715.1 Porticoccaceae bacterium | reverse complement strand
AAATGACATTAATTTCCAGAAGTAAATATGAGACCAGTGAACTTCAAAAATCAAATTTTGATTACTTACTGAAAATTTTCGAAAATCAAAATTATGAGGAAGTGATTTCGCTCTATGAGAATGCAACACAGGCACCTGTTACCGATGTTGCCTCACTGAAGATAATCGCAGCCTCATATCAAAAACATAACCGCGCGAATGACGAGCTCAGGGTACTATCCAAAGTGATGGAGCTAGACCCATTAGAATATCAGGCATACTTTAACGCGGGAGTTGTCCACCTTGAGCAACAAGACTTCAAGACAGCGGTAATCTATTTCAAGACGGCATCTATTTTGATGCCTAACAACGCTGACGCGCTGACTAACGTAGGTATTTGTTACAAGGAAATGGGAGACCTAGCGCAGGCAACCCAGCAGTACAAGCTTGCTTTGAATGTTGACCCAAATCACGAGAAGGCTTCGTTGAACTTGGGCAATATATTTGCAAAGAGTGGAGACAAGGATAGTGCCCTCAAATGCTATCTAAATGCGTTGAAGGCTGAACCCACTAATCTAGATACACAATTTAACCTAGCCGCATTGTTTCTAGAAAATGGTGACGTGCTGCAAGCTGCTGCAAATTTTTATCATTTGCTAACTTCAAATCCAACTTTTGAAAAAGCTGGCCTTTCCTTTCAACAGTTGTGTTGTCAGATAGATGATACTGAAGCTAATGAAGCACTCGCCTCCTATTTCGAAAATGAAGCCGTTTTAAAAAAACTATCTTTGTTTAGATTGTTTCACGTGACTAATGCAATTGATGCATTTAAGCGCGGCGACTTTGCCCATTCGACAAAATCTTTAGAAGCGAGCGATGGAATCTCAAATCAATCTTTCCAGCCGGTTTTGACAGGTATTGAAGCTGACCAGCATTTTTGTAATGCATATTCCATATTTCTCTCAAGCCTCATAAATGAACCTAGGGACATTGCGCTAAAAGACGCGCCATCAATATTCCATATCGGGGAGAGTCACTGTTTAAGCTTTGCCCACAGAGATGTAAGTATCGACGGTTGCGTTCATAGGATACAGCCAAAACTTTGCCTGGGCATAAAAGCTTTTCACCTAGCACAATCAGAAAACAATAAATATAAGAGCCTGTTTAATCACAATTTTACATCAATTCCACAACAATCAAATGTTTTCATTTCTATTGGTGAAATTGATTGTCGTCCTGATGAAGGTATTATCGAAGCGAGCAAAAAGACTGGCGCCTCTATTGAACACCTAATTGAAGAAACCGTTGCTGGCTACGTTGAGCATCTGCATAAAATAAATTGCTCAATGGGACATCGAATTTCGTTACTCAATGTGCCAGCACCAGTCAAAAAAGCGAAATATACTAGTGAACAAAATAAAGTCTCAGCAGAAGTCGTTGAAATATTCAATAAAGTGCTAGAAAACCACACTCGCGATAAACAATTTGGCATTATAAATGTTTATTCTAAAACACTTGGTAAAACAGGTATGTCGAATGGCATTTATCACTGCGATGACACGCATTTGGGATACAAAGCGCTAGAAATCTTACAAAACAGCGTAGAAGGCTAAATTTTCTATAAAACTTTGGCAATGTCAGAGCTCACGACATTTAGCTTTTGATTCTGCATATAACCTGCTTTGTAAAAAGCGATACAGCATCGACTTTAAATGCATAGCCGTTGGCGTCGCAGAATTCTAAAAACGCTCGGTACTCGTCGTTTTCCCAATGGCTGTTTACAATAAATTCATCAAAAACAATGACCGTTTGATCATCAATTATCGGTTTGGCATTATTTAAAGCCGTAATAGTAGATGAATATAAATCAGCATCAAAATTGATCAAACCAGCCTTCTCCCTGCGCTCAGAAAAAAACGCTGGTAACGTTTTCTCAAACTCCCCGATAAAGAATTGTGAGTTTTGGATTTCAGGCACTCTTCCCATGCTGGAATATGCACCCTTTGGTACTACGCCCCAGTTTTCTGGCAAGCCTTGAAACGTATCAAAGCCAAAACCTTCACTAAATTTTGGTACCAAATATTTGAATGAGTCACCCATCCAGACACCGAATTCATAAAATGGACGCGATCTGGGTGCCAAAGAAATTGCATGGTCATACAGGGCCCATCTATTGAAATGTATAGTTGGGCTCTCTGGAAGGGAGAGTATCCACGCTATAGACCTAACTAATGGCTCTTCTCCAAAACCAAACCGTATGAGTTCCTCAAAAGCATGAGTGTTGCCTTCAAACGCTTGCAAACCTGCCAAAGTAAAGAGTGCTATTTCATCAGTGGGGGATTTTGAGATACACGTCTCAATTATCGCTTGGGCCTGCAAGGATGAAGTGGCCGTGGAATGTAAGTTCCAGTAGGCAATGTGGTCTTCGGGATCCAAATCGATCGCTTTGAGAAAGCTCTCCTGCGCCTCGTTTATGCGAGCTTGGTCATTTAGAAGATTGCCATAGTTATTGTGTGCGGCGGCAAATGTATCATCAATATTTAGCGCGCTCTGGAAATTTGCTTCAGCCCTATCAAAGAAACCGGCATTCTTTAAACAGACCGCCAGATTGTTGTGAACCATTGCTAAATTATCATCTTTGAATTTAACATCTCTTTCTTCGGGCAAAGTGTCGATGAATCTTTGGCAATGATAAATTGCTTTATCGTTTTCTTTATTTTTTGAAAATGCTGTTCCCAAAGCGTAATGCAGATAAATGCATTTTGGTTTTTCAGTTAGCAACTCCTCAGCCATCAAAATAACAGGATCAAAGTTTGAAGCACCATGAAGTGCCTTTACTAACAATTTCATTAAGAGAATTTTCATACTGTCATCAATAGTTTGATGGTCAGTATGCAGGACCGGTTTTAAAGCTGAACTATCATCAATCCATGCATCTAGCTGCTCAACGCCCAAGGACATCGTTGAACAAGTCAACGATGCCGACAGGTCAGCGGTATGCTGATGTTTGAATTCACCCATAACTAAAATCCCCTTCGCCTCTACAACGACGAAGGGAAAAAAGATTTAGGGTTTAGAGGGTGAAATTATTGTGCTCATGTCTAACGCAGATAATTGAATAAATTATCTTGGGCAATTTTTACAAATGCCTGCTGTGCAGCATTGCGGCTAACTAGCTTTGCTTGAAGATCTGTTACCAACTTAGCAATGTCTGCATCTTCAAGGTTTGAAATATCCTGATCCATAAGCAGCAATTGGCGATCGTTTACTTCTTTTTGCATATCAGAGCGATTTATCGTCGCGCCAATTTTGGTCTGTTGCAAACTGAAGTGGCGGACTGAACTGTCCATCTTGTCAATGAAATCGTCATCCATTTTTCCAAGCTCAAGCTTTGCCACTATGTCGTCTAGCATGGAGAACATATTCTCCACCCCTTTATCATGAGGCACCCTTAAAAATACATCTGCGCCGTTAAGGCTAGTTGGTATGCGCTGGTTTCTCGAAATTTGAAGCGTGTGAACACCACTATCACCATGATGAACTACTTTGCCAGTCGTCTTATCCTCAACATATGGCTGCGTCTCAACTTTATAACCAGCAAAAATATACTGACCATTTGCGTCACGCGTATTTGCTAGCGAAAGCATCTGATCACGTAAGTTCTTGACCTCAAGGCCAATTGATTGCCTATCCGCCAAGTTATTGGTGTCGTTGCGTGCCTGAATGGTTAGTTCGTAAATCCTCTGCAATATGTTGACACTCGTGCCCATTGCAGTCTCAGCCTGTTCAAGTCGGTTCTTGGACATATTGATGTTAGCGTTATAACGCTCCAACATTACCTTTTGATCCTTAGTAAATGAAATCTTAGTGCTGATTGCCGGATCATCTGAAGCTTTAAGAATGTTGCGCCCTGTTGCTATCTTAGACTGAATGTTTTGAATATCACCTGTGATGCGATTTAACGTAGACATTGCCTGGTCATTATAAACACGTGTGCTAATTGCCATCGTAAAATCTCCCTAAAGCGTCTGAATAAGTGTTTCAAAAAGCTCTCTAGCAGTGGACAGAATCCTAGCTGAGGCCTGATAAGCTTGCTGTTGCTGGATTAAGTTTGCGGCCTCGGCGTCTAGGTTCACACCAGAATAAGCCGACTCTGCTTCAATGCTTGCCTCTTTCAAAGAGGTCGCAGCTTCGGAAGCCAACTGGCCAGATTGAACTAAAGAGCCCAGGCGAGAAATGGCGTTATTGTAAACTTTCTGGAATGCCCCAGATGTATCATTCCCGGAAGGTCCATGTTGCAATTGTAGGATTGCTTGTAAATTACGGTTATCTCCAATTCCACTTGTATTGCCGGTAATTGAAAACTTATCACCATCTAACAATGCGCCGTCAAAGGTCACTTTGAACCCTTCTAACAAAGCGCTATTCTCGCCATCTAAAATGCGTGTTGAGATCGACGTTGCTGTCTCGGCGTCAACAACTTCAATCGTTTTATTCACAGCATCCTTAACCCGAATTTCTAAATCACGCATTGGTTGCGGCGTGCCCGCTGGGGCTTCATCATATTGCGTGAGAAGGCGCCTTGCACCGCCCTCTGAAAGGAAGACTATTAACTCTTCATCCGGAAGGTCAGTTAACGTTAGCCTTTGATTAGCCAGGCCTGTGCCGCTCGCGGTGATTACCGGATTAGTACCACTTGCCTGAGCAGTAGCTACAATTTTTGAACCAGACACTGTGAGGTCATATCCAGGGCTAGCCTTGGCGTCATCCAGAGTTTTTGTTGCGCTACCGATTGTTACTGGCGCGATAGCAACGTTCCCATTGCCCGTTGAAAGCGCAGCTCCAAGACGCTCAATATCCACAGCTTTTCCATCAGTCACTGTTAAAGTGACAACATTTCCAACAGCTGCTGCAGAAGCTATCCCAGACAGAGAACTACCACCACCAACTTCACCTGCATTATTTGCAATGGCTGTGTTGATCGCGTTAGCGATAGCCGTCGCATCATTTCCGGACATCGTTGCGGTTACGCCAATCTCCTTGTCAGTTGCGGCAGTAGATCCACTATTCGGTTTCTCATCGAAGATAAATTTTAGATTGTAGGTGTCATCAGCGCTAAACGTTAGTGTGATGGTGTTATTGACACCTGAAGTGCCAGTGCCTTGGATATATTGAAACTCATCAGAAAACCGAGTTGTTGCTGGAATTAGGCCTTCCATTAAACCTAAACGCCTTGCGACGTTCACGTTTGTTGGATCATTATTATCAATAGGAATGCTGATATTAGATTTTCCTACCGACCCAGAATTAGAAACTATATGAAATCTGTTTTGCGTATCAAAAAATGCGTTTAACCGACCTGGTTCACCCCCTGTAACAAAGGCGTCCTTGTCCTTGATAGTGACCGTGTAAACATTTCCTTCAAAATTGACCTTCAACACTTCATTCAAATTTGGCGTTGCAACATCACCCACCAGTGATGCTATCGCTGCGTCGGCACGAAACTTTTCAATCATTGTTGAAGCAACAACTGAACCAGATCCCTCGTTTACAACAAAATCATCTGGGCCAACCGATTTAGTCGTCCCAGCAATGGTCATTTTATAATCGACGGTCTTTGCTAGAGAACTTTGCCCATCCACTGACTCTTCATCTGTGTTTACACCATTTAGAAATTTAAATTGCGTAGTTGTCGATCCAGTCGCAACTGTGACATTTGTCAGCATGCTAGACTGATCGAAGGTGTTCACAGACAAACCCAAATAACCGGCATCACCGGAAGCGTTTAGATAATTCCCCAGATAAACGGCATCTTTATGAAAGCCATTATCGACAGTCATCGCCGATTGATAACTCGCAATTTTTGTTTCATCTGGTGTGGTTCCTGCTACATGGCGACCGTTGCGTGTAAAGATTTGGACCTCTGTTGCAACACTTTGACGGGCTGAAGTCACAGCTGAAAAAGAGCCACCAGTTGTTGTGCCAATTGTTGCCGCGGTGAAATCACCGCTTCCATGGCTAAAATTCAAGTTGCCCGACTTAGCTGAAACATATGCACCGAGCTCAGAGAGTGTCTTTTGTCCACCAAGGCTTGAAGTCCCCTTAACCAAACCTCGATTTAACACTTCTGAAATCTGTGAAGCGTCCTGCCACAAGCCTTGAAAGCCCTTCACATTTTGATAGCCAATGTTGAAGGTGACAGTCTCCGTTACTGTTGAGCCGTTAGCTGCAATTGTATCAACCGTCAATGCAATGCTGTTTGCTTTGCCTAGATCATTCAACGCAAGTCCAAACTGGGCCTTACTTTGCTTTTGTAGGGATAGAATATCCACATTAGTAACATTGCTGGGGATCACAGCAACTGAGCCAGACGCAATAAATTCAGTGGAAGAAATAGCCGACTTAGCATTTGCCAAAACTGACTGCAAAGCAGGTGGATTGGCAAATTTGGCTGGGCTGACTGGTAAAGCATCGATCAATGCTGAACCTTCATTAGTCGCATTTGGTGAGACCATTAAGCTTGAGGCCGCCGCAATATCTTCTGGACGCCTAATAGCAAGCGTCAGGCCTTTTGCAGTATCTTTAACCGGATCATAAATGAATTGATCAAATTGATGCGCCTTCCCAGAGAATAAAATTTCAACACCACCAATTGAAACTTTTGACTTGCCTGAAGCAACTGCAGTTCCTTCGATGTCGCGTCCGGTCCAAACATCACTTTGTGCATCGTAACTAAATGTTACGCGGCCCACATTAATTAAATCAGGATTTATTATATCTACGGACGCAGATGCATCTCCCGTGTTTGATCTATTCGGGTGGATCTCTGGGCTAATACTTTTAAAGAAATCACCACCACTCTGACCCTCTACATTCAAACCAAGCTTATGGATGGCATTCATATCGCGTGCCAGCATGAANGCAAGNCTNTCAACTTCGTCCTGCATTTCNACTGCNGTCTGATATGCATTCACAAGCCCCCCCAATTGGCCACCTGTGACNCGATCACTNAAAATATTTTGGACGCCTGGATCNAANATTAGNCTCAATTTTTGGTCAGTTCCNCTGGTGCCTAANTGGGTCTTACTGGTTGGTGAAACTAAAACCGGACCGTTACGAGTATCACCCAANGTGAGCTTCGCTAAATGCCTATCATCAAGCTCAACGTGAACNTCTACCTTCTCGTTGATTTTATCAATGAGCAGGTCGCGTGCATCCAGTAAAGAGTTATTAACTTTTAGCTGGCTGCCCGTGGCGAGTTGTTTATTTACACGCTCCAATTCAATAGCCAGAACGTTTACCTCACTAACGAGGTGTTCTGCTTGAGTATTTAATCCAGTTTTCATCTCTTCTAAGAGAGTGGCCACCTGAATAAAATTATCAGTCACTTGTTTTGACCGTTCTAGAGCGACGGTTCGACCAGCCAGATTTGCTGGATCAGTTGAAAGCTGCTGTAAGCTTTCGAACATTTGTCCGATTGCATTGCCCAAGTTCGCATCCCCGGGCAACATTATGTTCTCTATTTGTTTAGCAGCACTTATGTACGCCCCACTGGATTCTGCAAAAGCAGTCGCAGTTCTCGCTTTTGTGAGCAAAAATTCGTTAGAGGCACGACGTATTAACCCAATACGTGCGCCCATACCAGAGCCTTGTGACGCGTCAAATACCGACCCTTTTGTCGCTGTCACTTCTTCAATATCTGTACCCCGACGTTTGTATCCGTCAGTGTTGATATTGGCGATGTTTTGACCAGTGACAGCTAAAGATTGACGATAACTTTGAAGGCCAGATTTTCCAATGTCATAGAGATTGGACATTTCTGTTACTTACCTCTGCCTTCGAATTGCCTGATCAACGCCTCTGCAATCCCAAGGTTAACGCCCGAAGCCAACGACGAGGCGTATTCGCGGTCCAGCATTTCCTGATATTTGTCGATGCTTGAGCTGCCAAGTATGTCCTCAGCTAGTTTTGTGCTTCGAGCCTGTTGGATCCATTGGTTGAGAAAAATCGCCTCAAATTGCTCCGCAGCCTCTCGCAACTCAGTATCTGTGTCAGGAGTTTGAAGCTTATTTCTATCGAGGTGGGTCGACGCCATATCCATAGCAAGATGATTCATTTCGGGGATCATCGCGACATCTCCTATATTACTATGATTTCGGCTCGAAGCGATCCTGCCTCACGCAGAGCTTCAAGAATAGCAACCAAGTCAGCTGGGCTACCTCCCACACCATTGATTGCATCCACAATATCTGCAAGTTCAACACCAGGATCAAAAATAAAAGCACGAGCTGGCTCCTGCTCAATTTCTATTTCAGTGTCATCCACAACTGTAGCCTCGCCTGGAGTGGCAACGGCCCCTTGAGCATTCTGCTGGACATTGTTGCCCTGAAACACTTGCTTGTCCTCATTGACCCGCACAGTCAAAGATCCATGCGTAACAACTGCTGGGGAAATTCTGACGTCACCTCCGATCACAATCGTACCTGTGCGGGAATTGACAATAACCTTGGCAGCAGGCTGTGCAGGCTCAACTTGAATGTTTTCAAGAAGGCTGACGAATGAAACTTTTTGTGCCGGATCTTTCGGTGACTGCACTTTTATTGACGATGCATCTAGAGCTGTAGCCACTCCCGGCCCAAACACCTCGTTTACTGCCTCGGCCACTTGGATTGCAGTACTAAAATCNGACTGNTGAAGATTNAGAAGTATATTGTTGCTTGATTGNAAAGGTGTTTCGACCAGCTTTTCCAACGTTGCNCCGCGTGGAATGCGNCCAACAGTNGGAACATTAACAATGATTGACGAGCCGTCATTTCCNGTCACACCAAGNCCACCNACNACCACATTTCCTTGTGCTATGGCATATGTATCACCATCAGCACCAAGGAGTGGTGTCATCATTAANGTGCCGCCGCGAAGCGACTTTGCGCCTCCAATTGTTGAAATCGTGATGTCAAAACGTTGTCCAGGTTTCATAAAAGGCGGCAGATCAGCTGTTACCATTACGGCAGCAGCATTCTTTGTGCTGAGATTTGCTGCATCTGTAACAAGACCGAATTGTGAGACCATGGACTGAAGAGACTGCAGGGTTAGCCCGGTGTTTCCATCACCGGTTCCTGCAAGGCCTACAACTACACCGTAACCAACAAGCTGGTTAGATCTGACGCCTGCAATGGATGTTAAATCCTTTAGCCGGTCAGCATGCGCTGTACCGAACCACGAGGACAACACCAAAGTCGATATGAATATGGCTGCGATTTTTTTGATCATCCTGTCAAATCCCTTGACCAGAAACGCTGTACTGTAACGCCCCTAAAGAGGCGAGATGGCCCGCATGCCTCGGCTTAACCAGCCCTGACGACCACTATCGGCAATTTCCCCTGCGCCCACATAGACTATCTCAGCATCTGCGATGCGGTTCGACGCAATTAGATTGGTGGCTGAAACGTCCTCAGGCCTGATCAATCCAGTTAGGCGAATATATTCATCACCATTGTTGAGGCGTAGCTTCTTCTGGCCCATAATTTCCATGTTACCGTTATCAAAAACACGGGTGACCATTACTGTCAGAAAACCTGTAAGCGAATTTGATTGAGCAGCAGCACCAGCTCCTGCAAAGGATTGTGCAGTGCCCATCTTAAAGGCGTCGTCTTGCTTGCTTAATCCACCAGTTAGTAAATTAGGAACACCCACTGGAAGGTCGATGTCGAAGCCGTCTGCTTTGGAAGATGATGTCGATTGCGATTTAGTTGCAGTAAAGGTTTCGGCGAGAGTAACGGTAAGAATATCGCCGACACCACGCGCGCGTACGTCAGTCGCAAATAAGCCTTGTGAAGAAGCCTTATAAATTCCGCCGGTTGGGCTGGCAGAGTCAGCTTGGGGTGTTGCCTGAAGATAGATCGGATCAAACTCCAAAGATGCCTGATTTTCAACGTAAGTTGTGCACCCATTTAGAAGAGAAGCTGCGATAGCAATACTCAGACTGGAAATTAGCTTATTCATAAAAGACACTCCCAAACTGATTAGAGGTTTTGCGAAATGAACCGCAGCATTTCATCCACTGAAGTGATCGACTTTGAGCTGACTTCATAGGCACGCTGTGTCTCGATCATTTCGACCAGTTCGGTAACAACATTTACGTTAGAAGCCTCAAGGGCACCTTGAACCATACGTCCAAGCCCCTGTTCATTAGGATTACCCTCGATTGGGTCACCACTAGTGTCTGTTTGCACAAAGAAACTCTCACCAACTGGCTGAAGCCCAATCTTATTGGTGAAGTCAGCTATTTGAAGCTGGCCAACTTCCTCAGCACCAACGGCGCCTGCAACGAGTACAGAAATAATTCCATCGTTAGAAACGTTGATCTGTGATGCGCCATCCGGGATAGCAATCTCAGGCTGCAGAACATATCCACTAGCTGTAGTCAAAACACCATCGGCATTGGTTGCAAATGAACCATTTCGGGTATAGCCAACCCGGCCATCAGGCAACAAAACCTGAAAGAACCCACCGCCTTCAATTGCAAGGTCTAAGGCGTTGTCGGTAGTTACAAGACTACCCTGCGTCATGAATTTCTGCGTGTTTACAATTCGAGCGCCAGTGCCGACAGAAAAGGAAGATGTCAGATTTGTGGCAGCTGTCGTCTGGTCACCGGCGACACGACGTACCTGATACAAAAGGGTTTCGAAGTTAGCCCTGTCACGTTTGAACCCAGTTGTACTAACGTTCGCCAAATTGTTGGCAATAATCTGCATACGCGTCTGCTGTGCATTAAGGCCAGTTTTTGCGACGTGCATTGAGCTGGTTGACATGTTTCATCTCCTGCGAGGTAGAGTTCTTACACCCTATTTAGCAAGACACGTGCCAAAGACCCGCTATGCGCAGATATTAGTTTGGCATTCGCAACAATGATGCGCCTGCCTGATCGAGTTCACTTGTTGAAGAAATTAATTTCACATTAATTTCATATGCACGCTGATCTTCAATTGTGTTCACCAATTCCTCAGTGATGTTGACGTTACTGAGTTCTATGAATTTGGGTATGACCCGAACATCTTTGTCGGGCCCGGGAATGGTTCCGTCAGAAACACGAATTTCACCATCAGGAAATTTTTTCAGATCGGCCCCCTCAGCGAGAGTCATTGCAATTGTGCCAATATTCTGTTCTGTGCCTAGTGCCGAACCCAGCGGCACTATCAAAACGTCACCAGTTTCGTTTATTTTTATTTCTCGATGTGGGGGTACATTGAACGGCTGCAAATTAGTGTTTAAAATTTGAGAATTTGCGCCATTTCTCAAAACCCCATTCTCATCCACTTTTAAGTCGCCACGTCGACTAAGTGACGGTTCACCAAGACCTTGGACAACAAAATAGCCAGA
>NYXU01000013.1 GCA_002685715.1 Porticoccaceae bacterium | reverse complement strand
ACCGATGACTCATGATGATAGTCCTGATCATCATCTGGCAATTCAGACTCTGATTCTGCTTCACTATCGTCACCAGATTTCGACGTCGGTCTGCGCAGCAACAGCCCCAAGACCAAGACAATTAAGGCTAAGCCAGACCAAAGATACCAGGACTGACGTGCTAACTGAGCCTGCAGATCTGCAAATGTAAAACCCGTCGTTGTGGCCGTAGCATCGGCATCAGACTGTTGCTGATCAGTTGGATTTTCCGAGGTCGCTGAGGTATCTGCCTGCGCCTCTAATAGGGCCATACGCTCACGCAACTCATTATTTTCTAATTCGGATCTACTAATTTCGTCTTCCGTAGAGAGCAATTCATTATCTATCGCTGCAAGTCGCTCAGCCACTTTGGACTGTTCAACCTCAGTAGCAGACGCCTGTTGCTCTGCCATAGCCTCCGGCTGGTCTACGGCAACAAGTTCGGTAGAGGTTATACTGTCATCAGAGGCCATTGAGGTCACTGCACTGTTATCGATACTGGCATCGATACTGGCATCGACGCTTGCCGTCGTCTGGTTATCGGTTTCAGGAACGACATTTTCATCAGCAGTAACGTCTTCTACCTTGGCCACTGACTCTGGCGCCACTGTTTGCCGCTCCGCGTCTTCGACCAAGCCGATTTGGCGAGCAACAATATCGCCAACCTCCTGAGAGATATCACCGGTTGAAGGCAGGCGCAATATCGCACCCTCTTTCATTTCATTGGCATTACCATTGACGAAGGCCTGAGGATTTTGGCTGTACAGGGCATCCATGGTCTGAAGAATAGTTAAACCACGAGGACGATTGCGTTTCGACACATTCCACAATGTATCACCGACAACAACAAGGTGCTGGTTGGCATTGCGCTGTTGCTTGCGACCATTGATCGAGGTATTCCCAGCCCCTTCCAAGGACAGCAAATAGCGGCGCAAAACGGTTTCAGACGGTGACTGTAGTTGCACCAAAATATCGATGTTAGACCGATCTAATGGCGTGTCACTAGTCAGCTTAATGATGGCATTATCAGCGGCGTTTACGGTGACAGACAGATCCAACTGCGTTAAGTAGTCTTCTCGATTGATACCAGCCTGTTCAAAGGCCTCTGGCGAGGCTAACTGCACCTCAAGCGCGCCGTTATCAATGCCATTGACATCAGTCACAGCAATCTCGGCAACAAGNGGCTCCGCAGCTGTGGACCTCAAAGTAATTGCACCAAGTTCAATAGCACTTACTGCATGGGTGTAAAGCAGAACCGCCAATGCGGATCCAGTCAATATTTTCGATGACCATTTCACAATTATCATGACTTTGCCCTATTGCGCACTGCGCTTTAACCGTCCAGCAAAGTCAGCGTCACAATTATGTCTGATAAATAACGTAAGACAATGCCGTCGGATATGTTTTGCCTTTATTAGGGGGTAAAGTGTAGAGATTGCGTGGAAATTTTCTAGTTATATTTGTCTTATTAAGCACGAAAACTTGCAAAAACGGGTTAAATATTCATAAATCTGAATATTCAACCCTCCTACTACCGCAATTGTCTAAATAAACTACTGTTCAATGATAATTCTTAACATGCGACGCAATGGTTCTGCCGCTCCCCACAGCAACTGGTCGCCCACCGTAAACGCAGACAGATAATCGCCGCCCATGTTCATCTTCCGCAGACGCCCCACTGGTACAGTCAATCCCCCAGTAACTGCTGCGGGAGTCAGCTGCGCAATTGACGACTCTTTGTTATTGGCAACAACCTGCGCCCATGGATTAGCCTCAGCTAACATGGTTTCAATTTCGTCTAATGGCACGTCCCGAGTAAGCTTGATGGTCAGCGCTTGACTATGACAGCGCATCGATCCTATACGCACACAGAGCCCATCCAACGGAATAGGATTACCTTCGCGGTTAAGGATTTTGTTGGTCTCTGCTTGGTTTTTCCACTCCTCACGGCTCTGGCCATTCTCCAACTGAGAATCAATATAAGGCAGCAGACTCCCAGCCAGTGGATAACCCCAATTATCGACAGGAAAATCGCCAGATCGCAATGTCGCTGTGACCTCACGATCGATATCAAGAATCGCTGATGAAGGCNTAGCTAATTGATCTGCGACTGAGTCTTTTATAACACCCATCTGAGCGATAAGCTCGCGCATATTCTGTGCCCCCGCACCAGAGGCCGCCTGATAGGTCATGGAACTAGCCCATTCCACGAGGTTGGCATTAAACAGACCACCCAAACTCATTAGCATCAAACTTACTGTGCAGTTACCGCCAATATAATCTTTTATGCCGTCGGCTAGGCCTTGTTTGACCACATTCATGTTTACTGGGTCGAGAACGATAATTGAGCTATCTTCCATACGCAGGGCCGATGCGGCATCGATCCAATACCCCTGCCAACCTGCAGTNCGCAATGCCGGATAAACCTGCTTGGTGTAGTCGCCGCCCTGACAGGTGATGATAATATCCATCTGTTGCAACTGATCGATATCGAAAGCGCTTTGCAGCGGTGGAATATCCACGCCCACATCAGGTCCCGCTTGTCCTGCCTGAGAGGTGGTAAAGAAAATNGGCTCAACCTGAGCAAAGTCATTTTCTTCACGCATGCGATCCATTAGCACTGATCCCACCATGCCACGCCAACCGACAAATCCTGCTTTTTTCATTTTTTACTACCTTAAGTTACGAGTTCATTGCCATAAAAGTCTGTTCGGGTGCGCTTATTTGATGGCGCCAAACACCCAGGGGTGCTGCTGCAAGCGCGCATGTTCATAGGCCTTAATCGTCTCTGCATCCTGCAGAGTCAAACCGATTTCGTCTAAGCCTTTTAATAGGCATTCTTTACGAAAATTATCTAAATCGAAGTTAAAAACATGCCCGGAATCAGTAGTGACAGTCTGCTCTGGCAGATCAATGCTCAACTGATAACCTTCTTGAGCATTCATCTCATCGAACAATATATCGACCTGCTGCTCCGTTAAAATCACTGGTAACAACCCATTTTTAAAACAGTTGTTATAGAAGATATCGGCATAACTAGGTGCGATCACCGCATTAAAACCATAATCCTCTAACGCCCACGGTGCATGCTCTCGGCTTGAACCGCAGCCAAAATTTTTGCGTGCTAGTAAGATAGAGGCGCCGGCAAATCGTGGCTGATTAAGAGGAAAATCANTGTTTAGTGGACGTGCAGAGCAATCTGCCCCCGGTTGACCCTCGTCGAGATAGCGCAACTCATCAAAGAGATTAGGGCCAAAACCACTGCGTTTTATCGATTTAAGAAACTGTTTGGGAATAATCATATCCGTGTCAACATTAGCTCGATCCATGGGACCGACTAATCCACGGTGTGTGGTAAATGCTTTCATAAGGCATTCTCCGTAACGTCTTGTGATACAAAGTCTCGCACGTCAACAATATGTCCCGCCACTGCAGCCGCTGCGGCCATCGCTGGGCTCATAAGGTGGGTGCGCCCACCATTACCCTGTCGACCTTCAAAATTGCGGTTCGACGTCGATGCGCAGTGCTCACCCGCCCCCAACTTATCTGCATTCATTGCCAGACACATCGAGCAGCCCGGCTCACGCCAGTCCATGCCCGCTTCGATAAATATTTGATCCAGTCCTTCAGCTTCAGCCTGAGCTTTCACCATCTGCGATCCAGGTACGATCAAAACCTGTTTCACCGAACTCGCGACCTGTCTGCCTTTGGCAACCTCTGCCGCTGCCCGCATATCTTCAATACGCGAATTAGTACAAGAACCGATAAAAACCCGGTCAACTGAGATAGACGCAATGGCCTGTCCACCCTCAAGACCCATATAGTCCAGCGCACGACTCAAGCCTTTGCGTTTCTCTTCGCTAGGTTGCTCATCTAAGGTGGGCACCGTCGCTGTCACGGCCGACACCATCTCTGGGGAAGTTCCCCAAGTGACTTGCGGTGCTATATCTGCTGCCGCCAGTTCAACCTCTGNGTCAAACACAGCATCTGCATCTGACGTCAGTGTTTTCCAGTACTCTACCGCTTGAGACCACTGTTCTCCTTTAGGCACAAACTGGCGACCTTCACAGTAGTCAATGGTTTTCTGATCGACCGCGACCATACCCACTCGGGCACCGGCTTCAATAGCCATATTGCAGACGGTCATTCGGCCTTCTATGGACATATCTCGGAATACCGAACCAGCAAATTCAATCGCATGCTCGTTACCGCCGGCAGTACCTATTTTGCCAATAACAGCCAAAACCACATCTTTAGGCGTGACGCCTATGCCAAGAGTGCCCTCTACAGTGACGCGCATGTTTTTCATTTTTTTGGCCACCAGACATTGGGTCGCCAATACGTGTTCCACTTCAGAGGTACCTATACCATGGGCCAGACAGGCTAAGGCTCCATGAGTAGCGGTATGAGAATCACCACAGACTACCGTCATGCCGGGCATGGTAGCACCCAGTTCGGGCCCCATCACATGAACGATACCTTGGCCCATTTCATTGATTTTAAATTCTTTGATGCCATATCGCTCGCAGTTGTCGTCTAGAGTCTGCACCTGAATACGGGAAACCTCGTCGCTCATACCGGCAACACCGGCACTGCGCTCAGTTTTATCTGTCGAGATATTATGGTCTGGCGTGGCAATATTGGTGTCCAAACGCCATGGCGTGCGACCTGCTAACCGCAACCCCTCAAAGGCTTGCGGGGAGGTGACCTCATGAATCACATGCCGGTCGATATAAATTAACGATGAACCATCGCTATTGTGCTTAACAAGGTGGCTATCCCACAGCTTGTCATAAAGTGTTTTTGCCGCCATATCGCTCTCCCGAACAATTTCCGATATTGCGCGTAGTATATTCCTGCTTTATGATGAAATAAATTCATATTTAGCATAAATAACATTCCTATTAGGACTCAAATGAATACTATATGGGCGCTATATGAGGCAAAAACATGAATAATCAAAACCTAAAAGCGTTTATTACTGTCGCGGAATGCAATTCATTCTCGGTCGCGGCCGACCGACTCTACCTAACTCAATCAGCAATCAGTAAACGTATTGCGCAATTGGAACAACAGATAGGTAAGCGACTATTTGACAGAATCGCTCGCCAGGTCAGCCTGACTGAGGCAGGAGCAGAATTATTGCCCAGAGCACAGCGTATTTTGACTGAGTATGAAAATGCCCTTCAAGCAATTAATGACTTGTCGGGCGAAGCCAGTGGCACTCTCCGCCTCGCTATTAGTCATCATTTGGGGTTACATCGTTTGCCGACTATTTTAAAGCAGTTTGCTCTGCAATTTCCCAATGTCACCTTGGATATTGAGTTTACTGATTCGGAAAAAGCCTATGAACAAGTGCTGCATGGCGAGACTGAGGTAGCAGTCATTACTCTGGCACTGGATAGTCACCACAATATTAATAGCAAGAAAATCTGGCGTGATCCGTTACAGTTTGTCTGCGCCAATGATCATCCACTAGCCAAGCTCCAGCAACCCGCACTAGAGGATTTAGCGAAATATCCGATTATACTTCCGGGACTCAATACCTACACTGGTCGTATTATTCAAAATCTATTTCACCAGCAAGGCATCCCTTTAAAATCCACTATGTCCACCAATTATTTGGAAACCATTAGTACTATGGTTGAAATTGGCTTGGGCTGGAGCGTGCTACCTGAAACCTTGGTACGAGACCTGTACGTTATGCCATTTGATCAGGTGACTATTGCTAGAGAGTTGGGCTATATTCACCATACCAATAGAAGTTTGTCTAACGCTGCTGTGGAATTTCTAAATCTGCTGAGTAGGGCCTGACGCAGATGTCAACTGTGTTGCCACCTCTAGATCTGAGATAGTGCTTTAGTGCACCCGATCAGCTCGCTAAGACCACTAATTGCCAGATTCCAACGCTCGGATAAGATCGGTAAATTGCTCCTGACTATCGGGGCTCAGTTTTACTAATAACTTGTGGGCTTCGAGCACCTGTCGACGCATTTCATCAACCTCAGTATCAACTGGTTCAATAGCCTGCAAATCAGCACTGATCTCTGGNACATCTTNAAAGATATCAATAATTTCGTCAAAGCCCATACAGTCAAGTGTGCGCAATATGCTNGGGCTCTGACAAAACAGTTGCACATTGATGCCATATTCACTTTGGCAGTGAATCCCCAGCTTTGCTATCAAACCGAGGGTGGTGCTATCAACGCCATCGGCCTCGAGCATATCAATCACCACGCGCTTAACATCTTCACTGCCAAAGATCGTTTGCATATGCCGATTGAGCGAGCCGCATAATGTCACACGCACATCACCGCTAAACTTCAGCAGGTAGCTACCCTCTTGGTCAGAGACCAGAATTTTGCCACTGCTCAATTACATTCCCCCCGTCAATAGCAATACCGAAATATCGTCTTGNGGGTCTTCAATATCATGGGTAAACAAGACTTCTTTAAGCTGCTCCATATTGTCAGAATTAGTAGCTAAATAGTTCAGTAAGCGGCGCTCTTTATCGACGATCTCCTTATCCGCTACCAAGTCATAGATACCGTCAGACAACAGCACTAGGGCGAAGCGTTGAGGTAAATGGATCTGTTCTACAACCCAACTGGCGTCTTCGAAAATACCCGCGGGCTTGCCTTTACCCGGCAAAAAAGCCGCCTCACCATCGGTGATCAATATTGGCCGTGGCTGCTGCGCACCGACGACATAGCGCAGCTGTCTGGTTTCGGTATCCAGTGATCCGGCCACAATGGTTAGATGCTTGCCGAGACCCGTCGCTAGAAGCTGTGTATTAATATATTCGACCAATCCCTCAGGCGCCTGCGCCAATGCCACATAATCTTTTTCCAACATATGACGGCGAATCACTCGGCCGATCATAAAGCGCAGTAGCACGGTCACAAACGCAGAGGAAGCACCATGTCCGGATACGTCGGCAAAATAAAACAGTAGATAGCGATCCAAGACAAAGTTGTAACCAACAAAGTCACCACTGAGGTAGAGGGAAGGAGTAATTGAATGCGAAATCTCATAATCGCCAAAGGTTAACGGGCTATCGGGCATCAGACTTTTCTGGACTTCACGACCGGCCATTTGATCTTGCTTCAATAAGCGCAAGCTCTCTTGGAGTTCATGGTTGGTAGTCTCTAGTTTGGCACTGTATTCAGCTGAACGTTGCCTAGCCGCTGCTAGGCTACCCACNCGCGCCAATGTCTGTTCAAGCATCCCAGTATCAGTATTGGGCAAGAGCACATCTGCGACNCCGAGNCTAAAGAAGTCTGTGNCCTGATTAGCGTCGGCATTATCCAACGCCACTACTACTAGGTAGTCCTTGCAGAACTGACGCATTGCGGCAATGTCCTCAGGGCTATCAATTGGTGTATTGTGAGCAAAAAGCACAACAGGTTGGTTAATGGGATCGTTGCAGACAGAGACTATCGAACCGATCTCAGTCACAACCAAGGTCTCTCTTTCAACGGCTTGAAAGTCTGCTTGTAAGTTGTATAACCCGACGACGTTATCACCAACTAGGATAACTGGGCCTTTAATTCCACTCATTAGATTCCGGTTTTAGTGCACAGGATTTTGGCATCTTTCAACAGTTGCAGTTATATTGACCTGAAATCTCGATCAACCCAGTCTAGTAATCATCTAAATCACCAAAATCATCTTCAACCGCACCGTCATTCATCAAGTATTCTCGGCGTTGCAGATAAACATCTCTNACAAATAANTAACTATCGCCAGAGATAACATCATCCAAACCTANCAATTCAGCTCTGGTAGAGACCAGACTCNCNGCTCTTATTGCGTGGCGAGCTGATTCATCGTCCAAATGGGCGTAGGGATTAGTGAAATTATCAATAAATTTNGAGGGCGCCTCTCTCAATGTCGATGGTCCGACAAACGGCANCATAANATAGGGNCCATCAGGCACACCCCAGACACCCAATGTNTGNGCAAAGTCTTCTCCTTCACTCCGGGGCAGTCCAACACGCTGAGCNACATCAAATAAGCCGCCCACGCCAATGGTTGTATTGATGATAAAACGGCCAGAATCATTGACCGCTTGAGCAAATTTACCCTGCAGTACATCATTGAAAATATTGGTAATTTCATCAAGATTNCGAAAAACATTAACAACGCCCTTTTCTAGGGGGTCGGGCATAGCGTTGTGATACAAAGTGGCGGCAGGGCGCGCGACGTAGTCATCGAGTGTTTCATTAAAACGATGAGTTACTCGATTGAAGTCTTCATAAGGATCAATAGTATTTATACCGCTAGCCGTTACCGGCGGAATAATGCCGCAGACAATAATAAAAATGCTTAACAATCGGTTTAATCTGTTCATCTCTTTCCCCACAATCCATTTGCTTTGAGTACTGGGATAATATCCCTAACCGTTNACATTCTACTGCCACATAACGTCGAGGTATACCGTCTTTTACCNCTCANAAGNGAGAAAATTGTTACGTTGGTTNNTTNTTCNAANGCNCAGTTAANCTGNGGANATTAGTNAANCTAGGCTCTACCGNCGAAGTTACTATGGCTACTCAGTGGTGACTTAGTCGATCTAACTGTACGCCAGCATTGCTCTGGTTTTAACCTTTTGCGGCTACTTAACAATTAGGTAGCATAGGTCGCAGTAGCTAAAAACGCCTGAGCTGATCACTTAACTCTGTCCATCTTTTATCGAGCCGTTTGGCAGATACAGGTACTCTGGTTTTTAACTGCTGTGCAAACAGCGATATTCTGTATTCCTCAACTAACCATAGGAACGCATTTATTGCCTCAGCGATCTCCATAGAAAACTGCTGCCTATCAAGCTCGATAACTGGCTTTAAAAGCGCCTCAACCTCGGCGATATAACGGCGATCTTTATCGACCTGAGACGCCAACTTTTCCAATCTTATACTCACTCCGCGGACAAACCTTGGGTACTGTCTCGTATGCTCAAGCGTTACTGTACTCAATGTTGTATGAGAAAATAACCAGTTAAACTGATTTATCACATCTTGTTTGGCATAGATTGCAGATAGGCCCAGTGCACGCAGGCACTTGTGAATTTCATGCAGCCGCGGCAATACTGATTCGATATTATCTGCATGTTGCTGCGCGATACCGACCACATTGCCGATACCTGACTCAAAACAATGCTCAAAGCTAGCTTGATCTCTCACTAAATCACCAGTCGAAAAAATAGCTTCCTGAAAACTGGCATTAATCAGTGCTTCGCTTATTTGTTGCCGAGAACCAATAGCCGCTGCTTTTAACGCTAGTTCAGTGCCACGTAGCAAATTTTTAGTTAAATATTTGTGCTGCTCACGACCTTTAAGTATGGCCAGTCTTAACTGTCCCATACGACTGACATTGGCCGCAGTCATAGGGTTATCCATGACCTCAATGGCAACAGATTCGCCATAGTCTTTTAATGCCGGCCAAGCTTTGATGTTGATATTGCCTCGCTGTAGCTCAATTGCCTCGGGCAACTCGGCAAAATCCCAGGCAACAATATTTTGCCGCGATAAACTATTGCCCGCTGCCTGCTCTAAGCCCGCACTGATTTGCTGTTTAAAATCTCGCTGTAGTTGATCGAGATTGCGGGCCATGGCGATAGTTTTGCCGGCTTCGTCTTGCAGCACAAAATTCATCAAGTACCAGGGATCCAGCGCTTGCACATTCCAGTCCTGTTGCTCAATAGCAATTCCAGTGTGTCGTTTGAGTTGCTCTGCAAGCACTTCGGTCAATGGTCGATCCTGCGCTTTGACTTGCAACAGTATTTTGTCGACATAGTCCGGAACAGGCACAAAATGACGGCGAGTCTGTTTGGGTAAACTCTTTATCAGCGCAATGCACTTTTCTCGCAACATGCCCGGCACTAACCAATCGAAAAAATAGCGTGGCAACTGATGCAATAATGGCAGCGGAATAATCGCACTTACACCATCTTCGTCATGACCCGGCTGAAAACAGTAGCTAAGCGCAAAGACCATATCACCACAGTTTACAGACTGCGGAAACTGGGCCTCCTCATCGACAGACAGCCCGCGCAATAACAGCGTATCTCTGTCAATATGCAATAGTTTGGCATTGTCTTTTTCTGCCCGTTTACGCCACTTTTCAAATGCTGGGAGATTGTAAATATCCTCGGGAACACGCTCATTATAGAAATCGAAAATAACTTTTTGCTCTGCTAATAGATCGCGACGACGAAAACGATCCTCCATGGCCGTCAGTTCTTCGACTAGCCGGTGATTACTATTATGGAAGTCCCCCTTACCTCGATACCCCTCCTCCACCAATGCCTGCTGAATAAATATCTGTCGTGCCTCAACTGGCGCGATATTGCCATACACAGTATTTTTGCCTTCAACAATGCTAAGACCAAATAATGTTTGCCGTTCCTTGGCTATCACTTGGCCTGATTTTTGTTGATAAAACGGTGCACTATAGGTTTTCTTTACTAGATGCGCGGCAAGTGGCTCAAGCCAATCCGAATTTATTTTGGCGACTGTCAGGGCATATTGTTTTGCGGTCTCCATTAATGCACCGGCCATCACCCATTTTGGTGGCTTTTTACTCAGGCCAGAACCGGGAAAAATAAAAAATTTTCGATTTCTGGTGCCAGCAAACTCCCATTTGTCTTGGCGAATACCGACCTGCCCTAGCAATCCTGAGAGTAGTGCCTGGTGGATAGTGGCATAGTCAGCAGGCTGAGGGTTCTCTGGCAATTGCAACCCACGACAGGCACTGTGCACCTGATGGTGCAAATCACGCCACTCTTTCATACGCAGGTACGATACATAATTGGCGCGGCAGTATTTGCCGTACTGATTTGCCGACAGTGTCTGCCGCTTCGCTTCAAAATGGTGCCACAAATTTAACAGTGACATAAAGTCAGAGTCAGCATCTCGCCATTGCGCGTGCGCTTGGTCCGCAGCTTGCTGTTTATCAGCAGGGCGCTCTCTGGGATCTTGTATACTCAAGCCAGTGGTAATGATCATCACTTCCCGCAGCGACCCTACCTGTGCCGACTGTATTATCATGCGCGCAAACTTTGGATCCAATGGTATGGACACCAATTTTTTACCCAGCGCACTGAGTTTGCCATGGGCATTAACCGCCTGTAACTCTTCAAGCAATTTAAAGCCATCACTGATCATGCGGTTATCGGGTGGGTCGACAAAAGGAAAGTCACGAATATCACCAATACGCAGATGTAACATTTGCAATATAACTGCGGCCAGATTGGTACGCACGATCTCAGGATCAGTAAACTCTGCGCGGCGATTAAAATCATCTTCACTGTAAAGACGGTAACAAATACCATGACTGACGCGACCACAACGCCCTGCTCTCTGATTGGCACTTGCTTGGGAGACTGGCTCGATAGGTAAGCGTTGCACCTTGGTCCGGTAACTATAGCGCGACAGCCGTGCCCGCCCTGTGTCAATAACATAGCCGATACCCGGAACGGTCAAGGAGGTCTCTGCGACATTGGTGCTCAATACCACCCGACGCCCTTTATGGGGGGAGAATATTTTACTCTGCTCGGCGAGACTCAGCCTAGCGTAAAGTGGCACCACTTCTGTATGAGGTAACTGGGCGCGCTTTATGGCTAGATTTGCCTCACGGATTTCTCGCTCGCCGCTTAAAAACACCAGCACGTCACCGGCCTTCTGATTCGCCTCGATATCCCGTAGACAATCGATAATCATCTGATTGCGATCGGTCTCGAGATCATCGACTCCTGCGTAGATAATATCGACAGGGTAAGTTCTTCCGGACACCTCAATCACCGGTGCATCATTGAAGTGATTGGAGAATTTTTCGATATCAATAGTCGCCGAAGTAATAATGAGTTTAAGATCTGCACGCTTCGATAGCAGGTTTTTTAGGTAACCCAATAGAAAGTCAATGTTGAGACTGCGCTCATGGGCCTCATCAATAATCAAGGTATCGTATTGACTCAAAAAACGATCATGCTGAATTTCAGCCAATAAAATACCGTCGGTCATCAGTTTTACTTGGGTATTAGTAGAACTCTGATCAGAGAAACGCACCTGATAACCAACAACATCGCCTAGTGGACTGTTTAGTTCGTCAGCGATGCGTTGTGCTACGGTGCGCGCCGCAATGCGGCGGGGCTGGGTATGGCCGATAATGCCTCTCACTCCACGACCGGCCTGCAGACACATTTTTGGTAACTGGGTAGTTTTGCCTGAACCTGTTTCTCCGGCGATAACGACCACTTGATGATGTTTTATAAGTTCAAGTATTTCTTCTGATCGTGCACTAACTGGCAGGTCTGGATAACTGATAGACGGCAAGTTGCTCTGTCTTTTTTCAACCAGACGCTGTGATTTTTTTACCGCTTGCTGCCATTTTTGCCACCGTTGAGAAACATCCTTTTTACTCTTCAATAAGCGCTGAATATCGATTAACTGCCGACGCAATCGATAGAGATCAGCGCTCGCAACAGTTTCAGCCAATTGTTTTTGTAGCGACTCAAACTGGCTAGCATCATTAAGGCTATTACCAGCCCCGCCTGGGAATGCTTCAGTCAATGTCTATTCAGCTTGCCAGAGGCATTTACCGCTGGAGGCGGTGATAGCGTCAAGCTTCGCCTGATGACGCGACACTTCATGCTCATTCGCCTCAATCACTCGTAGTGCTGGCCTATCCTTGGCCAAACGTCGAATGCTAGACGCCTGATTTAACTCGCCTGTGTCTGCGACTGACTGATCATTGATATTAAGATTAACCTGCCCTCCCGTCATCAATAGGTAGACGTCGGCCAAAATTTCAGCATCGAGTAGCGCGCCGTGCAAATCACGCTGAGAATTATCGACACCATAGCGTTTACACAGGGCATCCAAATTATTTTTTTGTCCTGGGTGTTTTTGTCTAGCCAGTGCTAAGGTATCAATGATCTTGCATTCTTTTTCAATAACAGCAATTTTTTTGGGCAGCTTGGCGATTTCATGATTGATAAAACCCAGATCGAAAGGCGCGTTGTGAATAATGAGGTCAGCACCATCAACAAATTCTAGGAAATCTGCAGCGATGAACTCAAACAATGGCTTGTCTGCAAGGAATTGATCAGTGATGCCATGTACCTCCATCGCACCTTCATCGACATTGCGCTGGGGGTTTATATATTGGTGATAATGCCGCCCGGTAAGTTTGCGATTGACCATTTCGACACAACCAATTTCAATAATTCGATGGTCCTGGGATATCTCCAGACCGGTAGTCTCTGTATCTAGTACTATCTGTCTCATCTGCTCTCTGCAATCCGTCTTTTAAATGTCGCTTATTTACAATTCATCTATGCCTTGATTGGCCAACTGATCGGCAATCTCGTTTTCACGGTGACCACTATGTCCTTTAACCCATCGCCAATCTATCTTGTGCTCGCCAATAACCCTATCGAGTTTCTGCCACAGGTCAACATTCTTAACCGGTTTCTTGGAGGCTGTTTTCCAGCCACGTTTTTTCCAATTCGGCATCCATTCCTGAATGCCCTTGAGTACATAGGTCGAATCAGAGGTCAGCATAACCTGACAGGGTTGCGTAAGTGCCGCTAACCCCTCAATCACTGCAGTGAGCTCCATGCGATTATTGGTGGTTTCTTTTTCGCCACCAAAAAGGCTGCGCTCCTCCGCACCATAGCGCATCAACACTCCCCAACCCCCGGGCCCTGGGTTGCCTCGGCAGGCGCCATCGGTAAAAATCTCTACTGACTTCATCGTTGTCCTACTTTTTCATGTTTTTACGACTAATTTTACGACTGGAAGAATTGTAGCCACTATTCGCTGCAGGCCGCCAAGAATGGGCGCGCTTGGTTATACCTCGCAACTCTCGCTTAACGGCATGAATCATATAGAAATTGCCCAGAGGAAAGCGAATCTTTTGTGCCAGTTTCTCCCAGCGACCATCTTGCTCTAACCGAGGTTGACGATTTAAGGGTAAATTATAGGCACCGTGCTCGATCTCCAATACCTGAAAATTAAGCAGCGAAAGCCAATCAACCACTCGCCCACTGCGTAAATTGTGAAAGCAATACTCTGTGCGTCCAGTGACTAATTGCATGGGAAACTTTATTAAGCCTCTGGGACCATAGGGATTAAATAGAAAAAGCAGCATATGCCCCCCAGGCGCTACCACACGAGAAATTTCTGCCAGTACCGCTTGAGGGGACGCCGAGTACTCAACGGCATGCTGCAAAATAGCCACATCAACCACACCGGAGGGCAATGGTATTTCTGAATAGTTACTCACTACAGAGGACTCGGGAGCAACTGAATCGCTGGGGGCCATATGAAAGCTATGTAAATGCTCAAACCCCACAATAGTCTGGGAATGAGGGAAGAGTCCTAGATGCATTAACCGATAACCCGGCAACTTGGAATATTTTTGTTGTAGCATAAGCTGCTGTTGCCGCAGTAGATAGCGACCAAAATCCTGTTTGGTCCAGGCGTCAATTTCTACGATTGAGTGCGCTAGATCTGCTACCTTGAGCCGATCAAATAACTTATTACTGCGTTGGCGAACAAAGTCTTTCAGCATCGATTTGTTTGATTTCCTAGATTTGCTTGATTTCCTAAGAGAACAGCGAAGTATGATTATGTGCAATGGAAAAGACAAACACCAGTTCTCATCGCTATATCTTCCTATAATTTACCCAACGACAGTCTCTAATGCTTTGACACATTGTTTAATGCGTCCGCGCTCGCTACAATCCTCGCGTTATTAACCGATCCATTCATAAGTTGACTATTTTTGCCTAGATTAATCCCCACCTTTGCACCTTTATCTCTGTTACTTATCAGCCTGCTACTTGCAGGCTGCGAAACCCTACCGACAGCAGAAACACTGACCGAGAAGGCTCCCATTGCGGTTGAAGCAGTTAATGACGAGGCTGTCGATAACAGCCTGCCTGAGGACCTATGGCAGCGCATCCGCTCTGGCTACAAGCTAAGCCCCGAGCTAATGCATAAAACTGTGGCCAAACAAATCAGCTGGTACCAGCGCAATCCGAAATATCTCGCCACTGTATTTGCCCGCGCTGAACCCTATATTTATTATGTTACCGATGAACTAGATAAAGCTGGACTGCCTCTTGAACTGGCTCTGCTGCCCATTGTAGAGAGTACNTATGATCCCCTCGCCTACAGNCATAGTCACGCNGTGGGACTTTGGCAGTTTATCCCATCGACAGCGCGCTCCTACGGTTTAAACCGAGATCGTTGGTACGACGGGCGGCGCGATGTCATCCTATCTACGCAGGCAGCGATTAAGTATCTTAGCTATCTTCATAAGCGGTTTGATAATGACTGGTTACTCGCACTGGCCGCCTATAATTCTGGGGAAGGCAACGTCAGGAAGTCGATTGCTCGCAATCGCAAGCTTGGCAAAACAACNGATTTCTGGTCGATAAAACTTCCCAGAGAAACGCGAAACTATGTACCTCAATTATTGGCCTTGGCGGCGTTAATCGAAAAACCCGATGACTACAATATTGCACTACCCTCAATCGAGGACAGCGCATATTTTGAGATGGTCGACATTCAATCTCAGATCGACTTAAATAAAATTATCGCNATCAGCGCGATTAACAACGAAGATTTCACCCGACTTAATCCCGCCTATCGCCGCTCGATCACTCCTCCTCAGGGCACCTATACCATCTTGTTNCCTGTCGGCTCGGCGCAGCCACTGCGTGAACTTCTCGCTAACTCCGACCCACAATCTTGGGTACCGCATANTGAGTATGCCGTAGTCAATGGGGATACATTATCGGAAATTGCCCAGCGATTCCGCATTCCGACCAGCTGGTTGAAAAAGCGCAATAATCTTCGCTCAGATCAACTTCAAATTGGTCAGATACTAGCCATACCCCATTCTGGAGATCATGCGCTCGCCAGTGGCTCAGTAACAGAGGGTGAGCAGAAATCAATTTATAGAGTACAACGGGGTGATTCGCTATCAACCATCGCCGCACGCTACAAGGTTTCTATTGCCTATTTACGGCGCAATAACCAGTTGACAACAGATATCTTACAAATAGGACAAAAACTTGTCATTGAGCATTCTACAGCGATCTCAGGCACGCAAAATACTCGCCGACTGTCCTATCGGGTTAGACGTGGTGACTCGCTCTATTTGATTGCAGAAAAGTTTGATCTGAGTATTCGCGATATCACTCGCTGGAACAAAATCAGCCGCAATGAATATCTGCAGCCGGGGCAGCGTTTAACCCTGTTTATTAATGCTCTTAGAATCTGACTACTGTCACAAAAGCCAGTTTTAAAGCGGCATAAAAAAGGCAGGGTAAACCCTGCCTTTTCNCTGATATNCCATGTTACTGAACAATATCCGCATTTGCTATTAGACTGGCCTGATAGGCTTGCAGATCGCGGTTACCATTGACTTCTTGGACTGTTGCCACTAGATCTGAGCGCTGCTGACGGCTGAGATCGTTTATATCACCTGTTGTCACTTGGTTTAATGACAGGACAACATAATCTCCGTTAGTAGTGAAAAGACCAGACAACTCAGGACGATCAGTTGGCGTTGTCATAGCGAAGGCTGCATTCCTTATCTCAGCATTAACACTGGCAGAGAAACGTTTCACACCACTGGCGACCTGCCAATCTAAGTCTTGGGACTTAGCAACCGTTTCCACCGACTCACCCGCTTCTACACGAGCCAACAGTGCACTACCCTGTTCGGTAATCCGCTGCTTAGCTGTAGTATCTTTCAAGGTTGCCGAGACCAAATCTTTTACTTCAGCAAGCGCCTTCTGACGCGCGGGGAAATACTCTTTAAGTTTAATCACTACATGGCGGTCATCACCCAAATCCATAACCTCACTGGCATACTTTTCTTCCAACACTTCAGTGCTAAAGGCTGCCGAAATAACCGCTGGATAAGCCGCGACACCTACCCCACCCTTTTCTGAAAAAGGATCGGTGACTTGCATGTCCACACCAAGATCTGTCGCCACTTCAGCAAGCGTTTCCGCGTTGAAACTTAATTCTTTTAACATTTCAAGTTTCTCGACTAACGCATCGGTGGCCGCTTCATTGATTAACTCCTGCTCAATTCGACTGCGCTCAGCAACTAACTCAAACTGTTGCTGCTGTCGATCGATCAACTTAATGAAATGTGTCCCCGCATCGGTGATCACCGGTGCTGAAACTTCGCCCACCTCAAGATTGGCTAAAGCCTCTTCAAAGGCCGTCGGAAATGTATTGCCGCTGGTATAGCCCAGATCACCACCTAATTCAGCGGAGACAATATCCTGTGAATACACCTTAGCCAACTCAGCAAAGTCTTCTCCGCTATCCAACCTCGCCTGAATATCCGCTAATACCGCATCATCGGCAGCTGTGAGCAAAATATGAGCTGCTTGCAATTGGTCTGTAACATCTACCGAGCCCGCCTCCTGATCAAAACGCGCCTGAATTTGTGCATCAGTTATAGTCTGCGCACTGGCCATCACGGCGGGGCTCAATTCGATAGCTTCTACCGACACCTGCACCTCAGTCTGGTATTGCGCCTGATTTTCGTTGTAATAATCGGAGATTTGCTGCTCTGACAAGCTGATAGAGTCGGCTATAGGCACCAATGGCAGGGTTAAATAATAATAATCTCTAGTCTGCTCAGTGTACTTAGCCAAGCTGGCAACTTCCGCCTCAGTGACGAAATTGGTGCCACTGATCGCTCGCGTAAATTGCTGAATAACCAAATCCTGTTTTATCATCTCGATAAAAGTTGCACTGGTGTACCCCTGCTGACGGATCACGTATTCAAAGGTTTTTTGATCAAAACGCCCATCGACCTGAAAGCCTTGGGCATCAATTAATAATTCGCTAATCTGCTTAGAAGATAAACCAAAACCGTGCTCTAACGCTGACTGAGAAAGCACTTTGCCGGCAATTATTTGTTGAAGAACCGCAGGCCTCAACAACTCATCATCAAGCACCGCTGGGTCCAACCCTTGATTTTCTTGCAGAATTCGTTGCCTTTCGGTTGACATAACCTGTTGAACACGTAAGTCGCTGACCTGCTCACCATTAATCACTGCGGCGACCTCTGTACCAGGCCCCGATAAAAATAACGACCCTGTACCAGAAAATACGAATACCGCACCGATAATGACTACAATCACAGTGGCAACGCCACGCATATTACTTCTAAAACTATCCAACATTTGATTTTGTCCTAATAAGAAAAAGGCGCATCACTGATGCGCCTTTCAAATCTGGGATGATCACCCTAAAGCGAAAAACCCAGTTGATTACTTAATTAACTGCGTCTTTCAGAGCCTTACCTGCTTTGAAGCTTGGCACGTTAGCTGCTTTGATTTGAATCTCAGCACCAGTCTGTGGATTGCGGCCAGCACGAGCAGCGCGATGTTTCACAGCATAAGTACCAAAACCGACCAGTGACACTTGATCACCATTTTTTAGAGCACCTGTAATTGCATCTAGTGCGGAATCTAACGCACGTCCAGCGGAGGCTTTAGAGATGTCTGCACCTTCAGCGATAGCATCGATTAATTCTGATTTATTCACGGTATTCCCCTTTTATTGGAGTTGATTGATCCTGTTGATTTCAAGGGTCGCTAAATTGATCCGGATGCTTGGAATCTCTAGCTAAAAGCGCCCTCTAAGTAACTTTATACCAACCACATTAACCACGGTCAAGCTTACTTTTTAAAATTTTATAAATAGTTTAACCCTAGTGTGTGCTTGGTCTAGCGGCTGAATCAGCATTTTTTCCAGCGGTTCCACCCTTGTTGAACTCTTCTTCACTCAAGGCAGTGGGCAAATCTTGCAGTGCAATCTGCAAAACATCATCGATCCACTTGACTGGGCGTATTTCAAGATCAGCCTTAATATTGTCCGGTATCTCCTTCAAATCACTCGCATTATCATAAGGAATAACCACTGTCGTGATACCGCCACGGTGCGCTGCTAACAACTTCTCTTTGAGACCTCCGATCTTGAGTACCTGACCACGCAAAGTAATTTCGCCTGTCATAGCCACGTCGGCTTTGACTGGAATACCGGTTAATACCGACACCAGTGCCGTACACATACCAACACCGGCCGAGGGCCCATCTTTTGGTGTTGCACCCTCAGGCACGTGGATGTGCAGATCGTTTTCTTGATGAAAGTCCTTGCGAACTCCCAATGCCATAGCGCGACTGCGCACAACGGTTAGAGCAGCCTGAATCGATTCCTGCATAACATCACCCAGTGAACCGGTCTTAATAACCCTACCTTTACCGGGAATCGCGGATGCTTCGATGGTCAATAGCTCCCCACCCACCTGAGTCCAAGCCAACCCTGTTACTTGCCCTACCTGATTCTCTGCCTCGGCACGCCCATAATCGAAGCGACGGACGCCCAGCATATTTTCCAGCTCTGCAGGACCTACAACATCATTTGAGGCCTTATTTTCACGCACATGCTCAGTCACCGTTTTACGGCATATCTTGGCTATATCGCGCTCCAAGCCACGCACACCGGCTTCTCTGGTGTAGTATCTAATAGTATCCTTCAGTGCATCTTCAGTAATAGCTAATTCCGCTTCTTTTAACCCATTTGCCTTGCGTTGCTTAGGCACTAGATACTGCTCCGCNATCTTTACTTTCTCATCCTCGGTGTAGCCCGGAATACGAATTACTTCCATCCGGTCTAATAGCGGCCCGGGGATATTCATTGAATTGGCCGTGCAAATAAACATTACCTCGGAAAGGTCATAGTCAACCTCGAGGTAATGATCATTAAANGTATGATTCTGCTCCGGATCCAATACCTCTAACAAAGCCGAAGCTGGGTCTCCACGGTTATCCATTCCCATTTTATCGATTTCATCTAGTAAAAAGAGCGGATTCTTAGTACCCACCTTAGACAGCTTTTGAATTAGCTTACCCGGTAGCGACCCTATATAAGTTCTGCGATGACCGCGTATTTCAGACTCATCACGCACACCACCCAGACTCATGCGAACAAATTTTCGCCCAGTAGCTTTGGCAATAGACTCTCCCAGAGAGGTCTTGCCTACTCCTGGAGGACCCACAAGACATAACACGGGGCCTTTAAGCTTTTTAACCCGTTGCTGCACCGCTAAAAACTCAAGAATTCTCTCTTTTACCTCTTCCAGACCATGGTGGTCCTGATTAAGAGACTTTTCGGCATTGCCCAGATTGTGTTTTACTCTACTGCGCGTCTTCCATGGCACTCCCACCATCCAGTCAATATAATTACGCAATACAGAGGCTTCTGCTGACATTGGCGACATCATTTTCAGCTTACCCATCTCTGACTGGGCTTTTTCGAGCGCCGCTTTAGGCATGCCCACTTGTTCAATTTTCTTTTCCAGTTGATCCAATTCGGAGACAGATTCATCCATGTCGCCAAGTTCTTTCTGAATCGCTTTCATCTGCTCATTGAGGTAGTACTCTCGCTGACTCTTCTCCATCTGTTTTTTGACGCGACCACGAATTCTCTTTTCAATCTGAAATAAATCAATTTCTGATTCCATCAGGCCCATAAGATGCTCAAAGCGCTCAGTCAAACTGGCGATCTCCAACACNTCTTGCTTTTGCTCTAGATTGAGGGTCATGTGCGAGGCTATGGTATCGGCTAGACGATTAGCATCATCAATGCCACTGACCGTGGTTACCACCTCTGCTGGGATTTTTTTGCTTAAATTGACATACTGCTCAAACAGCGACAGGGTTGAGCGGGTAAGCGCATCAGATTCAGCTTCTTCTAGCACCGCACCGCTGAGCTCCTCGCTCCCAGTATAGAGGAATGTCTCACCCTCATAAGCGCCGACAAGGGTGACGCGACTGATACCCTCGACAAGCACTTTGAGCGTTCCATCGGGGAGTTTGAGCATCTGCAAAATGGTCGCTAAAGTACCAACTTGATAGATGTCTTCCAGACTCGGATTATCTTCAGCTGGGTTTTTCTGCGCCACGAGAACTATCTGTTTATCGCTCTCCATGGCATGCTCCAATGCCAAGATAGATTTTTCCCTACCGACGAACAATGGCACTACCATATGAGGATAAACAACGACATCGCGCAATGGTAGAAGGGGATAAACTGTATTAGCCTGATCGGCTGGCTTGGAATCCATGAATACCTCTATGTCTGACGATTTTCCTATCACGTTTGGATAGACTTTATACCTTACACAAGTAGATTGGGCCTGACAGCACAATTACAACCACCACAAGGCTAAATTATTAAACTATTTCTTTGACTAGTTGTGGCACCACAATTGATAGATACAAAAAAGGCGGCTTGCGCCGCCTTTTTTAGCCTTCGTCAGAAGCAACCTTTTTGGGTTCTTGCTGCTCGTAGACCAGCAGCGGTTCGTTCTCGCCATTAATCACCGATGCATCAACCACAACCTTAACTACATCTGTCTCTGCGGGCACCTTATACATGGTGTCCAGCAGCACAGTCTCAAGAATAGACCTAAGACCTCTGGCGCCGGTCTTGCGTTCGATAGCTTTATCTGCAATCGCGTCTAATGCATCCTGACGCACATCAAGCTCTACAGACTCCATACCAAATAATGCTTGATACTGTTTGTAGAGCGCGTTCTTTGGCTCTACCAGTATATTCACCAGAGCATCACGATCCAGTTCTTGTAATGTAGCTACCACCGGCAATCGACCGATAAACTCTGGAATCAAACCGTAACCAATCAAGTCGCTGGGCTCGACATCTAACAGCGTCTCCCCAACCGATTTCTGACTGTCTTTACTGTTGACCTCGGCACTGAAGCCAATACCGCCTTTTTCGGAGCGATCCCGAATAACTTTTTCTAGGCCAGCAAACGCACCGCCACAAACAAAAAGGATGTTAGAGGTATCGACCTGCAGAAATTCCTGCTGCGGATGTTTGCGTCCTCCTTGAGGAGGTACTGAGGCAACTGTACCCTCAATCAGTTTCAACAGTGCCTGTTGAACGCCTTCACCTGACACATCTCTCGTGATTGAAGGGTTNTCTGATTTGCGTGAGATTTTATCAATTTCATCAATGTAGACGATACCACGCTGAGCTTTCTCCACATCGTAATCACACTTCTGCAGTAGCTTCTGGATGATATTTTCAACGTCTTCACCGACATAACCCGCTTCAGTAAGTGTGGTCGCATCAGCGATAGTAAAAGGCACATCTAACATTCTAGCCAAGGTCTCAGCCAACAGAGTTTTGCCGCTACCGGTAGGGCCAATCAGGAGAATATTACTCTTGCCTAGTTCAACTGCTGGTTTGTCGGCGCCGCCTTCCTCACTAACCTGCAGACGCTTGTAGTGGTTGTATACAGCGACCGAGAGNATGCGTTTCGCGCGCTCTTGCCCGATAACATACTCATCGAGTAAGACTTTGATTTCCGTTGGGACGGGCAGTTTGTCGTCGTTGCTCTCCGACTCAGTAACCTGAGTTTCTTCAGAGATTATATCNTTACAAAGATCAACACATTCATCACAGATGTANACCGATGGACCGGCGATCAGTCGACGAACTTCGTTTTGATTTTTACCACAAAAAGAGCAGAAAAGTAGCTTTCCACCATCTCCCAAGGTATCACTATCACTCATTTACTTCTCCTAGCGAACAAGCAAATCCTATAAAAAACAATTACTTATGAACGCAATCTTACAAACTAATTGAGAAGACTACCGATTCTAGGCTCTTTTGTCNAGCACCTCATCAATCAAACCATAGTCTTTCGACTCTTCGGCGCTCATAAAGTTATCGCGCTCGGTATCTTCAGTGACTTTATCGACAGACTGCCCNGTATGTTTAGCCATAAGATTATTAAGTCGCTCTTTGATTTTAAGAATCTCTTGCGACTGAATATGAATGTCGGTTGCCTGACCCTGAGCACCCCCACTTGGCTGATGAATCATAGTCCGTGAGTTAGGGAGACAAAAGCGTTTTCCCTTGGCGCCAGCAGTGAGAAGAAACGCGCCCATAGACGACGCTTGGCCGATGCACATGGTGCTGACATCAGGCTTAATAAACTGCATGGTGTCATAAATAGACAGCCCAGCAGTGACTGAACCACCTGGAGAATTAATATAAAGATGGATATCTTTGTCTGGGTTTTCAGATTCCAAGAACAACATCTGAGCTACGATCAGATTGGCCATATGGTCTTCGACCTGNCCGACCAGAAAGATGACTCTTTCCTTTAATAACCGAGAGTATATATCGTAGGCTCGTTCGCCTCGTGAACTCTGCTCAACGACCATTGGCACCAAGCCGCTCGCCTCCAACTCTGGAAGCCCATTCGAACCTGTCGAAGGTGGAAAATTCATTGCGTCCTCGCTTTATAATTTACCAAAATAACGGNTATGCTAGCCTTTTCATAACATCCTATATACGCGACCCGCCACTGGGTCGGATTGATTGCTCAGACAGCGGCAGCTAAACCTTACACTAGCTCTCTGGGTCAGGCTTAACGACCTCATCATAAGGCTGAGTTTCGTCTTTAACCTTCGCTTTGGACAACACCAGTTCAGTCACCTGATCTTCTAGCACCACCGCCTCGACTGAGCTCAGCAACTCAGGCTTGCTGTAGTAGTAATCAACAACCTCTTGTGGCTGTTCATAGGTAGAGGCTATTTCGTCAATGCGCGCACGAACTTTATCCTCATCCGGCGATAACGCCTCAACTTTAACCACCTCAGAAACAATTACGCCCAAAGCCGCACGACGCTCAGCCTTCTCTTTAAACATATCGTCGGGCAACATGCTTAAATCTATTTGCTGTCCACCACCGAACTGCTGAACCATTTGCTGTTTCAGTTGGATAATTTCATTGGCAACTAAAGCATCGGGAACATCAACTGTATTAAGCTTGAACAGTTGATCCATAACACGATTTTTTATCTTAGTCCGGATAGCATTTTTCAGCTCGCGCTCCATATTGGCTTCAATATCTTCGCGGAACTTTTCTTCCCCGCCAGATTCAACGCCGTATAGCTTAAAGAACTCATCGTCCATCTCTGGTACTTGCTTTACCGACACTGAATTTACTTTGNCCGCGAACTGTACAGCTTTACCTTTCAGTTCGTCTGAATGATAGTCTTTGGGAAACTTAAGCTTGAGCACGCTTTCATCGCCAGCACTGAGCCCAATAATGCCATCTTCAAAGCCGGGGATCATGCTATCGGAGCCTAAAACCAAGTCTTGCCCCTCTGCACTACCACCAGCGAATTCTTCTTTCTTGTGCGTACCGACAAAATCTATATTAACCTGATCGCCTTCCTCTGCAGCTTTTTCAGCAACATTGAAGGTAGCCTGTTGATCACGTAACACACCAATCATTTTCTCTACATCAGCTTCCGTTACATCTGCAACCGGACGCGAGACCTTTACTTTGGTCAAATCGGCAAGTTTTACTTCGGGATAAACTTCAAAGACCGCGACGTATTCAAGATCTTGACCCTCAGTATCTTTAATATCGTCAATTCTAGGCTGCCCCACAGGACGCAACTCTTCTTGCTGAACTGCCTCATAAAAGCTGGAGTTAACGATCTCGCCAACCACTTCCTGACGCACTCCCCGACCATAATGCTGCTTGACAACCTTTAGAGGTACTTTACCTTTGCGAAAGCCCTTGATACTTACGGTCTTAGTAGCTTTCTGCAAACGGTCTGTTACTTCCTGATCAATCTTGTCGGCAGGGACACCAATCTTTAACTGTCGTTCTAGGCCTGTGCTCGACTCAATAGAAACCTGCATGGGTCATCCTCGTGTAAAACAATAATAATTGGTGCGAGTGGAGAGACTCGAACTCTCACATCCTAGGACACTAGAACCTAAATCTAGCGCGTCTACCAATTCCGCCACACTCGCATAAAACTTGAATTTTTGGCTATTTTTCGGGACCCTTGACGCTCTTTTTTAAGTAAAATTTCAAGGTCAGCCAAAAAGGGCGTGAATTCTGCCACAGCACTGTTAAATCAGCAACCTCTTCGGCAAGGTTTAATTAGCTAATTTCCTCCATACGGTGCAAATCGAATGACAAGCGCTAAATCGCAGCAAAGACCCTGCACTTGACCCGCCTCTGTGTAATCAGCACTAGAAACCGCGCCTTAGCAGCAAAAAGACCGGAGATGCAGGTATTTAGGGGACCAGCGAGGGATTGGCTTGCCCCAGAAATCGATAAAAATAAGCGTCAGTCTATTTCTCAACAAACATTTCGACAGCGCGTTGAGAAACTTCCTCTATCTGCGCAGCATCGGTGTAAATACCATCAATAAACAACTTTGTAATGCCATGCACCGCACCCCAAATGACCTGAGACGTTCTGAGAGGACTATCACCACTTAGCAGCCCGCTCCTTTGCCAACTACTGACCATTTCAACCTGATGTTGAAAGCAAGGATAAGCGACATCCCGCAGTTCTTGGGTACTGTTTTTTTGCTTCCAAATACTGCGCCCAAACATCAACTCATACTGCTCTGGGTTATTCGCTGCAAATCTCACATAACCAAAGATATATTGCTCGAACTTTTGCCGCGCTGTCAGCGTTTTATCCTCAAACATTGCCACCGTCTCAGCGTGTCTGCACCGGAAGCCCTGAGCGGCNATGGCACAGAGCAAATCATTCTTACCTGAGAAATGATGGTAAGGCGCGGTGCGCGATACGCCCGCCCGCTCGGCAAGTTTGCGCAGAGATAAATTCTCGATTCCAGCCTCTCCGATTAGCGCTTTTGCCGCCTGTAATAACGCCTCACGCAAATCACCGTGATGGTAGGTCGGGCGGGCAACTGGTGTGATATTCATATGACTCATGCCGACAATGTATCAACACATCTTGACAGTGTCAAAATTGCAACTTAATCTGTAAATCTACCGCAACCGTACTTGNNCTAATGCAGCAATAAAGAGAATTTAATGAAGATCAAAGACTTTGCAAACCTGAAAGCATTTACTGTCACTGTCGATCAAAACTGCGTTGCCGAGGTTTGCTTAAATAGACCAGACTCGCTCAACAGTATGAATAGCGACTTCTGGAACGAACTACCAGCCATTGTCGACGCATTAGACAGCGAGGGCGCTGCCAGAGTCATTATCCTTTCTTCTGCCGGCAAGCACTTTACCGCTGGTATGGATCTGAGTATTTTGAGTGATCTTGAACAAGATGACAGCATTGAACCCGCGAGGGCTGCCGAGAAATCAAGGCGCTGGATTCTCAGTCTTCAGCGCGCGTTTACGGCACTGGAGATGGCCCGCATGCCAGTGATCTCAGTAATTCAAGGAGCCTGTATTGGCGGCGGTGTTGATATGATTTGCGCCACCGATATGCGCTTTTGTACTGCCAATGCATTTTTCAATATCAAAGAAACTTCATTGGGTATTACCGCTGATGTAGGTACCCTCCAGCGTATACAGCATGTTATGCCCAGTGGCTTAGCAAGAGAATTGGCCTACAGTAGTCGTAACCTTGAGGCTGCGGAAGCCGAAACCTGTGGCTTTGTTAATAAAGTCTTTAAAGACCATCAAGAAATGCTNACTGCAGTGAGGCAATTAGCTACCGATATCGCCAAGCATAGCCCGATGGCTGTCCACGGCACCAAAGCGATGCTGAATTACAGTCGCGATCACTCCGTTGAGGATAGCCTCAATCATATGGCCACCTGGCAAAGCGGCATGTTACAAGCCCCCGATGTAAATGAAGCGCTGCGGGCAAATGCAGAAAAGCGCGACCCTGTATTCGACAACTTACTGCCTTAATATTCAAAAAAATAATACCGACTNAAGAGGAATTTATGTCAAACAATCCCTATCCACATATGTTAGCCCCATTAGACTTGGGCTTTACGCGCCTGAAGAATCGCGTATTAATGGGCTCAATGCACACTGGTCTCGAAGAGGTCGCTAATGGTCACGAACGTATGGCCGCCTACTTTGAAGAGCGCGCCAAAGGCGGTGTAGGCTTAATAGTCACGGGGGGTATTGGCCCCAATACTGAGGGCGGCACACATCCAAACACCAAGAAATTGGTGACCGATGAGGATATAGCGGGCCATAAACAGATTACTGATGCAGTACATAAACACGACGGCAAAATCTGTATGCAAATTTTGCACACCGGTCGCTATGCCTACTCTCCTGATCAAGTAGCACCCTCGGCAATTAAAGCGCCTATCAATCCCTTTACACCCAGGGCACTAACCGACGAGGAGATTTATGGCCAGATTGAAGATTTTGTATTCACCTCTGTACAGGCTCAGAAAGCCGGTTATGACGGCGTTGAAATTATGGGCTCTGAAGGCTACTTCCTCAATCAGTTCATCGCCAAGCGTACAAATCAGCGTGACGATGAGTGGGGCGGTAGCTATGAAAACCGTATTCGACTACCCATTGAAGTGGTTCGTAGAGTGCGTGAAGCGGTGGGCGAGAAATTTATCATTATTTTCCGCCTGTCGATGCTTGATCTGGTTGAGGGAGGTAGCTCTGCTGAAGAGGTTATTCAGTTGGGTAAGGCCATTGAGCAGGCGGGTGCCACTATTATTAACACTGGTATTGGCTGGCATGAGGCGCAGATACCGACTATCGCAACCAAGGTGCCCCGAGCCGCTTTTACTTGGGTAACGGCCCGATTTAAAAAAGAGCTCTCAGTACCGGTTATTACCTCCAACCGTATAAATACCCCTGAGGTAGCAGAGCAGGTGCTTGCTCGAGGCGATGCGGATATGATTTCTATGGCTCGCCCTTTTCTTGCAGATCCTGATTTTGTTATTAAATCGCAGGAAAATCGTGCCGACGAAATCAATACCTGCATNGNCTGTAACCAAGCCTGTCTCGATCATGTCTTTAGCGGCATTATGACAAGTTGCTTGGTCAACCCCCGCGCCTGCCATGAGACTGAACTGCATATTGTCGCTACCACCGAAACTAAGAAAATTGCTGTCGTTGGAGCAGGCCCTGCTGGGCTCTCGGCCGCTACCACAGCTGCGTCTCGGGGCCATCAGGTCACTCTTTTTGATGCTGCTGATGAAATCGGTGGGCAATTTAATATCGCTAAGCAAATCCCAGGCAAAGAGGAGTTTTATGAAACACTGCGCTACTTTAATAAACAAATTGCATTGACTGGCGTTGACCTGCAACTCAATACCAAGGTGACGGTTGACCAGTTAAATAATGGTAAATTTGATGAGATTATCATTGCCACTGGTATTTCTCCGAGAACACCTGAGATTGAGGGGATAGATCACCCCAAGGTTTTAAACTATTTGGATGTAATTGGTGGCAAAAAGCCGGTGGGCGACAAGGTAGCGATTATTGGTGCCGGTGGCATTGGTTTCGATACAGCTGAGTATATTACCCACAGCGGCGAGTCCACCAGCACAAATATTCCTGCCTTTATGAAAGAGTGGGGAATTGATATGACCTTTGGATCCAGATCTGGCATTGAAGGAGTCACAGCGCAACCCGCACCGTCCCCACGCGAAGTATATTTGTTGCAACGCAAAACCAGCCGAGTCGGCAAAGGTTTGGGCAAGACAACTGGCTGGATTCATCGAGCTGGACTGGCTATGAAGGGCGTTCGTATGATGCCGGGCTGTGATTACAGCCATATTGATGATCAAGGTCTCCATGTCACCGTTGGTGATGATCCTCAGGTGCTGCCAGTAGATACCGTGGTTGTTTGTGCTGGGCAGGACCCACTGCGCGACTTAGTGGAAGGTCTGACGGTACCCTACCATCTTATTGGTGGAGCAGATGTTGCCTCAGAACTGGATGCCAAGGCTGCGATCAATCAGGGAACCCGGCTAGCCGCAGCAATTTAAACGCCTAATTTAGCGCCCATCTGATGTTGATTAGGCCAATATCAGATGGGATTGGCTTTTTTTATGCAAGAATCCTTGCAACCGCGGGGTAATCAACCCATCATTACCGGCTTAAATTTCTTCAGATAAAAGCATATTGATGTCTAGTATAAAAAACAGCGCTTCTCCCTCATTCAGCAGTCTAGAACTGCGCAATGCTCTTGGTAGTTTTGCTACAGGTGTGACCATTGTCACCGCACTGGGCCGCGAA
>NYXU01000069.1 GCA_002685715.1 Porticoccaceae bacterium | reverse complement strand
GCCAGTTAACGGCTGAGACTTTACCTGAAGGGTGGCTTTACTTACCCGACTCACAACGCTTTAAAAATCAGGCATTGACTGACACCGACAGAACGATTCTTGGCGCAGATCAGGAACGGTGGTTGGCTGAAGAGCTGCAAGCCAGTAAGCAGCGTAAGGCGACATGGCAAGTATTGGGTCAGCAGGTGTTGATGGGCAAGCTGGGACTGCCGACATTGACCGATGAACAATTGGGATTGGATCAAGTGGAAGCCAAGTACCAGCCAATACTCAAAATGATGCAGGTATTGGCCAAAGATAATCTGCCGTTTAATCTTGATGCATGGGATGGCTATGCGGCCTGTCGTGACCGCGTATACCAGAGCTTACGCGATTTTGCAGTTAACCCCATTGTGCTGGCTGGTGATACCCATAATGCCTGGGCATTTAATCTCGCAGATGAGCAAGGGCGTGCGGTGGGTGTTGAGATAGGCACACCGAGCGTGAACAGTCCGGGTTTAGAAACCTATCTGGCCACTGAACCGAAGGTACTTGCTCAGGCGATGCAAGACGCCAGCGCTGAGCTGTTTGCGGTGGAAACCGCTCAGCGTGGGTGGTCGGAACTGGTGCTAACAGTAGATTTCGCGACCAATCAATGGCATTTTGTCAGCACGGTGTTGGATCGACAGTTCAGTGTGACCAGTGCAGACAAGCAGCTGTGTAGAGCGGGTGATAGGGAGTTTTTGTAATAGGTATACGATTCAATGTTGTATTTGTGAATATGACGAGATTGTTGATCTGGCGCAAGGTTAGCACCGACTGTTAAGAGCAGTTACAATCTCACCATGGCCTTTGATCATCAGTCTTTCCTTAAATCCCTGACTAAGCGCCCCGGCATCTATCAAATGTTTGATGTGCAGGGACAGATTCTCTATGTCGGTAAAGCCAAAAACCTGAAAAATCGGTTGAGTAGCTATTTTCGCAAAACAGGACTAACGCCAAAAACAGCGGCATTGGTCAAGCGGATCGATAAGATTGATGTAACGGTAACAGAGACTGAAACAGAAGCACTTATTCTTGAGCATAATCTGATAAAGCAGTATCACCCACCGTATAATATTTTGTTGCGTGATGATAAGAGTTACCCGTATATCTTCCTATCTGATCGCGATGCATGGCCGCGACTGGCTTTTCACCGTGGGCCTAAAAAAGCTAAGGGTACGTATTTTGGTCCCTTTCCCAGTGTGCATGCTGTGCGCGAAAGCATGGGTTTTCTGCAGAAAACGTTTAAGGTGCGCCAGTGTGAAGATGTATTTTTCAAGAACCGCTCAAGACCTTGTTTGCAGTATCAAATCAAACGCTGCACTGCACCNTGTGTCAATTTAGTCAGTGATAAAGAGTACGCAGCCGACGTCGAGTTAACCCGACTCTATTTAGATGGCAAGGCGGATAAGTTGCTTAAGCAATTGGAAGTGGATATGGAGACCGCCTCTGAGCAGTTGCAGTTTGAAAAAGCGGCAGAGCATCGCGACCAGATCTCGGCTCTGCGGACAGTGCAGGCACAGCAGATGATTGAAAAGGGTAAGGGCACCATTGATGTGGTTGCTGGTGCCGTCAGTAGTGGGCAGGCCTGTGTGCATATGCTCTATGTGCGGCAGGGGCGTATTCTTGGAAGTCGCAGTTATTACCCTAAGGCACCACTGGCCGAACAAGTGACGGAATTGCTCGAGGAGTTTCTGCCTCATCTGTATTTAAATGGCGGCAGTCGACCAGACTTACCCAAGGAGATCTTACTCAATGCGCCGATTGAGGGTGCTGANGCNTTNAGNGATGCCTTGCAAACAAGNGTAGGGCGCAAAATAGANGTGCGGGATTCAGTGCGAGGCTTTCGTGCCAAGTGGTTNCAACTGGCGCAGCGCACGGCCGAACAAAANCTTGCCGGCAAGTTGGCNTCTAANAAAACCATTGANCAGCGGTTTGAGTCGTTGCGAGAGACAATGGCGCTTGAGGNAACGCCNCAACGCTTGGANTGCTTTGATATCAGNCATAGNAGCGGTGAGGCNGTAGTGGCTAGCTGTGTGGTCTTTGATGGTAACGGACCGGTTAAAAGTGATTATCGGCGCTTTAATATTGAAGGTATTACCGGTGGCGATGATTACGCTGCAATGGAGCAGGCTATCCGCCGCCGCTANACGCGATTGATGAAAGGTGAGGGCAAGNTACCAGATATNTTGTTGATCGATGGNGGNAAAGGNCAGATAGGCNTTGCCAAAGANGTNCTCAGTGATTTGGCGGTGGTTGGCGTGCTGGTGTTAGGGGTAGCCAAAGGAACAACGCGCAAGCCTGGTTTGGAAACCCTTATATTGGCAGATCAAAATAATAAGGTTATCGCCAGACCTCAGCAGGCAGCACTGCATTTAATTCAGCAGATTCGTGATGAAGCCCATCGGTTTGCCATTACTAGCCACAAAGCTAGGCGCGATAAAAAGCGTCGTACCTCACCGCTTGAGGGTATTGCCGGCGTTGGGCCAACGCGACGGCGTGATCTGCTAAAACATTTCGGTGGCATCGCTGAGGTGAGAAAAGCTAGTGTTGCCGATCTTATGAAAGTGGATAATATTAACAAAAAGGTAGCTGAAGCTATTTACAGTGCACTGTACAATGAGTAAGTTGACTTGGCGTTAATCTCAATTACGGAATTTTAATCCTCTATGTGGAACCTACCCAATATTCTTACGTTAGTGCGTATAGCCCTGATACCTATATTTATCATTGTGTATTATCTGCCATGGCANTGGAGCCATGTTGCCTCAGCGGCTATTTTCGGCTTGGCGGCCCTTACTGACTGGGTGGANGGATTTTTGGCGCGTAAGCTTGATCAGGTAACNCCTTTTGGCGCTTTTCTTGATCCGGTGGCTGACAAGCTGATTGTTGTCGCGGCGATAGTACTACTTCTGGAAGTTCACTCAACACCATGGTTNGCCTTACCAGCGATTGTTATTATCGGCCGTGAAATTGTNATTTCGGCCCTGCGTGAATGGATGGCNAACTTAGGTGTTGGCGACAATGTCGCAGTGTCTATGTTGGGTAAGATAAAGACTTGGATACAAATGATGGCTGTGGCATTACTGCTGTTAGCCAAGCCGGAGCAGGAATGGTTGATGCAGATTGGTTTTGTCGCGATATACGTGGCTGCACTAATGACAATCTGGTCGATGATCCAATACTTGAGGTTAGCTTGGCCCCATTTAAGCGCTGACATAGATAAGTAGTTGATTTATTGCGAGCAACCCCTAGAATAGCGGCCTCTCCATACATGGCATTCTGCCAGTTAGTGGGAGACGTAAACGAAAGTGTTATAGGCGCCGTAGCAAAGTGGTAATGCAGTGGACTGCAACTCCGCCATCGTCGGTTCGATTCCGACCGGCGCCTCCATTTCAACTAAGCTTACGTCTTTATGTAAGCGCTCCCCGTTCATGCTTTTCATTGCTTTACAAGATTTTAGCAAGACGTAGCGATTGCAATAACAGCCTCAGATGTATTAATCCTCNTTATCGAATAGGTTTTGTCCATGAGAGAGCGTGGGATAGGAACGACAGAAACTCTTGGGAGGCGGAGGCCCCTGCCAATGAAAAAGTAACAGAGAGGAAAGCCTAAGCTTGTAGCGTTTGACTAATCGTATCTATTGATACAATGCAGTGGTAGCTCTCAGGATATACAGGATACGTGTAATGTATTGATATCAGGCTCTTTCACTTACGCCAAAGAGCCTGATATCGCTACAAATGGAGGCATTTTAGATCCCCTGACCCCAGCCTCCGGTCTTCCAAGCAATTCTTTTAAGATTAGCTTGCTTTTGCCGCAAGCAATTGGTCAATAGGCACAGCCAGGCCAGTTGATGCAAAGTGCATAAGCACCACTGAGACCACAGCCACGACCACTAATACAGCAGAAATATAGGTGAGATTNAGCAATTTTTCTTTCATAAGTCTTNTGTNGNCGACTTNTTATNGGNACGNCTTTANTACCAATGTATTTCNAGGACCGCTNATNCTAGACTTTACAAAGNCTTTTGCTCGATAATTNGCGACATTTAATTGACATTATGCGACAANNNGTTAGTATCNACTATNGATANACCNNTGNATAACCGATGANAAGGTAAAANCTATGGGTATGGTNCGTGTNGCANNCATGTCAGGTTTTGATAATTTGGTNAGAGAATTGGGTGCNGATCCAAGNCATATNTTNTCGTCTGTAGGGCTTCNNGAGAATTATTTTGNNANTCATCATGAAGATGACTTAATGCCTTATGAGCANGCNGAGANNCTNNTNGNNGCNGCGTNACGGGCAACCNANTGNNNNCATTTTTCAGCTCTTTTGGGNTCACGCCANACAATGNATGTTGTTGGAGTGATAGCCTACCTAATGCGACAGTGTTCGACCGTTGGTACTGCAGTACAAGCACTTCTTGACCATCATTCAGTGCATGTCAAGGATGCTTTGACACTTGAGTTTTCTGAAAGTCGAGAGCAGGCCTGGGTGAGCTATCGTAGTTCCACCAGTACTGGACTTAATAATATTTCAGAAGAGATGGCTATGGCTCATCTGCTAGTGATTATGCGAGGTCTGTGCAACGACCGGTTCAAAGCTACAAGGGTAAATTTCCGCCACAGACAGCCGCAAGACTTATTTCCTTACCTAAAAATATTTTCCGCACCGGTATATTTCGAGCAGAACGAAACCGAGATGGTTTTCGCAAAACATTGGCTAGATAAACCAATACTGCATGCGGATCCCGGCCTTAGGCAAATCTTACAAACCCATGTTATGCAATTAGAAGAGGATAATTCGGTTGATTTGTTGGAATCTGTGAGCAGTATCATACGAGAAATGTTGCCAACAAGATCTTGTTCAATCGATATGGTCGCAAGCCAAATGGCACTTCATCCGCGCACATTGCAGCGTATGCTGAAAGAGCAGGGTAGTTCGTTTTCATCGTTACTTGAATCTGTGCGAAAAGCTATCGCCACAGAACGTTTAAGCAATTCAGCTGTGCCTATTATCCAACTATCTGATTATCTAGGTTATGCCGATAATACGGCATTTACCCGAGCATTTAAGCGTTGGTACGGCACTACACCAAAGCAATGGAGAAAAAATAGCCATAGTAAGGCTTGAGGCGTTCCCATAAGGGATATTGATCATGTATACTTGCGCCCGCTTCGCTAAGGTGCCCTGCGCACCAGCTTGTTTTGCAAGCCAACCCATCAATATGCCCGGGTGGCGAAATTGGTAGACGCAAGGGACTTAAAATCCCTCGGTGGTAACACCGTGCCGGTTCAAGTCCGGCCCCGGGCACCATTTAATGGCTAAGTCTAAAACATTCTTCGTTTATCGTTATGAGCTGTTGGATTAGTGAACGGCGTGGTCGGATGTATGGGTAGCAGAAGTTTTACTTGGTCTCCTTGCGATACCAATGCTAGTCCGAGAGTGCTATTAACCAGACCTAAATACTTTTATCCAAAATCCTTTAACATTGCTTTAAGCTCTAGTGAGTGTTGTTCCTCTTCACCAATCAATCCGCGGGCATACTCTTCCAAATAGATCGATCGATCCGCAACATTATCCAGAAGTTTCTTGTAGAGGCTTAATGCATGCAGCTCGTGCTCTAAACTTTCCTCTAAAATATCTTTTATAGCATGTCGGTTAGTTTCTTTGATTTTCGCGATTCTTTGGCTGGGGTGCCCATCCAAGCCGACAATTAGCTCGCCCGCCTGTTGTGCATGCATAAGCGATTCCGACGCTTGCTCTTTCAGAAATGCAACAATTGGAATTCGGTATGGGCCGCTTACCATCATGGCCGAGTGGGTATATCTGACCACTCCTGCTAGCTCATATTCCATGATTTCATTTAAGATACTACAGACTAATTGTGGATTTATTTCTTTCATTGAATAACGATCTCATTTGGTTGCTTGGATTAATCTTACTTTGGCATTTGTATAGCGTTAATCTTTTAGTTGATTTATCACTAGGGTAGCAATTGCTTTAAACAGATAACCATAGAGCAATGTCATTAATGCAACTGCAAAGGCGGCATCTAAGCCGATAAACCATTGGGGCGTTTGCAAATTTAAATTCATAAGGATGCTAATTGAACCGACAATAAAGCCAATCCAAGCGGTGGTTACGGCACCATCGCCAAAAAGGCTGATACGTTGAATACGATTCTTTCCTGTCAATGCAAAAATCACAGCACCGCCAATAACTAGAAGTAGCGATTTCATATCGATATGGCTTAGTGGTTCAAATAACAGCGAAGCAATAAATAGTGCGAAAATAGCTGCTAGTAGTATTGTTTTTAACATGATCGATTTATCCTTTGTTTATATAATTGCTGGGAACTTGCCAATGGCATCTGGGTAAAGCACTAGATTTGTTACCGCACCTCCCGTGACCGAAGCATGATTGTACTGCAGTGCTCAAATACTTAGATCCATTACGTTGTAGTTCTTTAATGAAGCGAAAGCTTCATTATTCCAAATAGGTTGGTCATTGTCATTAGCCATTGGCGCGTATACATAGGGCTGTTCGTCTGGAAAGTGTGCCTTACGTGCTGCTATGGCAAGCCCTATGACTCGCGAGCGGTGTTTAATAAAGGCCTCATCAAAAATTGCCGCGTCCGCATGCAGTCCTGCACCTTCGATATTTAAAACTGACGACCGCCGATGGAAACCGAAATTGACTGTTACTCTAGTTTCAAACCCAGTGTTGGCGAAGGAGCCATGCAGCATTTGACGATTATTTATCACCACATCGCCCGGGTTGCATATCAGCGGTACCGCATCTGGAAGACGTTCTGAGCCAGCATCAGCGACCAATTTAACGATATCTATTCTATTTTGCTTATGGCTTCCGGGTACTACCCAGACACCGTTAACCGCGGTGCTACCGTAGACTTGGCCCATAAAATTAAAGCCATGGCTATTTTCATCAAAATCAGGGCTGTTCCAATGGGTGTCACCATCTTGATGCCAAGATACGGCGGCACCAAGACCCGCGTCTTTAATAAAGAGCCCCTCATGAAAGGGGGTAAAGTCTTGTCCGTTAATTGCTTCCGCCAGTTTTAATAAACCGGGGTGGGCATAGGTGCGCAAACAGGCTTTTGAAAATTGCAGAGAACCTGCCAAGTATAAAGGTGTAGCCTGGGGGCTCCCCTGTTTGGCTTGGGGCTCAAATAATTTCACCTGATGTCTGCCGTTTAATAAGGCTGTTCCTCCCAGAGGATCCGATAATGGTTTCGCCCATTGCAATACCATTCCTTTACAGCCTACCCCTAGTGCTGGTCGACCTTTAGCATCAACGGTAGCGCCCATTTCGGTAGGGAAGTTGTCGCGCATCTCATTGAGGTCATGTTCAAGGTCGCTCACTTCCTCCGGGCTCAGTGCACCTTCGAGAACATAGAAGCCATAGGTTGAGTAGGCACTGAGTATCTCAGGGTCAATAGCGCCATTTTGGTCAAATCGGAGAGGCCCTCGATTAGGTAATGCTAGCGCGCGTTTTTGTCCTTCGATAAGGTATTCGCGCATAGCATCTGCTTGGTCACCATAATGGGCTGCGCAGGCTTCAATGGATTGGCTAATATCTTTTATCATGATTCCCTTGAAAACTTTATTAAGTAAGTCTGACCAACTGCGCAGGCTACTTTAGCAGCGCAGTCGGCCAAAATCTTTTCGATTAACTTACCTCAAGGTCAAAATAAATAAAAGCTATTTAGCTAATGAGAGTAGATGGTTGATATGGCCTATTACCCATTGACACGGATAAATTCAGCCAATTTTTTAGACAACTCTTCCGCTTTGCTCCATTGGAAGAAGTGACCACCACCAATATTGGTGTGAGCTTGACCTTTGGTACCCGGCACTTTCTTTAACCATGTTTTTTCAAAGCCATTACTCACCGGATCATTGCCTGCACCAATGCATATAAATGGTTTTGTAAATTTCTCAAAAAATTCCCAGGCTTTTTTCTGTGCTTGCAGAGACTGATCTGGAATCGTCGGCACCTGGCTTGGCATAGCGCGAGTAGCCATTTTATATGCCGGAGTGGGGAACGGGGCCTCAAATGCTTTTGTTAACCTAGTTCGGAATGGCGATATCTTTCTTAAACCGATGTATCCGGTAAATAATTCCAGGGCTATACCAAGTTTACTTCTCGATTCCATCATGGAAGAGGCGATAATACCCACGGGCAAATCTTTTGTTTCCCAAGTGTACTTTTGCCAGTAGGCAAATTGATCGATGCCGGAGTCCCCTCCGAGGCCTTTCATTTTGCTTATCTCTCTTGCCATTGAAAACATAGTTAGTTTCTTCGGGCTTGCACGGAACGCTTTTACTCTAGCAATGGTGCTCTCCGAAGCATTTGGATTATAGGGTAAGCCAGTATTACCAATCGCAACACGATCAAAGCGATCATCATTATCAGCTACCATACGCAGACCAATCAGACCGCCCCAATCCTGTCCGAAAAACGTAAGATTGCGAAAGTCATTTTGCACTAGCCATTGATTCATCCAGTCAACTTGGCGCTGGTAGCTGTAGTCTTCTCGTGCGGCCGGTTTGTCTGATTTACCATAACCGGGAAGGTCGGGTGCTACAACTCGGATCCCTGCCTTGACTAAATGGGGAATCATTCGCGCATAGAGATAGCTCCACACAGGTTGTCCGTGCATACATAAAATAACCGGGCCATCCTTTGGGCCCTCATCGATATGGTGGATTCTTAAATCACTACCATCATGGGTTTTTATCACAGTGTAATGTGGCGTAAAGGGATAGTCTGGTATACCGCCAAATTGGCTATCTGCTGTTCTTAAAATGTGCATGGGAAGAGTTTTCCTTAGTCGTTGTGCCACAAGACCCGAAGTNTATTATATTGACATCATAAATGCCAATATGTNNTAAGGTATTTTTGTCAGGGTAATNTAGTGTTAATCACGTCCGACTAGGTTGCGGAGATAGTTTGTAAACCCCGCCATGTGAGCCGATAGATCGGTGCATCCATGGCTTCCATTGTTGGTTTAATTTGCTTGAATAACCTTTGATATTGGTAAAAGGGCACCCAAGGAAATAGGTGATGAACGGCATGATAATTTTGATAGCCCCATAATAGAGTTAATGGCCAAGATAGAGGGCCTTCAATAACAATGGTTGAGGTGTTGAGATAGCGTTCACTGGTCTGATGAGGTCGGTGNACAATATNGGCGAATAAGAANACCAACAAAAATNTTCCCAAAAAACCGCCGCCTACAAACAATAACAGTAGGTCGAANATCTTTTCCTGTANCTCGCTACCTCCAATGNCAACGACTATTACAAAGGGTAATGCCCGAAGTANTAGGGCAAACAATATTTCAACAACAAATAGACGNTTTTGTGCNTTAGGAGCTGTAGTCCAGCGCTCAGCGATATAGNNTTGATATTGCCCTGCNACTGCCATGTATACCGCATACAATAGTGATTTCAATGAGACGAAGATATCCTTGGAATACAAGTCCGGATCATCGACATCGTCATTGGTGCTCTGGTGGTGGACAAGATGTTGGTAGCGGTGTGCGGTCAATGGCACTNACAACATGGTGGCAGCAAGATAGCCCATNCTGTTATTAAGCCANCGCAGNGACNTGATATTACCATTGATGCAGTAATGCACGGCTTCATGGAGCACGGTGTAGGCCGCATAGGTCAATATGGCCATCAGTGGGATTGCGACCAATAATGATAAATCATGCAATACAACCAATATTGGAATAGCCCAATAGCTGGTAAAGACGACACATCCCAGTAGCACTGTTGGCCAAGCGACTATTTGACGATAGCCGCACGCTACTTGATAAGCCTTACGATCGAGTTTGGATTTATTGTCACTGGTCATCAATGTCATACCGTTAAGCCTACCTATTTTTGTGTTTGTTGCTTGGCAAACAACGACAAATAACTGACTTTTGATGACAGCGAACTATTGCCTCAATGACTGCACAGTCAAGCTTTATTAAATTGCATCGTATTGCACTGGCAGTGTTTGGGTGCTTGTAGACTCTCCGATTGCGTCAGTATTTATTGCTTGAGTCGCGTAATGGCATAGACAAATGGTTATTGGCACATTTTAATAATAGCCATCGTAAAGGAGCCCTACAATGACCAAAAATACCGCTCTACTGCTGACATTTGTGTCAGTGCTGATCTCCGCTTGTGAGCCAAACCAATCTGAGTCAACTCAGGCAAAAGCGGTTAGAGCAGGCTATGTTGAATCGCAACCTCAACGCAATTCGGATCCACAATATTCACCTGTGGCCAATCACACCCTAGCCAAGCAGGTGTATTGGGGTGATACCCATTTGCATTCTACGTTTTCAATGGATGCCTTTATATTTGGCAACACGCTGGGCCCTGATGAGGCTTATCGTTTTGCTAAGGGAGAAAAGGTTATGGCGACTCGAGGTCAGCCAGCACAGTTGCGCGAGCCGCTAGACTTTTTGGTATTAGCGGATCATACCGATGCGTTGGGCGCTATGGTGGCACTGCAAGCGGGCAATAAAACGTTAATGGCCAACCCAACTCTACAAGATTGGTCACAGATATTGTTTGAGCGGGAAGAAAGTGCTCGCAAACAACTTGAGGCGACTCAGACCAGGCAGGATACGCCAGCTGAGCTTGAGGATGCTGATATCCGTTCTAATGCTTGGGATTATTTAACCAGTACTGCCGATGCCCATTATCAGCCCGGCGTGTTCACACCATTGATCGGTTTTGAATTTACCGGCCAAAAAAATGGCCAGAATCTGCATCGCGTGGTTATTTACCGTGATGATGCGGAGACAGCGCAAATGCTATTGCCGTTGTCACCCAAGCAGAATTCCGACCCTCGCCGATTATGGGATTTCTTAGAGCAGTATGAGCAAACCAGTGGCGGGAAGGTGTTGGCGATTGCTCATAATGGCAATATATCCAATGGCATCATGTTTCCCACGGCGGAGCTAGAATTTGGTGATGCCATGAATAGTGACTATGTTACGAGGCGTGCGCGTTGGGAGCCGATTTATGAGGTAACGCAAATTAAAGGCGATGGTGAGGCACACCCTTTGCTGTCTCCTGATGATCGCTTTGCAGATTATGAAACATGGGACTTCGGTGATTTTGCGGGTGTATTGAAGAAAGATGAAATGATTCCTTTTGAGTATGCGCGGGAAGCCCTTAAGCAAGGTTTGGCTCTGGAGTCTGAATATGGCGCTAATCCCTATAAATTTGGCATGATAGGTTCAACTGATTCCCACACCTCGTTGGCTACCGCAGATGAAGACAATTTTTATGGTAAGCATAGTGCGGCGATGGAACCACAGCCAGATCGCTGGAAAGACCCTGTGGGTGGCCGCGGTGATGTGGTGATCCCGGGGTTTTTAATGGCAGCCTCCGGCTACGCCGCAGTCTGGGCAATCGAAAATACGCGTGAGGCGATATGGGATGCACTTCAGCGTCGTGAGGTCTATGCCACCACAGGTAGCCGTATCAGCGTACGTTTTTTCGGCGGTTGGGATTTTACTGAAGAGGATGTTTATGCCTCTAATATGGCCGAACGAGGTTATAAGAAAGGGGTACCTATGGGCGCCAGTTTGCTGCAGAGCAAAGCTTCCGCGCCGACCTTTATGTTGCATGCCGCCAAAGACCCCAATGGCGCTAATCTCGATCGCTTACAAGTAATCAAAGGGTGGGAGGATAATCAAGGTCAGGTGCATGAAAAGGTCTTTAATGTCGACTGGAGTAATCCCGAGTTGCGTTCTATGAACGCCAGTGGCGATGTGGCTGATATTCCCTCCACGGTTGATGGCGCAACCTATAGCCATAAATACGGTGCTACCGAACTGAGCACTTTATGGCAGGATCCTGAGTTTAAGGCGAATCAAAAAGCTTTTTACTATGTGCGCGTAATTGAGGTGCCATCGCCGCGATGGACGGCTTATGATGCCTCGGCCTTTGGCGTTGATATGCCAGAGTATGTGCAAAAAACGACCACTGAGCGCGCCTACAGTTCACCGATCTGGTACGATCCCATTCTGTAGTTATATGAGTTAAATCATTAAGGAGCGAACATGTCTCAGCGTATTCCGAGAGATAGTGGTAACGATTACACTGAAAAAATGGCACAACAGCGACGTGAGTTTGTTGCTACTAATACCGCGGCTTCGCTCGACAACATTGCACATTACTCCGTTGATCCCGCGGCGACTGCTGGCAATATTGAAAATTTTATTGGTGTTGCTCAGGTGCCGATGGGTCTGGTTGGTCCTCTTCGGGTTAATGGCGAACACGCCTCTGGCGATTTTTATGTGCCGATGGCGACGAGTGAGGGAACGCTTATCGCCAGTTATAATCGCGGTGCTCAATTACTGAGAGACTCTGGTGGTGCGACGGTGACCGTGGTCGATGATGCGATGCAGAGAGCACCCGTGTTCATTTTTGACGATGCGCGACAGGCGCGTGATTTCGGTACGTGGATTGAGCAGAATTTTGCGCAGATTGCTGAGCAGGCGCAAACGACTACCCAGTCAGGCAAATTACGTGATATTCAACAGTTCGCCGCAGCGCGTATGCGTTATTTGCGATTTAACTTCACCACTGGTGATGCTGCAGGGCAAAATATGGTTGGCAAAGCAACCTTTGTTGCCTGTGAATGGATTGTTGCTAATTATCCCGGCATCAAACGCTATATGCTATCGGGGGCAATGGATACGGATAAGAAGCATTCGCAGCTAAATACCTTATATAGCCGTGGCAAACGTGTCATAGCAGAGGTTACGATCCCAAATAGTTTGCTGCAAAAAACCATGAATATATCGGCGCAGGCCTTGTATAAGGCGCGGTCTATCAATCAAATTGGTTCTTTTATGGCTGGCTCAATTAACACCGGTGCACATTCAGCCAATGGCATTACGGCAGTATTTATCGCCACAGGGCAGGATGTCGCTAATGTGGCGGAGTCGAGTGCTGCGGTTGTCTATGCGGACCTCGATGATAACGGTGATTACTATTTATCAATTACGATTCCATCATTGATTGTTGCCACTTATGGTGGTGGCACGGGTCTCCCCACACAACAAGAATGCTTAAAGATCTTGGGGTGTGATGGTACCGGCAAGGTACATAAACTAGCTGAAATTATTGGCGCCACAGTGCTTGCTGGAGAAGTATCACTGATGAGTGCGGTGTTAGCGGGTGACTGGGTGAGTAGTCATGATGCTCTGGGGCGCAACCGTTAAGTCACTGATTCGCCTAATATCATTATAAGAATATCAGCAATATAAAATTGTTGGCCAAAAAAATAACAATAAGAGGAGTCAGCTAATGGGATTAATTCGTCATATAGCAAATGTGCCTTCGCTGGTATTACTAATGACCTCAGTATGGCTGTCTGCTTGTAGCGAGTCACCAACGCCAGTGCAAGTAAAGACGAGTGTCTCGGTTACCTCCGCATTAACAGCACCCTGTATCGGCTTTGATGAAAATCGCACGGCATTATTTGGTGATTTGCATATCCACACCAGTTATTCATTCGATGCCGCGGCTAATAGTACTGGCGCCACGCCCGAAGATGCCCATCGCTATGCTCGCGGTGAGTCAATTCCTATTTTTCCGCTCGATGATCAGGGTGTTGCTATTGGTCGGACTAAGATTGATCGGCCTCTAGATTTTCTAGCAGTGACTGACCATGGTGAGTTTTTAGGTGAGCGCGCGCTGTGTCGCACCAAGGGGTCGCCGGTATATATCACTCAATTCTGTGCCGATTACAGGTCCGATGAACGCACAGGTATGATGATGTTGGCTACGGTGATTACTACCGACACACCGGCAAGAATTCCTGAAATTTGTGGTCCTGATGGCGACTTATGTCGCGACTTTGCTCAGTCTCCCTGGGAGAATATTCAGGCGGCATCCAATGCCGCTAATACGCCCTGTGAGTTCACCAGTTTTGTCGCTTATGAGTATACCGGTACCCCGTATACCAGTAATTATCACCGCAATGTTATTTTCAGAAATGAGTCGGTGCCGGCCTTGCCGGTTAGCTATATTGATGCGCCGATTGATAGCAAACTATGGTCTGCGTTGGATGCAGTTTGTGACAGCACCACCGGCTGTGATTACCTGACCATTCCCCATAATTCCAATTTAGCCAATGGACGGATGGCACCCTATATGCAGCTTGAGGACACTGATGCAGCGAAAATAGCGTACGCGCAAAGTCGTCTAAAACGTGAGCCGGTTATGGAAATTTTTCAACACAAGGGTAGTTCTGAGTGTATCAATGGCTTGACTACGGTATTTGGCGCACCGGACGAGCTGTGCAATATCGAAACGGTAAGGCGTATGGGAGAGCGTAAAACCTACGTCACCCGTGAGGTTATTGAGGAAAAACTGGTAGTAGGACAGGCATCGGAGGTGACAGCCGAATGTGATGAGGACAGAATAGGCAGCAATGGCATGCTCGGCGCCGGTTGTGTGCACGCCACCGATTTTCAGCGATCGGCCTTGCTGGTTGGACTTAAAGAAGAGCAAGCCATAGGACTTAATCCGATTAAATTGGGCGTTATTGCTGCCACAGACACCCATTCTGCTACCTCTGGTGGGGTAAAAGAGTCTGAATGGGTTGGCGCAGTAACCGGTGAAGCAACGCCCGAGGAGCGTTTACAGCCGGGCCTTTTGACCAGTGGTATTGACGGGAACCCCGGTGGGTTGGCGGGTGTCTGGGCTGAACAGAATACGCGCGATGCTATCTTTGATGCGCTGCTACGCAAGGAGGTATTCGGCACCTCTGGGCCAAGAATTACACCGCGTTTATTTGCCGGCTGGGCATTGGATGAGGGCCTCTGCCAAGCCAATGATATGGTTGCCAAAGCCTACGCCAATGGCGTGCCGATGGGTGGCGATTTGGTTGCTACTAACGGCCATTCTAAGCCCAAATTTTTAGCCTATGCGGCCAGAGATCCCGAGGGTGAAAAGCTTCAGGAGTTACACCTTATAAAGGGGTGGATCGATAATGAGGGTAAAATGAACGCGCAGGTGATACCTGTCGCCACTGAAGAGGCGGGTGCAGACAGTCTGTGTAAGGTCTACACCGATACTAGTTTTGATCCTGCTCAGTCAGCTTATTATTATCTGCGCGCAGTTGAGCCAGAGACAGCCCGCTGGCACACCTATGATTGTGCAGCTCTCGATGTTGATAAAAGACCAGAGGTTTGTAGCAATGGGGCCTATCCAGATAAGATTAGAGAAATGGCCTGGACGTCACCAATCTGGTATCAGGCTCAGTAATTTGTAATGGATTCCGCAGAAGCGATGTCGAGTCAATGGCCTTAGATCAAGGGCCATTGACTCGGTAGCGATTTATTCGTCGGTTGCGTTGGCTCGATCAGCAAGAATAGCCATCATTCGATGAGCCGTTTCATGGCCGGAATTTTGGTTTTGGCCGGTAACAAAGCGTTGCTCGTCATCCACCACCACATGGGTGGCAAAAAAATCTAGCAGTGCGGTTTTACTCTCAAATAGGGCGCCCGCCTTACGTAGTTCTGCCTCTGGATGCTGCGGCGTTATCTCTATACCCAATTCCGCGACCTGTTTGTCGGTGACACCAGTGACACGGCGTCCCGCGATCAACTTATTACCCTCTGTGTCTAGCGCATTAATCAGTCCCAGCGCACCGTGACAGACAGAGCCAATTATCGGCGTCTCGGCGTAGTAGGCTTGTGAGATTTTACTGGCGAGTACATCCGAGTAACCGAGATCATAGGCGGCACCCCATCCACCAGAGAGGAAAATGGCATCGTATTGGGTGAAATCAATATCATCGATCAGTAATGAGTTGGTCACTTTTGCTTGCATTATGGGATCATTTAAAAATCGATCATCCTCTGGCGTTTTGATAACCCGCGACAACGTCTCTGGATCAACAGGTATCTGCCCTCCTTTAATACTGGCAATATCGACTTGCATACCGGCATCTAGGAAGCCGTAGTATGGATGCGTCATTTCGGAGGCCATTACACCAGTGGCTTTGCCATCGGTCTCGCCCAGTGTGTTAAGAACACCATGACTTGTGGTGATAATAAGCGCGCGTTTGCCCGGTAGCTGGTGGGTTTCACCCTCGTAGGTAGGATGCAATCCAAAACTATGTAAAATAGAGGGCAGGCTGACAAAGAGCAGTAAAAGTACAGTGATTGCGCCAACTATGATCTTGTATATTGTCTTGTTCATCGAGTGTTCCCCTAGATGTTTGAATTTGTGAATATAAAAGATGGCATAAAACGTGTCAATATAATTAGAGTTACAAAGGATGTATGGATGAAGATAACCCTATTTAGCCTATTGTTATTGACTGTTGTCAGCAGCGCCTGTGCCGATTTTTCTCGTAATTATCTCGATAGTCACCCATTGCAGACTGTGGCGGTTAATAATCTTGAACTAGCCTATCGAATTGTGGGTCAGGGTGAGGAGCGACCAAAGGTGTTGATGATTATGGGGTTGGGTGGCTCCAATGTTGCTTGGGGTGATAATTTAATTAGCCGCTTAGTAGACAGTGGTTATGAGGTGATGATTTTTGATAACCGTGATACCGGAGCCTCGACGCGTTTTGATAACTGGGGTCAGCCAACATTGTGGTTACAGCTGTTAAAACATAGCCTAAGGCTTCCGGTAAATGCACCGTATAATTTACATGATATGGCCAATGATACCGTCGCATTAATGGACAGTGTTGGTTACTCAAAGGCGCATATTGTCGGGGTTTCTATGGGCGGCATGATAGCGCAAGTAATAGCTACCAGATTTCCTCAGCGCACCAGTAGTTTAATTTCAATTATGTCATCTACTATGGCGCGTCATTTGCCTGCGCCGACTGATTTGGCTGAGGGTCGTTTGCGGGAACTTGCAGAAGGGGACGCAAAAGCAGAGCGAGAGGCCGCTATTCGCAACCGCGGATTTTATCCGCAGACCATGCCGCGGCATTTAATGGCAATATTTAAAACAGGTGATCGCTCGGCTGAGGTTGCCACTATTGAGGCCAGTACTCTGGTATTACACGGTGCTGACGATGGTTTACTACCACCGGCCCATGGTATGCACACGGCAGAACTGATCAATGGTGCAGAGTTTGTCTTACTGCAAGATATGGGTCACAACATTCCCACTGCTGTAATACCAGAGATGGTAAGGCATATGACACAACATATGCAGAGTGTCGATCTGGCAATTAAGCCCTAGCCAACACCGGGGGGCATAGGTTGTCTACAGCTGTGAATCGCGTTTCTTACGTGCCTTTTTCTCGGCTCTGCGACGCTCAGTATCTAGCTGTGCAGCACTGCCGATATGTTCTTCGCCTCTGGCTTTCGCAAGTTGCATTTGTTTTTGACGTTGCGAAAATCGCTGTTTCTGGTCTTCTGTCAGGGTGCCAAAACAATGATGGCAGGATAGCCCCTCTTGATAGGTGTCGAGCGTTTTTTCCTGTTCAGTAATCGGCATACGACAGGCATGACATTGATCATAAGACCCGCGTTTTAGATCGTGATCAACAGCGACACGATTATCAAAAACAAAACACTCTCCCTGCCAAAGCGTTTGTTCTTTTGGTACCTCTTCAAGATACTTTAAAATACCGCCCTCGAGATGATATACCTCATCGAAACCCTGCTCTTTCATATAGGCGGTAGATTTTTCGCAACGAATACCACCAGTACAAAACATGGCTATTTTTTTGGTTTTATCTGATTCAATATTTGCAGTTGCCCAGGCTGGAAACTCTCGAAAGCTCGTGGTGTTTGGGTTTACCGCATCTTTAAAAGTACCAATTTCGACTTCGTAGTTATTGCGTGTATCGACCACCAGTACATCGGGGTCCGAGATTAGTGCGTTCCAATCTGCCGGTTTAACATAGCTACCCACCACTTGATTAGGATCGATACCTTCGACACCCATGGTGACAATTTCTTTTTTTAATTTTACTTTGGTGCGATAAAAAGGGATGTTATCGTCATAGGATTCTTTGGTGTCGATATTATCCAGCCCGGGTTGTTGGGCTAACCAATGAAGCACGGTATCTATGCTAGCTCTGGTACCGGAGATAGTGCCATTGATACCCTCCGAAGCCAGTAGCAATGTACCGTAGACTTGATTGTCGGTCATTATCTTTAACAACGGATGGCGAATAGAGCCATAATTTGGCAGTGCGACGAATTTGTACAGTGCACAGGTAACGTACTGAGTGGGCATAATAAATCCTACTAACTAATTGTTCGGCTAACCAAAGCGTAAATTTGGCGCGGTCTGTAAGGCCTCTATTGTAGCAAAAGGCGCCTGATTTCGGCTAGATAGCGATTGATTTCTAACTGATATAAGCCCCTCTGTAGTACAGTGATCTAGTCTATCAGCGACATTTTTTTGCGTAAAAATACCACCGTCTACACTAGGCATTAAGGTGGATCATGTTTTGTGCTAACGTCCGGCAATCTGCTGCTGATTCCACCGTGAAAGGGTTTGCTGATGACTAACAAGCTTTATGCCGCCAGCTGCGAATTAACGCAAGACTCAGTTGTTATTCGTGCGGGGCGGAATGATGAATATGATTTGCCAAACCTATGGCTTCGGGACAATTGTTGTTGCGATGAATGTCGTGTCGTAGAAACGCAGGAAAAGCGCTTTATTCTCAGTTCAGTGACCGCAGATTTAGCGCCTGAAGAAGCGCGAGTCGAACAGGATCGGTTGTCAATCCTGTGGGCAGATGGTCATCGGAGTGAATTTTCATTACAGGGTATTTTACAGTTGCTCGAGCCGCCAACGCAGTATCATCAGTCTTGGCCAGTTGACTTTATTCCTGCGTCGTTCGGTTGGCAGGAATTTTTGACTCATCAAGCGACTACAGTTTCAGCCATTCAACGTTTTATGCAACAAGGCGCAATCATATTGACTAAGGCACCGACTGAAGCAGAGTCATTGGAACTTTTGGCGCCGGTATTGGGCCCGATTCGAGAATTACTATTCGATCGAATTCATAACGTTTCAGTGACGGGTCATGTTTATAACATCGCACATACTTCGCTGGGATTGCCGCCTCATAATGATTTCGCCAGTTACAGTTTCCCACCCTCAGTGCAAGCGTTGCATATGCTGCAAAATGATACGCCAGGTGGAGAGTCAGTGATTGTTGATGGCTGGGCGATTGTGGAAAGATTGCGACGCGAGTATCCGCAACACTTTGCTATTCTTTGCGAGTTTCCAGTACCTTTCAGAGAGTTTGATGAAGACAATGAAACCTATGCGGTGGAGCCCATAATACGTTGTGATACAGAAGGGAATGTCATCAGTTTACGATTTTCTAATCAATTAATGCAGATGATGAATCCGCTACAGAGGGATATAAAAGCTTTTTACAAAGCTTATCATGTCCTTTGTTCCAGTATTATGGATAGAGACTCGTGCGCTAGAACAACATTTAGGCTCAATTCTGGTGAGGTATTATTAGTCGCGGCCCATCGAGTGCTGCATGCCCGTGAGCCTTTTCAGCCTGTGGGAGTGCGGCATTTGCAGGATGCTTATTTTGAATTAGATAATGTTGCTAATAAGTTGCGTCAGCTTGAAATGAGAGTAGGGCATTGATATGTCAGATAAGGTCAGTTTTACCGCCATGGAGCATGCCAGTCGAGCAGACTATGATCTGGTGTTCGAGCATGATACAGAAAATATGCGTGCACAAGCCGCTAGAGTTATCGAGTGGCTGAAAATGATGGATGGGAACTCCCCTTATCAGGTGAGTCGTTTGGAGCACTGTTTGCAGACGGCGACCCGAGCTCAGCGCGATGGTGCGGATGATGAAACCATCGTCTGCGCTTTACTGCATGATATTGGTGATGTCATTGCGCCAGCCAATCACTCGCAAGCCGCCGCCGCTCTGTTACGGCCCTATGTCAGCGATAAAAATTATTGGATCGTGCTTAACCATGGGTTATTTCAAGGTTACTACTGGATGCACCATTATGAACAGGACCGCAATGCTAGAGACAGCTTAAAAAACCATCCTTACTATCAAGCATGTGTTGATTTCTGTGCTGATTGGGATCAGCCATCATTTGATCCAGATTATGAAAGCTTGCCTCTTACCCATTTTATACCATTAATTGAAACTCTTTTTGCACGCACGCCCAAATCATTCGTATAAAACCTAACGGCAGTCTTGCATCTGTCCGTGTGCGGGGCATAATCCCCGCCTTAATATTATCTTGCAATAATCGGTAGGTCGTTATGGGCGCTCAGTGGAAAGTAAAACATAAAGAAGTTGCGGCAAATCTCAAGGGTCGTGTGTTTGGTAAAATGACCAAGGAAATCATGGTTGCCGCGCGCAATGGCGCCGATCCAGACACTAACTCTCGCTTACGACTGGCTGTCGAGCAAGCGAAAAAAGCCTCGATGCCCAAAGACACATTAGAGCGCGCAATAAAAAAAGGGGCGGGCTTACTTGATGGTGCGATACATTACGAAAAGCTTACCTATGAGGGTTTCGCGCCTCACAATGTGGCGTTAATTGTTGAGTGCTTAACCGATAACGTCAATCGCACAGTGTCGGAGATTCGTGTGCTTTTTCGTGGCGGTCAACTGGGTGGTGAAGGTTCGGTGGCTTGGGATTTTGATCATGTGGGCCTTATTGAGGCGCGAGCAGAAGACAGCGAAGCCGATGAGGATGAGGCTGCGATTGAAGCGGGCGCTCAGGATGTAGAGCCAGCAGGTGATGATGGTCTAACGCAGTTTATTACGGATACTGCTGATTTAGATACTGTTTGTCGCGCCTTGCCAACATTCGGTTTTACGGTGGAGTCGGCCAAAATAGGGTATCGACCGAAAAATCCACAATCACTCAGTGGAGAACAACGCCAAGAAGTTGAGACTTTCCTTTCAGCTATTCATGAGCATGATGATGTTCAAGAAGTCTATGTGGCACTAGAGGGCTAAACATGTCAAATCCCCCCTTAGATACTGGTGCCGAGGCAGTGGGCAAGCTGCCGATACTGATGGTGCTAGCGCAATTTTTGAAACCTTATCGAACGCAGATCCTGATCTTCTTAATTGCGCTCATATGCACCGCTGCTGTGACCCTATCAATAGGACAGGGCCTGCGCTTAGTGATTGATCAAGGATTTGCTCAGCAGTCACAACAGCATCTTAATACGGCTGTTTTATTTATTGTTGGTGCCTCGGTACTTATGGCTATAGGCACCTATATTCGCTTCTATCTAATTTCTTGGTTAGGCGAGCGTGTCAGTGCCGATATTCGTACTGCCGTATTTAACCATATCGTGGGTTTGCACCCAGCCTTTTTTGAAACCAACCGCAGTGGCGATATTATGTCGCGACTGACCTCCGACACTACTTTACTGCAATCTATTATTGGCTCATCAGTCTCTATTGCGCTGCGCAGCGCAATTAGTTTTAGCGGCGCGTTAATTATGTTACTGATTACCAATCTAAAATTGTCGCTAATTATTTTATTGGCGGTGCCTGTAGTACTTATGCCAGTGTTGGTATTTGGTCGTAAAGTGCGCACACTGTCGCGTAAAAGTCAGGATTCTGTCGCTGATGTCGGCTCTTATGCGGGAGAAGTTATACAACATATAAAAACCGTCCAGAGCTTCACTCAGGAGCCTCAAGAGCAGCGGGCCTTTGCGCAGGAGGTTGAGAAGGCTTTCGCGGTTGCTAAACGTAGGATCAGTCAGCGCGCGGTACTGATGGGGGTAGTTATTCTATTGGTATTTGGTGCACTCTCGATCATGTTATGGGTCGGTGGCTCTGATGTAATTGATGGCAATATGAGTGGAGGAGATTTGGGTGCCTTTATTTTCTATGCCATATTGATGGCCACCGGTGTGGCTTCATTATCAGAGGTTTATGGCGAACTACAGCGCGCCGCTGGTGCTACCGAACGGCTGATGGAGTTGCTACAAGCCGATAATAAAATTTTGGTAGCCGAGAATGCCAATGAAAATGCGGCTGATTTGCCACCAGTGTTAGCGTTTAATAACTTAACATTTTGTTATCCCTCATGTCCTGAGCAACCCGCATTAAGGGACTTTTCTCTCACTATAGAACAGGGGCAAATAGTTGCTTTGGTCGGTCCTTCTGGCGCAGGTAAGTCAACTGTATTTGACTTAATTCAGCGTTTTTATGACCCTCAGCATGGGTCTGTTCTTTTTGGGCACTGTGATATTCGGCAATTACAACCTAGCGATTTACGCCAACAGATTGCGGTAGTGCAACAGCAGCCAACGCTGTTTACCGGTGACGTTATGTACAACATCCGTTATGGCAAACCACAGGCGAGCGATGAAGAGGTGATTGCCGCGGCAACAGCGGCTCATGCTGATGAGTTTATTCGACGCTTGCCGGATGGCTACCAGAGTGATCTTGGTGAACAGGGGGTTCGCCTTTCCGGAGGTCAAAGACAGCGTATCGCTATCGCCAGAGCGCTACTCAAAGATCCACGTATATTATTGCTCGATGAAGCAACCAGCGCATTGGATGCAGAAAGCGAGTATAAGGTGCAACTGGCCTTAGATAAGCTCATGAAAGATCGGACCACAATAATAATTGCGCACCGTTTAGCGACGATATTGCATGCTGATCAAATCGTGGTAATGGACGCTGGCGAAAGAGTGGCAACGGGTAGTCACCAAGATCTACTGCGCTCCAATGAGCTCTATGCACGTCTGGCCCGCTTACAATTTTCGACTGATAGTGATTGATAAGACTCGGTAACCTGATCAATATAAATAGCATGATGAAGCGCCTATGCATAGGAACTGAAGGTAAAAACCATTGCCAGTATTGATTGGATTGCTGGTAAATTAAGTGATCAAGTCGACTTAAGTATCCGTACAGCTTGGTAATAAAGTTCACATCAATGGTGTAACGACAATAATAAAGCGAGCATCTTATGAAATCATTTTCTGTTCTGGTGAGTTTAGGTATTATAAGTTTTGCTCTTAGCTCTTGTAGCCTATTTCGGCCTTCAGAGCCAGTGGTTCAGCGTTCATCTGATTATCTTATCCGCACCTTGTCTGGGATCAGTCAAGGCCAGTCTATAGAGGGCGAAGCGGTAGTCTCATGGTTTGATATTCCTTTTGCCAAACCTCCTGTCGGTGATTTGCGCTGGAAGGCTCCCCGGCCATTGCGCAACCCAGAGCAGATTTTAGCTCAACGAGATGATACCGCCTGCGTGCAGAAGGCTAGTCGCTTTGCTGGTGTCGAAGGGAGCGGCATTGTTGGTAGTGAAGACTGCTTATACTTAGATATTAAAGCACCGGCAGATTTTGCTGATAAGCAGTATCCGGTCATGTTCTGGATTCATGGAGGCGGTAATACCTCTGGTCTTAAAGATTATTATGACTTCAGCAAATTAGTAACAAGCAAAGATGTTGTGGTAGTGACTACTAATTACCGGCTCGGAGCATTGGGTTGGTTTACTCATCCAGCGATACAAGGTACGCAGGATGGTTTGGATAAAGCCAGTAATTTTGGCACGCTGGATATTATTCAGTCCCTCAAATGGGTAAAAAACAACATCGCCCAGTTTGGCGGCGATGGCAGTAATGTGACTATTTTTGGCGAGTCTGCTGGTGGTCATAATGTTCTAACTTTGCTGGCTTCTCCACTCGCCGAGGGCCTCTTTCACAAGGCCATATCACAGTCTGGTTATACGCTGACGACCACCTTAGCAGATGCTTACAACAAAGACGGCGCCGACCGATTGATCGAGCGAGGCAGTTGGCAGATCACTAATCAGCTTGTGCAGAAAGAGCAATCGGAGTACAGCATAGGTGAGTTACGTCAGTTGTTAAAAACTATAAATGCACGAGACTTTATTAGCCTTTACTACGAGGAAGGCGAACGCTTTGATAGTATTCCGCTGGCGACAATCGATGATATTGTAATTCCCTCTGGGGGCATTATCGGTGCGTTGAGCAATCCGGATTATGCAAAAAATATCCCAGTGATTGCGGGAGCGACCAAAGATGAAGTGGCACTATGGTTAGCGCTACACCGCTACTTTATGGACAGTAAATATATCTTTACTAAATTGCTACCGCCCAAAGTCACTCAGAAAAACCCACCGGTCTATGATCTATGGGTGCGCGTTAGATCGCATGCGTGGAAATTAAAAGGTGCTGATAATGCATTAGCGGCTATGGAAGCAGCAGGATATCAAGAACTGTATGCTTTTCAATTCGATTGGGATCATCAGAAGAGCTCATTTTTTGTCGATTTCCCTAAAGTTTTTGGCGCCGCTCATGGCACTGATATCGCTTTTATAACCGGTAATTATACCTACGGACCGATTAGTCGCTACATCTATCCAGAGGGTCAAGCCCGTAACGAAATGCAGTCTAGCATGATGTCTGCTTGGAGTAATTTTGCCAAGAACGGAATACCGGACACTGAAACTACTGTAACGTGGCAACCTTTTAGCGCTAGCTCGCCAAACTATTTGCGCCTAGATAGAAATGATTTGTTACGCATGGATAGAGAGTCAGAATCGATTGAATCGCTACTGGAATCTGTGGCGTTAAGTCCAGTGCTGACAGATTATCAACGCTGCTATATTGTCTGGGAGACCTACAATAATGTCGCTCGTTCAGAGCCGCAAGCATATGCACAATGGAATAATGGTTTATGTAAGACTGTAGATATGCGCGCTGAGCAAAAAGCTCTGGCAGATAAGTTGATCGCCCAGTATGGTTCTGTTGAGGTACTTTGATCGTCATAAACAGAGTTATAGTTCAAGCGTTATGGCATTAGAGGTTGTGGTCAGCGAGCATGTTTTGCCTTGTTTTTTTCAGTAAGCTTTTAGTTAAAAGCGCTAATCGAATTAATATTTATCTCGGATAACAATAATGATTAAAACCCTATGGATATCCCTGCAATTACCGAATAGTTGGTGGCGTAAGCTATCACTATTTGCCATTTCTGTCTTTTTTATCAATGTAGGCGTCGATCATTTTGTTAATCCAGATTTCTATTTAGCTATCATGCCTCCCTCATTTACTCTACATCATGAGGCGGTATATATCAGCGGTCTGTTTGAAATAATCGGTGGTATTTGTATTTTAATTCCGTCTTTGCGACGCTTTACTGGTTGGGGATTACTGGCTCTGCTGGTAGCAGTTTATCCGGCCAATATCTATATGGCGCTTAATCCCGACGTATTTGCAGAAATACCTGTTGAGCTACTTTATGTGAGATTAGCATTTCAGTTTGTATTTTTTTACTGGGCTTACAGTATGACGCGAGATTCATTTAATCCAGGGACGGTAAAAAGGGTGGAGTGAAAGTATGTTAGAGCGCTGCATAATTTAGAAGATTACGCTGGCATTGGCAATCAGTTTTATCAATTTACTCTGTAAGTGATACTTTTGAATAGGTTGAAATAGGCCTGTCAATGCAGACCATATGGTCATGCTTTTAAGTTTACATTTAAGCCACGAAAATCATAGTATTAGGCCTTTATCGACCTGCGAGTCACTCTGACTTTTATCGTAATATTCAAGGAAGGTTTCCCATGGCTGCATATAAAGTACCGCAGAAAGAACTATTTTTTATCCTCAATGAATTGGTTAATTATTCTGAGCATTGCACCATGCCGGGGTATGAGGATGCAGGTATGGATATGGTGGAGGCAGTATTGCCTGAGGCGGCGAAATTTTTTGAAGAAGTTGTCGCCCCAACTAATTGGGAATCCGATATAAATCCGGCCCATCTAGATGGTGATAAAGTTATACCGGCGGCTGTATTACAGCCAGCCTACCAACAGATGGTCGAAGCGGGTTGGTGTTGCCTTAGTGGTGATCAACAATATGATGGTGCCGGTTTTCCTGGGGTTGTTGATGTAGCAGTTCAGGAGATGTTGCAATCGGCGAATATGGGTTTTAGCTTATTGCCGATGCTGACCCGTGGGGTTATTCATGCGTTAAATCTCTATGGTACTGACGAGCAGAAGCAAACCTACCTTGCCAAGCTGATTGCCGGCAGTTGGTCGGGTACGATGAATCTTACCGAGCCGCAAGCAGGGAGTGATTTGTCGGCAGTGAAAACCAAGGCGGTACCCAATGGTGATCATTATTTAGTCAGTGGTCAGAAAATTTATATCACTTGGGGTGATCATGAGTTAGCCGACAATGTTATCCATTTAGTATTGGCTCGTCTGCCTGACGCACCGTCGGGGAATCAGGGGATTTCTTTATTTTTAGTGCCTAAATATTTGGTTAATGCCGATGGCAGTCTAGGTGAGCGCAATGATGTGCGTCCTGTAGGTGTTGAACATAAGTTGGGTATTCACAGCAGTCCCACCTGTACTATGGCGTTTGGTGATACTGGCGGTGCGGTTGGTTATTTGGTTGGACCTTTAAATCAAGGTCTGATGTGCATGTTTAGTATGATGAATAACGCGCGACTGTCGGTTGGCCATCAGGGTATTGGTGTTGGTGAACGCGCTTATCAGCAGGCCGTAGCCTATGCTGCAGATCGTGTGCAGGGCAGGGTGCAAGGTGTTGAGGGGAAGGCACCGATTATTCACCATCCCGACGTTAAGCGTATGCTGATGCAAATGCGCGCGCTAACGGAAGCTGGACGCGCTATGTCGTTCTATACCATTGCTGCTGAAGATCGTAGCCATCATCATACAGATACTGATCAACGCTGTGCTGATGCTCAGTTGGTAGAGATTATGACGCCATTAGTCAAAGGCTGGTGTACTGAAGTGGCCATGGAATCGACGTCTCTGGGTGTGCAAGTACATGGCGGCATGGGTTTTATCGAGGAGACGGGTGCTGCGCAGCATATGCGTGACGCGCGTATCTTGCCTATTTATGAGGGCACTAACGGCATTCAAGCGCTGGACTTTGTGGGGCGCAAATGCCTTCGTGATGGCGGTGAGACATTAACTCGCATATTGGCTGATATGGATGCCACAGCTGCAGAACATCTGCCACAGTTGAATCATATCCTTAAGGCGTTGCATCAGGCAATTAACGACTGTCGTGCAGGTTTGAAGTTTATTTTAGCTCATCCAGAGCACTCCCAAGCAGTGGCTTATAACTTTATGATGTTGTTTGGTAACTCGGTTGCCTACTGGTTGCTGGCTAAGCTAGCCATCGCTGCACAGCGCTATCTGGATGGGGGATCACAAGACCGTTTCTATCATCAGAAGATTGCCACCACGCACTTTTTTGCAACACAGATCTTGCCGCGCAATCGTGCTTATTTGGCGTCACTAGAGTCTGGTGCGGAGAGTATTGTTGAATTGGGTGCGGACGACTTTATAACCGCCTAAGCGTATTATTGACTGCTGGTGACAAAGCCAACAATTATGGCAATGCTGGCAATAAACAATGCCGTAAAAATAAACCCGCCAATAATAAATGCCAGTGGGCTGCCAGTGGTAAAATCGCGCTCGCGATTTTTGTTGGTCTGCACACCGATGGCAGCCGCCAAAATACTTTTGACTAACGCGCCTAATCCCGGCTTTTTAGAGGGGTGTTGATCGGACAATTCGATTTCCATTTAATCATTAAGAATAGGCGTCAACCAGCGTTCTACTGTTGCGATGTCGAGCCCTTTACGCTGTGCTAGCGAGTCTACCTGATCTTGGCTAATTTTGCCGGTATTAAAGTACTGTGCATCGGGGTGGCCAAAATACCAACCACTAACGGCTGCGGCAGGGGCCATGGCAAAACTATCGGTTAGCTCGAGACCAATATTGCTCTCTACATCTAATAGTGTAAACAGGGATTGTTTTTCGCTGTGATCGGGGCAGGCGGGGTAACCGGGCGCGGGGCGAATGCCACGATATTGCTCTTTAATTAGCGCCTCGTTATCTATCGATTCATCGGCGGCATAGCCCCAGTATTCCTTGCGCACGCGCTGATGCAAATGTTCAGCAAAGGCCTCGGCCAAGCGATCAGCTAATGCTTTGACCATAATGGCATTGTAGTCATCATGGGCGGCCTCATATTGTTCGGCTAGCTGGTCCGCTCCAATGCCGGTGGTGACGGCAAAGGCACCGATATAATCGGTGATACCGCTTTCTTTGGGGGCAATAAAGTCGGCCAATGACTTCAGCTCTTCGCTGGCCCCCGGTTTCTGAATCTGTTGACGAATATGGTGCAGTCTGGCCAGTGGTTGTCTCGGCTCCTCTTGGCTTGCTACTGCAGGATAGACCTCAATATCATCATGATTAACGGTGTTGGCGGGCCACAGACCAAACACTGCGCGCGCGGTCAGGCGCTTGTTGTCGATAATATCTTTTAACAGGGTTTGTGCATCGTTAAATAGATTCTGAGCAGCCTCTCCAACCACTTCATCGCTAAGGATTTTTGGATACTTACCCACGAGGTCCCAGGTGATAAAAAAAGGTGTCCAATCAATAAAGGGTACCAATGCCTCTAATGGGTAATCATCCAGCACGGTGACACCAAGGGTATTGGGAATCTCAGGCTGGTAGTCGCGCCAATTAAGTTGCGGTTTTTGCTTTACCGCATCGGCATAGGCATACAGTGTCCCTCTCGCGGTTCTATTGGCTGTGCGTAGGCGCACGGCTTCATAGTCGCGCTGAATTTCACTGATAAAGGCGTCGCGATGTTCTTGGCTAATCAATTTACTCGCCACACCAACTGCTCTTGAGGCATCGGCGACATAGATAGTTTGGTTGCGTTCATAGGTCGGGGCAATTTTGACTGCCGTGTGCGCCTTTGAGGTGGTCGCGCCGCCGATCATTAGAGGCACATCGAAGCCCTGGCGTTGCATTTCTTTGCCCAGTGTCACCATCTCATCAAGAGAGGGTGTGATAAGCCCGGACAGGCCAATAATATCAACATTCTGTTCTTTGGCTGTTTGCAGAATTTTTTCTGCCGGCACCATAACCCCAAGATCAATGACCTCATAGTTATTACACTGTAGTACTACGCCGACAATGTTTTTGCCAATATCATGGACATCGCCTTTTACAGTAGCCATTAAAATCTTGCCATTAGAAGCGGCAGATTCCTCTTTTTCATCTTCGATATAGGGCTGCAAGTAGGCTACGGCCTGTTTCATCACGCGGGCTGATTTAACCACTTGAGGCAGAAACATTTTGCCCGACCCAAACAGATCGCCGACTATATTCATGCCGTCCATTAATGCCCCTTCAATCACATGTAACGGACGTTCAGCTTGTTGCCGAGCTTCTTCAGTATCTTCCTCGATAAAGGTGGTAATGCCTTTTACCAGCGCATGCTCAAGACGGCGATTGACGCTAGCGTCACGCCAGCTTAGGTCCTCTGTTTTGGTCTGCGTAGTGCCATCACCGCGATAGTTATCGGCAATAGCCAATAGGTTCTCTGTACCCTCGGGTGTTCGAAATAACACCACATCTTCCACTACATCGCGCAGCTCTGTGGGAAGGTCGTCATAGACCGCAAGCTGGCCGGCATTGACAATACCCATGCTTAGCCCTTGGCGAATAGCATGATAGAGAAACACCGAGTGAATCGCCTCGCGCACAGGGTTGTTACCACGGAACGAAAACGACACATTTGAGATGCCACCGCTTATTAGTGCATGGGGCAGGTTTTGTTTAATCCAGCCGCTGGCTTCGATAAAGTCGAGACCATAGCGGTTGTGTTCGTCAATACCGGTAGCGACGGCAAAGACATTGGGGTCAAAAATAATATCTTCGGCGGGAAAGCCAACCTCATTGACCAATATATCGTAACTGCGCTGACAGATCTGCTGACGACGCTCGAGATTGTCGGCCTGACCATCCTCATCAAACGCCATAACGACAATGGCGGCACCGTGGTTTTTGCACAACTTGGCCTTGTCAATAAACTCAGCACTGCCTTCTTTTAGGCTGATGCTGTTAACAACGGATTTACCCTGAATGCATTTAAGACCTGCTTCAATGACTTCCCATTTCGACGAGTCGACCATAATCGGGACTCTGGAGATTTCGGGCTCAGACGCAATCAAATTAAGGAAGGTGACCATGGCTGGCAATGATTCAAGCATGCCTTCATCCATGTTTACATCGATAATTTGTGCACCGTTGATGACTTGCTGACGCGCCACCTCTAGAGCGGTGTCGTAGTTTTCCTCTAGAATAAGGCGCTTAAATACCGCTGAGCCAGTGACATTGCAACGCTCGCCTACATTAACAAACAGCGAATCAGCAGTAATGGTAAAAGGCTCCAAACCAGAGAGACGGCAGGCGGGTGCAATCTCTGGTATCTGGCGAGGCTGAATATCCGCCACCGCATCGGCTATGGCGCTGATATGCTCTGGTGTGGTACCACAGCAGCCGCCGACAATATTGAGTAGTCCAGCGCGAGCGAATTCTGCTACCGTATCGGCCATGGTAGCGGCGTCCAAGTCATAGCCACCAAACTCATTGGGTAGACCGGCATTGGGATGTGCGCTTACCAATGTGTCAGCTGTATTCGCAATTTCCAACAGATGAGGGCGTAACTCTTTCGGCCCAAGCGCACAATTTAAACCAATACTGATTGGTTTACTATGGCGCACCGAGTTCCAAAAGGCTTCCGGTGTCTGTCCGGAAAGCGTTCGGCCACTGGCATCGGTAATAGTGCCGCTAATCATAATAGGCAGCTCAACAGCTAGGGCCTCAAAGACTTGCTGAACGGCAAATAATGCGGCTTTGGCATTAAGGGTATCGAAGATTGTTTCCACCATAATTAAATCAACGCCACCCTCAATAAGGGCTTGAGTGGATTCGGTATAGTTGTCTACTAATTCGTCAAAGGTGATATTGCGCGCGCCTGGGTCATTAACATCCGGTGACAGTGACGCGGTGCGGCTGGTGGGACCGAGAATACCGGCGACAAAACGCGGTCGAGCAGGGGTGGAAAACTCGTCAGCGGCGACGCGTGCTAATTGTGCTGAGGCGACATTGATTTCTCGCGATATCGCTTCCATCTGGTAGTCAGCTTGTGACACACGCGTTGAGTTAAAGGTATTGGTTTCAATAATATCAGCGCCTGCCTCGAGATAGGCGCGATGGATATCGCAAATGATATTGGGCTGAGTCAGACTAAGCAGATCATTATTACCTTTGAGGTCAGTATGCCAGTCAGCAAAGCGGTCACCGCGAAAATCATTTTCCTCCAGTGTATGGCGCTGGATCATAGTACCCATGGCGCCATCCAGAATTAAAATCCGTTGCTGGGCTGCTGCTGTTATCCGATCAATCATAATATTTGTCTGATTCCTTGAAATCATTTATCTATTTGGCGCAGTCACGCGCACTGCCTGCTTTATCAAAATATTTTGATGGAGCAGAATGATACCAACATTATTAAAAAAAGCGACCTTTAATATCAAACAAGCGTTGGCCTATACGGGGCGATGACGTAAAATAGTCGAGTTTTTTAGTCAAGTTTACTCTGTTGTCGGCAGGTTAGCCGCCATGACCAAGTTTAGGAAATTGCTATGCTCAATGTCACTATTACCGAATCAGCGCAGAACTATCTTGCTGGACTGTTGGAGAAACAAAATTGCGAAGGTATTGGTATTCGTATGTTTGTCAGCGATCCAGGTACACCCAAGGCTGAGACCTGTATTGCCTACAGCCGTCCCGGTGAGCATAACGAAGAGGATTTAGTGGTTGAATTCGACGCTTTTAATGCCTATTTCGAACAGCGCAGTATTCCGTTTCTCGATGAAGCCAAAGTTGACTTTGCTGAGGATAAATTCGGCGGTCAGTTAACCATTCGTGCGCCTAATTCCAGATTGCCTAATGTGACTGATGACAGTCCGATTGAAGATAAAGTGAACTATTTGCTGTACAACGACATCAATCCGGGCCTGGCATCCCACGGTGGCGTGGTCTCTTTGGCTGATATAGATGATGGCTATGCGGTGTTGGAGTTCGGTGGCGGCTGTCAGGGTTGTTCGGCGGTTGATTTAACCCTAAAAGAGGGAGTCGAGAAGACTCTAATGGAGAAGATTCCTGAGCTTAAAGGGGTGCGGGATGTGACGGATCATACCGATACTAGCAACGCCTATATGTGATCAGTTTTGTCACGCTGTCGCGTTTCAGCGTTTCAGCGTTTCAGCGTCTTGGCTTATGGCTATTAGTGATGGTGCTACAAGGTCAAAAACTAAAAAACCCCGCAGATGCGGGGTTTTTTATGATTGGCGATTAACTAACAGTTAAAAAGCCGCATAGCTAAGTTGCTAAAGAGTACTTTTACTTAAGCGCCGGCAACATCAACAATTTGTTCCGCTGCGATTAGTTTGCCTTCCTCAGCTGACTTTTGGAATGACTCAATCTGATCAAAATTCATATAGCGATAGATTTCATCGGACATGGAATCAATTTTACTGGCATATTCCATATACTCCGCGGCTGTTGGTAAGCGTCCCAGAATACCACCGACTGAGGCAAGCTCAGCACTGGTNAGATAAACATTGGCTCCATCACCTAGTCGGTTGGGGAAGTTACGAGTTGATGTCGATAGCACGGTGGCACCTGCCAATACCCGCGCCTGATTACCCATACATAGTGAACAGCCTGGCATTTCAGTGCGAGCGCCGACTTTTCCGTAGATATTGTAGTAGCCCTCTTCCATCAGCGTGTGGGCGTCCATACGCGTTGGTGGGCAGATCCAGAATCTGGAGTCGACTGCGCCAGCCTCGTCAAGTAACTTACCTGCGGCGCGGAAGTGGCCAATATTGGTCATGCANGAGCCGATAAAGATTTCATCAACATTGTCGCCTGCAACCTCTGATAGAAGTTTGGCGTCATCTGGGTCATTGGGGCAGCAGACAATCGGCTCTTTAATATCGGCCAGATCAATTTCGATGACAGCGGCGTATTCCGCATCATTATCGGCAGACATTAATGTAGGCTCGGCCAGCCACTCTTCCATCTTGCGTACACGACGTTCCAAAGTGCGNACATCGCCGTAGCCCTCGGCAATCATCCAGCGTAACAGGGTGATATTGGAGCGTAGGTATTCAGCTACCGAGTCCTCGCTAAGTTTAATAGTGCAACCTGCAGCAGATCGCTCGGCCGAGGCATCGGATAGTTCAAAGGCCTGCTCAACGGTGAGGCTTTCAATACCTTCACCCTCAATTTCCAAAATCCGGCCTGAGAAGAAATTCTTTTTACCTTGTTTCTCTACGGTTAATAAGCCTTGTTTAATGCCGTAGTAGGGGATGGCATGTACCAGGTCGCGCAGGGTGATGCCTGGCTGCATTTTGCCTTTAAAGCGCACCAGTACAGATTCAGGCATATCCAATGGCATTACGCCAGTGGCCGCGGCAAAGGCTACTAAGCCGGAGCCGCCGGGGAATGAAATACCCATGGGGAAGCGAGTGTGCGAGTCACCACCGGTGCCAACGGTATCTGGCAGTAGCATGCGGTTTAGCCAGCTGTGAATAATGCCATCGCCGGGGCGCAGAGAGACACCGCCACGATTCATAATAAAGTCGGGTAGGCTGTGTTGGGTGGAAATATCCACTGGCTTAGGNTAGGCCGCGGTATGGCAGAATGACTGCATAACCAAATCGCTGGAAAAGCCGAGACAGGCGAGGTCTTTCAGTTCATCTCTGGTCATTGGCCCCGTGGTATCCTGTGAGCCCACAGTAGTCATCTTCGGTTCGCAGTAGGTGCCGGGACGGATACCGTCAACACCACAGGCTTTACCGACCATTTTTTGCGCTAGCGTGTAACCCGCATTGGATTGCACTGGTGCGGTTGGCTGGCGAAATACCTCAGAGGGTGGCAGACCCATATGCTCACGGGCACGTTGAGTAAGTCCGCGACCAACAATTAAGTTGATGCGACCATCGGCTTGAACTTCATCGAGAATGACATCGGATTTATGCTCAAATTCAGAGACAACCTCGCCAGCCTCATTGAGGATTTTGCCATCGTAGGGAAAAATCTCAATTACATCGCCATTATTGATATTGTCTACTGGGGCCTCAAAAACCAGTGCACCGGCATCTTCCATGGTGTTGAAGAAAATCGGCGCGACTTTACTGCCGAAGCAGATACCGCCGGAGCGCTTATTGGGTACGCCGGGCATATCGTCACCGAAGAACCATAGCACCGAGTTTGTTGCGGATTTACGCGACGATCCAGTACCCACCACATCACCAATAAAGGCAACGGGAAGGCCGCGCGCTTTAAGTTCTTCAATTTGGCTCATGGGTCCGGTGACACCATGTTCCTCTGGCTGCATACCGTCGCGAGTCATTTTAAACATGGCGCGGGCATGCAGGGGGATATCGGGTCGTGACCAAGCGTCTTGGGCGGGCGACAAATCGTCGGTATTGATCTCTCCTGTGGCTTTAAATACAGCGACTTTGATACTTTGAGGCACTGCATCATTGGAGGTAAACCATTCGGCATCGGCCCAAGATTGCATTACAGCTTGAGCCTGCACATTGCCGGCATCGGCTTTTTCTGCAACATCGTAAAAAGCGTCAAATACCAATAGGGTACTTTTCAGCTCTTCGGCCGCTTGATCAGCGAGTTCGTTATCATCGAGCAGGGCAACCAACGTGGCAACGTTATAACCGCCGTGCATATTGCCCAGTAAGCTGACAGCTGCACTACGGTCGATCAGTGGAGAAGAGGCCTCGCCGTTGACAATTGCACTCAAAAAGCCCGCTTTAACATAGGCTGCCTCGTCGACTCCGGGTGGCACGCGATTGCCTATTAGGTCGAGTAAAAATTCTTCTTCCCCTGCGGGTGGATTCTTGAGTAACTCAACCAACCCAGCGGTCCATTCTGGATCCAGTGGCTTGGGAGGAATATTCTGTGTTGCACGCTCNGCGACGTGGGCACGATAGGCTTCTAGCACTTGGTGCTTCTCCTTTGTCAATTNGGTGATGTCGACAGCAGTGTTGACCGCTGGATTCGGGCGGGGATTGTACGTTAATCTGTAAATTATTTACAGGGCAATCAGTGATAGCGATTATTTGCTGGAGGAAGGTTATAATCTCGCAATCGAAGCAGCTATTAAGCCTGCTTTAGACAACGGAGCAACAAGTCCAATTTTTAGACACTGACCGTGAAAAACCACTGATTGCTTAGGGTTAGGTAGTCAATCTATGGCAATTTTACGATTAATGACAACTGATTTGATAATGATATGACCAGCGTAACGATGAAAACTCNGCAGGGTGCTGTGCTAGACGATATCCAAGCCTTTTTGCCCTGCGCAACCCCCGATCAATGGCTCGAAAATGCGCTAGATCATCAGTCACTGATGCTAATTGACCACGCTAACTGTGAGAAAAAAGCGGCGAGTACGGCACTCAATCTGATTTATCGCTACACCGATAATTTTGATTTACTGAATAAAATGTCGCGTTTGGCGCGAGAAGAAATGCGTCATTTTGAGCAAGTGATTGCTATTATGAAGCGGCGTAATATTCATTATTTGCCTATTTCGGCATCCAGATATGCGGCCGGTTTACGCGAATTAGCGCGCAATGATGATCCAGGTAGGCTGGTGGATATATTAGTTATTGGCGCGTTTATTGAGGCGCGCTCTTGCGAGCGCTTTGCTCGCTTGGCACCCTATTTGGATGATGAGTTAGAGGTGTTTTATACCTCGTTGTTGAAGTCTGAGGGACGTCATTATCAAGACTATTTGGGTCTGGCGAAAAAAGCTGCCGGCGATCAGGCTATTGATGAGCGCGTTGCGTTATTTGCCGAGCGAGAGCACCAGTTAATCGAGCAGCCGGATACGGAATTTAGGTTTCACTCGGGACCCATTTAGATGGCAAGAGCAGGTTACAGAACAAAAAAGGCAGCCTGAGCTGCCTTTTCTCTTTGCGATAGGGGAGTCCTATCGGTCTTTAACTGGGGTGTAGTCGCGTGTATCCGCGCCGGTGTAAAGCTGTCGCGGACGACCAATACGGTATGGGTGAGTGATCATTTCGTTCCAGTGTGAGATCCAGCCTACGGTGCGCCCTGTGGCAAAAATCACGGTAAACATCTCGACCGGAATACCCAGTGCTTTGAGGATAATACCGGAATAAAAGTCTACGTTGGGATAGAGTTTTTTCGAGACAAAGTACTCGTCTTCCAAAGCAATCTTTTCAAGCTTCTTAGCTAGGCGNAACAATGGATCATTCTCCAAGCCCAGAACTTCAAGGACTTCATTACAGCTCTCGCGCATTACCGTAGCCCGCGGGTCATAGTTTTTATATACGCGATGACCAAAGCCCATTAAACGGAAAGGATCATTTTTATCCTTAGCTTTGGCAATGTATTCTTCGATATTATCTTCATGGCCAATTTCTTCCAGCATCACCAGTACCGCTTCATTAGCGCCACCATGGGCTGGCCCCCACAGTGCAGCAATACCTGCGGCGATACAAGAGAACGGGTTAGCGCCAGAGGAGCCGGCCAGTCGCACTGTGGAGGTAGAGGCATTTTGCTCGTGGTCTGCGTGTAATAGGAAGATGCGATCCATCGCTTTGGCAATTGCTGGCTCAACCTTANAAGGCTCGCAGGGCGTGCCAAACATCATATGCAGGAAATTTTCTGAGTATGACAGCGAGTTATCGGGATAGATAAATGGTTGTCCCGTGAAGTGCTTATGGCACATCGCCGCAATGGTGGGCATTTTAGCTATCAGGCGGTGAGCGGATATTCTGCGATGGTCTTCATCAGTGATATCCAATGAATCATGGTAGAACGAAGACATTGCCCCTACCACGCCGCAAAGCATGGCCATGGGGTGAGCATCGTAGCGGAAACCGCTAATAAAATGCTCTACCGAGCGGTTGACCATAGTGTGGTATTTGATGGTGTTTTCAAATTCGGATTTTTGCTCGGCATTTGGTAACGCACCCTCAAGCAACAGGTAGCAGGTTTCCAGATAATCCGATTTTTCGGCTAACTCTTCAATCGGATAACCGCGGTGTAACAAAATACCTTTATCACCATCGATATAGGTAATGTCTGACTGGCAAGCCGCAGTGGCTGAGAATCCTGGATCATAAGTAAAGAACCCGTGGCTGCCTAGTGTGCCGATATCGATAACGTCCTGCCCTCNGGTNCCTTTNAGAATNGNNAACTCAATGGNGGTTTCACCGTCGATAGTTAGGGTAGCTTTGCGATCGGTCATACNTAGTCCTCAGGATTTTTGGTGTCAGGGGGGATACNANAAANCGACTGCAATAATAGTTGGTTNGNCNAAATTGTCAACTNAAACAANTNGTNATANTGGNTATNGNNAAGTNAAATAATCANCTTTNTATNCATCNTNATCGATGNCTGNNGNANTGACAGATNAANNCNCNNNAANAGTNGNTTTGCGNNCGNAAAACAAAATNGTATCAGTTTTCAANGGATTGTNATGANTGNCGATAATGNGAGANTTGATCTCGTTTGAATTANNGNCNGATTATCACTATACTCCTGCGCCATCTTGAGNGGGCGTCANNCAGTCCANNCGTTATGNCCTCNCTCTTTTTTGNAATGACTTCAACTAAACCCAANTCCGTTNATACGGATNATCTTATTTAAGGTAGTGTCTGCCGTGGATAATAAAAGACCTGTAAATCTCGATTTGGGGACCATAAGGCTCCCGATAACGTCCTACGTTTCTATCCTGCACCGAGTGTCTGGTGTGATTTTGTTTTTTGCTGTGGCGATATTTCTATGGATGCTAGAGAGCAGTTTGGCCTCAGAGCAAAGCTTTGCTGATCTGAGTGCGCTGCTAAGCAATCCAGTTTGCCAGTTTATTATCTGGGGCAGTCTGGCGGCATTGGCCTACCATGCGGTGGCTGGCATTCGCCATCTGATTATGGATTTTGGTGTTGGTGAAGATAGCTTCGCCAGCGGGCACAACAGTGCTTGGGTTGCAGTGGCAGTCGCCGTAGTTGTTATCGCTCTTATTACTTGGTGGGTTTTATAATGGTTACAACAGTAACAAGTCTCGGCCGCAGCGGCCTGTCCGACTGGATGATTCAGCGTATCAGCGCATGGATAATGACCGCTTACCTGATGTTTATGGTGGGCTATTTTATCGGCAATCCAGACCTAACGTATGCGCAATGGGCAGAGTTAAATAGTGGCTTGGCCATGCGTATGTTTAGTTTGGCCACTATTCTGGCGATTGCCGCTCACGCTTGGATTGGTATGTGGTGTGTGCTCACCGACTATATTACCGTGCGATTGATTGGGCCAAAGGCCACCGCTATCCGTATCTTTTTTCAGCTAGGCATGATTGCAATTACCTTGCTCTACGTGGTCTGGGCTATCGATATTCTCTGGGGAATTTAAGTCAATGGCTAATATTAGAACGATGAGTTTTGATGCCGTAATCGTTGGTGGTGGCGGTTCTGGCATGCGTGCTGCACTGCAGTTAGCGCAATCCGGTTATAAAACAGCAGTAATTACCAAAGTGTTTCCAACGCGCTCGCACACAGTTTCGGCTCAGGGCGGGATAACCTGTGCAATTGCCAGTGATGACCCCAATGATCAGTGGCAGTGGCACATGTATGACACGATCAAAGGCTCTGATTACATCGGTGATCAGGAAGCGATTGAGTATATGTGCCAAACTGGCCCAGAAGCGATTTTTGAGCTTGAGCATATGGGTTTGCCGTTCTCTCGTACTGAGGAAGGGCGAATTTATCAACGTCCTTTCGGTGGCCAATCGAAAGAATTTGGTGAGGGTGGTCAGGCCGCTCGCACCTGTGCGGCGGCAGACCGAACAGGTCACGCTCTGCTGCACACGCTCTATCAGGGCAATTTAAAGAATCAGACTACCTTTCTTAACGAATGGTATGCCGTCGATATTGTTAAAAATGCTGACAACGCCGTGGTTGGCGTAGTGGCAATCGATATTGAGACGGGCGAAACGGTGTATGTCAAGTCCAAGGCTACGGTGTTTGCCACCGGTGGGGCGGGGCGTATTTATGCCTCGACCACTAACGCGCATATCTGTACTGGCGACGGTGTTGGTATGGCATTGCGCGCGGGTTTCCCTGTGCAAGATATCGAAATGTGGCAATTCCACCCAACCGGGATTCATGGTGCAGGCACGCTGGTGACTGAGGGCTGTCGTGGCGAGGGCGGTTATCTGGTCAATAAAGATGGCGAGCGCTTTATGGAGCGCTACGCACCCAATGCTAAGGATCTTGCCGGTCGTGATGTGGTGGCGCGTTCCATGGTATTGGAAATCTTAGAAGGTCGTGGTTGTGGTCCTGATGGTGATCATGTGTATTTGAAACTCGATCATTTAGGCGAAGAGACTCTCAATGCCAAATTGCCCGGTATCCTTGAGCTGTCGCGTACCTTTGCCCATGCTGATCCGGTGGTTGAACCGATTCCTGTAGTGCCAACCTGCCATTATATGATGGGTGGTATTCCCACCAATGTCGATGGGCAAGCACTGACCGTTGATAAAGATGGCAACGACCAAATCATTGAAGGCTTTTATGCCTGCGGTGAAGCGGCTTGTGTTTCTGTGCATGGCGCTAACCGACTGGGCGGCAATTCCCTTTTGGATCTGGTGGTATTTGGCCGCGCTTCAGGTATGTTTATCGAAAAACAGTTGCGTGAAGGCATCAATCTAAAAGACGCCAGTGAAGAAGATATTGAGCGCGCGATGTCAGGCCTCAATCGTATCAACAATTCCGAGAATGGCGAGAAAGCCTCTGTGTTGCGTGCTGAATTGCAGACCATTATGCAGAACTACTTTGGTGTATTCCGTCGCGGTGACTTTATGAAGGAAGGCATTGAAAAGCTCAAGGCATTGCGTCCGCGTATCGAAAATGTGGTGCTTGAAGATAAAAGTAATGCCTTTAATACCGCACGTATTGAAGCATTGGAATTGCAGAACCTTTTTGCCACAGCTGAAGCGACCGCTATTGCAGCGGAAGGTCGCACTGAAAGTCGCGGTGCCCATGCCCGTGAAGATTTCCAAGATCGTGATGATGAAAACTGGCTGTGTCACTCGATATTTTATCCAGAGAGCAAAACGTTGGGTAAGCGGGGGGTTAACTTTAACCTTAAGACTCGAGAAGCTTTTGCACCTAAAGTAAGAACCTACTGATTAGGACTGACTGAATTATGTTAAATGTAAGTATTTATCGTTATAACCCGGAAGTCGATGACGAGCCCTACATGCAGGACTACCAAGTAGACACGCAGGGAAAAGACGTAATGGTGTTGGATGTGCTGGAGAAACTTAAAGCTGAAGATCCAAGCCTGACCTTCCGACGCTCCTGCCGAGAAGGCGTTTGTGGATCAGATGGGGTCAATATCTCCGGTAAGAATGGCTTGGCCTGCATAACGCCTCTCTCAGAAGCAGTGAAGGGTAATAAGCTGGTTATCCGCCCATTGCCTGGTCTGCCGGTGATTCGAGACTTGGTTATCGATATGAGTCAGTTCTATGCCCAGTACGAGAAGATACAGCCCTACATGATTAATAACAGTCCCGCGCCTGCGATTGAGCGTCTGCAGTCACCGGAGGAGCGTGCTAAATTGGACGGTCTGTATGAGTGTATTCTGTGCGCCTGTTGCTCGACAGCCTGTCCCTCATTCTGGTGGAATCCTGATAAGTTTATTGGTCCTTCTGGCCTATTACAGGCCTATCGCTTTTTGGCCGACAGTCGCGATACGGCGACTGAAGAGCGCTTGGCTAAGTTGGATGACCCGTTCAGTGTGTTCCGTTGTCACGGCATTATGAACTGCGTTCAAGTCTGCCCAAAGGGCCTGAATCCAACCAAGGCAATTGGTCATATTCGTAGTATGTTGATCAGAAGTGCAACATAAACGGTCGATTGATCATTTTAATTAGCTTAAGTCTACGCAAACGGCCAGTTTTTACTGGCCGTTTCGCTAAATGCGGTTTAGAATACGCGCGTTTGAAATTTGCCTAATACTCTGTATTTACAAGGGGAATACTAGTAATGCCTGAGGGCTTAATGGAGCAATTCCTGCGCTCCTCCCACTTTTCTGGTGGCAATGCTGCTTATATTGAGGAGCTTTACGAAACTTATCTGCATGAGCCTAATAGTGTGCCGGAGGAATGGAGTCGCTTTTTTGACTCTCTCCCTCGCACCAATGGCTCAGTCACCCCTGATATATCCCACGCTACTATCATTCAGCATTTTGAACTTCTCGGTCGCCGGCAAGCAAGACCGACACCCGCTCCTGGCTCCGGTGGTATTCATTTAGAGCATGAGCGCAAGCAAGTTAAGGTTGTGCAGCTTATTAGCTCTTATCGCTTCCGTGGCCATCAGAAAGCCAATCTCGATCCTTTGGGATTGATGGTCCGTGAGCAAGTACCTGATTTGGATCTGCATTTTCATGGTTTAACCGAGGCTGATCTGGATACCACGTTCCAGACCACTCCCTTATATATGGGTAAGCCAGAGGCAACCCTGCGGGAAATTGTCGACACTTTGGAAGAGACCTACTGTGGTCATCTGGGTCCGGAGTTTATGCATATCACCAGCTTTGCCGAGAAGCAGTGGTTAGCTCAGCGGTTTGAATCTGTGCGCTCTAAGCCGACCTATGGTGACGAGGCGCGTATCGATGTATTGAGCCGGCTCACCGCGGCGGAGGGCTTAGAAAAGCATTTGGACTCCAAGTACCCAGGCACCAAGCGCTTTGGTCTTGAGGGGGGTGAGAGTCTTATCCCATTGCTGGATTGTCTGGTGCGACGTTCGGGTGAATACGGTTGTAAAGAGATTGTGATGGCCATGGCGCATCGTGGTCGGCTCAATGTGTTGGTCAATATTCTGGGTAAAAACCCCGCCGAAATGTTTGAGGAATTTGAAGGTAAACGTCTTGTAAACACCTCAGGCGATGTTAAATATCATCAGGGCTTCTCATCCAATGTGATGACGCCTGGCGGTGAGGTGCATATGGCCTTGGGCTTTAATCCATCGCATCTAGAAATTTCCTGCCCTGTGGTGATTGGCTCTGGTCGTGCCAGACAAGATCGTCGCGATGATCCCACCGGCCAGAAAGTTGTACCGATATTAATGCATGGCGATGCGGCATTTGCCGGTCAAGGTGTGGTGATGGAAACTTTCCAGCTATCGCAGACTCGGGCATACAAAACCGGTGGCACCATCCATATTGTCATTAATAATCAAGTTGGTTTTACCACCAGCCGCCAAGATGATGCCCGTTCAACAGAATACTGTACTGATATCGCCAAGATGGTTGGCGCACCGATCCTGCATGTCAACGGTGACAACCCCGATGCGGTGATGTTTGCAGCGATGTTGGCGATGGATTACCGCTACGAGTTCGGTAAGGATGTGGTAATCGACCTAGTTTGTTATCGTCGTCGCGGTCACAATGAAACCGATGAGCCGTCGTCTACTCAACCATTGATGTACGACATTATTCGCAAACACTCAACCACGCGTACACTTTATGCGCAGAAGTTGGTTGCCGAAGGCATCCTAGAGCAAGACAAGGCCAATGAAATGGCTAATGGTTATCGAGAAAGTCTCGATAAGGGTGATTTTGTTGTACATAATCTTGTGCGCGAGCCCGATACCAGTCTATTTGTTAACTGGGAGCCCTATTTGGGGCATGACTGGCGTACGCCAGCCAAGACCAGTATAGATCTTAAGGTATTGCAGGATGTGGCTACCCGAATCACCTCGATACCCGATGGTATTCAAGTGCAGCGGCAGGTGGCTAAAATTTACGATGACCGCCGCAAAATGGCCGGTGGTGCCCTGCCACTTAATTGGGGTATGGCTGAACTTCTTGCCTATGGCACTTTGCTGGAAGAGGGCTATCCAATTCGTTTTACCGGCCAGGATGTACGCCGCGGTACCTTCTCCCATCGCCATGCGGTGGTGCTTAATCAGAAAGACGGTGAAGCCTATTTGCCAATGGCTAATCTGGCCGAGGATCAGCCGCGCTTCGATATTTATGATTCAGTTCTCTCTGAGGAAGCCGTGTTAGCCTTTGAGTATGGCTACGCTACAACGGCACCCAAAGGCTTGATTATTTGGGAAGCGCAGTTTGGTGATTTTGCCAATGGTGCGCAGGTGGTGATCGATCAATTTATCGCTAGCGGCGAGCATAAATGGGCGCGACTTTCGGGTCTGACCATGATGTTGCCCCATGGCTTTGAAGGGCAGGGGCCCGAGCACTCTTCGGCGCGTTTAGAGCGGTTCTTGCAGCTCTGTGCTGAGCATAATATGCAGGTGGTTATTCCCACCACACCAGCACAAATATTCCACTTATTGCGCCGTCAGGCGATCCGTCCGATGCGTCGACCATTGGTGATTATGAGTCCAAAATGGATTTTGCGTCACAAGCTGGCCACCTCTTCGTTAGAAGAGTTGGCTAATGGTGAATTCCATAATGTGATTGATGATAGGCTTGAGCACAGCAAAGTACGTCGGGTGATCTTGTGCTCAGGTAAGGTTTATTACCATCTATTGGAAGAGCGTCAAGAGCGTGGTATTGACGATATAGCCCTTATTCGTTTGGAGCAGCTCTACCCATTCCCCGATACTGAGTTGCAAGAGGTATTGCAACCATATCAGGATATTGAAGATATTATCTGGTGTCAGGAAGAGCCGATGAATCAGGGTGCCTGGTATAGCAGTCAGCATCATATGCGTCATGTAATACAGCATCTCAACCCCAAGCTTAATCTTCGCTTTGTTGGTCGCGAGAGTTCTGCAGCGCCGGCAAGCGGTTATATGTCTGTTCACCTAGAGGAACAGAAAAAATTTATTAATCAAGCATTAACCTTCGACTCTTAAACAACTAGGAATAGATTAATGGCCATTGAAATTAAGGCACCTACCTACCCAGAATCTGTGCAAGAAGGCACATTGGCAACTTGGCATAAAAATGTTGGCGACAGCGTTAACCGAGACGACCTAATTGTTGATATTGAGACCGATAAAGTGGTTCTTGAGGTGGTTGCACCGGCAACAGGGACTCTTTCTGAGGTATTAAAGGCCGAGGGCGATATTGTCCTTAGCAGCGAGGTTATTGCCCGTATAGAAGAGGGCGAGGCGACCAAGCCTGCCGCACCAGCTAAGAAGGAGGAGGCAGATATTCAGATCGCTGAGTCTTTAGTAAACCCAGCAGCTAAAAAACTGGCTGACGAGCGCGGTATAGATCTATCTCAGGTCACCGGTACGGGTAAAGGTGGGCGGATTACCAAAGAGGATGTGGTTAACTATACGCCAGTCGCGGCTGACAGTGCGGCTGCTCCCGCAACAGAGGCTGAGCAAGATAGTGTGGAGCCTATGGAAGTCGGCGAGCGTGTCGAGCGCCGTGTCGCGATGACCAGAATGCGTACGCGCATTGCCGAGCGTCTTCTCGACGTTACCCAGACTACGGCATCATTAACCACCTTCAATGAAGTAGATATGTCGGCACTGATGGGCTTGCGCAAACAGTATCAAGACGAGTTTACCAAGACGCATAACGGCACTCGTCTGGGCTTTATGGGGTTCTTTGTTAAAGCTGCAGTAGAAGCGCTAAAACGCTTCCCTCTGGTTAATGCCTCTATTGATGGTAGCGATATTGTCTATCACGGCTATCAGGATATCGGTGTGGCTGTGTCCACCGATCGCGGTCTTGTGGTTCCGGTGTTACGTAATGCGGAAAATATGAGCATCGCGACGGTAGAGAACAGTATCGGTGACTATGCTGGCAAAGCCCGTGAAGGCAAGCTGAGTATTGAGGAGATGACAGGCGGCACCTTTACCATTACCAATGGTGGCGTTTATGGGTCACTGTTATCTACGCCGATTATTAATCCCCCGCAGACTGCAATTTTGGGTATGCATACTATTCAGCAGCGACCTGTAGCGGTGAATGGTCAGGTTGAGATTCGACCTATGATGTATTTAGCATTGTCTTATGATCATCGTCTGATTGATGGCAAGGAAGCGGTACAATTTTTGGTGGCGATTAAGCAGTTAATCGAAGATCCAGCCAAGATTTTACTGGAAATTTAACACGTAAGTTATTGATAAATAGGTATATACATGTCAGATAAATTTGATGTTGTAGTGATTGGAAGTGGTCCTGCCGGTTATGTGGCTGCGATACGCGCCGCGCAATTGGGGCTTAAAACCGCCTGTATTGAGAAATGGCAGAATGATGAAGGTAAGGGTGTCAATGGTGGTACCTGCCTTAACGTCGGTTGTATTCCCTCTAAAGCATTGCTGGACAGCTCATATAAATATCATGAAGCCAAAGAGGATTTGGGTGTTCATGGTATCAGCACTAAAGGCGTAGCCATGGATATTGCTGCCATGCTTGAGCGTAAAAATAAGATTATTAATCAGTTGACTGGTGGTATTGCCGGACTGTTTAAAGCCAATGGTGTGACCGCACTGTATGGTACCGGCAAACTAATGGCGGGCAAAAAAGTTGAGCTGACCGCCAATGATGGCACCGTGTCTGTGATCGAAGCAGGCAATGTTATTCTGGCTTCCGGCTCACTGCCTATTGATATTCCGGTGGCTAAGGTCGATGGCGATCTGATAGTTGATTCCACCGGTGCGCTCGAAATCGGAGAAGTACCCAAGCGTCTCGGTGTTATCGGTGCTGGTGTGATTGGTTTGGAACTCGGTTCAGTGTGGAATCGTCTCGGCTCTGAGGTGGTTTTGCTTGAGGCGATGGAAGACTTTTTGGCGATTATGGATAAAGCGGTCGCTAAAGAATCGAAGAAGATTTTCACCAAGCAAGGTTTAGATATTCGTCTGGGTGCCAGAGTGACGGGTACTGAGATTAAAAAAGGTGCAGTGGAAGTCACCTATATGACTGCCGACGGCACTGAGCAAAAAGAGACCTTTGATAAGTTGATTGTCTGTGTTGGTCGACGCGCTTATACCGATGGTCTGCTAGCGGAAGACAGTGGCGTGCAGCTTGATGAGCGCGGTACCGTTTTTGTTGATGATCAGTGTGCTACCAATGTCTCTGGCGTGTATGCGATCGGTGATTTGGTGCGTGGCCCCATGTTGGCTCATAAAGGCTCAGAAGAGGGCGTTATGGTTGCCGAAATTATTGCCGGTCATAAGGCTCAGATGAACTATGACATTGTTCCGAATGTTATCTATACCCACCCCGAAGTGGCCTCTGTGGGTCAGACTGAAGAGCAAATCAAAGCGGCGGGTGAGCCCTACAATGTAGGCGTATTTCCCTTTGCTGCCAGTGGCCGGGCTATGGCTGCTAACGATACCGATGGAATGGTTAAAATCATTGCCCATGCTGACACCGACCGGATTCTGGGGTGCCATATTGTTGGCCCCAGCGCTGCAGATTTGGTGCAACAGGTTGCAATTGCAATGGAGTTTGGCTCCAGTGCAGAAGATTTAGGTATGACCGTATTTGGTCACCCGACTTTGTCGGAAACTGTGCATGAAGCAGCATTAGCAGTGAATGGCGCCGCCATTCATATCGCTAACCGCAAGCGTCGTTAATCGCAGTCTTAAAATACCTTTAAACAGCCCGAGGCACTAACGCAGTGTTTTGCGCATTAATCCATCCGAAAGAACTAACGGGAAGACAAGTATGAACCTGCACGAATATCAGGGTAAGCAGTTATTTGCTGAGTACGGACTGCCAGTGTCAAAAGGCATTGCCGCAGAAACCGCTCAGGATGCTGTTGCCGCCGCCGATACTATTGGTGGAGACAAATGGGTCGTTAAAGCTCAGGTCCACGCCGGAGGCCGAGGTAAAGCTGGCGGCGTAAAACTGGTCAGTTCAAAAGCCGAGATTGAAGCATTTGCCAACCAGTGGTTAGGTGAAAATCTAGTCACTTATCAAACCGATGCCAATGGTCAGCCGGTGAGTCGTATTCTGGTAGAGACTTGTACTGATATAGATCAAGAGCTCTATTTAGGTGCGGTTGTTGATCGGGCAACCCGTCGTATTATTTTTATGGCATCTACCGAAGGTGGTGTTGAGATTGAGAAGGTTGCGGAAGAGACACCGGAAAAAATCCTTAAAGCGATAATCGATCCGCTAACCGGAGCGCAGCCTTATCAGGGCCGAGATTTGGCATTTAAGCTGGGTCTAAAAGGGGTGCAGATTAAACAGTTTGTGCAGATCTTTATGGGTCTAGCCAAATTGTTTAAAGAGAAAGACTTGGAATTGCTAGAAGTCAACCCGCTGGTTATCACCGATGAAGGCAATCTGCATTGCCTAGATGCCAAAGTTATTATCGATGGCAATGCCATGTACCGACAGCCAGCGATCAAAGAGATGCACGATCCCTCGCAAGAGGATGCTCGCGAAGCGCATGCGGCCTCATTTGAACTTAACTATGTTGCCCTCGATGGCAATATTGGCTGTATGGTCAATGGTGCCGGTCTCGCTATGGGCACAATGGATATTGTGCATTTGCATGGCGGTTCACCGGCTAATTTCCTCGATGTCGGTGGTGGTGCCACTAAAGAGCGCGTGGTTGAGGCCTTTAAAATTATCCTCTCTGATAGTAATGTCAAAACGGTATTGATCAATATCTTTGGCGGTATTGTGCGCTGTGATCTGATCGCTGATGGCGTGATTGGCGCAGTGGAAGAAGTTGGTGTAAAGATCCCTGTGGTGGTTCGCCTCGAGGGTAATAATGCCGATCTCGGTGCTAAGAAACTTGCCGATTCTGGATTGGCTATTATCGCTGCAACCAGCCTAACGGATGCTGCACAACAAGCTGTTAAAGCCGCAGGAGGTAACTAATATGTCTATCTTAATCAATAGCGACACCAAGGTTATCTGTCAGGGCTTTACTGGCGGTCAAGGTACTTTCCACTCAGAGCAGGCGCTCGAGTATGGTACCAAAATGGTTGGTGGTGTAACTCCGGGTAAGGGCGGGACTGAACATCTAGGTCTACCGGTATTTAACACGGTTGCAGAAGCTGTAGAAGCCACCGGCGCTGAAGCCTCTGTGATCTATGTGCCGGCACCATTCTGTAAAGATTCTATTCTGGAAGCGGCCAATGCTGGTCTGAAACTGGTCGTCTGTATTACTGAAGGTATTCCCACTCAGGATATGCTCGACTGTAAAGTAGTATGCGATACCTTGGGTGTGCGCCTGATTGGACCTAACTGTCCCGGTGTGATTACCCCTGGCGAATGTAAGATCGGTATTATGCCCGGCCATATCCATCTACCCGGCAAAGTGGGTATTGTATCGCGCTCTGGTACATTGACTTATGAGGCGGTTAAACAGACCACTGATTATGGTTTTGGCCAGTCAACCTGTGTCGGTATTGGCGGTGACCCGATTCCCGGTTCAAGCTTTATCGATATCTTGGCGCTGTTTGAAAAAGACCCCGCCACAGAAGCCATTGTTATGATTGGTGAAATTGGTGGTACCGCCGAGGAAGAAGCGGCCGCCTATATTAAAGCCAATGTTAGCAAGCCTGTGGTTTCTTATATCGCTGGTGTAACAGCGCCTGCTGGTAAGCGTATGGGCCACGCCGGTGCGATTGTCTCCGGTGGTAAAGGCACTGCAGATGANAAGTTTGCAGCNCTTGAAGATGCTGGNGTNAAGACNGTTCGCAGTNTGGCNGATATCGGTGCTGGTNTNAAAGAGATTACNGGTTGGTANNNNCNTCAGTAATGNNCAAAAAAAAGCGGCTTTCGGGCCGCTTTTTTATGCGTGNGTCATTTTAGNAAGGTACTTCTGCGCAATNCCATAGGCCATNAANCCAGCCAATATAATGCNTGAGNTNTGNGCNANTNCCGNATTTATCATANNGTGNGCATTATGCGCTTGCGCTAANAAATCCATNGNCCANNGNGNAGCCAAATAATTTGTNAGNTANCCAAAAGCAAAGCCCACACCCACAACACTGATTAAATAGATGGCGAGAATGCGGTTACCCAGTTCGTTTTTNACTAGCCCCATNGTGGCAATATTGGTGGCTGGCCCAACNANCATAAANACNANNGTGGCNCCNGGAGANACNCCGGAAAATAGCANGCCTGCGGCAATCGGTGTGGAAGCCGTGGCACAGATATACATAGGTACACCAATAAGAGCCATTACCACAAAGGCCAGCAGGCCATCGCCCCATTGCAGTAAAAATTCATTCGGCACATAGGTTTTAATTAACGCTGCACAGCCCAAGCCAATAATCAACCATACAGCAATATCTTTGACTAAGTCGAAATAGGTAAAGCGTAAGCCGGCTTTTAATTGATCACTTATTGAAGTCTGAGATGAGCTATTAGTAGCAGTATCGCAGCTGCTCGATACAGTTTGCGCGCTATGACAGCAATGCTCCGTTGGCGGCGAAGTTGCATTGTTTTGCTCATCTCCATTTCTACCAACGATCAGTCCTGCGACGATGGCGCTAGTGATAGCGGCAATAGGGCGGATAATGGCCATAAAAGGGCCAAGCATGGCGTAGGAGATTGAGATTGAATCGACACCGGTCTCCGGGGTGGAAATCAGAAAAGACGTGGTAGCGGCCTTAGAGGCGCCGCTACGGCGAAGTCCCAATGCGGCAGGGATAACACCGCAGGAGCAAAGGGGCAGTGGTGCACCAAATAATGCCGCTTTAATAGTGGCTTTTGGCCCAGGTTTACCTAAATGTGTGGCCATTAGTTGGCTTGGCACCAACACTTTTATCACGCCAGCGACAGTTAGCCCGAGCATTAACCAAGGCGCGGACTCGATAAAAAGCGCAATAAAATTTTGTAATAGCAACATAGTTTAGTCCTGAGGATGTTGGTCGTTTAACGCTTCGAGGATAGTGCATTGGGTCGCGGGTTCATCACCACCAGAGCAGGCATCGCTGAGTGTTTGTANAGACTTTTTAATGCGCTTAATCTCGCTTAGTCGTTGATTGACTACCTTAATTTTGGCCTCGACGAACTGTTTGACATCTTGACAGGATGCTTCCTCTTTAGTCACTTCGAGATCTAGCAGTTGGTGGATTTCATTAAGCGTAAAGCCCACTTCTTTGGCGCTCAGAATGAAGGAAATACGATGTACATCTTGTGCACAGTAGAGACGGTAGCCGGCTTTATTACGCTCACTGGGTAGAATTAAGCCATGTTTTTCATAAAACCGCAGGGTATCCCGCGATACGTTGGTTTTAGCTGCGAGTTCACCTATTTTTAATAATGTTTTTGCTGACATAGCCACATTATAAACNTTAGAGTATAGTCTAAGGTCAAGAGATACTTTTCTACAGTCTATTGGTTACAACGAAGCTCAGATTAGTAGGCAAGTTTTAAGGCGCGCTGAAATGCAGGGCATCATCGGTTGCCAAAGGTTGCTTAAATAGCGCCCGTTCTTTTCGAAAATCTTGGCTATTGACCCAAGGATCTTGATTGCCCTGTCTTGGCTGTAAATGCATGGTGCGCNTTAGATAGCCCGCGGGGAAGTCGGCTATCCAGTCCTTAGTAGGCATACCTTTCAATGAGTCTGGCACCTGAGGCACAACCTTACTGGTTTGTGTGCTGGTCATATGATTGAGGGTGCGACACACCCATTCGGCGGCCAAGTCAGCGCGCAGGGTCCAAGAGGCATTAATATAACCAAAAATCGAGACCATATTGGGTACCCCGGAAACCATTAATCCCTTATAGGTAATTTGTGATGAGAAATCCACTGCCCGCCCATCAACGGTGAATGTCACACCGCCCATGACCTGCAACTCAAGCCCGGTAGCACTGACAACAATATCTGCCGNTAAATGTTGTCCCGATGTTAATTCAATACCAGACTGGTTAAAGCACTTAATCTGCTCGGTTACGATAGCGGCCTTGCCGCTATTGATGGCGTCAAACAAATCACCGTCAGGGACAAGACACAGACGTTGATCCCAAGGGTTGTAATCTGGCGTGAAATGCCTGTCGACATCATAACTTTTACCCAGTCGTCTGCGCACGTTGAACAGTAGCAAGGCTTTAATAAATTGTGGACTGCGGCGCGCGAGCTTAAACAGCCATTCTTGATACAAGGTGTTTTTAAGGCGGGTTAGACGATATGCCCAAGTGACTGGCAATAGGCGTTTTAGACCGTNAGCTAGCCAGTCCACAGAGGGCCTTGAGATAACATATGTCGGCGACCGCTGTAGCATAGTAATCTTTTTGGCTTTATCTGCCATCGAGGGTAATAGCGTCATAGCGGTGGCGCCGGAACCAACNATCACTACTTGTTTATCCTGATAGTCGAGATCATCTGGCCAAAACTGCGGATGAATAACTTGGCCATTAAATTGGTCAATGCCGGNAAACTTTGGATCATGAGGTTTATCGTAACTGTAGTAACCAGCGCACATATAGAGGAAATTACAGCTCATTTGCACAACATTNTCGCTGTCAGCTTGGCGTATATCTAATGTCCACAGTGACTGTTGTGAACACCAGCTGGCCGATAGCAAACAGTGGCCGTAACGAATATGTTGATCAATAGCATTTTCCGCTGCAGTTTCCCGTACATAGCGTAAAATAGACGGGCCATCGGCGATGGCTTTGGCGCTTTGCCAAGGTTTAAAGCTATAACCCAGGGTATGCATATCGCTGTCGCTGCGGATACCCGGATAGCGAAATAAATCCCAAGTACCACCTGAACTCTGCCGTGATTCTAATACTAGATAGCTACGGTCAGGACATTTATCAGATAGGTGACAAGCCGCACCAATACCGGTTAAGCCAGCGCCAACAATAATAATATCGCGATGTTCGCAGCTCATTATTATTGTGCCGAGCTGATAGTGTTTGTGTTGTCGGGCGATGCTGGAGTGGGCAGACCTCTGAGAGGTTTTTTGTTACGCAACAGAGTTAAGGGCATGGTGAATAATGGAAAAAGCATTTCATAGCGCACTGGGGCTAAGCGTTGGCATAGGTCCATTAATTTAGCATCGGCACCAACCATAATTCGACTGCGTTTTTTACGCACGCCATTGAGTATGATCTGCGCAGCGCGACTGGGGTGCATACCATTTTTTCGAAAAAAAGCCGCTAGCTCGTCTTGTGAGTCTCCAATAGCAAAAAGTTTTCTTACCAGACGTTCTATTGAGTTTGCTGATTTTTTGCTCTCTGAGACACGCGCATTACTGAGGATATTGGTACCGATATGACCTGGGTGCACAGCATGTACCTGTACGCTGCTGCCTTTTAACTCTTTGGCTAGACATTCGGTAAAGCCTCGCACTGCAAATTTCGCGGTATGGTAAACCGACTGTCTGATCATGGTGACCATGCCGAAGATAGAGGAGGTATTGATCAAGGCGGCCTCTGGTCTCTGCTGTAGATAAGGCAAAAAGACCCGACTTGAATTAATCACGCCTTGTAGATTGATATTCAACACCCAGTCCCAGTCGGCTTCAGACATCTCAGCGAAGGTTGCATCAACGGTAACGCCAGCGTTATTAAATACCAGATCGATATGGCCATGCTCGGCAATAACCCGCTGTGGTAGTGCCTCAATGGCGGTTTTATCAGCGACATCAAGTGAATAACTGGAAACAGTTACAGGGTAAGCGCTCAGCATAGCGACGGTATCTGCGAGGGCAGTTGAGTTGATATCACAGGCAGCGATATTGGCGCCAGATTTGGCCAGTAATACAGCTAAATAGCGTCCGATGCCTGAACCGGCACCAGTGATCACCGCCACTTTGTCGGAAAAAGTTTTCACTTAAATTCCCCCTTTTTTGACGCTCTTTTGCCGGCGAAAAATGGTTGTCTAGCAAGCGGCGTCTTTTGTTTTATTCCACTACAGCGCAACAGTTAATCTGTTGACAGATACTTCTGGTTTAGCAGGGTGCTCTCCCAAGCTTTATTCTCAGCTTTCACACTATAATACGGGTATACAAGTAATATTGATCTATTTTTTTGCGGTTGATAGAACAGCACAAAGGCTATCTAAAATTACGCGACTGGATTTTGACTTGTCGTTTATTGTCGGTACGTGAGAGTAATTCGGAACAATCTATTAACTCTTGGGCAATAACATGTACTACAGCACCATCGGTTTCTATTACACCTTTTACCATAAGTAGTTGCGCCTTTAATAAGGCTTGACGGCAGTTTTTTTGTACTGCTTGCCATACCACCACATTGCTGTTGCCAGTTTCATCCTCCAAGGTTAAAAAGACGACACCAGAGGCGGTGCCGGGGCGCTGTTTACCGGTAACTAAGCCGGCAATACGAACAAAGCGACGATGGCCTAGTGTGGCTAAATCCGTATGGCGTTTGCATTGGCGGAAAATAGGCAATTGTTCTCGCAGTAATGCCATTGGGTGACGGCCGAGAGATAGGCCTGTATGGCGATAGTCGGCGTAGAGATTGTCAGTTTCGCTAGGCGTTTGTAGATTGGCTGAATCTTGCTCGGGCTGTAGATCTGATGGTTGCAGAAACAGGGCATTATTATCGATTGCCAGTGCTTGCCAATGCGCCTGACGACGATTGTCGGCTAGAGAATTAAGCGCACCGGCACTACTTAATAAACTGAGGTCTGCACGGCTGAGAAGGGTATCGCGACTTAGTTGAGCTATGCTGTGAAACTGCCGATTGCTGTGGGTTATTTTGTGTGCAGCATGCAAGGAAAATCCTTTTATTAAGCGAAAACCAAGCCGCACTGTTGGGTTGACAATATCACCTTCCAATAAATGGTCCCATTGGCTGTGCAGTACATCCACCGGCAATACGGTTATTTGATGACGCTGAGCATCCTGCACTAACTGAGAAACCGAATAGAAACCCATAGGTTGACTATTTAAGAGAGCGCAATAAAAGGCGGCGGGGTAGTGGCATTTCAGCCAGGCAGAGACATAGGCGAGCAGGGCAAAGCTAGCGGAATGAGATTCGGGAAAGCCGTAAATACCAAATCCCTGTATCTGCCGAAATAGTCGTTCGGCAAAATCCAAATCGTAACCCTTTGCTTGCATGCCATCGATTAATTTCTGTTTAAAGCCGAGTAGCTCATTATTGCGTTCGGTATTTTTACCCCAGCTGGCCATGGCGCGACGCAGTTGATCAGCTTCGCCACCACTAAAGCCTGCGGCCACCATAGCCAGTCTAATTACCTGTTCCTGAAAAACAGGGATTCCCAGTGTGCGTTCTAGCACCGCTTTAATATCGGCATGAGGGTAGCTGACAGGTTCTAAACCCTGACGACGTTGAAGATAGGGATGTACCATACCGCCCTGAATAGGGCCGGGTCGAACTATGGCTATCTCGATAACTAAATCATAAAAACAACGAGGTTTTAGGCGAGGTAGCATGGCCATTTGGGCGCGGGATTCAATCTGAAAAAACACCGACACTGTCGGCCTTGCACAGCATATCGTAAGTAGCCTTGTCCTCTTTGGGTATAGACTGCATAGATAGCTTAATGCCTTGGTAATTTTGAATAAGATCAAAGCAGCGGTGAATAGCAGTGAGCATGCCCAGCGCTAGAATATCAATTTTAAGTAGACCTAGAGCTTCGATATCCTCCTTATCCCATTGGATAACCGTGCGATCGGGCATACTGGCATTTTCNACGGGAACTAAAGTATTGATAGGGCTTTTAGTGATTATAAAACCACCTACATGCTGAGATAGATGGCGAGGAAAACCTAAAATTTGTTGCACAAGATTATAAAAATGCTCTGCCATATCACTTCTAGCACCGGCTTTTTCAAACTGTGCTTGTAAGTCAGCGCCGCGATCCCACCAAGAGAGTGACTGACTAAGTTGTTCGATAAATAATGCATCTAGTCCCAGTGCTTTGCCTACGTCGCGCACTGCGCTGCGTGGTCTATAGGTAATAATCGTAGCCGCCAGCGCTGCATGTTCGCGGCCATAGCGTTGATAGATATATTGAATAACTTCTTCACGNCGCTCATGTTCGAAGTCAACATCAATATCAGGAGGTTCATTGCGTTCAGTGGAAATAAAACGTTCAAATAATAATGATACTTGCTCTGGAGAAACCTCAGTAATAAATAAACAGTAACAGACGACCGAGTTGGCAGCAGAGCCACGCCCTTGGCAGAGAATATCCCGACTGCGAGCAAAGGCTACTAGATCATGCACAGTTAAGAAGTAACACTCGTATTGCAGTTCACTTATGATTTGAAGTTCATGTTTGATCTGTTGCGAAATATGTTTTGGTGTTCCTTTAGGCCAGCGTTTTTTTGCACCTTGTTCGGTTAAAAAATATAGCTGTTCCGCAGGTGATAAATGCTGGGGCACAACTTTATCTGGGTATTCATAGCGTAATTGTTCAAGACTGAAATGGCAGCGTTTGGCGATATTAATAGTCTCTGCTAATAACGCGGCGGGATAAATTTTATTTAGGTGAGCGAGGCTACGCAAATGTCGTTCAGCATTGGCAAAGCGACGCTCGCCAAGCTCCATTACCGAGCAGTTATGGCGAATAGCGGTTAATGTATCTTGCAATGCGCGACNCTGTTTTTGATGCATATGCACATCGCCACAGGCGACCATAGGCAGTTGCCATAGTGCAGCGAGATTACGGTAATAATAATACTTATTAGTTTCATCGCCATTGAGCAGATGCTCGACGCCAATCCATAAACGCTGGTTAAACCAGCGGTTAAGTTGCTCACCTATTTTATGATCCGCTTCAAGTATGCCGCTAGGTAGCCAAATTAATAAGCTATTCGGTAGGGTTTCGTTAAGATCAGACCAGTCTAGTTGATACTCGCCTTTACTGCTGCGTCTGCGCGCGGTAGTAATCAGAGCAGACAGTTCGGCGTAGGATTGACGATTGCTAACCAGTACAATAAGACATTGATTATCAAGGTGAAACTCACTACCAATAATAAGCTGCAAGCCGCAATCGAGGGCAGCGGTGTGAGCCTTTACCACAGCAGTCATTGAGCACTCATCGGTGATTGCTAGCGCACTGTAGCCCAGCGCGCTAGCCTTGTAGACTAGTTCTTCAGGCTTAGAAGCCCCGCGTAGAAAAGTAAAATTACTAAGGCAATGAAGTTCGGCATAGGCCATAAGTTATACAACTGCTACCAATGGTTAATACTGTATATAAAAACAGTATATCTTTGGTGCCGAGTAATTTCCAGAATAACTTAGCTATGCAGGGTTATTGGTGATCCATACTGTTTGATAGGGATGCATTGTGATATCGGTACTAAGATTATCTTGGCCTTGTACGGAAAAAGGTAGCCCAGTAATAAGATCCTGCCACTGCTCGTTATCAATAAGATTAATATCCGATAATGACATGGTCTGTGGCTGGTCGCTAATATTACTAATACAGAAGATACTTTGCTGACGATCTAAACTCTGTCGCCAAAAACCAAATAATTGATCTCCTAAATGCAACGTGAACTGTGTTGCGTTTGGGTGGAAGGCTGATTGTCGGCGACGTATTTTTAACAGTTGCTTGAGTTGGTTGTACGCTTGGTAATGGCTACTCTCGGCATCGGCTAATTGTTTTTCAAGCAGTTGATAATCCCATTGATGACGATTGATCGCTCGATTATGACCACTGTTTATCACTCGTTGTTGATCATTATGCGTGCCGAGGAAACTGTGGATATATATTGCAGGTATACCTTCTAGGGCGAGCATAATTGCGTGGGCACAAATAAAGCGTTGCAATCCAAAATCATCCGGTCCACTGACTGTACCCTGCAGAGCATCATAAAGGGCTATATTGATTTCGTAGGGCTTGCTATCACCATTATCAAGTGAGCGCCAAGAGATATGACCACCAAATGTTTGCATAGTCTTAACTAGCGTATTGATTTCTGCATCGCTGAGTAAGCCCTCTGCCGGTCGTAAACCAATGCCATCATGGGACGCGATAAAATTAAAGTAAGCGGTACCATTGCGGGCGGGTGGCATGCTCATCATCCACTGTTTGAGATAAGCGCAATTGCCGGTGACCAAACTATTGACCAATAGAGGCGGTAGGGAAAAATTATAGATGCAATGTGCCTCATTTGAATTGCCAAAATAACTTAGATTTTCTCGGTTGGGAATATTGGTTTCAGTGATAATAATGGCATCGTGTTGCGCCTGTTCTATTAAGGTTCGGAATAGACGTACCATCTCATGGGTCTGGGCTAGATTGAGGCAATTAGTACCCATTTCTTTCCATAAAAAAGCGACAGCGTCGAGACGGAAAATTTTTATGCCGTTATCCAGATATTGCTTGATGATACTGATAAATTGTTTGAGTACCTGTGAATTTCGAAAGTCTAAATCGACCTGATCATGACTAAAGGTGCACCACACATACTGAATGCCTGTGACTGTTTCTACTTCACGCAATAATTCATTGGTACGTGGCCTCACTACAGCGCTTAAATCATCATCTGGGCTGGCGGTATAAAAAAATCCTCGACCGGGCTCGCGATCTTTTAGAAAATTTTCAAACCAAAGACTGCGGGCAGAGCAATGGTTAATGACTAAGTCGGACATAAGAGAATAGTTGCTAGCGATAGTATTTATATCTTGCCAGCTTCCCAATGACTCATTAACGCTGGAGTAATCTAATACGGAAAAACCATCGTCAGAGGTATAAGGGTAGAAGGGCAGAATATGCACACCACTTACCGAGCTGCGCAGATATTTATCTAAAAAACGATTTAATGTCTGTAAAGGTTTTTCATCTGCCGCCAATATCGAGTCACCATAGGTGATGACCAAGCTGTCTGTTTGATCCCAGTGATTAATATTGCGATTTTCAATAATTTCTTTATCGGTAAGCCCCATCAAGCTGATTAATTCGTTAGCAAGGGCACTAAAATTGTCGATTTCACCGTTTTGATAAATAGCTTTGAGATGCTGTTCGATAGTTGCTTGAAATTTATTTTGCATCATAACCAAACTCAGCATTATCGCTTTCAACAGCGTCCACAAGTTGCTCAAAGATATCCGGTATGGCACTAACCACTCTGTTCCAGCTTGGTATAAAGGGTCTTTCCATCGGTACATTAAAGAAGATTTCGCCNGCCTTAATAATATTTTCAGCAAACATTTCGACCGCTTGTTCCTCTTCGTGAATATCTAGACTAAGCCCATTCATGATGGCGTCATTGTGACAATTTTCCACAGTATCCAATGCCAGTCGATAATAGGTTGCCTTAAGTGATCGGAAAGCCTCCGTGCTAAAGACCTCACCCTGGGTAGCCAATTTGCGGAAAAGCGCTTTGGCTATATCAATAGACATTTTTGATAGACCATCAGCATCATTATCCAAAGANAGTTTTTGATGCTTGTGATCATAGTTATCGGCNATATCTACCTGACAGAGTCGATTGCTGGCATAGTTGCGATACATCTCCGAAAGCACGCCAATCTCCAACCCCCAGTCGCTCGGTATGCGAATATCGTTTAATACATCGCGACGAAATGAAAATTCACCGGCTAATGGGTAACGGTAGCTATCCATATAATTCAGATAATCGGTATGCCCAACGGTTTTCTTAAGAGCACGTAAAAGCGGTGACACCAATAACCGTGATACACGGCCATTAATTTTGCCATTGGCTACTCTGGCGTAATAACCTTTGCAGAATTCATAATTAAATCTTGGGTTGGCGACAGGATAAATTAACCGTGCTAATAGCTCTCGGGTATAAGTGGTGATATCACAGTCATGCAGAGCCACAGATTCAGCTTTATTAGACGCCAAGGTATAACCCATGCAGTACCAGACATTGCGTCCTTTGCCTAATTCTTTAGGTGCTAGATCGAGGGATTGAAGTTTCGCATCCAGTGCTTTTAAGCGNGGGCCATCGTTCCATAGTACACGATGCTCCTGTGGTAACTTGGCAAAAAAGCTAAGTGCTTGTCGATACTGGTGCTGGTCGGCTCGATCTAAACCAATCACAATTTGATTTAGATAGGGCACCTGTTGTAACTCCGCAATAATTTTCGGCATTGCTTCGCCCTCTAATTCAGAGAATAACGAGGGTAAAATTAATCCCATGGGTCTTGTTTGAGAAAAATTGCTAAGCTCTTTTTCCATCTCAACCAGAGGTCGACAAGATAAATTGTGCAATGTGGTGATATTACCGTTTTGGTGAAAGTCGCCCATAGGTTTCTCTATTAATGTGATTAATATTGTTCAGACAGCCAAGCATTAACACCCTCAACCCAACCATTGGGTCCGGTGGCAGTGCTGTGCCATAAGTTAGTATTGCGTAATGGTATTGGTGCGCGATGATGCTCTGAGCGGATAATCAATGCCGAATCGGCGGCTTCCAACATGCTGATATCATTATTGCTATCGCCAATGGCAAGTGACTGACAGCGATCATATTGCTGTTGGAAGAGGGCCTGTAATTGCAAAACAGCCGCGCCCTTATTAGTGTTACCTCCGAGAGTCAGAAAACGCCCTCCCTGCAGTAATTGGCCTCCGGCCTGTTCAATCTGTTGAATAAATTCTGCTTTGCGCGTTTGGCTACCAAGCCAATGGATCGGTTCACTGTACTCACGTTGTTGCGCTAAGGTAGCTTGCTGAAGACTGAGGCCGGTCAGTTCAACCAGACCGCCAATGCCTTTCTCAGCGCAGATTGAACTAAAAGTCTGGTACTCACCAACAAATGCTCCGCCAGCTTGATCTAANAGATCTAGCCAATGTTGACGTGGCTGACTGTTGCAGATGGTTTGAAAATCTTCGTCTGCAGAACCAGTTATGTGGGGGTATTTAAAATATTGCTTCGNTAGGCAAATGGCCGCGCCATTTTCAACAACGAATGGGTGTCGGTTATTTAAACTTTTACGCAGCGAAAGAACTTCAGCACGAGTCTTACTTGTTACTGGAATAACAGGGATAGCCTGATTTTCCAGTCGTTCAAGAAAATTAGCCGCAGGTGCGAAACTGTAGGTTTTATGATCCAGTAGGCTACCATCCAAGTCGGTATAGATGACCCTCATCGCTATCTTTGCCCTATTATGGTGCGCTCATGCACCAAATTGTGTATGTAACTGTTGCCATTAATGGTCATTCTTTATCCTGAGGGTTGATCTGCTCGCAATTGCTTAGAGCTATTAAGCTCCTTGCCATGGACTTTGCAGAAAGCGTGCCAAGTTTTTCCTTAACAGTGCCAAATGAAGATTAAGCAATGGATATTTTGCAATGCAGGTTTTATGATTCTACGAAACACAATAAGGCGTTGCCTTGGTATAGCGAGTAGCGTCGATAAATCAAAGAATTGGGGTATATCAAATGACTAATCTACCGAGTGCTGATATTGGTTTGGGCCAAACGCTGTTGCGCCGTGCAACTATTTCACCGGATAAGCCTGCGTTGACCTTTGAGGGTAAAACGCAAAGTTTTGCCGATCTTGGCGATCGAGTACGACGGTTGGCCGCGGTACTGCGGGCGGGTGGTGTTAGCACTGGTGATCGTGTGGGTTATATCGGTCTTAACCATCCAGTGTTTTTAGAAATGCTGTATGCCTGTGGTTGTCTCGGTGCGATCTTTGTGCCGCTTAACTTTCGCCTGACTGGACCTGAGGTGCGCTTTATTGCCAATGATGCGGGTATTAGCGTTATGGTTGCGGATGATATGTTACGCCCACTCATTGACTCAGAGCGCTCTAATCTCGATTGTAAGCGTTATATCACTGCTGAATCCGACGCTGATAATTGGGAATCACTCGAATCTTTGATGAGCCCTGCCGAGCCGATTCAAGCCAGTGAAAAAGTCTCTAGCGATGATGTAGCCTTTATTATGTATACCTCGGGCACCACAGGTTTGCCTAAAGGAGCGATGCTCACGCATGGCAATATCTTCTGGAATAGTATTAACGTTTGTTTTGGCGAAGGTAACGTATCGGATACCACATTGACCTGTGCGCCTCTATTCCATATTGGTGGATTAAATGTCACCACATTATTATCACTGGCCAAAGGCGTTGAGGTGGTTTTATTGCGCAGTTTTGATGCCGGTGAAGTACTTGCCCTGATTGAGAAACATAGTGTGACCACGATGTTTGGCGCGCCCACAATGTTTTTAATGATGGTACAACATGAGAACTTTGCCAGCGCTGATTTATCCAGTATTGAGGTACTCACTTGTGGTGGGGCGCCGGTACCTGTGCCACTAATCGAAACTTATGGCAAACGCGGTATTAACTTTACCCAGGGTTATGGTCTGACTGAAACAGCTCCCTATGCGAGTTTACTAGCCAGCGATTTGGCGATGGTTAAAGTGGGCTCAGCGGGCAAAGCACCGATGTTTACAGAGGTGCGTATTGTCGATAAAGAAAATAATCCTGTTGCTGCCGGTGTCCACGGGGAAGTGTGTATTAAAGGGCCCAATGTGATGAAAGGTTATTGGAATCGTGAAGATGCGACGGCTGAAGCGATCGATGCTGAGGGCTGGTTCCATAGTGGTGATATTGGTTATCTGGATAATGAAGACTTTTTGTTTCTCTGTGATCGTGTAAAAGATATGGTAATCAGTGGTGGTGAAAATATTTATCCCGCTGANGTAGAGAGTATNCTTTATGGNCATCCCGCCGTTTTAGAGGTAGCTGTTATCGGTCTGCCNGATGATAAATGGGGTGAGGCAGTTGTTGCTATTGTGGCACTTAATGAAGGCAGCGAGTTAACGTTGGAAGCGTTGCGCGATTTTGCCGGTGAATCTCTGGCTCGCTATAAATTACCCAGTCAATTGCTCTTTATCGATATGTTGCCACGTAATCCGGCAGGTAAGGTGCAGAAGTTTAAACTAAAAGAACAATTCGATAGCTAAAAGAACAATTCGATAGCTAATCTTTAACGTTCATTNATGGGCTGGTTAGGAAAACAGCCCATGAATAAACCAGCGTTNACTACTGGTTTCTCTGAATAGCCAATAGCGCGCACCTCGACTATCACAAGCTAGATAGTAGTCCCGCTGCTGTTCGCTCTGCCACCAGTTACTACATACTCGCTCTGGGCCGCTAACAATGATTAATGGCTGGCGCCAATACAGTTGGTTATTGCGTATCTGTACAGGCGCAGGGTCTGTTAATAACCATAGAGGTTGTGGCGCTTTTAGCGGTTTATTTGAATTGCTATAGGTCTGATTGCTCAGTGTAGCCAAGGTACTAGCCTGTTCCGGAAGATAATCTTTATTGAGTATGGGCTGTGATAAAGCGTCTATTCCCAGGCGAGCATTAAGGCTATCAATCAACTCGGAGGGCTGCTGTGGACCATGATGTTCTGCAAACAAGTCGAGATTAAATGTTCCCTGCGGGGCTTCGATAAACTGATCAGTCGACAGAATAATTTGTTCAATGCTGCGAGGGAGTTCTAGTTGCTCCAATTGTAAGCGACTTAGTAGCAACAAATTAGACCAGTTATTTTGACTGCTGGAGAGCTGTATTGTCATGGTTTGTGGCTCACCGATTAGAGGCTCAAATTGCCATTCAATCTCTCGACAGTGACATTGTCGCGCAGTGAGATATTGGCACAGGCGCTGGAGTAATGTCTTCATTGGGAACAGCAAACTTTCTTTATTAAAAATGCCCTGAGGGTTTTGCACAACATCGCGAAAACTATTAGCCGGTTGAAATCGTGGCGCATCAAAAGATTGCTGGTTTTTTAGCTGTGCAATAGTTGATATCAGTTGACTGTCAAAACGGCGGCTTAGTGCGCTGCGAGATAATGCGAGTAAATCGCCCACATGGTTTAAGCCGAGCCGCTTAAAACTTTGTTGTTGATGAGAACTGCAATCTAACCGACTTAGATCTGTGTCGAGTAACTGCTGCTGGATTTCTGTTGTGGTTGGTAGCTGGTGTTGAAATTCTGACTGACAGAGTAGTTTTGCGGCCATGGGGTTATGGGCTATACCGGTGACGCTAGTAATAGACTGGAGCTGTAACTTCTTTGCTAATGTTTGCAGAAGATTGTTATACCCTTTAAATAATTTATCGCAAGCTGATATCTCTAACCATAGTCCTGAAGGTTGATTAGCGTGATTGCTGCTATTTGTTTTTTGCTTATAGTGATTAGGCAAAATCACGATAGGACTAACGCTATAGGCTAGCAGGGCAAGCTGTTGTAATTGCTGTTGTTCTTTTTCAATTTGTTGAGGTAAGGCGATCAGATCAGGACATAATGCGAGAGCGGTAGAGATGGAAAGCTCGGGCTCGACTCCCCATGCAGTGGCCTGACTATTGCAGCAGAGTACGCGCTGAGTATTTTTCTGCGAGTGAATAATGGCAATAGGTTTTAACTGCTGTTCTGGATCAAGCCCAGGTAATAGTGCTTCCAGACTCAGTAGAGGGAACTGTAAATATAGCCAGATTTCCTGACCTTGAGAGTGTCCTGTCATTTAGTTACGGAGCGGTGATTTTGCGCTAGCTAACTTCACACTAGCTGAATAGGTGCGGTGCCGGCCTGTAGGCAATTGATTAAGCACTGTTCGCTGTGAGGGGTATTGCTGTAAATCCAGTTGCAACTTGGCTCCTGCGACTCTACCACGCAATTTGCGCAACGTTATTTGTAGTTGATGAATATGTGTACTATCCAGTTCTAGGCGCAATACTGCTGGAGATGGCGCGGTTAAGGCTGCAATAGGGCTAAATAGAAAGGCGCTATTGTTACTTTCAGCTGCCGCTAATTGTAATTTGCGCAGTTCCGCATAGCGTGCAGGTTGTTGTCCGATCCAAGCGAGTAGTAGGGCACCATTGCGAATAGATTGCTCAGCGGTCCACAGCCACTCTCTGGCATTTTTGCTACGTACAATAATAAGTTCATCTAGGGCGATACCTTCTGCAGATAAGGCAGGTGCGTAGGGTTGATAAGGAGGGTCAAGCCACAGACATAATTGATTCTTACGACTATGATTTTTCAATACGGGCAGTAATAGGCTTAATTCGCCAATACCCAGCTGTTGCGGAATTAATTCAGTCAGTGCAGCGGTGGGCCAGCCGCCTTGTAATAGCAAGTTTAAATCCTGATGACCTGTACAAATCGTTTGCTTAGGTAAACGCCGACCACGGCCACGCCAAGTATCTTGACGGCTCAATAGGCTAGAGATGATATCTGTATTAGTCATTTTAATAACTGTGTTGAGGTGACAGACAAGCTTAGTATAATAAATACTGTTAATATATACAGTATTTATATAAAAGTCATCCTCGCTAGCAGATATATGTTTACTGCTTGCCAGCATCCAACTGTTGGGATGCCTGCATTGATACTGCTCAGTATATGCGCGTCCATACAAGGATTATATGCGCTATTAATTGTATGGCTTTCTCTGCTAGTGGTAAGCTATAAACTCTAACTACTGATTGTTTGCTTACCTCATGGTCCCTAGTCCCGATACTCAAAAAACNGTCGATGCCAACTGGACCGTGCTCGCTGCACCAATTAATACCTTGTTGCAAGTTGCTGAACAGTTTGGCTTGGATTCTGAATCACTGTTGGCAACTGCCGGTCTTGATGCCACGAAATTATCAATTGCCGACCATCGTTTTCCTGTGGCCAGCTACTATCGGTTATTTCAATCACTCGCCGATATTACTAATAATCCAGATATAGGCTTAATCGTGGGTCGCGTAACCTATCTAACGGGCCTTAATATTCAACTCTATCTGTCGACTGTGTGCCGTTCGTTTAAGGATTATCTCAACCTGATGCCCAGTCAGCTACAAATGCGCGGTGATATTGGTCAAATCAGAGTGTATCGCAGTGGTGACTTGGTTGAGTTGCGTTGGGAACCACTATTGCCGGAGACCGGTCGTAGGCGTTTATACAGCGATGAGATGCTGTCAGGTTCCGCAGGTATTTTTAATTCNCTCTGTGTTAGGCCGGTAAGAGTTATTAGAGCAGAGTTTACGTATTCTCGTCCGCAAGATACTGGTGCGCTGGAGGATACTTTTGGTTCTAACCTTCACTTTGATCGACCGCACAGCAGTCTATTTTTTCAGCGCGAAGCGCTGAGCTATCCAATACTTAAGCAAAACTACCAAGAAGGCCCTGATCATGAGCGGCCTTTTAGAGACTTTTTTGATGGTGATGATCCCGCCGACATATTGCTCTCGAGCCTAAAGCAATCTATTGTGCAGTATTTGCCCGAAGGCGAAGTAACCATTGATAAATTGGCCAATAAGCTAAATATTTCCCGCCGTACATTACAGCGGCGACTCTCTGATCGACACACCAATTTTTTAAATATTCTCCAGGAGGTGCGCTCTAAGCTGGCCCTGCGCTACCTGTCTGATAACCGTCTGGCTATTACTGAAATTGCTTTTTTACTCGGCTATGCTGACCAAGGGTCTTTTTCCAGTGCATTCAAAAGTTGGCACGGCGTCTCTCCCCGTGACTATCGGCGCAAATAAAACGTTGTCGATTGGCATTTATTCGTAAAAATGTGGCGCTAATTAGATTGATAGGAAATTCAACCCTGACTACTATCTAGCCTCTAATAGCTAAGAACTAGAAAAGTTGGTGTGCCTATGTCACTCGACTTCAATGGTGCCGGATTACCTAATGAAAAATTAGCAGTTGAACACCACGAATGGGGCGCTGTCGCTCTTGGTGCCTCTGATGAAATTATGCGTGATCTGGCCGCTCGCCAGTTGGGACTATAACTATGATTTTTACTGAACAGCATGAAGCGATTCGTCATACAATCGCACAATTTATTGATAAAGAAATTAACCCCTATGCAGATCAATGGGAAGAGGAAGAGATCTTTCCCGCTCATACATTATTTAAAAAAATGGGTGATCTTGGGTTACTCGGCATTGCTAAGCCGGAAGCCTATGGCGGTATGGGATTGGACTATAGCTATCAGACCGTGTTTGCTGAGGAGCTAGGTCGCATCCAAAGTGGTGGTGTGAGTATGGCGATTGGTGTACAGACGGATATGGCGACGCCAGCATTAGCTAATCATGGCAGTGACGAACTGCGTCGTGAGTTTTTGATGCCGGCCATCGCTGGAGATATGGTGTGTTCTATCGCCGTATCTGAGCCTCATGCGGGGTCAGATGTATCGGCGATTAAAACCACGGCGAAAAAAGACGGCGATGACTATATTATCAATGGCAGCAAGATGTGGATTACCAACTCCACACAAGCCGATTTTATTTGCTTGTTAGCCAATACCAGTGATGATGGTCCGCANAATAATAAGTCANTGATTGTTGTGCCGATGAATTTACNGGGTATTTCGCTCTCAGAAAAACTTAATAAACTGGGTATGCGCTCCTCTGATACTGCACAGATCTTTTTTGATGATGTGCGTGTGCCGCAGCGCTACCTTGTCGGCCAAGAGGGTGCTGGCTTCCGCTATCAGATGGAGCAGTTTCAGGAAGAGCGAATTTATGGCGCGGCGGGCGCGATCAAAGGATTGGAATACGTTATTAACGAGACTATTGAGTACACTCGACAGCGTCAGGCCTTTGGGCAATCAATNCTTGACAACCAGGTGGTGCATTTCCGTTTAGCTGAATTGCAGACCGATATCGCCTGTCTGCGCGCGCTTACTTACGATGCCGTTGAAGGTTATATCAATGGTGAAGATGTTACATTAAAGGCCTCTATGGCCAAGCTAAAAGCGGGACGCCTATCACGAGAAGTTACCGATTCCTGCCTACAGTATTGGGGTGGTATGGGCTATATGTGGGATAACCCTGTTTCTCGGGCTTATCGCGATAGCAGATTAACCTCCATTGGTGGTGGTGCGGATGAGGTGATGCTAGGAATTATCTCAAAATATATGGGCATTTTGCCATCGCGTAAAAAGCGTTAACAAAAGAGTTTTTATCATAAACAAAAAAAAGGCCGAGTTATTACTAACTCGGCCTTTTTTATTGTCTTGTTGTTAAATATTGTAGAGCACGCCCATTAGGCCTACCACAGTCAATACAACAGTATATGGTAGAGCCATAATTACCATACGCATATATGACAGACGGATTAACGGTGCCAGTGCTGAGGTCAACAAGAACAGAAATGCTGCCTGACCATTGGGCGTTGCAACACTTGGCAGGTTAGTACCCGTATTAATGGCAATTACTAGTTTGTCGAAGTGATCGCGAGTAATATCACCGGCATCGAACACCGCTCTGACTTCGTTGATATAGACGGTAGCGACAAATACATTATCACTGATCGCCGACAGCAAACCATTGGCAAGGAAAAACATACCAGGCTGTACATCAGGGTCCATAGCCAATACCCAGCCGATAACGGGAGAGAACAGATGCTGTTCATGGATCACCGCAACAATGGCAAAGAATACTACTAGCAGTGCAGTAAATGGCAACGCCTCCTCAAACGCATGACCGATACGATGTTCTTCGGTGATACCGTTAAAGGCAGTCAGTAACACGATTACCATTAGACCAATCATGCCCACTTCAGCCCAGTGGAAGCCCAGCGCCAACACCAAAATAAGAGCAACCACCGTTTGCGTAATTAAAGCAGCCTTGTCGAACTGGGTGCGTTTAGAATCTTCATGATCGCTAGACTCTTTAAGTATCTTGCGAACTTCTTCCGGCATGGTCGCACCGTATCCGAGAATTTTAGCTTTCTCTAATAACACACAAGTGATAAGACCGCAGACAAACACTGGCATAGTCACAGGCGCCATACGCATAAAGAACTCCATAAACTCCCAACCGGCACGCTCTGCGATCAGTAGATTTTGTGGCTCGCCAACCAATGTGGTTACACCACCGAGCGCTGTACCCACGGCGCCGTGCATAATAAGGCTACGTAGAAAGGCGCGGAAATCTTCGAGATTTTGCTGTTGCTCAGCAATCACTGTTTGATCATTGGTGTGATCATGATTTTCATCAACAATACCCTTGCCCGAGGCAACCTTGTGGTAGACCGAGTAAAAGCCAACCGAAATAGTAATCAGTACTGCGGTGACCGTAAGTGCATCTAGAAACGCTGATAACACTGCGCCGGCAAAACAGAACAAGAATGACAATAGGGTTTTCGATTTAACGCCCAATAAAATTCTCGTAAAGGTAAATAGCAGCATATCGCGCATAAAGTAGATGCCGGCAACCATAAACATCAACAACATAATGACGGGGAAATTGCTCACAGTCTCCTGATACACGGCTTCAGGACTGGCCATACCTAAAACGATAGCCTCGATCGCCAATAATCCACCGGGTTGTAATGGGTAGCATTTAAGCGCCATTGCCAGAGTGAAAATAAATTCTCCAATCAACATCCAACCGGTAACGAACGGTCCGAATAGATATAAACAGATCGGGTTAATAACTAAGAATGCAACAATGGCCGCTTCGTACCAGCTGGGGGAATTGCCCAAAAAGTTGCTTCTAAATGCTTGAGTTAATGTCGGAGTCATAAGATATCCCTAAAATTCATTAAACTGGTGATGTTGTTTAAACGATGGATCAACGCTAGCGTTTATTCATGGTAGACTAGTCAAAATCCGGCTCAAACCTTAGCCTCAGCGCTAACACTTTGCAAGTATTATGGGGCCTATCAGTCACTATATTAGTCAGTCTTTTTAGTCGCTAGCGGTAAGGTATTTATACATTGGCAAGTTCGCAGATTCACAATGGCTTTCATGCCAGCCCTAAAGAGATCAATACAGATAGAAAATGGGTCCTAGCCGTGGTTGGTGGCAATATCCTCGTGCCAGTTAAATCAGACGCTGCTGATAGCGTGGTAATCGATCATGAGTCTGCAGATCAGCTAAAATTTTTCTGCCAACGACGATTACAAATGGGCCAGTATCAGGGCTTAGACTGCCAAGTCTGGGAGCTAATGCCGGAAGCAACAGCAGCAGAAGATTTTAATTTAGTTGAGTTGCGCAGTTTGCTGGTTGGAGCGGATGAGCAACAGTTCACTATGGCCTGTCGTGCCGTGCAATTACTCGATTGGCAAGACAGTCATCAGTTCTGTGGCCGCTGTGGCCAAGCCATGCAATGNGNTGATACTGAGCATGCCATGCGTTGTGAGTCCTGNGATATCAGNCATTANCCCCGNATATCNCCNTGTATTATTGCCNTAGTGACCAAAGGTGATCATTGCTTGTTGGCGCGCCAGCCNAGCTGGCCTGAGGGCATGTTCAGTGCTNTNGCAGGTTTTATAGAGGCAGGCGAAAGCGCAGAACAGGCNGTACATCGAGAAATTTTNGAAGAGGTGGGTATTGAAGTGACNAATATTCGCTACGTAAGNAGTCANTCATGGCCATTTCCTGGNCAATTGATGTTGGGCTATATTGTAGAGGCGGTGACCGACNACATTCAGATTGATGGTGAAGAAATNAGCGANGCAGGTTGGTTCCGTTATGATCAATTGCCCTCATTCGTACCACCCTCGACTATTATGTCGGGGCAACTTATTCAGCAATTTATTGATGAAGCTTCAGGCAAGACCTAGCATCTGNTACATTNCNCNATTGATAAATTACACCATAGGCTTTTATTAACTATTTTGGAGTGACACTTGGAATTCTTTATTGAGTATGGGCTATTTTTAGCAAAAGTAGCCACTGTTGTGGTTGCCATCGCCATTATTATCAGTTTGGCTGTCGGTGCAAGTCTTAAGGGTAAGCAGGGCGGTGATAAAGGTCATCTTGAAATTACCCCGCTCAATCAGCAATACGAGGATATGTCCGAAGCCATGCTGATTGCCACCATGGATGAGTCGCTACAGAAAGCCGAAGAAAAAAANCTGCATAAAGCCAAAAAGAAGCAGGCGAAAGCTGATAAAAAAGCGCAAAAGAGCGAGAGGGAAACGGACACCAGTGCTAAAAAGCGCGTATTTGTACTGACTTTTGATGGCAATATTAGTGCCTCTGCCGTGAGTCATCTGCGTGAAGAGGTTACTGCAGTTCTCACTCAGGCCAAAGCCAATGATGAAGTACTGGTAAAGCTTGAGAGTGCCGGCGGTATGGTACATAGCTACGGCCTAGCCAGTAGCCAGTTAGATCGGTTGCGCAAAGCGCAGATCCCTATCACGGTGTCGGTTGATAAGGTTGCTGCCAGCGGTGGCTATATGATGGCCTGTGTTGCCGATAGAATATTAGCTGCACCGTTTGCCATTATTGGCTCGATTGGGGTAGTGGCGCAAATGCCAAATTTTAATCGTGTGTTAAAAAANCATGATGTCGACTATGAACTGCTGACNGCGGGTGAACATAAGCGAACATTAACAATGTTTGGCGAAAATACTGATAAGGGGCGTGAGAAATTTATCGAGGAATTGGAAGAAACCCACCAATTATTTAAAGACTACGTCNCCGAGCGCCGCCCGCAAGTCGATATTGATAAGATTGCCACTGGTGAAATCTGGTACGGCAGCAAAGCACTGGAAATGGCCTTGGTGGATGATATTCAGACTAGCGATGAGTACTTGGTTGCCTGTATCCAGCAGGCGCAGGTTTATGAAGTGGCCTATGTGCAGAAAAAGAAACTACACCAACGTCTGGGTATCGCTGCCGAAGAGAGTGCTGATCGCTTACTGCTGAAATGGTGGGGCAGACTGACACAAAATTCTAATAAACAGGTATAGCTTTATGTCGAAATCGCTACGTTGAGATGGTTTAAGCCTGTGCCGCTAATCTCTGCGCAGACGATCACTAAGCGCAATAGGGTTGGGGAAATTGAAAATAACAATATAGCTTGAAATTAAGAAGGTGATAATGGCGGCGGCCTGAATTAAATGCGAGGCGTTATTGCCAATTAACTGTGTGTTCAAGGCAATATAGGCGATTAGTAGAGAGAACTCACTGTTTTGGCCAAGCCTAAAGCCTATATCCCAAGATAGCTTATCAGACTCGCTATGAGCTCTGAGCAAGTAGCGGTACAGCAAAGGTTTTATGGTTAACATAATCGCGGCTAGCACCAGTGCGGGCAATATAATATGCGGGATCAGCGACAGATCAAAGCCACCACCAAGTGAAAAGAAGAACAGAATCAAGAAGAAATCGCGCAATGGCTTAAGGTTGAGTGCGATATATTGCGCGATGGGGCTAGTAGCAATAGAAATGCCGGCAATAAAGGCGCCGATTTCACGTGATAGCCCAATACTCTCTGCCAATTCCGCCACGCCTAAACACCAACCAATCGCCAATAGAAAGATATACTCTCCAATTCGATCAAAACGTGAAAATAGCGGCTGCAATACAAAACGAACCATCAGTACTGAGCCGCCGATCANCACAGGTAGTGCGATCAAACTGCGACCAAANTGCAGCATGCCCGAACTGCCTGAGATATCGGATATCAGCATTAGCAGAACAAAGATGGCCAAAAAATCCTGCATAAGCAGCATGCCGACCATAAGTTCACCGGAATGTCGATGATGCAGAGCAGTGGTGGGTAGCAACTTAATACCAATAATGGTGCTGGAAAACATCATTGAGATACCAATAATCAGGCATTCAATAAAGCTGTAGTTAAATGCATAGGCGACAGCAAACCCCAGGCTAGCAAACAACAGAGAACTAATAAGAGTGATATGGGTGACTTGTTTAAGCACTCGCATTAGCGCTTGTGGCTGCATATCGAGGCCGAGCAGAAACAGCAAAAAAATAATGCCAATACTGGCTATTTGGGCTATTAGGTCGACATCGGTCACCCAACCTAAGCCATGAGGTCCCAGGGTAGCTCCGAGGGCGATATAAGCCACGAGCAGAGGTTGGCGACTAAACAGAGCGATAGATGCCAGCAACGCACCACCGCTAAAAATAAAAAAGAAAATCTGGATAACATGATGGTCCATTTAACACGTCTCCCTTGATTTATAAATGCTAGCGCCTTTTGAACAGTGGTTGCGGTTGATCGACCGCCACTTGATAACTGTCGGTGAAGTCTGTCAGCGATTTTGCCGCCTGTTCAAGATCGATATCATGGTCAAATTGAAAGGCATTAAATCCACAGCGTTGTAATAGAAATAACTGATCGCGAAGAAAATGCCCGATTGCTCTTAATTCGCCAGTATAACCATAGCGTTCACGTAGCAAGCGAGCAACGGAAAAACCTCGGCCATCAACAAATTTTGGAAAATTAATCGCAATCAAGGGAACATTGATAATAGTGTCGACAAAATTTTCTATTTCTTCGTTGCCATCAAACCAAACGCCAACAGCACCCTGATGATCACACAGTTCGGCATGCCGTTGCTGCCAAGTGGCGTGATGCACGACAATATCACCAGCGGGTAATGAGTCCGAATCAGTATCGACCCTAGTCCAGTGGTTATCGATGATCTGTGCATCTTTAAGCAGTTGCGCCATACACTCGCTCCTTAAATTTATCGATGCCGATACGTTGGTAGGTGGCTAAAAAGGTCTCTTCATGCTGACGATTTTCAACATAGACGTCCAATAGCTTTTCGATACTGTCAGTGACGGCATCGCGCGACAAAGAGGGTCCCAGGACTTTAGCTAAGGCTGCATTTTTACTGGCGCTGCCACCTATTTGAATCTGATACCATTCCTCGCCTTTTTTATCCACTCCGAGAATGCCAATATGACCAATATGATGATGGCCGCAGGCATTCATACAGCCTGAGATATTCAATTCAAGATCGCCTAAATCATAGACATAATCGAGATCATCAAATTTACGCTGAATGGCCTCGGCAACAGGGATAGATTTGGCATTGGCTAGCGAACAGTAATCACCGCCAGGACAACAAATCATATCGTTGATGGTACCTATATTTGGTGTTGCCAGACCTGCATCTTTGGCTGTACTCCAGAGCTCATACAGATCTGTCACTACCACATCGGTGAGGACAATGTTCTGATTGTGAGTAGAGCGCAGTTCACCGAAGGAAAATCGATCGGCCAAATCGGCAATGATTTCCAACTGTCGGTCAGTTACATCACCAGGGGCTACACCAGCCGGCTTTAGCGACAGACTGACTGACCGATAACCCGTTTGTTTCTGCAGCTGGGTATTGCGATCTAACCAGCGGCTAAAGGCCTTGTTTTCAGCTGCTGTCTGTTGCAGTTTCCTGTTAGCCTTGTCGCTATCAATAGACTGGTAGTTTGGCAACGTAAAAAATGCCTTTACGCGATTAATTTCATGCTCGGTTAAAGTCGCCGGACCATCTTTTAAATGCGCCCACTCGGCTTCGACACGCTCAGCGAACACCTCTGCAGTCCAAGCTTTGATCAGTATTTTGATTCTGGCTTTATATTTATTGTCGCGGTTACCGTAGCGGTTGTAGACGCGTAAAATGGCATCGAGATAGGTTAATAGATGCTGCTTGGGCAGAAATTTGCGGATCAGTGATGCAATCACTGGTGTGCGGCCTAGGCCGCCACCAACAAAAACCTGAAAGCCTGCTTCACCCTGATCGTTAGTGACCAGTTGGATGCCTATATCATGCAATAGAAAAGCCGCGCGATCCTGTTCCGATCCGCACAAGGCAATCTTAAATTTACGTGGTAGAAACGCGAACTCTGGATGCACCGTTGACCATTGGCGAATGATCTCACACCAAGGTCGAGGGTCTTCGATCTCATCCACCGCGACCCCAGCATATTGGTCAGTGGTGGTATTACGGATGCAATTGCCACTGGTTTGAATGGCGTGCATCTCTACACTGGCTAGTTCAGCAAGAATATCAGGTACTTCTTCAAGCTGTGGCCAATTCAGTTGAATATTTTGTCTGGTCGTAAAATGCACGTAGCCCTTATCGTATTGCCGCGAAATATGGGCCAATTTGCGCAGCTGGCGGCTGGATAGAAGTCCATAGGGCACAGCAATGCGAAGCATGGGGGCTAGCCGCTGAACATAAAGTCCATTTTGTAACCGTAGGGGAAGAAATTCCTCTTCACTGATATCGCCAGCTAAAAAGCGCTGAGTTTGGTCTCGATATTGTGCTACGCGCTCATCAACAATTTGTTGGTCGTATTGATCGTATTTATACATCTAGGTCTAAACTGTCTCGGCAGCAATGATTTTGGGGCGCTATGATAGCGGTAGCGGTTATTCTTTTAAATTATTATTTGCCTATATGGCCATAAAGTTATGGAATAAGCGGCTAATCTGATTTTATTGCCCCTATTAAAGAGAATTTTATGCTGATCAACTGCGTAGCAAGGGGCGACAGTTGGATATTAGATTGCTAAAATGCCGCCTCGAAAAATTGGCGCTAATCTCCAGCCTATTAGAAAATGACTTGGTTGAGAAACCTACCTAGAAGATGAGACTGTTTTATGAGCGAGAACACTAATCAAGAAAATGACGGCGATTCAAAAGCCGACGCTATTGCCATTGTTGCCCTTTTGACAATTATCTTAGTTACTGTAATTTACTGGTTGTCTAGATTATAAATCGGAGCTGAGTTAGTTATGGCAAGCCAGTCCCATAAAGTATCTATTGCTGAAAATCACAGGCACAAACAGTTGGTAGAACAGGTGTTGGATCAGGTGCCAGATGCGAATGCCATTGACAGCGCCTATGCAGTCCAGCTGCAAGAACAGATTAAAGCGCTGCTGATTGAGAAGAATGCCGTGATCATCGCGCATTATTATACCGATCCGTTGATTCAAGCACTGGCTGAGGAGACTGGTGGTGTGGTGTCGGATTCGCTGGAGATGGCGCGCTTTGGTAATCAGCATGCGGCGGACAGTCTCGTGGTGGCTGGCGTTAAGTTTATGGGTGAGACGGCCAAGATACTCACGCCACATAAGCGCGTGCTGATGCCTACCCTCGAGGCGACTTGCTCATTAGATGTTGGTTGTCCCGCAGGTGAATTTGCACTGTTCTGTGATCAGCACCCAGACCGCACGGTGGTGGTTTACGCTAACACCTCTGCTGCAGTTAAAGCGCGAGCCGATTGGGTGGTAACGTCCAGTATTGCGCTTGATGTAGTTGATCATCTTGACTCATTAGGTAAAAAGATCCTCTGGGCGCCGGATAAGTATCTCGGTGGTTATATCCAGAAAAATACCGGTGCAGATATGCTAATGTGGGATGGTAGCTGCATTGTTCACGAGGAGTTTAAAGCTAAGGGAATTATTGATTTACAGCAAGTCTATCCGCAAGCAGCCGTGTTGGTGCACCCAGAATCACCCGAATCTGTGGTCGATATTGCGGATGTTGTCGGTTCAACATCGCAGTTAATCGCGGCAGCACAGTCTCTGCCTCAACAGCAGATGATTGTGGCTACAGATCAGGGCATTTTTTATAAGATGCAACAGGCGGTGCCAGATAAGCAACTTATCATAGCACCCACAGGCGGTAGTGGCGCCAGCTGTCGCAGCTGCGCTAATTGTCCTTGGATGGGAATGAATAGTCTGGAAAATCTGCACGCCTGTTTGAAGCAGGGTAGTAATGAAATTGCCGTCGATGCCGATACCAGCGCTAAGGCCTATAAGTCCCTTGAGCGAATGATGAACTTTAAGGTATCAAATTAAAGCTTTTTGATACGGTCTTCCATCGCTTTAACCTCCACTAAGCGCTGTCGAATAATCGCTGAGCGCTTAAAGTCTGCGGCGACCAATTTGACCGCGAGTGCGAGCTGTTTTCTTGCCATATCAAAGGCACCGACCAGAATAAAATATTCCGCTCTGGCCTCGTGCACACCCGAAATATTCCCTGCTAGCCCTCTCACCTCGGCCAGTTGATACCAAACCATCGGATCCTCTGGACGACTTCGACTTACAATCGTTAATACATCGCTGGCTTCTTCGTAGCGGTGCGCTTGCCACAGCGCCTCAGACTTAAGTCTGGCCAAAGGGTAGTTATTAGGATTGATGGCCAGTAGTTTGTTGAGTTTGCCAAGCGCCTGTGAATACTCGCGCTGCTCGATATGCAGGTTGATATCAGCATATTGATAGGGCAGTTGTGTTGGATCCTCTTGCAATAGTGGCGCAAGTATCGCTCGCGCTTTGGTGAAATTGTTGGCTCTAGTATGAGCGAGAACCAAGCCATAATGCGCGGCGTTGGGGCGATGAGTATTGTTATCTAACTGTCCTTGAAATTGCTTGATGGCTTTGCTGTTATCGCGCTGTATTGCCAGCAAAGCTCTGGCCTGCATCAAATAAAATTCTGCATTGTCAGGGTATTGGCGCATAGAGCTGGTCATCGCCCGTCCTCGGGCATCGGCAATACGCTTTTCAGTGACTGGGTGCGTAAGGAGAAATTCGGGTAAGCGACTACCGCGGTATCGCGTTGCACGCAATAATGTTGCAAACATATTAGCCACCGCCGCAGGATCACGTTTGGCTCGCTCCATCGTCTGTAACCCAAGTCGGTCAGCCTCCTGCTCATTGGACCTGCTGTAGCGTAATCGACTGTCCATTGCCAGAGCCTGCGTGGCGGTAATAGCCGCCATGCCCGCATCACCCCCGGCAGTTGCGGCAAGCACTAAGCTACCGAGTAGACCGGCCAGACTTATCATGGAGTTAGCGCGTTGAGCTTCCAGACCTCGAGCAAAATGTCTTTGGCTCAAATGGGCTAATTCGTGTGCCAGCACTGAGACCATCTGATCTTCGTTTTCGGCAAAGGCAAATACACCGGTATGAAAACCAACAATGCCACCGGGAACCGCAAATGCATTCATTGATGCATTATTGACTATGACTAATTCGAGCCTTGGATCCTCGAGATCGCTGTAAGTGGCCAAGTTATACAGCAACTGCTCCAAATACTGCTGCATTAAAGGGTCATCATGTTCGCGTACACGACTGCGAAAGGCCTTCAACCAGGTTCTACCCAGTTGGTATTCCTGTCGTTTCGAGACAATGCCAGATGCACTGTCCCCCAACAGTGGAAGCTTTATATCATTGGCTAGCGCACGCTGAGTGGTTATTGATAGAGACAAAAGAATAATGATCATTGCCACCAGCGCAGCGGTGATAACGATAGTTAGCGTGGTTTTACACTGAGGAGTTATTTTGGTCAAAATTAAACAATTAATCTCTTATCGATTGTAGATTCTGTACTTTGCTATCACTGCGCAGGCGTTAACCTAAAGCATTTCGACAGTTCAAGTATTACTAAGTTTTACAGGCTATACAACGACTATATTAGTTTATACTCCGAGGCTGTTGACAGCGCGCATAAACTACCGGATTCTATCAGTCTATAGAAGCGCGCAGGAGTTTGCATGAAGCAGGTGTTACAGCGGTGGTTAGATCAGTACTTTAGCAGTGAAGAAGCCGTATTATTGGTGGTCATTCTCAGTCTCTCACTGGTGGTAGTTGCCACGTTGGGCGCTGTGCTCGGGCCAGTATTCACGGCTATGGTGTTTGCGTATCTATTACAGGGTGTGGTCAATACTCTGCGCCATCAAGGGGTATCCGAGAGCGCCGCCATTATTGGTGCCTATTTGCTGTTTATTATGCTGTTTATCTCGGTACTGACAGTAATGATCCCNATTGTCGGTCGTCAGACGTCNCTTTTGGTGGCTGAGCTNCCCAATATGATNGCCAAGCTAAGAGATGTGTTGGTGACATTACCNGAAACCTACGCTGACTATATTAGTCCGGANCAGTTTCAGATNATNACTGCCACNGTCTCAACTGANTTGGCNAATCTGGCCGAGCANGCNCTATCCCTGTCAATTAGTAGNTTCCCTAATATTTTTGGCGTNATGATTTATCTACTTCTGGTGCCTCTNTTAGTCTTTTTNATGCTGAAAGATAAACAGNTGTTANTTGGGTTTTTNATTGCTTTTCTGCCCAAAGAGCGAGGTGCAATGACCGCTATTTGGTCTGAAATGGATATGCANTTTGCTAATTATGTTCGTGGCAAGGCAATAGAAATTCTTATTGTTGGGCTAGCTTCTTTGTTAGCATTTGTAATACTCGGTCTTAACTATGCTGCGCTACTTGCTCTGTTGGTAGGATTGTCAGTATTAATTCCCTATATCGGTGCCACTGTAGTNACNGTGCCNGTGCTTTTGGTGGGTTATATGCAGTGGGGTTGGGGGCTAGATTTCTTTTGGTTATTTATGGTTTACGGCGTGATTCAATTTATTGATGGCAATCTGTTAGTGCCGCTATTGTTTTCAGAGGTGGTCAATTTGCATCCGGTATCTATAATCGTTGCAGTACTTTTATTTGGCGGTATATGGGGCTTTTGGGGCGTATTTTTTGCTATCCCTTTGGCAACATTAGTCAAGGCTGTGTATAACGCGTGGCCGAGAAAATGGTCAGATAATGTCGCTGAGGACGGTTAAGCGGATCAGCGCAAGCAATAACAGATAGCCACCAGAAAAGGCCTAGGTTTAAGGATAAATCCATGATTAGCTCAGTCACCAGATTACNCTCTATAACTGTGTCGTTCGGTTTAATTGTTAGCTTTACCATCCTTCTTCAAGGGTGCAGTGGCGGCCGAGAACAGCTCTCTGAGGAGGGCTTGTCGCAACTGATAACCAGCCCCAATGACCAGCGGCACTATCGACATATCCGTTTGGCCAATAAATTGGATGTATTGCTNATTTCTGACCCAACCACNGATAAGTCGGCGGCNTCTCTTGANGTCTATGTGGGTAGTTATCAGAANCCGCAAGATCGCGAGGGTTTGGCGCACTTTCTTGAACATATGCTGTTTTTGGGCACCGAGCAATATCCTGAGTCAGGTGAATATCAGACCTTTATTGCCGAGCACGGCGGTTCACACAATGCTGGCACCGGGCTTGAAAACACGACGTATTTCTTTGATATCGACGCTCAGTATCTCGAGCAGGCCCTAGATCGCTTTGCTCCCTTTTTCCACAGCCCCAACTTTGATGCTAAGTATGTCGAGCGCGAACGCAATGCGGTTGAGTCCGAATACCGGCTTAAGATTAAAGACGATGGTCGTCGACAATGGGATGTACTGCAGGAGCAGGTTGATCCCAGCCACCCAATGGCAAAGTTTACCGTCGGTAATCTGCAGACATTAGCTGATCTTAATGATCGGCCGATTCGAGCCGAGCTATTGACCTTTTATCAGCAGTACTACTCTGCCAATTTAATGAAATTAGTAGTACTGGGAGCCGAAAGTTTGGATGAACTTGAGGCGTTGGTAACGCCGAGATTTTCGCCAATTGCCAATAATCAAATTGATATACCAATGCACAGCGCGCGACTTATGCCAGCTGATCAATCTCCGTTATTGATAGAGGTCAAGCCCCTTAAAGAGCTACGTGAGTTAAGCATTAGTTTTCAACTGCCGAAAATGCAACCTCATTGGCGAGTCAAGCCTGCCCGATTCCTTGCTGCTTTGATCGGCCATGAGGGNCCGGGGAGTCTGTTGCAACTGCTAAAAACTAGAGGTTGGGCCGATTCTCTCAGTGCGGGTGCAGGTCTAGAAGATCGTAGTTCAAGTCTATTTATGATTGATATTGGCTTGACTCCNGAGGGCTACAGGCACCACGAGGATATCACTGAATTGGTGTTTTCCTGGATCAAAATGATCCAGAAAAGTGGCGTGGAGGAATGGCGCTACAAGGAGCAGTCCAGCTTGGCAACGCTGGCATTTCGCTTTCAAGAGAAGCAAAACCCNATGCGTTATGCATCCTCATTGGCNTCGTCAATGCAGCATTTTCCAGTGNCAGATGTATTGCGGGCTAATTATTTAATGGAACAGTTCGATCAGTCATTGATACGACAAGTGGCGCAGGACCTTGTACCAGAGAATAGTTTCGTAATGCTAACCGCGCCTGAGGTAGCGACTGAGCAATTATCAAAGCGCTATCAGGTACCGTATCGAGTTCGTCCGATCAGTAAGTCAACACTGGATAAATGGCGCAATCCAACCGCAGAGTCGGGCCTAGCAGTCGCGGTAAAAAACCCCTACATACCGACAAACCTTGCGCTTATAGATTCAAGTGATCAGCCAGTACCAGCGTTATTGAGCGCAGGCAAGGGTATCAACTCTTGGCATTTGGCCGATAGTCGATTTGGTGTACCAAAAGCCGACATTATTGGACTGTTAGGCACGGACAAAACAGCTAGCCTAGAGGGCTTGGCGATGGCTGAGTTATATCTCGATCTGGTCAGAGATCAGCTTAATGCCGCAGCCTATCCTGCTGCAGAAGCAGGACTGAATTTTGGTTTGTCAGTGAGCGCAAGGGCTCTGCGCGTTGCGGTGGCGGGCTACTCAGATAAGCAGGATGTTCTGCTAGAAGATGTTTTACGCGCCCTGACTCAGCTGAACTGGAATCAAAGTAACTTTGAGCGGCTGAAGCAAAAGCGTTTACGCTCGTTAGCCAATTTCCAGCGCGAATACCCATTCCGGCAGGTGATGAGTGGGCTTTATTCAATGCTTAGTGGTCGATGGACACCACTACAAAAAATGGCCGTTATTGAGGCCGTCAGCATGCCTCAGCTGAAAGAATTCAGTGCTCAGTTGTTATCTTCGGTAGAGCTTCAACTACTTGTCAGTGGCAACCATAGTAGAAAAGTTGCTAAATCAATCGAACAGCAGTTTGCTCGAAACTTTACGCTGGTGCCTGTGAGCAATCCAAGCAGTATTGCGAAGCTTGAAAATGGTCCTAGAGTAGGACAGATACCTGTTGATCATGCTGATTCAGTTGCTGTGTTATACCTGCAAGGAGAGAGGGACGGGCTGCAACAGATGGCATTGGTTAGCCTGTTGGCCGAGATGCTGTCAGCGCCTTTTTACAATAGTTTACGCACTGAGAAGCAATTGGGCTACGTGGTGTCTGCTTTCGCCAGCAATTTGGATTTGGTGCCTGGCTTAACGATGTTAGTGCAGTCTCCGATAGCCGACGAGGTGGAATTACGCCGTGAATTTGAGTTATTTATTGACGATTTTGCTGAAGATGTTGAGCGCTTGAGTGAGGCCGATTTGCAACGATATAAAGACTCGCTGTTGAGTAGCCTAACCGAAAAGCCAAAGAATTTAGGTGAGTTAAATGGTCGTTTTATGGAGTCTCTAAAGCTTGGTTATAAAAGCTTTGATTTCCGAACTCAGTTGGCCGCGGCGATCAATGCTGTTTCCGTCGCCAGTTTGCAAAAGAGTTATCAGCAAATTATTGCTAATGACTCTCGCAGGCTTTGGGTAACAACAGCGGCGATGCGGGAGGATGATACCGCCATAGATTTGCGCATTGATGGTCAGTATTACCGCTATGATTTCTAACTTGTGCCAAATAGCAACTTAAATGTAGTTAAACTAACTTGTAATAAAAATTAATAAAATCAATATAAAACAGTTAGTTATAATTTTTTATTCATGCATTTTATAGAAAAAATCCAATCGATTTTATAATGATAATGCATTGATTTTGTAGCTAAACTACATTATCATGCCATCCCATATTTTGAGATGGATGGTGCTAAAAACCTACGAGTAAGCTCGGGTTGCGCACTGATACGTCCCACATCATTAACTAACTTTTGATTGGTGCCATATGTCGCAGGATTTAGACCCCGCTGAAACTCAAGAATGGCTCGATGCCTTTGATTCTATTTGCCGTGCTCAAGGTGATGAGCGCGCTACGTATATTCTGACGCAATTACAGGCGCATGCCACTGAAGAGGGTATTCAGCTACCTCAGTCGGTGACTACGCCGTTTAATAATACTATTCCCCCGAGTCGCGAAAAGGCGATGCCCGGCGATTTGTTTATGGAGCGCAGGATTCGATCACTGGTGCGTTGGAATGCATTAGCAATGGTTATGCGTGCCAACCAGCAAAGTGAAGGTATTGGCGGACATATAGCGAGCTTTTCCTCAGCCGCAACACTCTATGATATTGGCTTTAATTACTTTTTTCGTGGCTCCGATGGCGACGATATGGGCGATCTGGTGTTTTTTCAAGGCCACAGCTCTCCGGGTATGTACGCGCGGTCGTTCCTTGAGGGACGATTGTCTACCGACCAGCTGGATAAATTCCGTCGCGAAGTCGATGGCTCTGGTTTGTCTTCATATCCACACCCGTGGTTGATGCCGGATTATTGGCAGTTTCCCACCGTCTCTATGGGCCTCGGCCCGATCCAGGCCATCTATCAAGCGCATGTGATGCGTTATTTGTCGGCTCGTGGCCTCTCTCCGCGGGGTGACCGCAAAGTGTGGGCATTCCTCGGGGATGGTGAATGTGATGAGCCGGAGAGCTTGGGGGCTATTGCACTAGCAGGACGTGAGAATCTCGAGAATCTTATTTTTGTTATCAACTGTAATTTGCAAAGACTTGATGGTCCAGTGCGTGGTAACGGCAAAATCATT
>NYXU01000068.1 GCA_002685715.1 Porticoccaceae bacterium | reverse complement strand
TTTAGCCTGTCGGGCGAAGGCGACGGCGGTATAGCCGGCTTTGCCAAGGGTGGTGCTGATGTTGAGTTGGTTGAGGATGGTCAGCAGACGATTCTGCGCTACACCGCCAAGGCGGAGATTGGTGGCAAGCTAGCACAGCTTGGCGGGCGATTGATTACCAGCACTGCAAAAAAACTCTCCAAGATGTTTTTCGAGAAGTTTGAAAAGGTAATGAGTGGCGAAGTGGAACTGGAAGAGACTTCCTAACGCCAAATATAGAGTTGCGACAGAGCCGGCTTTTGGATCTCAATCCTAATATATTTAACTAGCTGACACGAGTTGTTCGTAATGATGCGGAGGTTATGGATGGCTTGTATGTCGGGTGTATTTCTTTGCAATGTCTAATGTTGCGGAACAGAAAAGTCAGTTTGAGGCTAAAGATCCCTCGTTTGCATTCCTAAGTTGGGATGCTTCTGCAAGGCAACTGGCTCATTTTTTCTAAACCAAGTTGGAGCTATGCCTGAACATTGTAGTATAGGGCCCTATACCTTCCTTACCATGAATGTGACTTCCGACGACTTCCGCCGTAAGGATTAAACTCTTGACCGGATAACCAGCTGAGGGACTGCTCGCAACCATCCTCGAAGGAGGAACACTCCTTGCTGGGGAAGAGGTCAGCAGCGTCAGCGATCTAATAGTTGTAACTGGACTTAGGAAGGTTTAGGGCCAAAACTATCTGTCAGATTAAGTGGGGCAAGGCTATGTCGTTGAAAAGAGCTATCAGAGCGCAGGGTTTGGGAAATTTTTTGAAGCTCGGCCTTGCCATTGCCACCTCAAAAAAGGTTGCAATAGCACCTGTGCCAGCTAATGAACAGCTTCGCGTCGCCCGGGTTAACGAAACAGGGTTGATTGGCCGAGATGTCAGTGCGCAGTTCGAGATATTTGCCGAAGTTGCAAAACTAATAATGCATTGTGACAAGGTCATGCTGAACTTACTTGATGGTGCTTGCCAGTACACAATCACTGGGGCTGGAGAGAATTTTGACCCGCTTTTGGGTGTTCCCCAAAACATGACCTTTTGCCAGTTCGCACTGGCATCACCAGAACCGCTTCTTGTTCCAGATACCAGCGAAGATAAACGATTTGCTGACACCCCGCTTACCAAACCGCCGCTCAACTGTCGCGGATATGCCGGTTTTCCATTGAATACTGCCGACGGTGTTATCCTTGGTACACTATGTGGAACGCATCCTGAACCTCTCATCCTGACAGACACCCAAATCCGCATGATGAGAAAGCTTGCTACTACGGCTGCTGGGCAGATCCAGACAATGGTGGAGCAAAGTAATCTGACGGCATCAAGAGTGGCGAGCATGCTTGGCAAATTTAAGAATTTTGCTCCTGAAGGCACGATTAATGAATTGATTGGGTTTTTGGATTTTTGCGCTCGAGGGACAGCCCTTCCTGAAATCATCGAGGTGCTGGAGCGGGACAACATCATCACTGAGAGTGATGTTGGCAGGCAACTGACACGTGATGGAACTGATCTTCGTAGCGCCCTTGGCCTTGCACCCGAGAGCTACCGCGGAAATGAGCAGGTTTTGGCGCCACAAGGCGGTGGTCTCGACGATCTTCTTGGAAAGCTGGAGTAGCAACGATGTTTTCGACCCAGCTGCAACTAAAATTTGCGTCTATTGCAGAAGCCAAGATAGCCGCACAAAGTCTTTGTGAGCTTCTCAAGGGGCGGATAAGCATCTTTGATTTTCACGGGCTTCATGTAACTATCGGCAAGGATGGTGAATTGGCTGTGAATGTTCGATTCGAAGAAGCCTCTACGATGACGAATTTTGAAAAGCAGCTCCCGTTGCTTCTTGAGGACATCAACCAAGCTTTTGTGTTTAAGCAAAGCCGCTTTTCTGGCGTGTGTGTTCTCGCTTTTGAACGTGAGGCTATGTCGACATCAGTGGCGATAGACACGCAGCTCTGATTAGCTCAAATTCCATTGATTAATTTTCTTGCAACGAGTCCCTTAACATCAATCAGCACCTTGAAAAGCACGCACACCGCTATCTTTTTGGATGGCGGTTTTTATTGCCCTGATAGCGCCAGTTCAAGGATCGCCGCAAGGTCACCAACAAGTTGCACTTGCGGATCACGCGCTTTTCACCGGGTGTTATTTCGATCCGGTCAATCAGTGACCTGATGATAGTTACAGCCTCCTGCTGGCGGCTTTCATTGCTAAGCAGGTGAGAGAGTTGCTCCACGCGGCGCTGATAGAGTTGCCCGATAAAGCCACGCAGTCCTTCTCGCAAAGCTCAGTGCGCCAAGAGGAAAATAGCCGTAATATATGGCTGTACTCGGCTTTTGGTCAACGCAGCGTGTGTGGCTTACAAAAAAACACAAGCAAGCTGGGAGGTGGCCGAGACAATCATCGCGCATCAAACTGGTCCGCCCACTGAACTCAGAGCTTCATTGGCCGCGAAGGTCAGCTTTGGGAAATATGAATTGTTAACTCTCGAGAGATATGGTTGCTTTTAAACTGTTGTTAAGGTTCGCTGCAGGATTGGTTTTGTTTTAACTACTCCGGCAATCTGTTTTAGTTGAAATGATGTAAAGCGTTTCCATCCTCTTTTCCAACACGCATTTCTTTGGAGAAAATAGATGTTCTTAATCCTCAGACGGCTACTTTTTGCATTGTCACTTTGTTTCGCTTTCTCAGGCTTAGTTGGTCCGGCTTTCGCGAGTTGTTATGATAACACTCAGTATTATGGGTCAGCATCGAAGACGTATAAGACGAAGAATTTTTCCAGCAAAGCCAACCCCGAAGATATTGAGGCGACAGTAAACTTGGCTGTTCGCTCAGCTTGGGATGATTTCGTTGCTAGTTGTTTTGAAGGCGGACAATTACAGGAGTACCTAAACAAAAAAGACAGTGTTCTGGGTGACATCAACAAATTTATTTCAATCGACCAAACAAGCGAGAAGATAAATAAAAAAGATAAGTTGGTTGAAGTCGAAGTCTTAGTAACCATCAACAAAAAACTCATTGATGGTTTGTTTACACAAGCATCATCCGCATCAGCTGGCGGCGGCTCTTTGTTGGTAACCATTTTTGCTGCTAGGCAGGCAAGCTTTGTGAAGGACAGCCAAACGACAATTCTCGATCCGAATGTCACAAAACGTAATGAGAATAAGAACTTGCAAACCTCTGAAAGTGTTGCTGATCAAGACGACACGAGCGTTGTTGAGAGCAATCAGACAGTCTCAAAAAGTCAGACTCGCTCAAGCGGTGTTACGGTTACTGGGGGAAATGAAACCACAGCAGTTGAGCGCGATTTCGTGGTGGTTTCCTCTGCCGACATTGAGACAAAGACCAGTGAAGTTCTGAGCATTAATGGTTTTGAACCTATTGGATACACCGATTTAGTAAATGAATGCGGGGGCGCAGAGCCAGAAGTGGTTGAAGCGGAGTTGGCGCTCAACGGAAAGATGTTACGAGAAACTCGGAAAGCTGTTTTGATCTCCGCGAGGGACTGCGGGATTGAACTATTTGCTACTGGAACGATCGACATAAGTATCCCCAAAAAATCATCTGTTGAAGGTTATTCTGTGATTGTTTCTGTCTCTGGTGTTGTGGAAGACATAACGTCGAGGTTCCCTAAAAAAGTCGCAGTGATTGGGCCGATCCAGGCAAATGCAGCGGCTCCAACAGATCAGGCAGCCATTCGTGAGGCGCTAAAAATAGCTGCCGAAGCAGCTGCAAATGAAATTGTCAGCAGGCTCAATGCAAAGGGCATAAACTAAATGCAATTTGATAGAGCGATTCAATAGGCGTGAGAGAAGTTTGGAATGACACGATTAAAAAGAATTTTGAAGTTTTTAATGACAAAAATCTTTTTACTGATGGCAACTTTGTCTGTTCTTTTGTCGACGCCAGCCATTGCCCGTCTTTCATTGCAAACAGTGGAAGCAGAAGGATCGGGGGTGACGCGGCAGGAAGCCATTCTTGACGCCTTGCAATGGGCCGTTGGACAGGTCAATGGAGTAGAGGTGGCTGCGTCTGTTTCAAGCCAGATGAGCGAATATATGACTGAGCAAAATGGAAGTGTTTCAACAACACTGTCATCGAGCTTTTCTAAAAACGTTGATACGGCGACCAACGGTATTGTCGAAAGCTACGAAATTGTCGCAGAAAGTGTTTCTGATGGCCTTACATATATTCAGATAAGAGCACGTATCGGTGTATATGATCAGTCAGTGCAACTTAAGCGCCTTCGCATGGCTGTTTCTGACGTTATAATAGACCCTGAGATTGGTGACTTTAGCTCATCTGCAAAATTTGCTCGCGATCTGCGTCGAGCCGTCACTGATTACCTTACCCAAACGCGCCGATTTGCAATGATAGATCGAGATTTTCTAGCTTCGACACAAAAGGAGCTTGAATTTATCGCCAGTGGCAACACACCAACTATTGAACTAGCGAGGCTAGGCAATAAAGTCGGAACGGATTATCTTGTGATAATGACGTTGAATAAGCTGACTAATCAGCAAACGTCGAGGATATACAAGACTGCACGCGTGCAAAAGACCACAAAACAATTCGGTGTTGATGTCTCAATAAGGATTATTGACGTTGCCACATCACAAATAAAGTTTGCTTATACAATCGCCGAAGTAAGTCACGATGACTATGGAGGTTTAGCGAAGGATGCAGGCTTTCTTAGTGGTCAAGTGATAAGCAACGCAATATTTCCAGCAAGAGTTGTTGCGGTCGCTGATGGCATCATCACGATTAACCAGGGGGGCAAAACGCTGAAAATCGGTGAAACCTATAACCTTGTGAAGCTTGGAAAGCCGGTGAACGACCCATACACTAAGGAAAGTTTGGGCAGAGTGGAGACTAAGGTTGGCAGGGTTGAAATAAGCGATGTTCAAGCAAAGACATCCAGCGCAAAGATCATTGAGATTAATCTGTCAGACACAAGCCCTCTAGCAGCAGGCACTTTTATCATTCGTCCAGAATTCAAAACATCAGACGCTATCTCTGAGGCTAGGGAATCTGTCAAAAAATCGCAGGACCGGATAAAAGCACAACAAGACGATTTCTTTGACTGATTTGCACCTGTTCAAAAGTCACATCGTTGCAGACGTAGAATCAAACTTCTCGATTAGCTTAAGTATTTGCTTTTCCCCAACCATCAACTCGACGCTGAAAGTAAGTCCCTGCCGCTCTCTTCTTCGCACTTCAAAACCAAAAGCCAGCCCTTTTTCCATCTGCCTTTCCAAAAATGATTGGAACTTCTGAGCTTTAATCTTGTCTGTTTTAAAGTATTGGACCGCAAGCTCCTTCGGCATAGCGTAAAGAGCGGCCAATGTCGCTTTGTTATACGCTTGAGCTGACCTGTTGCTGGCTTCGTTGACTGAGGCCAGATACTTCCCACTAATTGAAAAAACAGGTTCTTCCGCAGCGGCCGTTATGGTCAAAAAGGCCGAAGTCAGGATCGCTATAAAGATAGCTAAGCCTCGATTTGCATTGAGTGTTGAAATGGACCCAATCACACCTAAAAATCGTCGGAGGCTGTCGCACCTTCAGACGAATATGTTCCTTCCTTGGCATTGCCTGACACATCCCCGGAGCCAGCTTCCTTACCTTGATCATTTGTTTGGGTGTCAGTTGATGCGCCGGTATTTTTAGGTGGCGCTATTGCTGCCTGTTCCTTTATATCACGGCCCCACTCTGCCCCTGAAACAGTCCACGATATTACCACTCCAGCCACCACATGACCGGTGAGCGGATGCTGAAAACGCCAACGATGTAAAGGTGGCTGGAAATTAATTTTTAGACTATCGGTTACCGAGGAAATGCTCTCCTCATAACTGTCATCATTATTTACAAGGGCCTTATTGCTTACCAGCTCCTTCATTGACTCACTGGCGTCCATCTTTGATCCAGTTTCAACAATTTCGCCTGCAAATGTTCTGATCAAACCCTGCGCGTTTGTGATCGCTTTATTGTATGCAGCATTGAGCGAATTACTGGAATTTGTCCGAGGTGCAGCCTGCCCGTAGGCAATCAATGCTGGATACCCATTGCTATCTATTTTCATATTCACTCCAAAGGTTCCAAGAAGAACCGCTGGGTCTGTCGGAATTTGATCTTTCAGACGCTTTCTTGGTGCATCCTGAGGCAGCGAGGCGAAATTGAACGAATAGATGGCATTGGCCAGTTGATGTAGTTTCTTACTGTAGATAAGGACGACGCCGATATCACCTTGGTTGCCGTTAGGCAAAACTTCAAAAGTTTTATAGACCTGAGCACCAGCAATTCTGGCATTCGCAACTACTTCGATCGATTTCTGAAAACTACTTTCTGTCAGAATTTTCTCTAACTCTTGGTCGTTTACCGGTCGGTTTGGATCAAAGCCTCTTTCGCGTAGGGCATTATTGATCTCTGCAATCAGCAGCCGCTCGGCCTCGGTTCCTGCAGATATGATTGATTGGCTGCCGACATCACTACCATAACTCCTGACGTCACTTGCAATGGCCGATCCTTGTGCACGGGCTGATTCCAGCGCGAGGCCTTCTGCAACCAGACGCTGGATTCGGGCCTCCTCGCGACTGTCTGACGGTTCAGCATAGTGGCTTTTCATGGATGTTTTGATTTCAGCTTCAAGAAACTCCACCATTGATTTTTTGGCTTGCAGGAAAGCGCGGTCGAATGCGTTATTCCTACTCCCGATATAATTCTTGCTGTCCCTTCTTTCCAAAATACTTGCCGATCCCACCGCAAGAAAGAACTGGCCCGTTTTAGCGTCTCTGTTTTTGAAATTTTGACCTTCACTCCAGTTTTTGGAGCCGAGAAAGTCGTAAATGCTGTCCATGGCGTTTGGAGCCATAAGCACACTATTGTCCGTGGGAATGTCATACTCAGTTGTCGCGTAGCTGTTCAATGGCGACACGAAGAGCAATATCAGAAGCAGTCTGCTTGGTGATTTGAAAAAAAGAGCCATCAACGTTTCCCTAAACAATATTTGACGTGCCTTAACATGCATAATCGTTAGTATATATGTCATATTTACTACTTTTTTTGCAGGTTAACGACCTTATTCGTTTAACGTCAATTTATGATTTTCGATCTGGGCAGGAACAAATGAAATTCTCTAACTATTTTTGTCTCGTGGCTTTTGTTTGGTTAATTGCGTCGCCAGCCAATGCACAAGATTTGGGTGGGCTCTTCAAACAATTGGAAGATACATTGAATAGCGCCAATCAGGGTCAAACGAACCAATCCTCGAACAGCTCTGGCAGTGGGGCGACAGGGGGGCTTGGAGGCTTACTAAACAGCTTGCAACAGATGGATCAGTCGTCTTCTGGCAGCAATGCTGAACCAAGCAGCGGAGCTAAAGAAATTGCGACGAGTAACAAAACAATAAACTTTATTTGCAAAAGGCAGGCACTGCCCGACATTTACAAAAAGCTTGCCAAACCAAATTTAAAGAATCTGGAGCAGAGCTTTGGCAAGTCTGCCTCACAAATTGCATCGATAATTTCTACCGATACACCGCCATCCCCTGGTGTTGTGCCAGATATGACTGTCCTTAAAGGAGCATTTGAAAGTAGAGAAGTTCGCCTTCTTTTTGAGAATTTTATCAATCACAGAGATATTAATGACCTCTCTATCATGCTGGAAACATCGAAAAAATCTTCTTTCGATGCGAAAGCTCAGAAAATCGCAAATGATGCCAGGTTTGCGTACGGGATCGTGCATCTGTTCTTTTCTAGCGCTGGTGCTAATGAAGACTTAGGCAACAAACTGATTAGGGAGGCAGCAAAAAAGCAGCAGCCAGGAGCGGCTTATATCGAGGGTGTGCGGTTGTATTATGGGATTGGTCGTAATAGAGACATCACACAGGCGGTAACTTGGACCCTAAAAGCTCGAGANACGCTTGATGCNTTNAAACTAGAAACACCCATGCGTGAAATTGTGGGCGTTAAATTCTATCAGATGGTTTCAGANCCTGAATATCCCCGTCGTGATATGTATGCGCAGCTAATTGAAATGCAACAGGAATTTCATGCNGCTCTTATGACTAGAATGTCAGCTGATAGACCAAGTGTTGCTGACGAATTTTTAGATGATGCAATTGAACTGTCGCGTCAGCGAGCTGAGCTCCTGATCGCGTTGGGCGAAATCCTTGGTATGGGTGGCGAACTTGAGGCTTACAAAGCTGCTTACACAGAGATGAATAGACAAGCAAACGGCATTAGCCTTGTGAAAGAATACAAAGTCAAAACAGACGCTTTTCAGCAGCTGATTGACCAGCAGTTGGAAAAATCGCTGGACCTTGATAGCGCGGCATTGGTGCGCATGCAGGAAGTTCATTACGACAACGGTAATTTTGTCTCGCTTGCCCATTCAACAGTCTTCGCTTACACGGCGACCCTCATGGGATCGGGTGATATGAACATCTTGAACAAGAACACGATATTTTTGCTTCAACAGCTGGGTCATATGCGAGCCCGCGCATGTGAAGTAAATAATGGGATGCTTGAGTTCTCCGCCACAACGAACATGAAAATAGAACCGTCAGACGCTCCAATTTCAGAATCTCTGCAGCGGCCTACGATAAAGAAGAAGCGGCGGGGGTAGCCAAATTAGCTGAACGTTACTGTCCAAAAGCCCTTGGAAGAAGGCTGTAAATCGTTTCGTTGTGCGCAGTGAAGCGATCCCAGTCCTCTTCAACGGCTTGAAGAAAGGTGTGTTCGCTCTCATTCTCGACGCTTATGCCATCAAACAAAGCGCCCCTTGTTGCGGAATCAGCAATAGAAAGCAACGCCCTGTCTAGGAGGGCCTCATGCATTCGATAAATCCTGGCGCTGCGAGAGATTTTGTATCCAATTGAATCAATTTCAACAAAATCCTGCTGACCAAAAAATCCTTGCTCGTAAAGCAAGGTTCCGCTTTGCTGATCTTTAAATGAGATTGTAAAACTTGTCGCCAGAGTGACTTGTATTCGCTGATCACTTAGGGACTTTTCTTTGAAATCCCAACCATCATGAAATACAGTGATCGCAATCTCTGGCTCTGGCAATGGTAAGCTTGTATTCAGCGCGCCTTCCCCATCGGTCGCAATTATCTTCATCTCTCCAATAAGGTCTGTTGTAAGTGCTCGCGTCTTTTCATAAGGAATTACAGGGCTCAGCAGCTTTTCTGAAAACGCGCAGGTTGCAACAAAGCCAATATCATCATAATAGGGCATCAGATCCATGCCGAGAGCAGAGGCACTCTCCTCGGCAAATTTGCTGCCTGTAATGCTGGTCACCTTAAAGGTCTTGCCACGATATTTGAGCTCAAATGGAAAGTCTGAAATGTCTTTGGCCGCTTGTTTCGGAAGATTTAGATTTCCATCATCACCGATCATCAGATCGAAATAGAGACTGGCTAAATTAGTCTTCGTCGTGTCTCCTGGGCGGCTGTCAAAAAATCGGTATCTATTCGCAAACGCTGCAATGATTTTGCGGTCTTCAACATCATAGAGAATTGTGTAGGCAATAAGACGTAGATCGAATTGCGTAGCATCAAGTTTTGGCGAGTAGAGATCTGTAAGGACCCGTTCGTATGCGAATGCCATTACTAGGCCATATCTAGTCAGCTTTCTCTTCAATCCAGTTCGCAAATCTAAAGACGCGCCCGACCAGTTTATTTCTCTTAATTCAGCGAGCACTAAGTTATTAAAAGTAATACCTTCATCGGTAGCAAGGCCAAGAGCGCCGGTTACATGTGGAAGTGAGTTTTTGTTCCCAAGCGGATACACCCCTCCCCAAGTTACTGTGCCAGGAATTCGTGCTAACGCTGACGTGCAAGAAAAGTATCCACCAAACGCAATCAGCAAGTTTGATAATACGATCTTTCCTAAGAATGCACGCCTTTGCATATCTAGGCTCCTATTTGCTTAAGGAACAGAAATGACCGTTCCACTGGAACTTTACCAGATCTACCCCTTTTTGAATTAGGTAGAAATTAGCCTTCACCATGTCGGCCCAGTTCAAAAGCCCGCTACAATTCAAATTATATCAGTTGAGAAAAAGAGCGATTTAAGGGTATCTCACACCTACTAATTTGCAAGATTTCTCCTCACTTTATACCAAATTCCAAGACTGGAAATAATCGACATAAAGAACATCATTCCCTATGACATCAAACACAATCATAAGGCAGTGAACTAGGCAGTTGTCTGATGATTAGCCTGAATGTTGCGGTTAATGTTCTTCTGATGGGCAACAAATTAGTTTGTCCGCTCGACAACCTTTCAGCTGTCGCTCTAGCTTAGCCTCGTAATTTGGACATA
>NYXU01000004.1 GCA_002685715.1 Porticoccaceae bacterium | reverse complement strand
AAACGGCTTCGTTTCACGTTGATAGAAAAGGCCATATCAGAAACTGTAACCGAAATCCATTCCGTACGTGCGCGGTGCGTTGTAATGGCCCGCTACGTTGGCTAGGTTGTCGGTAATAAACTGGCCACCGCCGATATAGCGATCATCGGTGAGGTTGTTACCCCATAAGCGCACACGCCATGATTCGTTGCTCCAGGTGAGGCTGGCCGATAAATCTTCCCGGTCCTGCTCGTATGCTCCGCTGACGCAGCTGCCCCTATCCTGACAATAATCTACGGAATCACGATATCTGTAGGAGATTTGAGGNGTGAGCGTGCCATCGCCAAGNGTNAACATCATTCGNGCACCCAGAGTGTAGCTGTATTTCGGCAGTCGCGGCAGGTTTTCATCCGAGCGATCAATAGAGCAGAAATCCAATGGAGCTGCTGGAGCTAGTGAAACACAATCCAGTCCCAGCTGCGCGCCGGCACCTGCAGTCAAGATTTGCGTGTCGGCGAATTCGTCGATCTTACCATCGTTGACTGTAAGGTTGGCGGTTAACTCAAGGTTGCCTTGTGGCAGCCAGACAGTCTCGATCTCAAGCCCCATTACCGAAGAGGCCTTAGCATTGATAGGCACAGCCACGGGTGCGGAAGTGGCGGGATCAAGAGTCACGCTGGACAGTTGGCGATCGGTGTAGTCCATGTAGAACAGTGCCGTATTGAGGGATAGCGTACTGTCCAACCCAATCAATTTCATTCCCAGTTCATAGTTTTGCACGTTCTCTGGTTTGAAAGTCCCTAACTGACCGCTTAGTGGGTCGAGCTGATCCGATACGCCACCCGACAAAAAGCCCTCTGAGTACGTGAGGTAGGCGCTGCCGGTCTCTACCCAGCCGATAGCCTCGAAGGTGTAGCCCAGGCTGACCATCGGCGTCCAGTCATCGCTTTCCACAGAGCGGGTTTGGTCGTCCTGTGGGTTGTTGGACGGCACCCAGTCATGCGCAATATTGAACGATTCAGTACCTCCGGGCAGTAGCCAATTACCTGGCTGCACCTGCATTGCTGGTGGATTCCCCACGGAGGCATCAGGAACATATCGCGTACGCCGGAACTCTCGGGTTTCGTCGGTGTATCGGATTCCGGTACTGAGGGTCCACTGGTCCGCAAGCTCCCAGTCAAACTGAGCATAGGCCGCCATCGATTCGTTATCCGACTCGACATCCATTAATGAAAAGTTGTAAAGCATGAAGGGCATTGGCATACCGGGCATATTATTCGTACTCAAGGGTCCTTGCCCACTGGCCAGATTTACTTTGCCATTTTCCTCGAAGTAATACAGACCTGCTGCGAAGCTCAGTTTTTCGTTTAAGGTGCTGCCAGTCAACTGGAGCTCCTGACTGAAAATATCGGTCTGGAATCCCCGCAGCGACGAATAAGAGGCGCCGGCGGTGAGAAGCGGTATACCCACCGCGTCGACGTCAGTAGGCCCTTCGCTTTGGATGTCCCGCCAGGTGGATATGCTTTTGAGGCTCATGTTATTACTGAGTTCCCATTCCACGGTGGCAATACCCTGCTCTATTTCCTCTTTGGTATTTGGAGTCACGTAGTCGTTTATTACTGTGTCTATACCCAGTGCACCGTTATCCGCGCAATGCTGTGCGTAGGTCTTACCGGTAGTCATCATCAGAACCGGGGCTAACATTCCAGCCAGGTAGCCGGCCCCGGCTTGGTCAATGGGATTACAATTTTGACCATACCCGGCTTGGTCCGTTTCTGTGTAGCTGAGGTTCAGATCGACCGTTACGGTGTCAGTTGGGAGCCAGCGCAATTGTCCGCGGCCGCCAACGCGATCTTCCTCATTCCGCTCGCTGCCGTCCCAAGCGTTGTCGACGTAGCCGTCACGATGTACAGACCAGGCCGAAAAGCGGGAATTCAGGGTGCCCTCTATCAGCGGCACGTTCACGGTGCCTTTAAAATCTTCTCGTCCGAAGTTGCCTACACGGGCTTCGAATTCGCCCTCCCACTCATCCACCGGCCGGTTAGTGGTGTAGATGATGGCACCGCCGGTAGTGTTTTTGCCGAACAAGGTACCCTGAGGGCCACGCACAACCTGAACGCTGGCGAGATCTACGTTGTCCAAGATACTACCCTGCATGCGCGAAAGGTACGCCCCGTCGACGTAGATACCGACTCCAGAGTCGTAATTGATGCTGGGATTGCGGGCACCGACACCGCGAATATAGACCTGCGCTTGTGCATCAGTGGCCACGTCTAAATTTGGTACCATCCCTGCTAGATCAGAAAGGTTGCGCAGTCCCTCGGCGGTCAATTGATCACCACTGAGTGCTGTCACTGCCAGTGGTGCCTCCTGCAGAGTCTCCTGCCGTTTACGGGCGGTCACGATGACTTCCTCTAGAAGCATTTGTGCAGAGGAGGGCAAGGCCACCATACTTGTGCTCGTTGCCGTAATGGCGGCACAGAGAGCGAATGGCGAAAAGCCGGTTATTTTTTTGTATTTATACATAGCTATGTTCTCCCATGGGTTGAAATGTAAGATTGAAGTTGTGCAACCTTCATCTGTGTGCACATTTGGATTAATTTCACAGCGGGTCTCCACCTAAAACGGCGGGTGTTTCGCAATAGGTTGTCAGAATATACCTTTGATGGTCCTNGATCCTTTTCGAGAGGGCCTCTGCAATTGCTGGGATTTTTGAATTACGCGCAAAGTACTTTAGCCCCCGCTCGTTTTGCCGGGTCAACGGCATGATTTCAGGCGGGGGCGGTAATATGGTGATGCTCATGGTTGCCCAGTAGACGTCTGCGGCAGTGAGCGCATCGCCCACGAGATAACGTGAGCCGCGCTGTTCCTGTGTTTCGAGACGGCGATCGATCAGACTGATCACCGCGGCGATTTTGGCCGGAGCCGCGGCGGAGGCCTCCTCGCTATAACCGTATTTTCTTCCTAGAGGGGTGTCGATCAGGTTTCTCATATTCCAGATCATACCGTCTTCGCTCAGTACCACAGCGCAGAGCCCGAAAACTTCAGCNCGCAGTTCCATATCATCGGGAACCAAAGAGGGAGTGCCCGCTGCGCCAATACGCTCTGCCAATGCGAGTTGTTCAGTCCAGACGTTTCTGGGCCGCTCTTGGTTATGAAACATTGTCGGCAAGCCTGTTTGGCTTGTGAGTTCGTAAAGTCTTGCNTGTCGATCCTTGCCGGTGGCCTTGTCGATACCCATGTGTGGATGNANAACCCGGATTAGCGGCACGCCTTTAACAAAACAAATGTTCTTGAGGGACTCAGAAAACACAGCTGGCATCCCGGGCNCGAACGTNACNCTGGTNCCGGTTGTCATGNCCGCCGCTTCNTCGAGGGAGATGAATTTGGGNNNAGGTGAGGTCGACNCAGTNTTCAAGTTTCGTTCGTTATCTGNCATGNCNCGNTGCTCCNANNTNTTTATNATNNNCTCTNTNTATANGTTATAGCATGGTATATGCTAATAAATCAATTATTNNGAANAAATATTTTTGTANGAAAATAANTAAGGGAGTTANCATGACGANGATTTGTAACGAAAATAAAGAAAAAAACCTTGCAGTAGCTAGAAAACTGCTGGCNAGCNTAATGAGTGGAGACAAAGATCAAGCCATNACTCTGATCAACGANAACTTTGTAATGTCTTTGCCNGTCTCGGTAAGTCCCAAACCNATATCCGGNGCTAGATCATTCGGNAGGTATGTTGAAGCAGCGACGCAAATATTTGTGGGCGANGCGAAATTTGAAGANCTCAACGCTATCTCGGTNNGAGATANCGTCGTTCTGGAAGTCAAAGTCATTGCNAGGACAAAATCNGGAAACCAATACGAAAACCTNTATGTNCACTGGTTCGAANTGGAAGCCGGTAAGGTATCTCAGTGGCGGGAGCATGTGGATACCAAGCGCGCGTTTGAATGTCTGACATAATCAATTGCCTCGGTTTAATCCCTATGTTTGTGCGCTATCGGTTCCTCTGTATCTTCATCATGAGGCCTTCTTGTATGGAGGNCTCATGGTCGCGGCAAGTTTGGATATGACCTTCGANGTGNTGAAGATAGACTTGGAATGACTGAAGTTCTTAAACCCATCGTGGCCATGGTATGAGCCCATACCGCTGGGTCCCACGCCGCCGAAGGGCAAGTCNTCNTGACCGACGTGCATGATGACATCGTTGANGGTAACTCCGCCTGANGTTGTTTGTGTNAGTACNCGGGTTTCCTCTGCCTTATCAGCGCCNAAGTAATACAGNCCCAGNGGNCGATCTTTGCTGTTCACATGGTCCAGAGCCTCGCTTAGNTCNTTGTATTGCNTGACTGGGAGTATGGGTCCGAAAATTTCGTCTTGCATTAGCTGCATATCTTCGCTGGNGTCGAGGGCNAGTGTGGGTGGGATGCGTCNATGCTCCTGCTGAGAAAAGTCTTCTGCTGCGGGATTAAGCTCAACCAGCTTGGCACCTTTTGCGCTCGCGTCTTCNANGTAGCCTTGCAATCGCTCGAAGTGATGTGCNTTAACGATGCTGGTGTAGTCAGGNTTATCCTTGATTGTTGGGAACATTCTGGCAATGCACGNACGCGCNTGCTCGACAAATTCATCGCGACTTTCTTCGGGTAAATAAACGTAATCNGGTGANAGGCAGATTTGTCCGGCATTCATGGTNTTACCTGCCATGATNTTGTTTGCAGCNAGNTTTAGATCTGCNGATCGCCCAATGATCACCGGTGATTTGCCGCCGAGCTCCAGTGTTACCGGAACNAGGTTCTCGGCCGCCGCCTTCATAACGTGNTTGGCCACTGACATCGCACCAGTGAATATNAGGTGGTCGAAGGGAAGGCGGGAAAAGGCGCTGCCAACTTCAGGGCCGCCGGTGAACATTGCGACTTCCTCTTCNTCGAATTCCTCAGCNAACACATTTTTCATCAACTCGGAGGTCTCGACCGTGAATTCAGATGGCTTGATCATNGCNCGATTGCCGGCNGCNAAAATTCCGGCAAGTGGACCGAANGTNAGTTGAACTGGGAAGTTCCAGGGGCTGATGCATCCGACCACNCCAAGTGGCTGGAATTCGAGGCGTGCACGNGCTCCCAGNAGGCCCAANGGNAACATAACCTTGCGTNTTTCGGGTNTCATCCAATTTCGNAAATGCTTTTTGGCGTACTTTAATGGCTCTATTGAGCCATNAATATCTGTCTGTTTGGATAGATCNCGAGAGCGGTGTCCAAAATCGGCGGCCATAGCNTCACCGAAACGGGANCCATGTTTCTCGAGTATNTTGATCGCCCGATCAATACGATCTATTCGTNTTTCGGCGCCGACCACACCCTCNGTCAAAAAGGNTTTTNTTTGNCGGTCCAGTGCTANCTGCATGTCTTCATANGTTGGGTTTGTCATNNAATCTCCTTGTATTTTANTGAGTCTAATATTTAGAGCGATTTTATATATCAGAATTCGCGAATTTTACTNCTGCCACCAAGGGAAGAACGGAGGCATATCCCTGGCCGTTGTTTCGGTAAATTGNGCTNGNCGCTTCTCACCAAAAGCGGCGACCCCCTCCCGTCCGCTACTCTGGCTTTGATAAAACAGCGCCAGCGACTCCACGTAATGTGCATCCAGTGGATGTGCACATGCTGCATTGCGGTANAGCATCTGGCGNGTCAGTGCGATCGAGGTGGCACTCTTGTNAGTGAATTTTTTAGCTAGCGAGATCGCGTCATCCAGCAAATCGTCGGCCTTACTTACCGAGCTCACCAAGCCNGTATCTCGAGCAACAGCGGCAGGGAGAATTTCACCGCTNTAGCACCACTCCAGGGCNCGAGANATACCAACAATGCGAGGCAAAAACCANGTGGAACAGGTTTCCGGNGTNATTCCAATTTTGTTGAAAACAAATCCAATGCGNGCCTTTTCCGATGCTANCCGCACATCCATCGCGCAGGTCATNGTGGCGCCAACCCCAACAGCGGGNCCGTTGATAGCCGCGATCACNGGCTTGNTACACTCGAAAATGGCCANNGCCACCAGTCCTCCACCATCGCGAANGCCGCCNTGTATTCCNGGCGCAAATTNNGGGTTNTGCAGNTCGCTCAAGGTCGGCTTNAGAGATTCATCGAGGCCAAATACATTGCCTTCNGAGTTCAAATCCATNCCGGCACAAAANGCGCGACCCGCCCCNGTCACGATGATGGCGCCGACCTCGTCGTCNTTGCTGGCACGCTGAAAGGCGTCGATNAGCTCGCTACCCATCTCCAGTGTAAACGCATTAAGTGATTCGGGTCGGTTAAGTGTNAGCATTAATATACGGTCGCTGACTTCGTAAAGNACAGTGTTGTANTTCATCGTATTGTAACTCTCANTNGTGGCTGGTTAGACTTCNTATAAAGTTTGTCNGGGCAGTNTTTCTTACAGGAAAAAACAATANCCATTGTATTNGCANAAANCGCGCTACAATAAAAANACAATCCAGAGCTCGCGCTAAGCATACGGGTAGCTCTTCGCGCNTTCATTTCTGNAAGTTTTCGGGCGGCNCGCGTAGACCGTGCCGCAGCGCCAAGGNGACCAACAGCGCCGCCCAGGCACCNGTCCATACNCCNTTTANCCCCGCGTAAGCCGNNAGTGACAAGNTGTCCACACNNAATNGAGANAGCAGCNCNAGNGAAATGGCAGCCNCCAGCATNCCAGCGATGGCAAAGANCAGCGTNGNCTNNAGCGGCGANTGCGGCAACCCGCGGGACAGNCCCATTTCATCTGTGCNCAGCCANGCCAGNTTNCCGTTNCGGCCNTGCNTACGNCCCNTCCACATCACGANTGCGCTGACAATAGCGGAAAGCACTATNGCNGTGATCAGCAGATCTGCAGCGAAACCATCACCTCCAGAGAAGGGTATAGTTTTTCGTGAGCCCATAATGNCGTAGACAATGCCGGCATTGANGANGGNGTTTATANCNAANTTGCCAATGGCTTNCCTNCGAATATGCTTTTGCAGGTGTTGCNGGTCACTGTTTCTATTCATGTAGTTGCGCTCGACATNGGAGNTACCANAATTGCCNGCTTGNTCACNTTNAATATTNATGACANCATANATGCTAAAACAATGCAACTNGCGATTGCNGACANTTTTNNAATNAACGCCNAGCCAGATTTTNCATNATTCAGTGGAGTGGAGNACAGAACATGACTAGCNACGCCTATGAGCCNCCGAGNGTATGGCGGTGGAATCCCGNCAACAATCAGGCCTTTGCCAACATCAATCGNCCCACCNCNGGTGCGCAACAGNANAAGGNTCTGCCGGTAGGCANGCACCCTTTGCANCTGTACTCTTTGGCTACTCCCAATGGCATGAAAGTAACTATTATGTTGGAAGAGCTGCTCGCCAGGGGCCACTGNGGNGCNGAATATGANGCGTGGTTGATTAATATTGGCNATGGATCCCAGTTCGNNAGCGGCTTCGTGNCTGNCAATCCCAATTCAAAGATTCCCGCCATGGTNGATCACNGCGNTGATGTGCCCATCAGNGTNTTTGAATCCGGCTCCATCCTGCTCTANCTNGCGGANAAGTTCAGTGANTTCATACCCGCTGATCATGCCGGCAGAACAGNGTGTCTNAACTGGCTGTTCTGGCAGATGGNTGCTACCCCGNTTCTTGGTGGTGGTTTTGGCCACTTTTACGCNTATGCGCCAGTCAAGATNGAGTACGCTATNGATCGCTATACCATGGAAGTAAANCGGCAACTGGACCTGCTNGACAANAANCTNGCGGATCGCAGATANATGTGCGGCGATGAGTACACNATAGCGGACATNGCCATCTACCCNTGGTATGGCGCGGTGATGCGNGGACATGCNTACNNCGCGGCAGAGTTCCTNGAANCCCATACGTATACCAATCTCGCCCGCTACNTTGAGGAGNTNCGCCAGAGGCCAGCGGTACAGCGAGGAGAGATGGTCAATCGNCCCTTTGGAAGCAAATCNAAACAGCTACTGGAGCGGCACGACGCCAGNGACTTCGAACTNCGNACCCAGGACATACTGGANCCGGANCCNCCNGAGGAAGAGCAGACCGCTNGCGAGAATNCACAACNANCGAANTGAGGNGCGAAGCGGCNGGTGGTTTGANAGGGCNNNTAGTGTGACNNTCACTGCGTNAGCCCGNGGCGTTGCAGATNCTTACTANGCGAGCTGCNAGNNNCGTTCGATTTTCTCGATGAGATCGCAANGGTGATGTCGATAATCTTGCCCTTTATTTTCATAAAATTTCGCCTTTGGATTGCTTGATCGTGACACNAAGGTGCCACGATCGTGCAGCTTGACGATANTGCAAGCCTGTCGTGGCNAATTGCCAAGTGATTTACNGCTCTTATCAGTTTCAAATACATTCTTTCTTNCAAAGCTGATGGTTTTGACATATTATAGCAGTGTATATGCTATAATAATTTGATGCTGGAGTTATTCTCTGCCTTCTAATTTAGAGGCATGGTTAAACGTTTGATATGCGCTAAACAACATACCAAATACTTATTATAGGAATTAGGAACTAAGGACATGACAGAAACAGAGAACATACAGTTGATTGGAGTGGTCGGCTCGCCCTATACCCGTAAAATGCTCTCCCTGCTGCGCTATCGAAGAATCCCGTACAAAATGACCTGGGGGCAGCCGGAGTTAGTACTTCCCACTTTAGGACTAGAGATGCCAAGACCGGTACTGCTACCAGTTTTCGTGTTACCAGATACCAATGGCGATTTAAAAGCCGTGACTGATTCCACGCCGATTATAAGACGCTTGGAAGACATGAGTTTAGCGCGCTCAGTTCTCCCAGTTGACCCTGCGCTGGCGTTTATCGATTATTTGCTGGAGGATTTTGGTGACGAGTGGGTCACCAAATATATGTTTCACTATCGCTGGCATGCACAAGCCGACGCCGACAATGCCGGCACTTTGTTACCACTACACTTTCGTGTCAATTTGCCATCCGAAGAACAAGAGCAACTGAAGAAGATACTTCCCGAACGTCAGATCGGCCGACTGTATGTGGTGGGCTCCAACGAAACGACCGCCCCGATTATTGACGCCAGCTATCAGCGCTATCTGCGGGCAATGGAAGCTCATCTGCAGACCCAGCCCTTTATGTTGGGCAATCGGCCCGGTGCGGGTGACTTTGCCATGTTCGGCCAACTGACTCAGTTGGTTGGCTTCGATCCAACGCCGAGGACGATCGCTCATAAACTATCGCCGCGTACCGTTGCGTGGACCTCGCTGATGGAAGAGCTTAGTGGTTTAGAGCCGAGTGACGGCGATTGGAATAATCCCGATGACATGCCAGAGACGCTGGGCGGCATTTTGAATGAGGCGGGTAGAGTTTATGTGCCGGCGCTGTTGGCCAATAGTCGAGCTGTTCATGCGGGAGAGAAGACCTGGGAAGCCGAGATTGATGGTGCGCGTTGGACGCAACCGACCTTCTCCTACCAGGCTAAATGCCTGATGTGGATTAACGAGCAGTACCAGGCATTAAGCGTCAAGGACCGTGCACGTGTCGATCGAATTCTCGCCGGCACCGGATGCGAAGCTCTGTTAACGGGTGATGTGTAGCATGAAAATAATACTCTTGCAGTTGCAGTAGTTGCCGCTGGATCTAAGGTATTTTCAATACGTAAACATTAACAGTAAGGAGAGTAGGCAATGGGTTTAGAGGCTAGTGAAAAAGCACAGGCATTAAACACGCAACTTGAAGCGTTTATGCAAAAACATATTTATCCCCGTGAACACGACTATGCTGAATGGTGCCTGGATCAGAACAACCTTTGGTTAACGCCGCTCTGGTTTGACGAACTGCGTGATCTGGCAAAGGCCGAGGGCCTGTGGAATTTGTTCCTGCCCCATGAGTATCAACCCTGGAGCCCCGGGTTAACTAACGTAGAGATTGCGCCGCTGTTTGAAACCATGAGCAAGGTGATGTGGGCGCAACCGATATTTAACTGCAACGCGCCAGACCGAGGCAATATGGAAGTGCTGGCCAAGTACGGCACAGCCCAGCAACAGGAGCAGTGGCTTAAACCTCTGTTGGCGGGAGAAATTCGCAGTGCTTATGCCATGACAGAGCCCCAGGTGGCATCCAGTGATGCCACCAATATGGAACTGGAAATCAAGCGCGATGGCGATGAGTATGTGCTCAACGGGCGCAAGTGGTGGACCACTGGCGCCGTTAACCCTCGCTGTAAGATCATGCTGGTAATGGGCAAGTCCAACCCAGAGAATCCTCGTCATAGTCAGCACTCTACCATTTTAGTGCCCCGTGATACGGCAGGGATAACTCTGGTCAGGCCGCTTCGCGTCTTCGGCAACTTGCATTCGCCCGAAGGTGAAGCGGAGCTGTTGTTCGAAAACGTGCGCGTACCAGTGAGCAATATGATCAAGGGTGAGGGCTGTGGCTTTGAAATTGCCCAAGGTCGCCTTGGCCCCGGCCGCTTTCAGTATGCAATGTCACTGGTGGGAAATGCACAGCGCTGCCTAGAATTAATGTGCTCCCGCGCTGATGAACGTGTCGCCTTCGGCGAAAAATTAAAGAAGAAAACCAGTATTCAGCACGAGATTGCCCGCTGCCGTTGTGATATCGAGCAGGCTCGTCTGCTGACCATGCAGGCTGCACATGTGATGGACACCGAGGGTGTTGAAGCGGCGAAGCCCTACATCAGTATGGTTAAGATCGTTGCGCCCAACATGGCACAGCAGGTGGCGGATCGTGCCATGCAGGTATTTGGCGGCATGGGTGTCTGCCAGGACACTTTGATACCGGATGTCTTTACCTCTGCCCGAATCTGCCGCATTGCCGATGGCCCCGACGAGGTACATATGTCGCAATTGGCCAAATTAACCATGCGGGAGCAGGCAAGCTGATATGGGTGTCTTAGCATACTCCCGTGAGATGATGCGGGTCCTGGGAGAGTTCGCGCAGATTGTCCCGGTTCTAGCCGGTAAGAAGCCCAAAAAGGAAGATAGGGCATCACTGGGTACTATATTTGAAGATTCGGTGGCTCGTAACCCGCAAAGTGTGATGCTACTATTTGAGGGTCGTCAGTGGACTTACAGTGAGTTCAACGCTGAGGTTAACCAACTGGCACATATGCTGCAGGCGCGGGGCATCAAGCGGGGTGACTGCGTGGCGGTACTGATGGAAAATCGTGCCGAGTTCGTGCTCGCCCTGCTGGCGCTTGCCAAATTGGGCGCGCCGAGCAGTCTGATCAATAATAGCCTCAGCGGTAAGGCCTTGGTGCACTGCTTCAAAGAAACTGGCGCCAAAAAATGTGTTGTGGGTGCTGAGCGAACAAATAATTTGGCTGAAATTATGCCCGAGTTGGTGCAGAGTCTGAGCTTGGAACCAGGTCGTGACTACTTCTGGGTGCCCGATGAGGGTGAGCATACCGATGACTTTTTCTGCCCGGACTGGGCCGAAGATATTGCTCTGGCAATGGCGGCCATGCCAAAAGGCAACCTGTCGGTAACGCGCGAGATTACTTCCGGCGAAACGGGGACGTATGTCTTTACCTCGGGTACTACCGGCCTACCCAAGGCATCGGTACAGCGTCACCTAAAATATGTAATTGCAGCTCGGTTGGTTAGCAAACTAGGTTTTCGGGTCAAGCCCACGGATCGGCTGTACCTCTGTCTACCACTGTACCACTCCACGGGCATGGTGCCGGGGTTGGTTAGTTTTATGGCAAATGGCGCCTCGATTTTTCTGCGACGCAGCTTTTCTGCCTCGAACTTTTGGCCTGAGGTGCAACAATACCAAGCCAACTGTTTCGTCTATGTGGGCGAACTGTGCCGTTACCTAGCGGATCAGCCGGAAAGTGACATTGAGAAAAATAATCCCCTGATGAAAATGATGGGTAACGGACTGAGGCCGGATGTGTGGGACCAGTTCAGAGGGCGCTTCGGTGTGCGCCGTATCTGTGAGATATACGGGGCCAGCGAGGGTAATTTTTCGTTTTTGAATGTGTTGAATAAAGATAAGACGATTGGAGCTGCACTGAGCCCGGTCACACTGGTGCAATACGATCTTGAGAACGACAACATTGTTCGCGACAACGAGGGGCGTTGCATAGAGGTGCCACTGGGTGAGCCGGGTTTATTGTTGGGCAAGATCACGCCCGAAAGTGAATTCGATGGTTACACCAACTTCGAGGCGACTACCAGCAAGATCGTGGAGAATGTAAAAACCCATGGCGATCGCTGGTTCAATAGCGGCGATCTGGTGCGCCAGATCGACGTCGGTTTTGCCATGGGCATGAAACATTTCCAGTTTGTAGATCGCACCGGCGATACATTTCGCTGGCGTGCCGAGAATGTGTCTACCAATGAAGTGGCAGAAGTACTCAATGCCCATCCCCAAATTACCATGGCCAATGTTTACGGCGTGGAAGTGCGCGGTGTTGAAGGGCGAGCGGGCATGGTGGCCTTTCAGCTAGAGAGTGGGGGCGAAGCGGGCGCGGCGCTGGACCTCAATGCATTCCAGACTCTGGTGGAACGGGAACTGCCCGACTACGCTCAGCCGGTGTTTATCCGCGTTCTGCGTAATGTAACAACCACGACAACGTTCAAGCTGCAAAAACAACATCTCCGCGAAGAGGCCTATCACCCAGACAAGGTAACTGGAGATACGATCTATGTCCGTAAACCGCGCAGCGCCAGTTACGAATTGCTAGATACGGCTTTTTATCAGCTATTGGTCGCGGGCACATCGGGTTACTGATAATTAGATATTATTAACGGAGACATTATATGAAACTTTTTGATTTGTCCGGCAAGGTCGCCTTGATAACCGGGTCCTCGCGTGGGATTGGTAAATCTATTGCACAGCAGATGGCTGCGCACGGTGCAAAGGTTGTTATTTCCTCGCGCAAGGCACCGGCCTGCGAAGAAGTTGCCGATGCAATTAATGCGGAACACGGTGAAGGTACCGCCATTGCCGTAGCTGCCAGCATTTCCTCCAAAGAAGATTTGCAGGGTTTGGTAAAAACAACAAATGAACAGCTCGGTGAGGTGGATATTCTGGTCTGCAATGCAGCCAGCAATCCTTACTATGGCCCGATGGAGGGCATTGCCGACGAGCAATTCGAGAAGATTCTATCGAACAACGTAATTTCCAATCACTGGCTTATACAACAGGTTGCGCCGGGTATGCGCAATCGTAAAGAGGGTGCCATCATCATCGTGTCCTCCATTGGTGGCATGATCGGTAGCACGACAATTGGTGCCTATAATATATCCAAAGCGGCTGATTTCCAGCTCGCGCGTAATCTGGCAGCCGAGTTTGGGGTGGATAATGTGCGTGTGAATTGTATTGCGCCAGGCCTGATCAAAACAGATTTTGCTCGCGCACTTTGGGAGGACCCAAAAAATCTGGAACTTGTCACAGCAACAGCGCCATTGAAGCGGATCGGACTGCCGGAAGAAGTCGCCGGTGCCGCGGTATTTCTCGCCGCACCGGCGGGTAACTTCGTCACGGGACAGAGCATTGTCGTCGATGGTGGTGTCACCAGCGTCTGATGGCTAGAACCTCTATTAAATATTGTTGCGCTGGCGGGCAGGGCAGTGATCTGCAGGGGCAGGCTAATGATTAAACTAGAAAAAGACGGCAACATTCACGTCGCCACCATGAATAACAAAGAGAACATGATTTCGCCGGAGTGGCAGGATCGGATGTTGGAGATTCTTGATATCGTCGAGAGCGATTGCGCGGCGGGGGCTGCTATGGTTTTGATTGGTGAGGATAAGTTTTTCTGTAACGGCCTGGACTTGGAGGCGATAATGGATCTTGATCAGCCGGATAGCGAAGAGTTTGGTCGTAAGATGATGGATATTCATCGCCGCATGCTGCTTCTGCCAATGCCGACTGTCGCGGCACTCAATGGTCACGCATTTGCTGGCGGCGCTTTTGTGGCCATGTCCTGCGACTACCGGATTATGCGTGAAGACCGAGGATGGATTTGCATCTCTGAAGTAGATGTCGGGGTAGCTCTACCCGATGCGGTAATGGAAATTCTGCGGGGCAAGTTGCCACCGGCAACTGTCAGAGATGCGATACTGACTGGCAAGCGCTATGCGGCTGACGAAGCTATTACCGTCGGTTTTGCCGATGCTAAGGCACCCATAGAATATCTGCTGGACGCGGCTAAAGAGCTCGCCGCCAGCCTCGCCACTAAGGAGCCGGGGATATTCAAGGCCATTAAGCAGACCTATTTTTCTAGTCTTGCAAACGGCCTGAAATAAGTCGCAGTGACATACTCCGCAGTCAGGGTTGAGGGTGGGTCGAGCTTGCTCAGTTTCTTAACGAAACCGAAGTCGAGTTGGGCAAGCACTTGGCATCACTAACAACACTTTATGAGCTGAGGGAATACCGAAAATCTCCCAAACACCAAAGCTTTTGGTTTTAAATAGCCAACAAGGCATTAGCGGGAATGATTTGCTTGCTAGTAAAGTGTAAATAATCTTTTGCTATGGCCTTCAATGCTTTTTGTTACCGAATTCAATAAAGGCTAACTGATGGTCGCTCTAAGTCATGGTATTGGTGTTGATTCGAGAGGGTGTTGTTAATTTTTAACAACTTGGTGTGCAATAAGGCTATAAATTCTTCCCGCAGCACTTCTTGAATTTTCGGCCATTGCCACAGATGCAAGGGTCATTGCGTCCAACTTTAGGCGCATCCCTTGTAATAGGTGTTCTAGGAGGACAACAACTGGTATCACTGCAGCCAGCTTGATTATCTTCGCCCATTGGGTTGGTTGAAATGCCGCGTTTATCATTCATATCAGTTCTTTTTCACGAATTTAGATTCGGTCGCTATTATGACACAAAACACTGTTACAAAGGACTAGGACGCTAGTAGCCTGAGGATCAGCTAGATAGTGATTGATATCTCAGTCTGAGATTTAACATTCTCGATCACAACATAGGTATGGGTCTGGCTGATGCCCTCAATGGTGGCTAACTTGCCACCTAGAAAGCGCTGGTAGTGCTGCATATCGGCGACACGAATCTTAATCAGGTAATCAAAGCCGCCAGCGACCATCTGACATTCCTGCACTTCGTCTAGTGTTAGCATGGCCTGATTAAAGCGCCGAATCGCTTCTGTGGTGGTGCTGGTCAATTGCACTTCTATATAGGCGCAGAGTGCGGCATTGGCCTTGACCGGATCTAACAGGGCAACATAACCGGTGATAAAGCCCTCTTTTTCCAGACGCTTGACCCGCTCCAGGCAGGGGGTGGGTGTTAGGTTTACGGTTCTGGCTAGATCGACATTGGCAATTCGTCCATCTTTTTGCAGTACGCGCAAAATTTTACGATCGGTGCGATCCAAGTTTTGTACTGTTTTCATAATTACCTCACGCCAGTGATGGCTTTATATTGCAAATAGCATAATACCCTATATATAAAAATAAAATAGATTTTTAATCTGCATTTTAGCTAATTATAGGGATAAATATCGTGATAAATAGCGAATAATTAACATTATTATTTATCTCGTTATGTCCTAGAGATAGGCGTATTTAATCAGGTACCTGTTATGAATCAGACGCAATTACGTAGGCATATTCGCTGCACTACTTATCAAGACGAACATCAGTCGGTTACCCAGTTACTCCACAGCAATCCATTCTCTCAACAGGCTCGCCAACAGATTCTCAACGAGTCTCGTGATTTGGTAACGGCTTGCCGCCGTGATCAAGGTAGTGGGGGTGCGCTAGATGCGTTTTTATTGGAGTTTGGTTTATCCAATGCTGAGGGCGTCGCGTTAATGTGCTTGGCAGAGGCTCTGTTGCGGGTGCCTGATGCCTTAACGGCGGATCGGTTGATTGCGGAGAAGATTCAATCGGGCGATTGGCAGGATCACCGTGGTCAATCGCAATCTCTTTTCGTTAACGCGTCCACGTGGGGGCTGATGCTCACTGGCCATCTAGTCAGTCTGGATAAAGCTATCACCGAAGATACGGGCAACTGGGTCAAACGCCTAACATCTACCCTAGGTGAGCCAGTGATTCGTGCGGCAGTGATGCAGGCGATGAAGATAATGGGTGGTCAGTATGTATTGGGTCGTACCATAGAAGAAAGTTTAAAACGTGGCGCTAAGCAGAATCATAAAAATAGTCGCTTTTCTTTTGATATGCTCGGTGAAGGGGCGCGCACCGAGGCAGATGCTCAACGCTATATGCACGCCTACGCCACAGCAATCGATACAATTGGCGGGGCAAACACCAGCGGTAGTAATGTCTATAGCGGCAATGGCATTTCGGTAAAACTCAGTGCTTTGCACCCACGCTATTACTACTCTCAGCACGAAAGGGTAATCAAAGAGCTACTACCCAGAATCAAACAGCTGTGCCTGCAGGCCAAAAAATATGCCATAGGATTATCTATCGATGCTGAAGAGTCCTATCGTTTGGATATATCACTGGATATTTTCCAAGCGCTAGCCTGCGACTCAGATCTACAGGGCTGGCAGGGCTTGGGCTTTGTACTGCAAGCCTACCAAAAGCGCGCGCCGGCTGTGGCCAAATGGCTTATTGGGCTAGCCGAGCAGACGCAGCGGCGTCTGATGGTGCGCTTGGTGAAAGGGGCTTACTGGGATGCAGAGATTAAACATGCGCAGGAGCTGGGTTTAGACGGCTATCCGGTGTTTACTCGCAAGGCGAATACCGACCTTTGCTACCAACAATGTGCAGCATTATTGCTCGATGCCGAGGCGCAGATCTACCCACAATTTGCTACCCACAATGCCTACACCGTCACCATGATTATGGCCTTGGCTGGCGATCGCGAATTTGAGTTTCAGCGCCTGCATGGTATGGGTCATGCACTATATGATCAGGTTCGCCGGCGTTATGGCAGAGCTATGGTTGTGCGTGTCTACGCACCGGTGGGTAACCATAAAGATCTACTGCCCTATCTGGTGCGTCGGTTATTGGAGAATGGTGCTAATAGCTCCTTCGTCAATCGCTTTCTTGATGCGCAAACCCCCGTTGAAGAATTACTGCAGGATACAAGAACGGAGGTCAGACAATCATTTCCCTACCAACATCGACAGATTGCTGTACCTAGGAATTTGTTTACTGCCGTTGGGGAACGGAGAAATAATGCCAACGGCATTGATATCGATTGCCCATTGGAGACGCAAACATTATTGCAAGCGGTTGAGCGTATCTCAAATCAATCGTTGCTAGCCCACTCGATTATTGATGGACAAACCGTAGAGCCTGAGCTGAAAACCAGATTCAGCCCCGCAGATAACCGCCAGCAGATTGGTCACAGCAGTGCCGCTCATCATGAGGATATACAGCGCGCCGTGACCTCAGCATTAACGCAGTACACCANNCATGGAGTGCACTGGGCGCTGAGNGGCGAGCNGATATTATTGATANAGCCGCNGATCTNCTTGAGCGNGATTGTGCAGAGCTAATTGNNGTAATNAGTTTGGANGCAGGCCGNACCATNGGNGATGGTATCTCTGAAGTGCGNGAAGCTATCGACTTTTGCCGCTATTACGCATTGCAGGCNAGGCNNCTTNNTANAGATTNCANGCNGNCCNNCACAGGGCGGGGTGTTTTTCTNTGTATTAGTCCGTGGAATTTCCCTCTGGCTATTTTTGTTGGTCAAGTGGTGGCTGCTCTGGTAGCGGGCAATACGGTGATTGCTAAACCCGCAGACCAGACACCAGCTATTGCTAGCCACGCAGTGCGTTTATTGCATGCGGCAGGAGTCCCGGGAGAAGCACTGCAACTGGTGTTAGGTAGCGGCTCGCAAATAGGTAAGTTATTAGTGCCTGACCATCGTATCGCGGGCATTGCTTTTACCGGTTCTACTGCCACAGCNCAGACGATTAATCGACAGCTCGCTGAGCGGCCCGGTGGACCCATACCCTTTATNGCCGAAACTGGCGGCCAGAATTGCATGATCGTCGATTCCACTGCACTGCCTGAGCAGGTGGTGGATGATGTGATTACCTCNGCNTTCCTCAGTGCCGGACAGCGNTGTTCAGCCCTNAGNGTANTGTTTATNCANTCTGATATNGCTGATCATTGCCTAGAGATGCTGGCGGGTGCTATGGCCTGTATTGAGATGGGAGATCCAAGATTACTGAGTACTGATTTGGGTCCGGTGATTGATCGCAGTGCGCAACAACAACTGCAAGCACATATCGATCTGATGGACAGCAAAAGCGATAAACAGTCGAAGCTGCTGGCCACTATTGAGCCACCAGAGCACTGTGCCCATGGCAATTTTATCGCGCCTCATATCATTGAAATCGATAGCATAGATCAATTAACTGAGGAGGTCTTTGGTCCAGTACTGCATGTTATCCGCTACCGCGCTGACCAATTGAGTCACGTGCTTCAGCAGATTAATCAAACAGGTTATGGTTTGACCTTGGGCGTTCATAGTCGTATCCAAGCCTTTGCCGATACCGTGTTTCGCAACAGTATTGCCGGCAATACCTATATCAATCGCAATATGGTGGGGGCCGTGGTGGGGGTCAATCCTTTTGGTGGCCATGGGTTATCAGGCACTGGCCCGAAAGCAGGTGGACCTAACTACTTATTACGTTTTTCTACCACAGTGCCCCCGGTACCATGCGATCAACCCTATCTGATTGATTTTTCAGATAGCTACGCGATAGATCCAGTGTTGATTGATAATGCTATTACCGCGCTGTCTGACTGGCACTGCGTATCAATAGACAATCGTTTAATCAAGCTCAAGCAATGCAATCCGCAGACCCTGTCTAGATTCGATGCTATGGCCATTGAAAAGCTGTCCAACCCTATTCGACTACCTGGGCCAACCGGTGAGGATAATCAATTATCACTACTGGCGCGTGGCGCCATGGTATTAGTCATTAGGGAACAAGACCCGATTGACGTTGCAGAGCAACAAATAATCTGTGCCTTGCTATGTGGTTGCTCAATTATTATGGCTGCTGATAGGTCACATTGGCTTGCGCTTGAGAAAATTCGGGAGCGCTACCAACAGGCAGAAATACCAGCATCGCTCATGCAGCTAGTGCCGATAGAAGGACTCAATAGCATTGTTCAAAATAACCGTATTGAAGGGGTGATCGCCAATAGCCTAAATACGGATAGCTCTGAGCTACGGCAGATGATGGCTAGCAGAACAGGAAGTATCATTCCATTGATTGAATGGCCAGCGGACCATTCAGGTTATCACTACCACTGGTTATTATGGTTTCTGAGTGAGCGCACCAAGACAGAAAATTTGGTGGCTCGAGGCGGCAATACGCAACTGTTTAATCTTCAGGACTAGGTGATAGTTACTATTCAGTTTTACTGCAAATCAATCATGATTATCGGTGAAGCCGAGTAGTTTTTTGGGCTGTCTTTTTTGCTGTGCTTTTTTGCAGATCTTTTTTTGGCTGTTTTAAGAATCCTATGTTTTCAGTGGTATGATTTGTACCCGTGGCTTTAAAGAGCAAATCGAGAAAATAATAGGCCTAGGGGACATAACAATATTAATAGATGCGATTTTTCTAAACAGCACTTGATGGATATTCTGCAAATCTACCCAGTACAGCGTTTGAAAAGTTGTAGTCAAAAATTGGGATTAAATAATGAAGTACTTTCGCCCCCTGTATCCTTTTTTATTGGGTTTGGTTTTAATTTTATCGACCGCCACATTTTCTACTACCGCTATGATCAATAGTTTGCTCCAAGCTATCTTATTTCTGTTGGTGGTGTGCATACCAATCTGGCGCACTGGGCGTATGAGCTATGTCGATATAGGTTGGCCTTGGGGGTTAGTGTTACTTGGACTGGTTTCGCTTATTTACAGCGACGGCTACTGGCTGCGCAGTTTAATAATCAGTGCGGTGGTAATACTGGTTGGACTGCGTATGGGGCTGGGTGCGGTCAATATGTGGCGCTTAGGGCTGTTACAGAAGGAGTTTCCCCGCTATCAATATCAGCGCATTCTGTGGCAACAGGAGGGCAAGAATAATACCGCGTTAGCCTTGCAAGTAGATGCCATTTCACAAGGCTTGGCTAACGCTTCCTTCTTAGCTTTTCCGGTATTTATTATCGCTTCTAATCGCAACTCGGAGTTTGCTCTGCTTGAACTAGTCGGGCTTATTGTTTGGGTATTGGCTTTTGCAATGGAGTCAATCGCCGATATGCAGAAAGCCCGCTTTTTGCGAGCTATGAAAGCTGAAGGAAAGCAGCGTCAAGTGTGCAATGTCGGGTTATGGCAATATTGCCGACATCCCAACTACTTTGCTGAATGGATGGTGTGGAATGCTCTGGTAATCGCAGCCATTCCCTCTTGGCTGGCTCTGCGGGGTGCAGAATCTGACCTAGTCTGGCTACTGCTGGGGCTTGGTCTTTTATTGGCGTCAAAATTTATGTACAGCACATTGGTATTTATCACTGGTGCCGTCCCTTCTGAATATTATTCAGCGCAAAAAAGACCTGGCTATAAAGAATATCAGCAGCAGACCAATCGTTTTTTTCCTGGACCAAAAAAGCATCAATAGTTAATGCAGATTGTGCTGCGATCTATTTTTTAGCTACGCTTCTAGCTTTAAAGGAAGGCTTCTAAGGCGTTTGCCCGTGGCGGCAAATATTCCATTGGCAACCGCTGCGGCAATGGGCGGCAACCCCGGCTCGCCAACACCTGTAGGAGCCTCATCACTATCGATGATAACCACGTCGATAGCCGGCGTTTCATGCATACGAAGGGCTGGGTAGTCATGAAAATTGCTCTGTTGCACCTGGCCATTTTTCAGCGTGATTTCACCGGATAGCGCGGCGCTTAAACCATAAATAATGCCGCTTTCCATCTGTGCTTCGACGATACCTGGATTGACGGCTAAACCACAATCAATTACGCAGGTCACTCGATGGATTATCAGTTGATTGTTATTAACTGATACCTCGGCAATTTGCGAGACAAATGAGCTAAATGATTCATGCACTGCAACGCCATGATAATGACCGGCTGGCAGTGGTTTGTGCCAGCCAGCTTTATCAGCGGCAACACGTAATACATTGGCTAATTTTGGGTTGTTATTTAAATGTTTAAGACGAAAGGCTACCGCATCTTGATTGAGTTGTGCGGCCACTTCGTCGATCATACTTTCTTTGAAAAAACCACTAAAAGAATGGCCAACGCTACGCCATGCGCCTAGCGGTAAGCCGGGGTCTACGGAAACATGATCAGAGGATTTATGTGGCACATCGTAGTCTTCATATAAACCCTCGACACTGCTGTGATCTACAAGCAAGCTACCATACAGGCCATATCCCGTTTTGCTTAACCAGTCCACCATCGGGTTGGGTAATATGCTGGGCATAAGACCATCGACCAGATTGTCGATAACGTAGGGCATTAATTGCGGACCCGCCCGTTTCACTATCCAGCTATCGATAACACCTTGTTTATTGATACCGATAGTGAACTTTGCCATGGATGCAGGGCGATAGCGGTCATTCTGCATATCGTCTTCGCGACTCCAGCATAGTTGAATAGGCAAACCCGACGCTTTGGCAATCGCAGCGGCTTCCGCGACAAAATCAGATTCGCTGCGCCGGCCAAATCCACCGCCTAAGAAGGTACTGTGAACAATCACATTATCTTTGGGTACATCGGCATAATAGGCTGCAGCATAGGCAGCAAGCTGCGGTGTTTGGGTGCCAACCCATAGTTCTAAGGTATCCCCAGTTAATCTGGCGGTGCAATTCATGGGTTCCATGGTGCTGTGGGCTAAATAGGGTGCCCAATATTCCGCGCTAACTATTGTGTCAGCATTTTGTAACGCCTCTATGCCGTCACCTTGCTCAAATGCGTTGGTTGCCTGGTCGCTATCGAGAGCAGTTTTAAACAACCCCTTACCGTTATCAGTAGCAGTTGAGTCTGAGCTAAATGCAGACAGTGTATCGGGTAGATTCCATTGTATTTTGAGCTTGGGAAGGGCATTTTTTGCCTGATAATAATGTTCTGCGATTACCGCGACACCATTATAAATTTCGACAATCAACTTCACGCCCGGCATAGTTTTGGCTTCGCTATCATCAAACGATTTCACTGTGCCGCCGATTACCGGGCATCGTTTTAACGCTGCGCGATGCAAGCCCTCAAAATCGATATCGATACCAAACTGCGCGGTGCCGGTGCTTTTTTGCAGGCCATCTAATGTATGCGTATTTTTGCCGATATATTTAAACTGCTCTTTGTCTGTTAATGGTGCATCTTCTGGGAAAGGCAAACTGTTGGCATGGTCGGCAAAATCGCCGTAAGGCATGATCTTCCCGTTAGCAATAATATTACCGTTATCGGTCTGTATATCGGCTAGGCTAAGGTTTAATTGTTGCGCCGCGGCTTGTCGAATTACCTGACGTGCATTAGCGGCTAGGTGGCGTAGAGGCAAAAAATGGATGCGTAAGCTATTACTACCACCGGTTGCTTGGAACTGGAATTCAGGGTTTATATAGTCCTCGTGCTTACCGGCATGGAGCACGTGAATGCGCGCCGGATCAACGTCTAGTTCCTCTGCGACGATGGTGGTAAGGCCAGTGTAGGTGCCCTGACCCATCTCCGATCGCGGCAGATAAAAGTTAATTTGGTTGTCGCTAGTAATTTGTAACACTGCGTTGGGTTGCAATGCTGATAGGTTGTTATTTGGCAGTGGGTTACTGGCGCAGGCGGTAAGGGGTAACCCAACCACTAAGCCGGCACCGGCCATTGATAGGTTTTTTATAAAGCCGCGGCGTGTTGTGCTGATTCCGGTCGCCTTATCAATAATATTCTGAGGTGTAGGAGTAGCCATTATTGCACCTCCTCGCGCGCAGCAACCGGATCAAAATAGGCAACTGCCTGGGTTGAGTTATTGTCTTGGCGCATATTTTTTGCGGCTTGTTTAATGGCTTTTTTGATATTCGGGTAGGTGCCACAGCGGCATATATTGCCGCTCATACCGGCATCTATATCACTATCAGATGGATTGCTGTTTTTGCTTAATAGAGCGGTTGCACTGATTAGCTGGCCGCTTTGGCAATAGCCACATTGCGGCACACTGGCGTCAATCCAAGCAGCTTGCAGAGTCGACAGCAGGTTTTTATTACCGATACCTTCAATAGTGGTGATACTGCGTCCTTGAACAGCTGCTATGGGCAAGATACAGGTACGGGTAGACTCGCCATCGACTAGCATACTGCACGCACCGCATAGGCCCATACCACAGCCAAACTTGGAACCCTTGAGTTTTAAATGATCTCTAATAACCCAAAGTAGCGGCGTGTCACTATCGGCCGCTACCTGCACAGGTTGACCATTTAATTCGAAATTGATCATGTCGATTCCCACCAGCTAATATCTGACTATTTTTATAATTGTACCAAAAGCTCTTCTTGTTGCAGTCAAGATAGAAAGGCGATGTAGAGCCTTTGATACATGAAATTTCTACAGGAGTAGCAACAATTTTAGCCTTCTGTTTCGTAGAACGCTTCAGACTTTACGACGATCATTTCACGATAGATCTCTGGCATATCCCATGTGCCGAGAAACCCCTTAGGCACCAAGAAGCTGTCACCTTTTTTATAGGTTTGTGCCTGCCCGTTTATATGAGTGAGCGTCACTTGGCCCTCAAGGACCGTAACAAACTCATCGAAGGGGAATGGATTTTGGATATTGACCAGTGCCGGTTTTGACTCGTAGATGGCCACAAGGATTTCTCCCTGATGAAGAATTTTGAGCCAGTTCTCCCCCGTTCCCGATAGCAGATCTTCGGCACGATAGGGAGGGATAGAGTCGAGAAGCATTGTCTGCATCGCTTTGGTTTTAAGCGATAAGACTTCAGGCGCGGCATGGCTTTGTAGACTGATTGTGCTTAGCATTACACTGAGTAAAAAGAGATATTTTGTCATAATAATTACCCTTGAATTTCGTTAACGGCACGCTCTGCTGCATCGATAGCAGATTGTAGGTAGGCGTATGCTTCAGAGTCAGAATTAGCGATGCTGATGCGACCTATGGGCGCTCGACCCAATTCATGGGGTGCTTGACCCTCATCCCACTCGGGATCGAACAATCTGTTGTATTCATAGGCGTAGCCATGGGACCAACGGTTGACAGTGATGGCTTCGATATCACGTTCCGCATCAAACCCTAAGTGCCCAAACATATCAGTAAGCTGTTGTTTGACCTCTTGCTCGTAGCTGGCGAAAGGCGTTCGGTAGAGCTGATGACGGCCGAGACGATAAAGATCGCGAGTGCTCTGCTCACCGTTATTATTGGGTGCTGGGGCATGCGCCATCCATAGCACTAGAGGATTATCGCCGGTGCTGATGTCCTTGTAGTTGCCAAGACTCACCGGAGGTGATTTGGTGACCACGGCGTAATAACTGCCTGGGCAGAGATACTGAGTAGGGCCTGAGGCATGCACTGCAGCACCACTCCGTAGGAGCACATTGGTCATCACCAGCGGAATTTTAACACCGTATTTAAGGTGCTCTTTTTGCTCTTCGGGTAGCTCTGGGCAAAGGTGCGGAATAATCCCATTATAGCAAGCTAGAATACTGTTCTTGGCTTGCACTTTATACGCTGTGCCGTTGTGTACGTAGGCTACTTCAACACCGCTATCTACATTTTTGACATTGACTGCTGTACTGTTGAGTCGAATACGCACTGGTGAATCACTACGATCGAGCTGGCTGTAGTCAAAACGGGCAGTAATAATATCTTCCATGGTGCTACCTGGAGCGACGGCAGGAATAAGTCTGCGTACCATGAGTCGGGCCACTGTAGCATTGCCATCAGGAAATATTGGCAGTTGCATATCGCCGGTGGCAGCTGAAAGCGCTTTATTAAATAACTTGCCGGCATAACCGATACTATTTGCGCCAGGGTAGCCATATAAAAAGGCATCGGCGGTGGAAATAGAATCATTGGCAGTACCAAATAATATTTTGGTCATGGGCTCGAANAGCTTAACTGTTTGCGAGGTTAGCCCAGCTCGACTTGTTAGAAATTCTTCATAGGCTGTTGTTTCTGCATAATGTTTGGTCTCGAATACCGACAAATCATCCAATAAATCTTTGTCGCCTTCGATAAGGCTGACTAAGCGCTCGGCCTGATCTGAGGGGAGATTAAGAGAGTCGACGGCTTTCTGGGTATCCCCGTTGCCGCTCCAAATCGTGGACCATAATCCAGGAACTAAAAGATTGTTTTTATACGTATTTTTATTGAGGAAAAAACTGCTCTCTGCACCAAAATTTGCCAGCATATAGCCATGTTCGCGAGCTTTATTGAGTCTGTCAAAGTCAATGCCTAATTCAGCTAGCACACGATTGGCGGTGTCACTAAATGCATAAGTTTCCAGATTAACGCTGCCACCAATTCCCAACAGCATATGACCGCCACTGTGAAATTCATTGCGTTTGGCATGGCCACCAAAGTCATCATGATTATCAAGAATCAGGACTTTTTTGTCGGCACCGGCTTTCTGTAGATACAGATAAGCCGCGGNAAGGCCACTGATGCCACCACCGACGATTACCAGATCATAGGTTTCATCCAACTGCTCATACTGTTCTGGTCTATTGCCGTTCCATGCTAATTCATGTGCAACTTCAAAAGAGCCATCATGACTGCCTCGGATTCCTGTTAAGGTTGGAGGGTAGTATGAGGAGCTAAGAGTGTCAGTGAAATGAGATTTGGCTTGCTGTTCTAACGCCAGCAGGCTTCTCGGGAGAACAGTGCCGGCACCGACCACTGCGATCGCGGCGCCATTTAGAAAATCTCGTCTGGTGATTGTCTTCTTCATATTTCTTTTACTCTCATTTTACCTGTCATAGTGCTGCTTCGGTCACCTAACTAAATAAAGCATGCAGTGCATACCTCGCCCCATCGCTGACCTCAAAAATCGGCATAAACTCATTTGCAGACTGTCAGTAAAGACTGACACACTAAAATTTTTCAGACTCCGATGTTGGTTATCTGTACAATGCTCTGGTAATTAGCATTAGCATGTCAGCCGACATGTTGTGCTATTGTGGCTAGTATGTCAATAACAGGTTGAGACAAAATGAGTGAACGTAAGCAACAGATACTGCAGACTGCAATTGAGATCATAGTAAGTCAGGGTTATGGTAGCTTGAGTATGCGTGCGTTGGCTCGCGCTAGTGGCATTAAGCTCGGTGCGTTGCAATACCACTTTCGTACCTGGGAAGATATGTTGCGGGCATTGGTTGCTTACATTAATGAGCAGTACAAACGTAATTTTGAGTCTATAAAAGCTAATCAGTCGCTCAGCATTAAAGCAGTGATCAATCTTGCTGTGTCGGAACCGGCAGGCGCAAATTTTTCAGTAGATAAACTTTGGCCACAGCTTTGGGCGATGGGNCAAGTNCATCCTCTNGTNNCGGATCTGGTTGACGANATATACGCAGAGTACATACAGATNCTTGAGGATTTGCTGGTGAAGAGAGGAAGTNCCGCNCCTCANGCGGAAGCGCTTTGTCTGCTGTCTTTGGTGGAGGGNTCAACGCTNTTTATTGGTTCCGGNAGACNNTGGGNAGAAGACTCGNCCGCGGTTCTNGAGAAAATTTANGNGTTTNTTGACTCTGTNTACGGAGATGNCGNCTAGAAACGTTACGCTGNNTTATGCAATTGNNTTGATATTAAACTTCGACTCGATATCTNGNGTCACATACTACCCTCGCTACTGTGATTATNNTTGATTCGATNNGNTTATTANTNCCANCTNGTTGGCGGTAGTCTTTAAGGCGAGTAAGTCGCTGATTTTAGCTCAGGTTTGTGCGCTTATTGCATTCTCGATGAGTCCTTCCGTTTGTCATCTAACTGCTAATCTAATGCCTAATCAGTGGTCTTTCAGTCTAAGTTAGTAGCCTTTCAGCCTAAGTAAGTAGCCTTTCAGTCTATTGGCGAGCATATTTTTTAACTTCGTCGGCATAAAATAATCAATCCAATAGCTTTTTCGGCAAAATCACTTCACGCCAAATTGTTTTCTCTGTAGGTACTTTACATGTCATTCGACATGCTCTAGCATAGATAACCTAGGGCTAACGACAGTTATGCATGAGTTTTTAGCGCAAACGTCTTAATGGCGTTTTAGTGGCTTATGCGAAGTATCTTAATAATTAATTCGGGGACAACCATGGCTATTTCTACTGCACTGAATGACAAAATTAATCGGCTAGGCTTCTGGTCTGCTGTTGTTACGATTGTCACGGCAGTTATTTCAGCATTTTTTCCATTGGATGCGCCAGGTGGTTATACCGCCGAGCATGCCGACCGTGTGGCTTGGTTAAGCAATAATAGTGATGTATTTATTGCTGCTTGGGTAAATCAAATTGTGGCTATGCTGAGCCTATCGGGTGTGTTTTTTGCTATCGCTTGGCGCATAGGTAGTACCAATCCATTAAGAGCCATTGTTGCGGCTATGGTAGTGCTGATGTCAGTTATGGCGTTTATTATTCCCAAATTTATTGCCGTATGGACCATCCCCATTCTTGCTAACACCATTGCGACCGGCGCGGTAGGTGCTGAGCTAGCTGATCCGTTACTAAGAATTTTAAATGTATCAGTGCCTTTTTCTCTGTATACCTCTTTTGATTATTTAGGTTTCTGGCTGTACTCATTGTTTGCCCTTCTCGTTGCAATACCATTGTTTAGTGCCCCTTTGGCAACCAAAATTTCATCGGTGGCCCTTGGCCTGTTCGGCATTATTTATCAGTTATCACTGTTGGCATTATGGACAGGTGAAATCGCTGCGACGGATATAGAGGGTGCTTTTTTAGGTCCCTCTGTATTGCTCGTGGTGGCGATTATTGCCATGGCCTATCAGTTTAAACAAACAATGTCCGCTAAATAGTTAACAGATAATTAGCTCTCTCAGTGCGACATCTAAATGCATTCAGAGTTATAAAAATAAGGAGTTGCTACTATGCTTAGTTCAATCGGTGGTATCCCAGTCGCGGCGGCACAGCGTTTTGGCGATAAGACTGCCATAGTTTTGCCAAATCGGACGCTGTCCTTTAATGAGCTTGAAGCGTTAACCAATCGCTGTGCAAATGCGCTGGTGAACCTAGGTGTGAAGCCGGGAGATCGAGTCACGCTTTACTCAGGTAATTGTTGGGAGTGGATAGTGAGCTATTACGGTGCCCTTAAAATGGGCGCCGTGATCAATCCGATCAACGTCATGCTCACCCCAACGGAAGTTGAGTTTGTTGCCAATGATTGCGGTGCTGCCATCGTTATTGCGTCATATGAGAAAGCAGTATCTATCGAAAATGTTAAAGCCAAATCGCAAGTCAAAGAACTGATTGCCTTTGGTGACGAGGCATTGCCCGCGGGGATAGTATCTTTTAATGATATGCTTGCTGATAGCAGTGATGACTTTACTATTGGCGATATTGATATCGATTCTCTATCTACTATCGGCTATACCTCTGGCACAACCGGATTTCCCAAAGGTGCGTGCCTATCCCATCGAAGTATTTTACACAACGTCGCTATGACCGCATTAATGCACCAGCGCAATGAACAGGATACGGTGGTCACCGCATTACCCTGCCCACATGTGTACGGCAATGTTGTTATGAGTGGCGCGATACAGAACGGCATGACACTGGTGCTGCACCCCGCATTCGAAGAGAAGGCGATAATGCAGAGCATCCAAGATCATGGTGCGACGCTTTTTGAGGGCGTGCCGACCATGTATATGTTTATGCTTAATCATCCGGATTTTGACAATTATGATCTGTCAACATTGCGCTGTTGCACCGTTGGCGGTCAGACCATGCCCAAGCCAAAAATGGAAGAAGTCGAGCAGCGCTTCGGTTGTCCGCTGATTGAACTCTGGGGCATGACTGAGATAGGTGGGCTGGGTACCACCTTTGCCTCTAATGGTCCGGTCAAGCACGGTTCCATCGGTGTAGCATTGCCCTATACCGACGCTCGAATTGCCGATACTGAAGATGCTAGCAAGACCATGCCCATAGGTGAGGTCGGTGAGCTAATGATCAAAGGTGGCATTGTGATGCAGGGCTACTATGGCAATGAGCAGGCCACTAGTGACACTATTGAAGCAGACGGTTGGTTGCATACTGGTGATTTAGCCTCCATGGATCACGATGGCTGTGTGTTTATTGTCGATCGCAAGAAAGACATGATTTTAACCGCCGGCTTCAATGTCTATCCCGCAGAAATCGAGCGTGTTGTCGCTGGTCACCCTGATGTCGCTCTGGTGGCGGTGGGCAGTATTCCCGATGAAGCGAAAGGCGAGCTGGCCAAGGCCTATATTGTACCCAAAACCGGTGTTACGCCAGACAGTGACAGCATCATCGCCTACTGTCGCGAGCACTTGGCGGCGTACAAGGTGCCCAGAGCGGTACAGTTTGTTGAGGACCTCCCCAAAACCAGTACCGGCAAGGTCATGCGCAGAGAGTTAAAAACCCTAGATGACTAATGCAACCATTAAAAATATCAATAATTCTGGTCAGTATGAAGTAGCACAAAAATTGACCGATCAAGAAAAATAACAAGGAGATTTGAGATGAAAATAGAAACAGATTTTGCCATGGCGATTAATGGCCAAATGGTAACAACTGAAAACACATTGCCAGTTTATAATCCTGCAACGCGATCAGTTTTTGCGCAGGTGCCTGATGCATCTAAAGCACAGCTCGATGAAACGGTTAGCGCAGCACGTCAGGCTTTTAATGTGTGGAGTAAAACCTCAGCTGATGAGCGCCAAGCATCGCTAGAGGCCTATGCCGATCTTATTGAAGCTAATGCCGAAGGTCTTATGAGCCTGCTGACTCGTGAGCAGGGCAAACCAAGAGCAGGTGCAGAATGGGAAGTATTTGGCTCAGTGGCCTGGTTGCGCGCGATCGCTACTCAACGGTTGCCAGAAGAAGGGGTTGAGGATACCGATGAGCGTCGGGTTGTCACGCGCATGACGCCGGTGGGTGTGGTTGGCGCTATTGTGCCTTGGAACTTTCCCATTCTGTTGGCGATATGGAAAATAGCACCAGCGCTAATGGCCGGTTGTACTATCATCGTTAAACCTTCTCCCTACACGCCACTCTGTGATCTCAAAATCGTTGAATTGGCGCAACAAGTGTTTCCAGCCGGCGTGCTTAGCGCAGTGAGTGGCGGTGATGAGCTAGGTAAGTGGATGACGGTACACCCTGATATCAATAAAATTGCTTTTACCGGCTCAACAGAAACCGGGCGCCATGTTATGCGTTCGGCGGCAGATACCATCAAGCGCGTTACCTTAGAGTTGGGAGGTAATGACCCAGCAATTGTGATGGCAGATGTCGATGCTAAAGCAATCGCGCCACAATTATTCTGGGCCGCGTTCCAGAATAATGCACAGTTCTGTAATGTCACCAAGCGCTTATATATCCATGAAGATGTCTATGANGAAGTGCGTGATGCGCTAGCCGATTTTATTGCGCAAAATATCAAAGTAGGCGATGGCACTGAGGCGGATACTGATTTGGGTCCAATTCAGAACTCCATGCAGTATGGCAAGGTTAAGGATTACTTTGCCGACTGCCATGCTAATGGCTATAAATTTGCCATCGGTGGTGAGATNGATGANAGTGCACCGGGNTGGTTTGTGCCAGTATCCTTGGTNGANAATCCTCCAGAGGATTCTCGCATTGTAATGGAAGAACCCTTCGGGCCAATTTTGCCNNTGATGAANTGGTCGGATGAAGCCGATGTGATTGCCCGTGCTAATGACACTATNTACGGACTGGGCGCCTCAGTCTGGGGTAATGATCTTGACGCTATCCAGCGCATTGGTAGCCAGCTTGAAGCGGGCACTGTATGGCTAAATGAGATTCATCAATACTCGCCATTCCAAGCGTTTGGTGGCCATAAACAGTCNGGCTTNGGCTGTGAGAATTCTTTGCATGGATTAATGGAATACACTAATTGGCANACCACAACGCTCAATAAAGTCAGTGAGATCGCTTAATAAACTCAGTGAGATCGCTGTCGGATAAACTAGGTGTGTAATATCTAAGAAATTGGCTCCATAGCATGTTCTATGGAGCCAATTGTTAGATGTGTAGTGAAATACTCGCCTTAGCGCATATAGGCTGATAATTTAGCCATCCAAGTCAGTGGCGCTGTGGCGCTCTGGCANCTGCCGNCTTTTATCGCCCCATACCCGATTCACTTTTAGNCCGCGCTGCACCGCAGGGCGCTGCTGGATCTCCTCAGCCCAGCGTATAACATTGCTATAGCTAGAGACATCCAAAAACTCCTGCGCACTATAAAGGGAGCCTGATACCAAGGTGCCATACCATGGATGNGTNGCTATATCGGCAATCGAATNCTGGTCGCCGGCTAAATAGCGACGCGACGCCAGTGTTTTATCCAGTACATCCAGTTGTCTTTTGACTTCCATGGCAAAGCGATTGATCGGGTACTCGTATTTCTCGGGTGCATAGGCATAAAAATGACCAAAGCCACCACCCAGAAATGGGGTGCTAGCCATTTGNCAGAATAACCATGATAGGCATTCGCTTCGCTCTGGCGTTGCGCTAGGTAATAGGGCGTCAAAGGTTTCGGCCAAATATAACAGCATAGCGCCTGATTCAAATAGACGAACAGGCTCAGCACCTCTGTAGTCGATTAGGGCAGGGATCTTAGAGTTAGGGTTGGCCGCGACAAAACCACTGCTAAACTGCTCGCCTTCGCTAATATTAATCAGCCATGCATCGTATTCGGCATCGCTATGCCCTAATGCCAATAACTCTTCAAACATGGTGGTGACTTTTACCCCATTTGGNGTCGCNAAGGAATACAGCTGAAATGGGTGTTCTCCCACAGGCAGTTCCTTGTCGTGGGTGGCACCGGATATTGGACGATTAATGGCGGCAAATTTTCCGCCACTGCTCTTATCCCACTGCCATACCTTTGGCGGTACGAAGGTATTGTTATCGCTCATTTCGACAAGGACTCCGATTTAATCGTTGATTATGCGTAAGAGTAGGTCAGTCAATTTATGGCACTTCACTAGACAGTCTATTGTCACTGATGGTCTGCATAAGGTCTTTATGCTCGGTACTCCATCTGCATAGAGAGTTTAGGACTGGCATAAAAGACTGACCAAATTCTGTCAGAGAATACTCAACCTTGGGTGGAATAACCTCAAAAACAGTACGGACAATCAATTGATCTCGCTCCATTTCGCGCAATTGCTTGGTCAGCATCTGCTGAGTAATAGGCGTAAGAATACGTTTTAATTGGCCAAATCTGATCGGTTCATTGCGCAGATTATAGATAATGGCGATTTTCCATTTGCCGCCAACCAGACTGAGTGCGTTGCTCACAGGGCTTTTACATTGCGTCATAGTATGTATTTATATACCAGTATGATTTCAGTNTCTACTTGTAAAAAACATTGCATAGGCTCTATCATACCTAGTGTTAAAAAATGGTCAAATATAACCTACAGGGGTAATAAGAATGTCAGAGCAAAGCTCTAAAGAAATACGATCAACAGTCACCAGCGACGGTACATTGCAGCTTTCAATTAGCAATACTGAAAGACCAACACCGGCAGAAAATGACGTGCTTATCAAAGTGGAAGCAGCGCCTATTAATCCATCTGACCTTGGTTTGTTGATCAGCTTTGCCGCTGATTTAGATAGCCTGAGTATTTCCGGCGAGGGAGAGCAGGCTGTTACGACAGCAAAAATACATCCTAAGTTAATGGCAGCGATGACCGCTAGGCTGGATCAATCTATGCCAGTGGGCAATGAAGGGGGTGGGGTGGTTGTCGATGCCGGTGCCAACGCAAAACACTTAATTGGTAAGACGGTGGGTGTTGCCGGCGGTGCGATGTACTCGCAGTATCGCTGTGTGCCTGCTAATAGCTGTTTGGTGATGGACGATGGCACTAGCTCCAGTGAGGCAGCATCTTCGTTTGTTAATCCATTAACCGCGCTAGCCTTTGTTGAAACCATGAGGCTGGAGAACCATAGTGCCTTGTTAAATACCGCGGCAGCGTCAAATCTGGGTCAGATGCTGGTTAAAATCTGCCAAGATGATGGTATTCCTCTAATTAATGTAGTGAGAAAGCCCGAACAGGTAGAGACACTGAAAAAGATCGGTGCCGAGTATATCTGCGATACCAGTGCTCCCGACTTTATGGACAGTCTTGTTGATGCATTGGTGGCNACTGGTGCAACACTGGGCTTTGATGCCACTGGGGGCGGTAATGAGGGTAAATTACCCGGGCAAATATTGACAGCGATGGAGATCGCCGCCAATAAAACCGCCACCGAATATAGCCGTTATGGATCAGATACCTATAAACAGGTCTACATCTACGGTGGTCTTGATATGTCACCGACCATTCTTAATCGCGCCTACGGTATGCAATGGGGCCTAGGGGGTTGGTTGTTAACACCGATGATTGGACGTATTGGTATGGAGCGTTTTCAAGTCATGCGTGAGCGTGTTGCCAAAGAAATTACAACCACTTTCGCCAGTCATTACACGCAGGAAATATCCCTCGAAGAAATGTTNCAACCGGATATTATTCGAGGCTATGCCAAGCAAGCCACGGGTGAGAAGTATCTGGTCAATCCGCACAAATAATCCTATTTATTAAANAAGAGAAAATTACTATGCCTGAAATGACATTATTAGGGTGGTTCCATACGATTCTTGGCGTTGTTGCGCTAGTTACCGCCTTTTATACATTAGCTAAATACAAGATGATTGCGTTGAGCAATCGATCGGGTCACCTGTATATCTGGGTTACCATCATTGTTGCCGGATCGGCATTGGGTATCTATAACCAGGGCGGTTTTGGTATTGCCCACTGGCTTGCAGTACTCACTTTAGTGGCGGTTTTTGGTGGGATTATTATGGAGAAACTGGCGCTTTTCGGTCGTTTTTCTATTTATTTCCAAGCGCTGGGTTACTCAAGTACCTTGCTATTTCATATGATTCCAGCGATTTCCGACTTCTTGCGCCGATTACCTCTGGGCGACCCTTTCGTTGATTCTTTTGAAGACCCATTAGTTGTTGGCTTTCATCTCGCCTTTTTATTGATTTACCTGGTGGGCATCGCGGTGCAAATGCGCTGGTTAAACAGCACCATGGCTGAGCAACCTGAAGATGGTGAAACCGCCTAAACACAGAGCCCACTTAATAGTGGGCAAGTGTCGTCTAATATAGCGATAAATATAATAGAGGGTTAGGGTATGCGTCACCGTCTCGCATCCATTTTTAGCGTGCTTCTATCGATAAGCCTAGCCCCTATCGCATTGGCAGCGAGCTCAGCTCCTGCCTTAGTCACATCGACAGCTGCAGCGCGCCTAAGGTGCGAGTTTTTGGTACCTTACTCGCGGCTCAGGACTGTTTTACCGTGGCCACTTGGTTCTTGATTTATGTGGTTAATACCGGTTTCTTGGAAAATCCAAAGCCCAGCCAGACGCCGTTGGATTCCGCCAAGTCAGCGCTACTGTGGATTCAGGCAATGATTGCCCTAGTGGCGGGGCTGTTTTTATTAGTTGCCGCTACGGGTCAGAGCAAAAGCAACGATAAGCTAGCGCTAACTTCAGCCAATGAGTCGCATCGCTCTGGCAGCAGAGCGGTTCCTATATTCTTTGGGGAGCAATACACAAATACCTATTGCCCTATCTGCTCTACATCGTTTTGGGTGCGCATATTATTGGCGCGCTTAAGCATCAGTTTATCGATAAAAAGCATAGTGCATTTAAACGCATGGGTGGTTAAATAACGATTTTCCCTATTAGGGTTATGTTCGCTCGATTGAATGTAAAAAACTAGTGCTTGGCGACCATACCGATAAAATTTTGGTGAGCAGTTACTCAAGATAGCTGATCTGGTCTGATTGATCAGCGCTTTGAGAAAATTAGGGTTACATAAATGGTGTAATACAAAAACTTCAGCGACATAAAAAAGGGGTGCCAGTTGGCACCCCTTTTTTGTACTTCTTATGGGTCAGCACTTGCGCACTGACCCGCTTCTAATTAACTCATCAGAGTTGCTTAGAAGTTGTAGCTGGCTTTCATGTACCAGTAGGCACCTTCAATACCCATTGGCGATGTTTCATAGAAAATTGCACCTAGAACATTTCCAGGAACACCTTCTGCAACAGCGCCAGCTGAGCCATCAATGCGCTCAGCGTCTTGATCGAAGATGTTCTGTCCACCGACCGATACAGACATACTATCGGTAAGGGCATAGGTTACTTCGGCATCAACGGTAAATGCTGAGTCAGCATCTGTACCAAACCAGTCAGCGTGGACTGCATAGTACTCACCAAAGTAGTTGGTGCGAACAAATGCACTCATACCGTCCCAGCTTTGCGCCATAGTGAATGTCGCACGGTGGTTGGGTAGACCTTCTTCCAGACGTTTAACTTTGCTGTTACTGGTAGATGAGCCCTGATTTGACACGACAGTATCTGTCCAGTTGTAAGCTAAGCTAAAGTCAGTAGAGCCACCAAAAAGATCAGCACCATAAGTAGCTACGATATCAAGACCTTCAGTTTCGGTATCAAAGTCATTGGTAAAGTAGTTGATCTGACCCAGAAGTTCAGCGTTTGGAATCCCTGCTGCTGTCATGGCAGTAATCTGCCCAGCAGTAGGTGCTGCGTTACTGGTTAATGCAATACGATCTTCTACTTCAATATTGAAGTAATCGGCAGTGATTTCCACATCACCCAATGACATTACCAAACCAAAAGCATAGCTTTTAGATTCTTCTGGCTGCAGTTCACCTTCACCCAGCTTAAAGCTTGGTAGCGTTTGCGCCTGAGTCAACTGACCGTCAACAAGGGTAGTCTGAGTGTTTACAACGTTGGCCTGACCCTGCGTTGGTGCACGGAAGCCAGTACTTGTAGAACCACGCAGTGCAATACTATCGGTAATCTGATAGTTAAAAGTGAACTTGTAGTTCGTGGTATCACCGAAGGTTGTATAGTCTTCATAGCGAACCGCACCACCGACTAATAGATCATCGGTTAACTGAGATTCAACATCCACATACAGCGCATAGTTGCGTCGGGTAAATGCACCAGCAGAATCTGGAGAGAACCCAGCAAAGCCATGAGAACCAACATTAAACGGCTGGAAAGTCGCTAGGTCGATACTTGTAGCTTGACTCCACTCTCTCTGTTCTTCAAGCCCTTGTGCTTCAAGCCCTGCCTCAGTAAGGTTGTACTCATTAGCGGTGGCAGATTCAGTTTCGGTATATCCATATGAATCCACGGGATCACCAGCACGATTAACAGCTGGGGAAGGGGTAGCAGTTGTGTAGTCGCCGACTTGCCAAGACGCTTGCTCACCTGCGACTACTTCGAAAGTTGTCTCACGCCACTCATAACCCATAGCGAAACTAGTATCGCCAAATTGCTTCTGCAGATCAAAGTTAAACGTTTTTGCCAGCTGAATGTAGCTACCAGTTGAGAAGTCACGCCCTGAATCAGGACCCATAGATGGGTTAAAGGTGTTGTTAAGACCGAAATCAGCTTCGTTGCGACCCACAGAACCACTGAGGTCATAGGAGTAACCGGCCAACATACCACTGGTTAAGTCACCACGCACACCAGCGGTGAACGATGTATCAGCAATATTGCCGGTAAAGCGAGGTGTATATCCGCCAGGTGCTTGCTCGTTGTGAATATAGCATGCATCTGAGGCCATTAGCACATCGCGTGCTGCATCGTCTGTAGGATCCACTGTACGGATGTTGGGGATATTTGCGGCTACATCGGCAGCACAGCCTCCGAGATCGGCAACAAGCCGGTGCGTACCATCATTTTCTGCGCCTTCCTGAACGAAATCGTCTGCAGTGCCACCACGTTCAACAAATTCGGCAGAGGTCTGACCAGCAGCGTTTAAAGCAACGCCATCGGTGTTAGTTCGACCAGCATTAGCGGCCCAAGAGTATGTGAACACACCAGAACGATCATTTGGGTTACGGTAGTAGAATCCACCATCTATGTCACGCTCTGAGTAGTTACCAAACATATAGGCTGTTGAACCATTGCCAAGATCAAGACCGGAATTAAAGAAGAATGTAACATCATCATCCATAATCGGTGCACCCCAAATCTGCGCGGGCACTGTCACGTCAGTGTTACCACCATCGATAAGGCCTTGTGCATCTGGGCGCTGAAGGCTGCGAGATGTAGGGTCTGCTTCTTTCATTTGGAAGCTAATGTTCATAAAACCTGCATCGGTCAATGGCAGTCCAAAGTTGCCTGCTACAACAGACGTTTTACCGTCACCCGCTTGGTATTCACCTTGCTTGACAGTCAGGCTTCCACCCTCGGAAGCGTCGTTAAGCATAAAGTTCATGACACCAGCTACCGCGTCTGAACCATATTGAGCCGCCGCACCATCGCGCAGTACTTCAACTTGCTTCAATGCGATGCTCGGGATAACAGAAATATCTGGACCTTGAGAACCATCGTTTACGCCACCACCTTGGAATGCGATAACCGAGGCGCGGTGACGACGCTTGCCGTTGACCAGAACCAAGGTGCTATCTGAGGATAGGCCGCGAAGGTTGGCGGGACGGATCATAGACGCAGCATCACTGATAGGTTGTAGATGCACATTTAAAGAAGGAACAGCGCCTTGAAGTTGCATCAGCAAATCATTACTACCTGCACTGTTAAGTTCATCAGCGCTCAGTACATCAACTGGTACTGGTGAGTCAGCAACGGTGCGAGGTGCACCACGTGAACCAACCACAACAACTTCTTCCAAAGTTGCTTCAGCTGCAGTCGCTACAGTAGGTAGCATAACGCTTCCACTGATAACTGCTGCCGCAATGGCATTTAATTTCCAAAAAGTATTAGATTTCATAAATCTCCCCCGAGATATTAGTGAATGGAACTTTAGTTGTAGTGCCTGCAATGGGCTTATGATTATTGTTCTTAATCAAGTCAGAAGGGGCCTGAACCCACTACTGCACCGGTTTGTCGAAGACATCATGTATGCCTTCGATCGGCCAGTATAGACCACAAAAATAGAGAGGTGCACGCGTTTTATTTGTGCTATGTCGCATTTACGCAACTTGTTGTCGTCTCACTGTTGTGGCGCTAGCCCAGCCTGTAGCAGCAGTTGCTTGGCAATACCATCCCGTTATAGTAATGGCCAATATTGAGGACAGAAATGAGGGAGGGTAGCTTTAGGTTTAAATTGAATCAGATGTGTATCAAGCTGATATGAAAAAGGGGGTGCTCGATGGCACCCTTGAGTTGCTCCAACATATCACTACTGCCTGCTTTGTTGAGCTCATCCGCGCTGAGCACGTCAACAGGTACGGGTGATTGCGCAACGGTG
>NYXU01000067.1 GCA_002685715.1 Porticoccaceae bacterium | reverse complement strand
CCTTTTCACTATTGTATTATCGATATCGCTTTGGTGGCCGCTTAGCAGAGCACTCGCAGACAACCATTCAACCGACCCGATTATTATATTGACATATGTAGTGCTACTATTCTAGTATATTGATCAGATAATTATTCTTTCCAGTGGAGATTCTTGCGTACACATCAAAAAGACAAACAATCAAGCGGTGAACATGACAAACACCCTATCCAGGAAACTAGCCCTCGTTGCACTTGCCTTGCTGATAGTAATCGCTGTTGCCTACCTGAATCACATGTCCCTGTTATTCTGGGCGGGCACCAGTGGTGCCCTTGGCTTTATCTCAAAGCTACAAGAACCCATACTACCCAATCACGAAGTGCGCTGGCAGACCTCGCCACCGGAATGCGAAACCACCAAACAACGCCCACCTAATATGAATCAAAATAGTGGAGAAGTATAAATGACTGTGACTAAATGCACCTGGCTCGTAATATCAGTTATCTATGTCGGATTCTTCAGCTGGTACACCTCTTTCAAGGGGCCACTTAGCCAACAAGAAATCGACCATTATCTCGGGACACTAACCGCAACGCCCGAGGAACTTGCCAGTTTTCGCAAGTTTATGGAGGATGATGACGGGGATGATTTTGTCATGATCAACATCGTGGAAATGTACGATACGCCCTTGCAGATTAAAGGGGTGGAACCGGGTGAAACCACCGCTGAGGTACTGGCCAAGTACATGGAATATATGTTCCCGGCCATGCTCTCCAGAGCCAGCCATCCCGTATTTCAAGGCCAGTCCGTATCCCCGCGAGTAATGGATATCATGAATGCAGTAGGCATGGAGACTTGGAGCGGTGCCGCTGGTGTTCGTTACCGCAGTCGACGCGACATGATCGAAATCTCGACCAATCCTATGTTCACCGGAAGATACGAATTCAAGGTAGCCGCGCTGGCTAAGACCATCGCGTTCCCCGTTGCCCCATTCAATTATCTTGGCGATCCCAGGCTAGTGCTGGCTCTACTACTAGGCTTTGTGGGCTGCGCGGTAAGTTGGTGGCGAGCCCGTGCAGCACTGTCATCACGTTGACCACGCTGCAGCGACCGGCCGCTGCGCTATGATGTCGGAGATCGACTACTGGCAGCCTTCTGCCACCAGTGCGAGCTCGGTAACCCTGCCGATACCAGAGACCAGACCAGTGACTACCGCAACTTTTTTGTCTAGGTTGCTCAATTCGGCACCCCTTTATCCATTAACTATGTTGAATAGAGCCGTTGACTTACAATTTCATATTATGGCACGATATATGCTAAATAATTTCACTAAAGGCGCATCATGAAAAAAGTCCTTATCGCTTTGCTACTGGTTACAAGCGCCACTGCAATCGGCTGGCAAAATCGCGTAAATGTTTTGGTCTGGGCCATGCCCAAGCTGACGGCGCTGACTTCGCCCGTGGCGCCGAATCGGCCAGTGAAGTGGTCTGCGGGCCCCGACGCTGCCGTACTCCCTGCAGAGCAACGCCCCCCCAACATCATTCTGATCATGACAGACGATATGGGTTTTAACGATATTTCTCTTTATAACGGCGGTGCCGCGGACGGTAGCCTGATGACCCCCAATATCGATGCGTTGGCGGCGGAAGGCGTCCGGTTTGACAACGGTTACTCGGGTAACGCTGTCTGTGCGCCATCCCGTGCCATTTCCATGACAGGTCGTTACAACACCCGCTTTGGTTACGAGTTCACCCCTTTCCCCAAAATCGGCGTCACCATAATCCAATGGATGCTTGATCAAAATCCAGGGCCCTTACCGGCCTTCATCGACGCCGAAAAAGCTGATGCCATGCCTGGAGTCTACGAGGCAGGCATGCCCGCAAGCGAGATCACCGTCGCCGAGCTGCTGCAGGGTCACGGCTACTATACGGCGCATATCGGTAAATGGCATCTCGGCTCGGAAGGCGATATGGCACCCAATAAGCAGGGTTTCGACGAGAGCCTTGAACTCAGCGGTCTGCTATATTTACCCGAGGCCCATCCCGATGTGGTGAACCAGAAATTTCCGCACGATGGCACTGATCGCATGGTGTGGGCCGCCGGAAAATTCTCCGCTCGCTTCAACGGTAGCGAGGAGTTCGCACCAGCGAAATACCTGACAGACTACTACACTGACGAGGCCGTTAAGGTCATCGAGTCCAACCGAAATCGCCCCTTCTTCCTCTACCTTGCACACTGGGGTCCGCACAACCCGCTGCAGGCTAGCAGAGAAGATTATGAAGCGCTGGCGCATATTGAAGAGCACGGCCTGCGGGTGTATGCCGCTATGCTGCGTTCGCTCGATCGCAGCGTTGCCAGAGTTACTCAGGCCCTGGCTGACAACGGGCTTACGGATAACACTCTGATTCTGTTCACTAGCGACAACGGTGGCGCCAGCATCATCGAGCAACCCGACATCAATGCACCCTATCGCGGCTGGAAGCTGACCCACTTCGAGGGCGGACTGCATGTGCCATTTATCGCCAAATGGCCCGCCAAGTTACCCGCGGGTAAGACCTATCAGCAGGCGGTGCATCACATGGACCTGATGCCGACAATTGTGGCTGCCGCGAATGTCGCGCTGCCGACGGACCGCAAGATTGACGGGGTAGATCTGACACCGTTTATTCTGGGCGAGCGCGGCGACCCCCCCCACCGCACCCTGTTCTGGCGTGAGGGTCATCAACAATCGGTTCTGCATGAGGGGTGGAAGCTGATTCGCGCCAATCAGCCGGATAAATCGGCGGGAACGCCACAAAAGAAATTTCTGTTTCATCTCGCTACGGACCCTACTGAGCAAGAAAATCTGGCCGAACAACGCCCCGACAAAGTTGCAGAACTCGAAACTCTGCTGGCTGCGCATAATGCAGAGCAGGTAGATCCTATCTGGCCATCAATTACTGACGGGGCTGTGATGATAGACAAGCACGGCGGCCAGCCCTACAGGCCCGGCGATGATTATCTCTATTGGCCCAACTGAGTGATAAATATGACAAATGGAACGCAGCGTGTAGATATACTCATTGTGGGTGCCGGCCTGACGGGCATCGGTCTAGCGCGACACTTGCAGCGTGAATGCCCGCAGGATAGCTTTGCATTGTTGGAAAGTCGTAGCGCTATCGGCGGCACTTGGGATCTTTTTCGCTACCCCGGTGTTCGATCAGACAGCGACATGTACACGTTTAGCTATGGATCCAAACCCTGGCTGGCTAAACAATCACTGGGCGATGGAACCCGAATACGCAACTACATTACCGAAGCAGCCGCAGAGGCTGGTGTGGATAAACATATTCGGTTTCAGCACAAGGTGGTCAGCGCGAGATGGTCATCAGACGATGCCTGCTGGACGGTTACGGCATTGCGAACAGACTCTAACGAGACCGTTTACTTTAGTTGTAATTTTCTAATGATGTGCTGCGGGTACTACGATTACGAAAACGGTTATGCACCCAACTTTTCCGGTACCGACCGCTTTTCTGGGCAAGTTATTCACGCCCAGCACTGGCCTGAAGGTCTCGATTTCGCTAACAAACGCGTGGTCGTCATTGGCAGCGGTGCCACCGCAGTAACACTTATTCCAGAACTGGCGAAACAGGCCAAACATACGGTCATGCTGCAGCGCTCGCCTACTTATATCCATTCGCATCCGGTCGAAGATTCCTGGGCGGTAACTCTGCGCAAGTTCTTACCTAACACCTGGGCATTCCGAATCACCCGCTGGAAACAGGTGGCTGCCCAGATGTTTGGGTATCAATTGGCACGCAGATTTCCCAAGCTTGCCCGAAACTCGCTGTTGCAGCAGGCGCGTGATGCATTGGGCGCCGATTACGATATCGAAAAACACTTTACGCCCAAATATAACCCCTGGGACCAACGGGTGTGTGCCGTTCCGGAAAACGACCTGTTCAATGCTATTCGCGAACAGCGCGCCGAAGTCGTGACTGATAAGATTACCAACTTCACCGAAACCGGTATTCAGTTGGAATCAGGGAACGCCCTGGAGGCGGATATCATCGTACTCGCGACGGGCCTGAACATGAAGTATCTCGGTGGTGCCTCGGTGACCGTTGATGGCCAGGATATCGATCTGTCATCCCATTTTGTTTATCGAGGTATCATGCTGTCAGACTTGCCCAATCTGGGCCAAGTGTTTGGCTATGTCAATTCTTCCTGGACGCTAAAGGCAGAACTGATCAGCAAGTATGTGTGCCGCCTCCGAAACCATATGCATCGTACTGGGAAGCGGATAGCCACACCAAGAGCAGATGCAAACGCCATGCAGGCTTCACCGTTTCTCGACCTCTCCTCGGGCTACGTCAACCGTGGAATGGATTCATTTCCCAAACAAGGCGATTCATCGCTTTGGCGTGTTTATCAGAATTATTATCTGGATTTCTTTAACTTACGGATTCGCCCAATTCGTGACAAGGTACTGGAACTTAAATAGAGCTTTGGGAATCAATGACAGAGGAACTGCCCCCCATGTCTGATCAAGAAAACATCAACTCGGTACAGCTACCCGAATTAGTGATATATCCGGATGAGTACGAGTTGATTGGCTCAAAAAACTCCTTCTTCTCTGCAAAGGCGCGCGCCTGCCTACAATACAAGCGCCTACCCTATGTCGAAGTGACCGCCAATATTGAATCCATTATGCGTGCCAAACAGCTTACCGGAGCGCATATATACCCAGTGGTCATGTGTCCCGACGGATCGGTACTGCGCGATAGCTGCGATATTGTCGAGGCGTTGGAAAAACGCCACCCGGCACGGCCGGTCATCCCTGCGGACCCGCTGCTACATCTGGTCGCGCTGATCACTGAAATGGTAGCGGACTGCTTTATTCTGGAAGGCGCAATGACGACCCGCTGGTGCCATGACCGAAACGCCGATTGGGCCAAGCAGCTGTTCAGCCAGGTTGCCAGCGAACGCGTGAAGGATGCCGAGTTGCGCCAGCGTGGCATAGACAACGGCGCTCGCATTGGCGCGTCTATTCGCAAACGATTTGCCGCGCTGGCCGGTACCGACTATGACCCACAATGGCACGTGAGCGCTACACGAGACATTCTGTCTCGGCTCGATACGCATCTTACAACGACCCCCTTCCTGCTTGGCGATCGACCCTCCCTGGCAGATCTCGGATTACTGAACGCCATGTACGGACATCTGTATCGCGACCCCGGTGAACTGAGTGACTATATGCATTGGGAATGTATAAGCCTGTCTCTCTGGACAGAGCACCTGTTGGCGGCCGCAGGGGAATCGGACCGAGGCGCCCTGCATCTCACGCCGACAATGGAGCACGTTCTTGCCGGCTTCGGCCAGTGGTATGGCGAGCGCGCGTCAACTCTGGTGCAACAGGCAGATCTGCGCTTGCGCGATCGGCACGATGGGGAAATCATTGGAATCGGTTCGGCGGTACCCGATTATACAGCTTGGCGGTGCCAGCGTTTGCGGGATTTCTACCTACAATTGGATAAACAGTATTTGTCCGAGGCTAAACGCTTGCTGGAATTATCAGGCCTGCTGGAGGTCTGCCATTTCCAAGCCAGTTGGCGGGCGGAAAAGCAAGGGCAAGAGCTGGTGATTGTGAAGGGCCGCTAAAACCGCCCAGGGCTTTATAGCGCCTCGAAATTCATCTCAGCATACTTTTCAAGGCGCTCTACCAATCGCCCATCAAACACGGTGGCGGTGGTCCAGAAGCCGCCTGCCTTTTCAGCATTGGAAATATCCAAAGCGAGAGAGACAGCTGCTTGACTCAACATCTTTGCTGTACTGGCATATCCCGGATCACCGTCACCGCTTATCTTGACCGCTACTTTTTTACCACCAATGGTAGTCCCGAAAAACCGTAATTCAAACGACCCCTCGGCTTGCTCTTTCGCGGAAGGTCCCTCTCCAGGCTTGGGAAGCACCCTATTTTCTAGCAACCGGATGAGCCATGGAAAGCGCAGAGCAAACTTACCTATAAGCCCCGTCGCCACCAGTGCTTTCGCTCCAAATGCACCGGCAAATCCGCTGCCGGTGACTATTGCTTCGTTATAACAAAATTTTTCGTGATAGGGTGCAATTGCATTGGAGCGCAACACCATCCTTTCATTAATTGGCGCCATAGGAAAAGGGCCGACCCAGCACTGCGTATCCATATCTTTCTCTGCTCGTTTGATACTTCTCTGCCCACTGTTCCTGGCTGTATCTGCAGGGCAACTTGAATAGGAGTCTGCCATGGTTTTCTGTAGTTCAGGATCTTTTGCCTCCTCCTTCCAAAGGTTGAGTAGACTGGCTATTGTTCCACCCGACATGCCACCCTTCAAAATCTGAACGCGCATGCGAACGTCCGAGCAGGTTTCACCGTATTCTCTTGCAGAATGCTGTTGCAGGAACCAAGTACCCATATCAGAGGGTATAGAATCAAAACCACAGCTATGGACGATACGGGCACCGCTGTCCTTGGCCGCACCTTCGTATCGTCTTATCATCTCGCAAATCCACTGCGGCTCCCCGGTCAAATCGCAATAATCCGTGCCGGTCTCGACACACACTTTCACCAGAGGAGAGCCGTATAGTGCATAGGGGCCCACCGTTGAAACAATGACTCGGCTGCGTGCACACAAGCTGTGCAGATCTGCCTCTGACTCTGCATCGGCGACAACCACCGGTAGAAGTTCTGCGTCTTCTCCTAATGTTTTTTTCAGTTCGTTTAGTTTGAGCTCTGAACGACCACCTATACCCCATTTCACCCGTTCGTCGGTGCAAGCGCCACCCTCCCCGTCCACGCCATATTGTGCGGCGAGGTACTGACACACCAATTTTCCGACAAAACTGGTGGCACCAAAGACAACAATATCCAGAATTTTCTCGGGAGAATTTTCCGTGTTCATAGATAAACCCACAGTAGATAGTGAAATAGATCGTTTTCAGGTTTATGACTCATGCAGACGCTCCCGCCGCTTTCTGTCTTTTGGCCTTATCTAATTTCAACACCTTGGTCGCGAGCTTGCGAAATAGGACAGGGGCCAGGCGCATTGCCCAGTCCACCAGGTAGGCATCAAACCCAACCAGAACACGCATCTTGTTTTTCTTTATGCCCTTGATGATCGCATTTGCGACCTTTTTTGGCGTGTTAAACGCCTGCTTAGTAAATTCAGCGTGGGCGTCTTCTTGATTCATGCCTGTCTGTTCGTGTATCGATGGATCTATTCTTGCATCGCGTAAGATCGCGGTTTTAATCATACCTGGATGAATTGAAGTAACGCTGACGCCGCACTCCTCTACATCCAACTCCGTACGCAGAGCTTCACTAAACGCTCTAATGGCAAATTTGCTCGCCGCATACGACCCCGTATTGGCAGGCGCCATCATGCCAAACATACTAGAGACATTGCAGATATGCCCTTCGCCTGACTGCTTGAGATAGGGCAAAAAAGCCATGCTACCATACACCATACCCCAAAAATTGATATTCATTATCCATTCAAAATCTTCAATGCTGGTGTTTTGCAGGCTGCCGCGAACCATGACGCCGGCATTGTTTATAACGATATTTACTGTACCGAAGTTGTCAGCGACTTCACTGGCGTAGTTTTCGAAAGCCTCTCTATCTGTAACATCCAGTAATTTGGCCTGCACCTTCGCACCGGTGGCTTCGATAGCAAGCCGTGTCTCCTCAAGGTTCGACTCATTAATGTCCGATATTGCCAGCAAGCAACCCTCATACGCCAATGCAAGCGCTGTGGCACGACCTATGCCGGAGCCAGCGCCCGTGACAACAGCGATCTTTTGCTTGAGATTTTTCATCTAACTCCCCTTAATGAGTCTATCTCATAATCCCAGTCTGAGTGATACGACGGAGCATTCAGTTCGGTGATACCTTCGCTGCTTCAGATGCCAGCGTGTGCTAATTCTTTTTGTCATGTAACCAGTAGCCTTTCACAGCCGGTACCTTTCAATGCGGCATCCACTGACTTGCGGCAGTCGGCATCCAATGCTGTGTATTGTTCGTTTATCCAGCGCAGGCACTTCGCTTGATACGGGAAAGTCTTCTGCGTCCAGACTGTGCCATCAATTTTCGTTTCCCATTCGCCCTCACCGGCGGCTACCGCTGCAGCATTGCATAGCATCGCGGGCACATAAACACGACCCATTTCCCTGAGCAGTTCACGTAGCGTTTCTGGCAAGTCGCTTATATTGTTCCATGCGTCCTCGCTGGGCTCAAGACCACTTTGATCCTCCATCAAATCCACCCATTCCACCGTGCGCGGCGAAATCTCATGGGCGATAGCTCTCGGCGTGGGGTCAAAGCCCACCAATTGGCTCAGTTGCCCGTAAACAGCGAAATCCCCTGCTCCCGGCCGATGCCCCAAAATAAAAGGCTGCTTGGCCAGATGGGCCTCCATTACTCCAAGAAACCGCCGATAACTGCGGTCAATAACAGGAGCGGTTTTTTCGTTGGACCCAACCACGTATAAGCGGTCTATCTGACGCTTGGCAAAATCTTCTTTTACTCGCTGGTGCTCCTGGGTTTCCAGACAGATATTGCGACAAAGCGGCAATCGGGTGCTGGCATTATCCGCGCTCTGGGCTGAGTGCCAGCGATAGTGAAACATATACTTGGTGCACCACTCGTCGCCAAAATCTTCGATTAGATAATCCAGGAAAGCTATTGCTGGATCGCTCGGCAGTACCGAGCGCTCGGCATAGATGGCCTCAAGATTGCGGATAATCGGCGTGGAGTCACAGCGCGCGACGTCGCCACCAGACAGATGTGGCATCACTACAACAGGCAGCAGTAACGGTTTTGGCTTAGCCATGCCCATGTTATCAAGTGTCGAACCTGCATCCCCCCAGACCAAACTGTAAGGAATCTGCCGGTAACGCATAACAGCCAACATTTTTTTTGTATAGGGGGATCCGGTGTCACCCAAGATTCGAATACGCTCAACATTTATCATAAACTGGTCCTCGTCCGAATGAGGCTGGTTTCCGATACTGGCTCGATCACGATCACGCGCACTATCCCCGCAGTGCTTTCCACATGGCGCGCACACCCACGGCAATCGGCCTTAGGGATTTTGTACTGCCAGCTTGAATGGATCATACGGCTTTACCCAATAACCTGCGGAACGCTCCGCATCCATTGCCTTGTTCCGAAAGGGAACGCCAGAAAGTCGAGCTCGCGCAGTAAACACGACGTCGAAAGCATCGACTGAGGGGTAGTGGCCAAACCCATATTTATCGTGCTGGCGTTGCTCTGGGCCCAGCACAACCTTTTCTACATCTCCCACAGCGGCAATTTCTGCCCCCATTCTGCCAAGAACCTGCATCGCTGTTTCGCTGTATTGCTTTTCGAGTTCCTCGGCGTCTTCTTCACCTGCAGTGTCATCCAAATTTTTCTTCAGTGCCATAAAGTTAAGCAAGACCATTTCGCCACGGTAACTACCGGTAAAAATTTCTTTCCAACGATCAACATAATATGGATCTTCAGGAATGGCTTCTTCGATCGAAACTCTATCTTCAATGTTGACGCTGTCGTTGTTCCGATCCCGGCTCAGCATCCAGTTGGCTAACATACGCTGCTCATATCCGGGAGCAAAAAGTGAAAGATCGTATCGGGACAACTCCTGATTCGCGTCGATGCGCTTCAGGAAATCCTGATAGTTATCATCTCTGGAGAAGCTTACCACCACCACTTCATCCCACTCGCCCATATCTACACCGGCCAACTGCACCGGATCGTAGCCGGCAAATTCAATGCTGCCGCCGTCAAAAAGCAAGTTCTGCGGCGCCGGAATCCACTCCGCCCCTTCTACATAATCCAAAAACAGGCCTACCGTGCGTGCCGGTAGCAGACTGCTGCGAACCAAATAAGCAAGGGCCAACAAAATCAACAATCCGAGAAGCAGCCGAATTGCCCAGGTTTTCAACTTTGTGTTCATTTAGCCCCCAACCTAGCAACAGCCTGTTGAGCCAATTCCAAGGATCTGTCAATAGCCTTTGGCAATCCACCCAGGTCAACACCATCCGTACTCTTCTGGCCTGCCATATAACGAGCGTACACGCCGTGGATGATTCCCGCTCTCTTCCAATAATTGAACCCTCGGTAATAATCCAGCTTATCCAGTATCCGCCCGGTACGTTCGGCATAGCGAGCCGCTAGGGCACTTCGAGGCGGAAATCCGGGAAGCGAGGTAGACATTTCGGGGTCGGCATCGACATCGGCCTGGCTTTCCGGAAACATATTTAAGGTGTAGCCCAGGTCTGCCAGTGGGTCACCGAGACTGGCTAGCTCCCAATCCACCACGGCCGCAACAGTGGAATTCGCGTTGACTAGGCAATTGTGGAAGCCATAGTCGCCATGCACTATGCGCGCCATGCCTTGCTCCGGGATATTGTCGACAAAGTAGTGGTGCAGGTCATGAGCTCGCACATCATCGTACTGCGCGGGCTCTATCGAAGCTGTCCAGGAGCGATACCAGGTCTTCAACTGCCGTGCCACATAGCCTTCTTTTTTACCTAACTCGCCCAAACCAATTTTATCCGGATTTAATACGTGCAAGTCAGCAAGTGTGTCGATAAGGGAGTGTGCCAAGGTGACACGTTGATCCTCCGGCACCCAGTCTAAGGTTTGCTGGGCATTGTGCAAAGGACGACCTTCGACATGACCCATGACATAGAACCAAGCGCCGGTCACCTCATTGCTCTCGCAAAAGCTATAGGCTGCAGGAACTGGAAAGCCGGTGGCACCTAAGGAGGATATCAGTGCCCACTCACGGCTCATATCGTGGGCTTTGGGCAACAACTCTCCCTGCGGCGGTCGGCGAATGACCGCCAACTTCCCGGCTTGATCCTTCAGTCGATAGGTCAAGTTGGAGTGACCACCCTCCTGACGCTCCCACTCAAAGGGCGGGGTCAGCTCGGGTACGTTCTCCGCAACCCACTGCTCTACCGCCGAAATATCGTAGCCTTCGGCTATTCGCTCACTCATCTTCCACCCCTTACCAAAGAGCGGCTGTGACTGCATAACATCTCAAAGTTGAACCGGATCAAACTGGAATCTGACATCATTATCTCCATAATAGTCGATCTAACTGCCACTGGGCGAATGTACTGACGACCTAGGAGCATACCGCAACTACCAGGTCTGTTTTCGGGCATTGTTTGGAGGCGTATTGTTTTAGCATAGGGTACGCCATTTTAATCGGAGAGTCCAGCACACATGATACAGTCCCCGAAAATTAAGTAGCTATGCAAGACCTGAGGCTCGAATTATATTGACACTAGTACTGCTATTACGTATGCTGAGATTTCTACTTCACGCACTTGGAGCCACTCATGAGAACTAGGTTGACCGAATTACTGGGTATTGAAACCCCTATTATTTGCGGCGGAATGATGCGAGTCGGCACTGCAGACCTCGCTGCTGCAGTATCTAATGCAGGCGCCCTGGGCGTTATGACAGCTCTCTCCCAACCCACACTCGAGGGATTAGAATCCGAGATAGCTCGCTGCGCTTCGTTGACTGATAAACCATTTGCCGTAAACCTCACCGTCGGCGTTGTAGCCACCGAAATCAATTACGACGATATACTCGACGTAATCATCAATAGCGGTGTCAAGATACTGGAAACGGCGGGACGCAGCCCGGAACCGTTTATGGACCGGTTAAAGGCTGCGGGTATCAAGGTAATTCACAAGTGTGTCACCGTGCGTCATGCACTCTCCGCTGAACGCATTGGCGTTGATGTTGTCAGTATCGATGGTTTCGAGTGTGCCGGCCACCCAGGAGAGCAAGATGTGGGCGGCTTGGTGCTGTTTCCGGCTACCACCCAGGCACTGAAGATTCCAGTTGTCGCCTCAGGTGGCATCGCCGATGGCCGCGGCCTTGTTGCCGCACTCGCGTTGGGGTGCGAAGGTATCAACATGGGCTCCCGGTTTCTGGTGACACAGGAAGCGCCAATCCATGATGCGATCAAACAAAAGTTTGTGCATATGGATGAAAATCAGACCCGCCTAATTTTCCGAAGCTATCGCAACACCGCACGGGTATATCGCAATTCCATCGCAGATCAGGTAGCAGAAATCGAGGCACGGGGAGGCGAGTTTGCCGAGGTGCATTCTCTGGTATCCGGAGGCAATCAGGACAAGGCATGGCAAACCGGCGACATTGATGCAGGGATGGTAACAGTAGGGATGTGCGGTGGTCTGATCAATGACATTCCCACCTGCCAGCAGTTGGTACAGACAATAGTGAGCGATGCAGAGCAGATCGTCTCAGGTCGATTGGTTTCTGTTGTTGCAAACACCGAAGTCACGCGGACCACTGCTGCATGAAATCTCGGCGCGCAATAGACACCTCACAAAATCGCTAGAATTCTGGTTTATAGCCTGTCATTATGTCGAGCAGTGAATTGTCAAATAAGGAGATCAAGCCTTGCTTAGATCAGAACAAACAGGAGATCAAGCTTTGCTTGGACCAGAACAAACAGTAGCAAAAGACGGCCGTGTAGTACGCGGTGAACGCATGAAACTCGCTATTATCAAAACAGCCATGACGATGGTTAAAGAAGGCAACCTCATACCTAGTGCGCAGCAGATATCCGCGCGGGCCGGCGTCGCTGTTCGCTCGGTCTTCCGCCACTTTGATGATATGGAAAACCTGCATGTCGCCTTTGATCAACTGCTTCAGGAGGAAGTCGAAAAGGAGTTTCCGAAGGAAAGACTATTGTTTGAGTCTGAGACTCCCCTATCAGAGCGCATAACCTGCGTAATCGAGATTCAAACCTCGTTGTGGGAGTTAAACGAAAACGTCATCCTATCAGCTCACGCTCAGTTTTGGAATTCCAAAGCACTTCGCAAGAACTATGCGCGCCACCAAAGCAATCAGCGTAAGCAACTAGACGAGTGGCTCCCCGAACTGAAAGAACTTGATCGCACCTCGCGTGAATTGGCAAATGCTAGCGTCTCGTTCGAGATGTGGAATCGTCTGCGCCGCCATCAGGGTTTGGGCAAAGCACAGGCCACCAATGTAGTAACGAGCATGCTCAACTCGGTGTTTGACAGTTGAACCCGTCTAGGAACGATGCCGCAACTTACCCCCCATAGCGGCTCGACCAATGGTATTAGGATTGGGTTATTCGCGGGAAAATATTACATTAGTATAATTCCATAAAGATATTTTGCACACAAGCTATGCCTATTATTCTAAAAATTGCCCTCGGTTTAATGGGCTTTCTATTGCTTATTATGGGTGCGCGCTGGATTTTCAGCCTGGAAAAAATGATGGCAGGTACCGGAATTTTGCGACTCGAAGGAATTACCTTGTGAGCAAATCCTTGAAAAGGTCGGACTGCAGTCACGAAGACACACTCGCAATTGGCGTAGATCGTGAGTTTTCCTTCTGTCAGTCGATCTAAACCATTCGGAGACCTCAATGAACCAGAACACGCAGAAACCACTCGTCTACGGCGGCACCGTCTCACCCTATGTCCGCAAGGTCCGGGTGGCACTCGCCTATAAGGGCATAGAATTCGAAGACGTCGAGCAGACGCCGTTCGGCGCCCCGTCAGAATTCCGAGAACTCAGCCCCCTGTCAAAGATCCCTGTCTGGAAGGAAGGCGACTTTGTACTCCCCGATTCGTCGGTGATCTTGAGCTACATCGAGCAGCGCTACCCGACGCCCCCCCTTCTGCCCGCGGACCCGCAGCCACGTGCCAAAGCGCTTTGGTACCAAGAGTACGGAGGCTCGCAGCTCAACTATGTGACGGCCGGCGTCTTCTTCGAACGCGTTGTGAAGCCCAAGGTCCTAAATCTCGATACAGACACCAAACTCGTCGACCGCATACTCGAAAAGGCGCTACCAAGGGCACTCGACTACCTGACCAAGTGCCTTGGAGACAACGAATACATGGTAGGCGGAATGTTCTCACTCGCGGACATTGCACTGACCACCAGCTTCGTCAATCTGAACCTCGCGGGCGTAAAAGTCGACGCAGTGCGCTGGCCCGCCTATGCCGCCTACGTGGAGCGCACCCTCACGCTGCCCTTCTATGCGCCGATCGTGGCCCAAGTTCCCACGTGGGCGAAATACCAGCAGGACTGAGTCGCGCCCGTTAGAAGATCGCGACGACGCGGCCGCTAGAAGGCTTTAGTTTCAATATTGAGCTGACCTTCTAGACCGGCGATCCGGTGTATCGCGCTTTCCTCGTAGGAAGGATCACTCGTCATTTTCATCATTGCTTTCATTTTAGGGTACCTGACGATAGCGATCATGTCCCAAAGATCCTCTACCTTTCCCACCATCAAACCGTTCACTTCACCCTCGAAGAGTACTTCCCCACCCACTTTTTCTATATGCCCCTTAACCTCAGCACTATAGATGGCGTAGGCTTGCCGACCTGTCATGTCTGTTTCACGACCATCTTCATATTCTGCTTTATCTCTGAACTTAAGCAGGTTCACCATATGAATTGGTTTATCTTTTTCTCCCTCCATAATGGACTTGATTTGCGCTTCAGTGGGCATTAGATTGTTTTCTACGTTCATGGCATTTCTCATCAATACAGGGGGGCAAGTATAGTTGTGGAGTAATTATAACATAGGTCATGACATAATAAACCAATAAGCTCGGCAAAGTGCACCAACTGCGGGTAATGAGATGTGCTCAATAGCCGAGTAATACGTCCAGCCTAGTGCGTTCTATCGCGGGAAAAAGGTTGTGGAGTTCTATGCGTCCACCAGCGGTGATGACGCATTGTCTGCGGGTTCAGAACGCTAATTAAGGCTATGCTCAAACATCACTCCACGCTTCCACCCATTTGTTGGCGCTGTTATTCACTGGTCCCCTGTCCAATTATCCTAATATAGCCCCGCACACCCTGAGCGTAGTCAGCAATGGAAATTCGCTCGTTTGTGCCATGGAATCCAGTGAGCAACTCCGGTGTCAGGCGTATCGGATTAAATCGGTAAGCATTATCTGCCACCTTGCCATAGTGCCTGCTATCTGATGCGGCGATCATCAGTCCCGGCGCCACGATCAGATTACCATATACCTCGCGCATACTCTCGGTGATGGCGCCATAACCCGATGCGCTCCAGTCCGATACCGCAGAAGCATTACTACCACCGCGACGTCTAACAGAAACAGTATCGCTTGCTACAATATCACTGACATAGGCCTCAATACTGCCCATGGAATCTCTGGGGTGGATTCTAAAATTCACTGTCGCCACGGCTTCTATCGGCAGCACATTAGTTTTGACACTGCCCGAAAGCATGGTTGGTGCGGTGGTAGTGCGTAGCATGGCATTAGTGGTGGGCGAATTGCTGAGTTGCTTTTCAATAACCGCGCCAAACAGCCACTGGTTAGCAAATAGCGCGCGGGTTAGAAACGGCATATGACGGCTGACCTTATCAAATAACTCAGCGCCCAGCCCCTCAAGGCCACCGGGAATGGGTTGCTTTTCTAACTTGGTAATCGCACGCGCCAGATCATTGACTGCATTCTGTTGAGTGGGCATNGACGAGTGNCCGCCCTGCGCTGTCGCCACAATATCCANNGTNATACTGCCCTTCTCTGCCACATTNATTACCGCAACCAATCCCTCAACACCCGGNAGTAANCCNTCGAAAACAAANGAACCTTCATCCAGAGACCANGCCAGTTGCACNTGNTGTTCCTGCANATAAGCCGCCACAGCAGCCGCGCCCTCNGGGCCACCAATCTCCTCATCATGNCCAAAACTTAGATAAACNGTGCGCTGNGGTTGATGACCCTGNTNAATCAAATAAGTNACGGCCTCGAGAATACCNAGAACNCCACTTTTATCATCGAGTGCACCGCGGCCCCANACAATGCCATCAACGATNGCACCNGAATAGGGAGGATGNTGCCATTTGTATTCAGAACCAGGAATAACCGGTACCACATCATAATGGCCAGTGACCAATATAGGTGCTANGGANGGGTCNGCACCGTCCCAACGATACAACATACTGTCATTGAGCATGNTCAGTTNCANAGTGCNATCAACCANGGGATAACTGCGCCGCACCCAGTCAATAAAACCCTGAAATTGGCTCAGATCTTTGTATTGCGGATTTTGATGGGAAACAGTTTTAAAACGTATTGAGGCCGAGAGGCGCTCAGCCATAGCCATTTCATCGAGCTGGATATCCACCTGATCTATCGCTTGAGATTGCAGGGGCTGATGAGCCACGGTGCGCATGATGATCACGACCAGCCCTACAGTAATTAGAACCGCCAAGGTGATTAGAATACGTTTCATTATTAACCCCAAAATCGATAACCTTAACGTTTACGATAAAGGTCAGTTTTTTTGATTAATAGTTTTTCATAGTCCATTGGCCTGTTGCGCGTGTCATTACCCAACAGATTACCTTCATCGTCACTATTAACTAAACTCCCCATAGGCCTTAGTGTAAACNAAGTNACTGTTCAATCTCACGTATCTTAGCGAGTAGGAATAGCTGTGACGGACAATAATCTGTGCCCTTCAGGTCACGCAATAGCCGTGATACGCAACACCAATACCGCCAGACATGGCACTGCAACAGTTAAATATCTCACCCTGTAATTTTTCTCTGAGCATTAATTACTCTTCGCCTGCCACCCAAGCTTTCGTTTCAATAATAATCATTTCTCGAAACTTAACGGGCATATCCCAGGTTCCCTGCCAACCTTTTGGCACAAGGAAGCTATCACCCACAGTATAAGTCTGCTTTTCACCGGATANNGAAGTCAGAATAACCTTACCCTCTAAGACCGTTACAAACTCATCATAAGCAAAGGGATAACTCACATCGATCAGCGCCGGCATAGACTCATAAAGCGCAACCACAAAATCACCTTTGTGTATTACTTTTTGCCAGTGCTCATTAGCGCCTGAAAGCACTGTGCCATCGGGCCAAGGCGGAATAGACTCCAACTCAGTCACCCTAAAAGCATCTTTATCTAAAGGTAAAACATCAATCACTGGTTGCGCTGATAGTTGTGTTGCAGCCAGAAACAAGGCTGCCATTAACAAGAACTTTTGCATNTATGACTCCATTATTGGTTTTTAAACGTGTTTATATAAATCGGTCCATGGTGGTTAAGCCGTTTGCTCTTCCACTGCTCGCCAGGCCGCATCAAAAGCTGCCTGCATTAGAGGCGTGGCCTCTGAATCAGAATTGGCAATTGAGATCCGCCCAAATTGTGCCCGACCAAGCTCATGCGGTGCCTGCCCTTCTTGCCATTCCGGATCATCGAGTCCCTTGTAGGAGTAGGCGTAACCATGAGGAATTCGATTAAGCGTAATGGCTGCAATATCAGTCTCATGATTAAAGCCATGCTTACCTAGCATTGCCTGAAGCTGATCACGAATCTGTTTCTCNTAGTCTATNAATGGCGTGNTATAAATNTTGTGGCGACCCATCCTGAATAGATCGCGTGCCGGCGTACCTTTCAAATCCATNGGTGTGGGTGAGGCCATCATAAACACTGCCATCGGCTGGTCGAGACTCTGNGGTGGCTTATAGCCCCCTGACGTCACCGTGGGCGCGGCACTCACCCAGTGAAAGGGATCATAAGGGCACTGGGTAAAAGTCGTCTCAAGTCCAGCAAAGGCTCGGCCATTTTTTAACAACACATTGGCGTAGACAAAGGGAATCTTAACGCCATAGCTCAAACCCTCTTTCTGCGCTTTGCTCATTTCCGGACAAAGATGGGGAATAATGCCGTTGTAACAAGCGAGAACGCAGTGGTCTGCACTCAGGCTAAAGGCTTTACCTCGTTGAACGTAATCCACCTTTACATTATTAGCAGCTGTCTCTTTAACCCCTACGACTGTGCTATTAAGCCTTAAGCGAGTCGGGTTTTCTGCAAGATCCAAAGCATCGTAGTTAAAGTTTGCAATGGCCACATCCTCAAATCCCCTCATCGCCGGCGCAACCTCAGGAATTAACTTATGGACCAATAAGCGGGCAACCGAGGCATTACCATCGGGAAACATAACGGCTACGGGGGCGTCCCCTAAAACAAAAGCGCCGGCAAGATCGCTGAGTCGATTAGTCAACCAACCCATAGCCTTAAGACCCGGACAACCAGTCATCAGAGCTTCCAAGACAGTATGGTTCCACCCAGAAGAGCCCTTTAAGATACTCAAAAAAGACCCGAGTATAGGCAAGGTTTGTTCAGCTAAACCAACTCGCTCGATCAAAAATTGGTTATAACTGACGGACTTAACATATCTGTACTGTTCCAAGAGAGACAAATCATCTAGGAAATCCCGATCACCACCGAAAAAAGCAATCAACTTATTTTGTTCTTCCTCAGGAATGGGCAACTCTTTTACCGCCGCCTCATATCCCTTAGCTCCATGGAAAAACCCTAACCAGTTACCACGCAGGGTTTTATGGCCCTCAGCAGTAGGAACGGTGATACCATTATCAGCGCGAAGTTTTCCGCCAAGCAAATAATCATCAGGCGTATTGACTGCCATTGCCGCTAGAGCCTGCTTATCAATACCTATATCTTCTAATAACTCCGCCGCCACATCACTATAGGATGACATAGGCTCAATATTTTGAGCCCCACCCAACCCAAGCACCATATTGCCGTCCTGATGAAATTCATTACGCTTGGCATGCCCGCCAAAGTCATCGTGGTTGTCCAGCAATAGTATTTTTGCACTAGGTCCCATTTTCTTTCGATAATACCAGGCAGCGGCAAGACCACTCTGGCCAGCGCCGACAACGACCAAATCATAGTGCTGATCCAACGCTGCATAATTGGCCGGCTTTTGCCCATTCCAAGCTAATGCATGAGCGACCTCATAGGACCCTTCATGACTACCGCGCATGCCGGTTAACGTTGGAGGGTAATAGTCGCTGGGAAATTGGTTACTGGTTACCGACCCACTAGATTGCGCTATAAGTTGCCCCGGCATCAATAGGCTGGCACCAGTTCCAATAGCGACACCATTGAGAAAATCTCTTCGTGTGATTTTAGAAGTCATATGTTGCTGTACCTTGATGATTGCTTATTTTGACCTATATTTATTTTTCTTCTCGCTCAACATGTCGAATGACATGTGGTACAGTACCATAGCTCGGAGCGACAAGTCGAGAATTGATAATACGGATGCCAAGAGATTTATAGGATTAGCTTTAAATTAAACGGTAAAACAACAAAGATAGCTTCGGTATGGTCCTATTTTGAAAGAGAAAGAGCTGAAGACCCTGCTTAGTAGCGGTGAGTTGACGAGATATCAGCACAGGGGTGAATATAACAATAACAACACATGCTACCGACTGATGGATTATCAAACAGAATAAAAATACCGCCGGCTTGTCGCCTTACGTAAACCTTTTACATCAAACTAGAGGGGAATATGTTGCAAACCAACTTACAAACACTCGTTAACAACAGGCTTGCAGTGCTTTTTCGACTTGTATTGCCGTCGTTTTTTATTGCTATCACCCTCCTCAGTCCACTGACAGACGTCCGAGCGGAGAGCACAGAGAAGCCCGATAACGCTACCGCATTAGTTCACACCAATGAAGGCACTCTGGAAGGCCTTGTTACGCAGAGTTCACAGGTCTTTTTGGGTATCCCCTACGCAGCGCCCCCAACCAATGAGCACCGATGGCAGCCGCCCCATGATGTCGAACACTGGTCAGGCGTTCGGCAGGCTAAAGAGTTTGGTGCGGCCTGCCCTCAACCGACCCTCCACGAATTGATTCCCAACCACCGGTCTCTACGGGAGGACTGCCTGACCCTAAATGTCGCTGCTCCCATCGGCGCCAAAGAGCTACCCGTCATGGTAATCATTCATGGTGGCGGTATGATCGCTGGTAGCGGTGAATACAACTTCGCACTTGCGCCGATACTGAACACCGAGGGCATCGTGCTAGTCACACTTAATTACCGTCTTGGCTCTCTCGGTTTCTTCGCCCACCCTCAACTCGATGGCAGTCAGGGCGTTAACTACGGCCTTATGGATATGCTGGCATCGCTGCGCTGGATTAATCGAAATATCGCCGCCTTTGGCGGCGACCCAAAACAAGTGACAATTGTGGGCGTTTCCGCCGGAGCAATGTCAGTCAATATGCTGATGGCCAACCCTGCTAGCGCCGGCCTTATTGCCGGCGGTATTGCCCAGAGCGGCTATGGCACCTGGCCGTTACAACCACGCACAAAGCAGGTTACCCCACTGGCAAACGCACCCAGCGCTGAAGCCATAGCGCTGGAATTGGCTAGCCGAGCGATGGGCAAACCGGGCGACAAGGTAACGCGAAAGGATCTCTATGCCGTAACGGCCGAGCAATGGACCAGTACCGTGCGGGGCTTCCACCTTCCGATTATCGATGGTATCAGTCTGATAGAGGAAAGTGGCGTGCTCTTT
>NYXU01000012.1 GCA_002685715.1 Porticoccaceae bacterium | reverse complement strand
CTGATTATCATTCTGAGATGCAGATGGTTTATTCAAAATAAAATCCTTTGTTTTTTTATTGTTGTTGGTCACGCAATAAGTGTTCGGGTTCAAGTGGCGCTAAGCCAAGAATATTATCAGCAATTTTTTCAGCGATCATGACAGTGATGGCGTTTAGATTACCGGTGGGGATTGATGGAATAATTGCTGCATCAATAACCCGCAAATTATTAAAGCCATGCACCTTGCCGGCCTCATCGGTAACAGCTAGATCGTCATGACCCATACGACAAGTGCCACAGGGATGGTAGTTTGACTCAACATGCTCGTAGGCCCATTTCATAATATCGCTGTCAGACGCTAACTGATCTACACCAGATAACTCAGTTGTTAGATGGCCGTTCCATGCGCGCTGTTGAAATATCTCCCGAGTCGCTTTAATAGCAGCGACCGCAATATTTCTATCATAATCTGTATTGAGATAATTGAATTGAAATTTAGGTGCTGTTATCGGGTCGGCGTTGTCAATCCATACCTTGCCGCGGCTGGTGGGTCGTTGGATACTGGTAAAGCATTGGTATCCTGGTTCAATCTTAATACCCTCGGGAGCAAAATCACCTCTCATAGCGATACACTCCATCTGTACTTCAGGGATTGTCTGGTTTTCTGTTAGGCATAAAAAAGCACCCACCTCAAAGTGATTTGAAATACCAAAGCCTTGTTTACCCAGCAACCATTCTATGCCAATTTTTAAACGTCCCAAATAACTCAGTTTTGATGCCAGCGAGTCTCGCGGGTTGGTGGCACCATAGTCAAAGCACCAAGCGGGGTGATCTTGCAGGTTTGCACCAACACCGGGCATATGCTGATGCACCGAGATGCCGGTATCTTTAAGCATATTTGTATCGCCAATGCCGGCGAGCATCAGTAATTGGGGTGACTGAATAGCGCCTGCCGCTAAGATAAGTTCGCCTGCGACCTCAACGGAAAAATGTTCGCCCCGGCGGGTGAGATGAACTTTTACCGCATCAGCACCGGAAAATTCTATTGCAGTGCAGCGGGTTTCCATCAGAATGTCTAGATTAGGCTTATCTGGTTGATCGTATAAATACGCTTGCGATGCACTATGCCTGATGCCGTCGGCAACATTCCTTTGAGTTTTGTGTACTCCAGTTTGGCTTGCGCCATTATGATCCTGATTTAGTGCCAGACCATATTGATTTGCAGCTTGAATAAATGCCTGAAAAAGGGGATTGCTGGCTTCTGCTTTAATAATCTTGGTGGGTCCGTTTTTACCTCGATAGATGGAGTCACCCTGTTGATAGTTTTCACTGCGCTTAAAATAGGGCAGACAATGGGCGTAAGACCAACTAGATAGGCCGCAATCACGCCAACTGTCATAGTCGGCCTTATTTCCTCTCACCCAATTCATACCATTGATTGATGATGAGCCACCAAGTACTTTTCCACGGGGAGTATAGGGCCCTTCGGTGGATTCGGAAGTGTCATCTTTTTCAGCAAAAAACTTCCAGTTGTAGCGATCCTTCATCAGAGGAATACCCAGCCCAGCAGGCATTTGAATAAAAATATTTCTATCGCTGGCTCCGGCTTCGATTAGGAGAATTTTTTTAGATTTATCTTGTGATAGGCGGCCGGCGACTGTACTGCCAGCAGAGCCTGAACCGACGATAATATAATCATAGGCGGCTCCGGAAGGGCGCTTTACTATGTTTAGCATCGCGCATAATCCTCATTGCCTAAACCACTGCAAAATATATAGGGCTGATGCGTAGAGTTGAATATACTTTTATTGGTGGCGAACCATAAAGCAGTGTTATTACTGCCGGTCGAATATGTTTTATTGTTGAAAAAGCCTATTTTCATTGCAGTGCCCAATGTCACTCCTAAAGAATAAAAATTAATCTTGTTTTAAAGCTAATGTCATTAGAGCACCAGTTTGATTGCTCAATGATATTTTTAAAGCCTTAAGCGACATCTCTTCATTAGAAATAAAATCGGTAAACATTTGGTCAACATTATTCCAGATAATTTCGCCCAGTGATTTTGGCTCTACTTGTGATATAAAAACGTCCTCTTTTTGCAGAGCTTGCATTAACTCAACAAGTTGTTTTTTCAGTTGTATATCGACATTTTGATATTCTTGAGTAAATTTTTTATTTGAAGATGCCGTCGAGGCAGCAAGTGCTTGTCGCCAGCAGGACTTATTCATAAATTCCATCGGGTGATCGACATACAGATCGATTAAGCGATAAATAACATCTGCGTTAGCTCGTTGTCGCTGCGAAATAATTTTTTCACCAATACGCTGAACCGCCTCGCCTTCATCAATTAATACCGCCAGTAACAACCCTATCTTATTTTCAAAATGATTATAAATGGTGGCCGGCGAGACATTTGATCGCTCCGCCACCATTTCTATTGCGGTAAGATCGTAACCAATGGAGGAGAAAAATCGAGCGGCATTTGTAACTATCACTTTTTGTCGGTTGGCTTTATTTATTTGTCTTAAGCTCATAGATTCTCTTATTGGATCAAGCTGGATAAACCTCGCAAAGTGTAGTTGACTCTAATTTAAAATACAATTAATATAAATTTTAGCTCCTTAAATGCATGAAAACATGGGCTAAAGTAAGTTTGAGTTTTAGATAAATATATAGTTATCTACAAATAATTAAGAATGATTTGATAAAAATCGTATAACTGCAAATGTTATCAACAAAACCAGGGGAAGATTATGAATCTGAGTAAGAAGGCTAAATTAGCAGCTGTTTTAGGCGGCTTATGTGCTGGCGGCTTTGGCGCCCAAACAGCAAGTGCCGATGGAGCGGGGGCTGTATTGCAAGAAATTCTCGTGACCGCGACAAAACGAGGTGATGCAAGCACTCTGGATATTCCAGCAAGTATCTCCGTCGCCGATGAAGATCTGATTAGCAAGCGTGGCATGGTTGGAATGGAAGACTATCTGCGCACATTACCCTCCACTAATTTTTTAGATCGTGGAGCAGGTCGCAATGGCATTATTATCCGTGGGGTGACGGCATCACCGCAGGATGATATTGCTGTTGGTGTCTATATAGATGAAACACCAGTGACTGGCATGGGTAGTTTAGCCGGTGGTAATCCAGATCTAAAATTTATTGATATGCAGCGTATTGAGGTACTGCGTGGTCCACAAGGTACCCTATATGGCGATGGCTCGATTGCAGGAACGGTTCGGGTTATTCCCAATGCTCCAGATCTAAGTGGTTTTTCAGCAGAGGTTGCGGGGGCCACGTCATCTACCGCCGATCTAGGTGGACAGAATAATATGATGCGAGGTGTGCTTAACTTACCTGTGATCGAGGATAAGTTTGCCATTCGCATTGTCGGCTACGATTATGATAATAGTGGTTATTATGAAAATACTGCTGGCGATAGTGCGACTAAAAAAATCTGGGCTGACGAATTCGGTGGTGTTGTTACCAGCGGTGAAGCAGGTGATGATCAGTATACGGGTGGCCGTATAACGGCATTCTGGCAGGTTAGTGATGATTTTGATGTGACATTCAGTCATATGACTCAGGATATCGAGCAATCAGGTATTCCGGAATCAATGTTAGCACTCGAAGGCAAGAGTAGAACTCCCTTTCAACGGAGAGATGGCAGTGGTGAGTCGCTGAAGATTGATTTAGATGTGACCAGTCTAAAAATGAACCTTGATATGGGTTCTTATGAGCTTTTTTCTTCTACATCGAAAGCGGAAACAAAAACCCTACAAGATCGTGATCTTGGCGCTTACTTTGGGCCTATGTTAGGCGTTGATGATATGCCTATCTATCTGGCCGATTCGGCACATGCTGAGCAATTTACGCAGGAATTGCGGTTAAATACGCGCTTGGATGGACCTTGGCAGTTCTTGGTGGGTGCCTTTTATCAGGATTACGAGAGGACGGCAGGTCAAAAGATGACATTTGAAGGAGCCCCAGAACTAGATGCATTTGAGGGTGCTCTGCTGTTTCAAAGTACGTTTGGTGATAACTTAAAGCAGCTTGCATTTTTTGGTGAGGCCTCATTTGATTTAACGGACCAGTTAACCGCTGTTGCTGGTGTTCGTCATTACGACTATGAGAAGGACTCGCCAGATGAGAATGATGGTGTGTTTAATGGTGGCTATTCGGCAGGTTTTGTAGAAAGCGATGATACGGGTCAGACGTATAAACTTAGTTTGAATTACAGGCATGATGACACAACCTCATTTTATGGTACGTTTTCCCAAGGGTTTCGCCTGGGTGGCCCCCATCCTGAAATTCCATCAGACATATGTGACACTACCGGCGTACCAGATCAAATTGATTCGGATGAGCTAGATAGTTTTGAAGTCGGAGGAAAGTTTGCCTTTGCCGATGGACGTGCCACGCTCAATGTGTCTGCTTTCCAAGTTAATTGGACAGGTATTCCGGTCAAGCGGATTCTTGACTGTGGTTTTGAAACGATCGCTAATGCCGGTGAGGCGGAAAGTAGAGGTTTGGAAGTTGATGGCCAGTTATTATTGGCTGACGAGTTGCGTCTAGATTATGGACTATCCTACACCGATGCGGAGTTAACCGAAGATAGTGCAGCACTGAACGCTAAATCGGGCGATCGGCTTCCTGGATCGCCTGAATTTTCAGCGTCTCTTGGTATACAGGCTGACTTTAGTATGGCGGGACGTCCGATGTTTGTGCGGGCTGATATCGCGCACATTGGTGATTACTACAACAATATGCAGCAGTCGGGTTTGGCCGCCGGTGACTTCACCACAATCAATCTATCCCTTGGTGCCGAGATTAACGACTCAGTATCGGTTGATGTATTCGCACGTAACCTGACCGATAAAGAGGGGCTTACATGGGTTGAAACGGAACTGGGGGATGGCCGTGCCAACTATATTCGCCCACGCACAATTGGCATTGAAGTGCGCGCGCGATTCGGTCAATAGGCAAATAAAGTAAGGCAATAAATATCATCCTTTTGCAAGCTCATGGACGATGCTTGCTAAGGGTGATATTTTTGTTTTAGCTATCTGGTGATTGGGTTTATATCACAGAATCCACGAACCACTATTTTTCATTAGTACTTACGAGGCAGAAATGTACTCCCCACAAGTTTTGCTAAGCACAATCTTACAAATCCTACTGACTAGTTTCTCTACCTTGTTATTGAGCAGCGTAACATTGGCTAAAGAACCAATCTCAGCAATGGATATATTTAACATTGCTTATGCCTCTAATCCCATTATTTCAGCGGATGGAAAGACTATCGCATTTCATCGCTACTCAATGGATGTTATGACTGATCAGCGCAAAAATAATTTGTGGGTTATCGATGCCGACGGTAAAAAGCTGCGTCAGATATCCAAAGGTGTTGATGCGGTCGGCGCGGCGGCATTTACCCAGTCTGGAGATGCCATCGCCTTTGTTGCTTATAAGGGCGATACATCCCATATCTACGTGCAACAGTTGAATTCCTCCAAGAGATCAGAGTTAGGTCAGGGCCTCTCAGGTCCGGCTAATCTGGCTTTTTCACCGGACGGTAAATGGTTGGCATTTACCATGCCGGTGAGTATTGAACCAGACACCATGGGCACAATACCTTCTCCACCTGAGGGTGCTGAATGGGCAGAGCCTATCGTGGTTGAAACGCGCACCCACTTCAGAGTGGACGGCGCTGGATACTTACCCTTTAGTCGTCATCAGGTGTTTTTAATGCCGACACAAGGTGGTACCGCTCAACAGTTGACCCAGGGACAACAAGATCATAATAGCGCTATTGAATGGCTGCCTGATTCTTCGGCTTTAATGCTGAGCATTAATTTTAAAAATAACGTTAATAAGCCCTGGGATACCGATATTGTTAGGCTGGATTTACAAACACGTCAACTCAGTGCATTCACTACCCACTCGGGCCCAGATTCGGCACCGAAAATATCGCCCGATGGTAAGCGTATCGCTTGGGTTGGTCATCAAGATAAGCCTAGCGTTTACCATGAATACCAGCTTTATACTGCCAAGCTGGACGGATCAGATATCCGTGAATTGACCAGCGACCATGACCTGAGTGTTATCGATTTCGCTTGGCATCCAGATAATCAGCAGCATTACATTCAGTATGAAGATCGAGGACAGAATGTTTTGGCGCTGCTTGCCGCCGATGGCTCTGTTTCAGTATTGACCGATAAGCTTGCTGGATGGGAGCTGGATCAACCCTATGTTCAGGGTCAGTTTTCGGCCAGTGCCGGGGTTGCCGCTGTAACCTTGGGAGATACCATCACGCCAACAGAGTTGGGTGTTGTTGATCGTCAAGGGCGCGTGCAGATGATCACCGACTTCAATCGCTCTCTACATAATTCTGTGCGGCTTGCCACGGTTGAAGAGCGCACGGTTAAGTCGAGCGTTGATCAACGCGAAATACAGTATTGGATAATGCGTCCGCCAAATTTTGATGCCAATAAATCCTACCCGATGATGCTACAAATACACGGCGGGCCTTGGGCGTCCTATGGGCCACAATTTGCGGCGAATAATCAGTTGTATGCGGCGGCGGGCTATGTGGTGGTATACGGTAATCCCCGAGGCTCCACCGGTTATGGTGCGGACTTTGCTCATACCATTGACTTTAATTTTCCAAGTCGCGATTACGACGATCTTATGGATATGGTTGATGACACAGTTGCCATGGGGTTTGTCGATAAACAGCAACTCTATGTTTTTGGTGGTAGTGGTGGCGGGACTCTCACCGCATGGATTGTCGGCAAGACAGATCGTTTTCGTGCAGCGGTAGCGGTAAATCCGGTGATCAATTGGACTAGTCTCGCGTTAACCTCCGATCTTGATAAGCTCATAGCCAATTACTGGTTTACTGATCTGCCCTGGGAGAATCCATCGGATTATTGGTCATACTCACCATTGTCGCTAGTGGGTAATGTGACCACGCCAACCATGCTCATTACTGGCGAGGAAGATTGGCGTACACCAATTTGGGAAGCAGAGCAGTACTTCAATGCCCTGCAGATTGAAGGTGTCGAAACGGCCTTAATTAGAGTGCCCGGTGCTAGCCATCAAATTGAACATCGACCCAGCCAATTGCTTGCCAAGGTCAATGCCATCTTGGCTTGGTTTGAACGGTACTCGAAACCTACCAAGGCGTCGAAACGGCAGTAGCATTTGCTACCAGATTTCAGCGGTTAAAAAATTTTAGCTTAAGTCTAGTAGGCAGATATTGCACAAAACGCTGGGCATAATTTTCAGAGAGACGGAACATGGCAGTAACGACGGATAAATATAATTTNGACTCTTTTTATATCAATGGAAAGTGGCAGCAAGCTAAAAGTACTAGAAGTACCCTTGATCTGATTAACCCAGCTAACGCTGATACTATTGGGCGCTTGGCGCTTGGTAATGCCGAGGATGTTGATAATGCGGTGATGGCGGCAAAATCAGCATTTACAACGTTTCAGGCAACCTCGAAGGCGCAACGTCTAGACTATCTTGAAAAAATTCTTGCCGGTTANAAATCTCGTTATGATGACTTTGCCGAAGCCATTCGCCTCGAAATGGGTGCTCCTATTACGCTGTCTCGTGAGGTGCAGGCCTATACCGGAATTGAGCACCTTGAGTCGACCATTGCCGCCCTTAAAGCGTTTGATCTGACGCAAACAAAGTCTGGTTACAGCCTTCACCATGAACCTGTTGGTGTCTGTGGGCTTATCACACCTTGGAATTGGCCGATCAGCCAGTTGGTGGCTAAGGTGGCACCGGCTATTGCTGCGGGATGCACCATGGTGGTTAAACCCTCAGAGTTTTCAACTCTGTCAGCGCAGTTATTTGCCGACGTTATCGATCAGGCGGCGTTACCACCGGGTGTATTTAACTTGGTCAGTGGCGAGGGGCCGATGGTGGGGGCGGCTATAAGTCAGCACCCTGACATTGATATGCTGTCCTTTACCGGCTCGACCCGTGCGGGTATTGCCGTTGCTCAGGCAGCGGCAACGCATGTCAAACGTGTTTGTCAGGAGCTGGGTGGAAAATCACCAATGATTCTGACCGAAGGCATTGATCTAGAAACTGTTGTGCCTGAATGCGTATGGCTATGTATGGAAAACACAGGTCAATCCTGTAATGCCGGTACCCGTCTTCTCGTCCCTGAAATCCTGCATGATGAGGTGGTTGAGATAGCCAAGAAGGCCGCTGAGTCTTACGTGGTCGGTGACCCCGCAAATGAGGCGACGCAGCTTGGTCCACTGGCTAATCGTGGGCAATTTGAAAAAGTAACCTCTATTTTGCAAGAGGCTGAAACTGCAGGGCTTCAACCTATAACAGGTGGTTCGGGGCCGGTGGCAGGTTGTAGTGAGGGTTATTTTATTAAGCCCACCATTTTTGCCAACCTGAACAGGGATCAATTTATTGCAAAAGAGGAAGTCTTCGGCCCAGTGCTAGCGATAATGCCATACAAAACACCAGAAGAGGCGATCGAAATAGCCAACGCAACACAATATGGGCTCTCTGCCTATATCTACGCCAAAGACAATGCCACTGCTGAACCCATAGCTCAGCAAATGCGATGCGGCATGGTACATATTAATGGTGCACCACTGGTGGCTGAAGCGCCCTTTGGTGGCTACAAACAGTCAGGCAATGGTCGTGAATGGGGCTTGCTAGGGTTGCATGAGTTTCTTGAAGTTAAAGCGATCATGAAGGTCTCCTAATGCTAACTACTCTAAACAATACAGCCAAATGACTGCGCTACGAGAAAAATTTAGTAGTCGTCTAGGTTTTGTTTTAGCCACCGCCGGATCCGCTGTGGGTATTGGTAATCTAGTAGGTTTCCCAGTNAATGCCGCCAAGAATGGTGGTGGCGCCTTTTTGCTGATTTATCTTGTTTTTGTTTTTTTTATCTGCCTACCNNTATTGATGGCCGAGCTNGCNATGGGGCGACATACNNGAAGTAATCCGGTCGGTGCCTATAGTCAGATTTCACAGCATCAGCAATTNTGGCGCCTAACCGGAATNCTGAAAATTATTACCCCCTTTATGATTGCCGTATTTTANATGGTCATCACTGTTTGGCTTTTCGNTTATCTGNTTATGTCNGCNTCAGGGCAGCTCGACTATCTCGCCAGNCCGGATAGTTTTAANAACACTATTAATAGCCCACAACTATTTGTCGCAATGTTGCTGGTGGGCGCGATGGTATTTTTTATCCTCAGTTCGGGGGTGCAACNAGGCATTGAACGCGCAGCCAAAGTATTGATGCCATCGCTATTTATTATGCTCCTNGTCTTNGTTGTCTTTGTGTTGAACCTTGAAAACGCNNTGGACGGCGCGCGATTTTTTATNGTGCCNGATATCACCAANNTAAATGCTGGTGTNATTAACAANGCNCTGTCNCAGGCGTTTTTCTCTNTATCATTGGGTATGGGCATTCTTATTACTTATGGNTCTTACCTNGATAAAAAGGACAATATCNTCAAAGCNGGNTCCATGGTTGCCGTAGCAGATACCTCNGTAGCNTTTATCGCNGGTTTATTNATACTGCCNGCGATCTTCTNCTTTAATCCNCAGGTNAATACTGCNGAGCTAAGTGATTCATCNGTNAGTTTGATTTTTGTNNTACTGCCTAATATCTTTTTAACCCTCCAAGNTACCATTGGTTNTTTTGGCGCTCATNCNATTGCGACNGTTTTCTTTNTATTNGTTTTTTTCGCCGCTATNACTTCACTGGTATCCATTATAGAGGTGCCNGTAGCCTATCTTATCGACGAAAAAAATATNNCNCGTCGNCGCGCATTAATGNTGTTGGCTNTGACTGGNGGGGCACTTGTNNTTATGTCGGCNCTGTCTTTTGGGGNGTTAACAGTATTCACTGAATTTACAACTTATGCCGATCAGAGTAAGTCGTTTTTTGATGTCATTATTGATGTTTTTTACGACACNATTTTGCCGTTAAATGGCCTGATGGTGTGTTTATTTGTTAGCTTCCGCTGGANGCACNATCAGCTTACNCAGGAGCTAGCCTTGGGNAATAACAGTTACNCNGGATCTTGGTTAGACAAATATATANGTTTNTCATTAAGCAGTTTTATTCCCGNTATTTTATTGCTTATTTTTTGCAACACAGTAGCGCAAAAATTCTTTGCTTACAGTTTATTGGGCTTCTAACCTNTTGCGGGTATTGGGCTAATGATGTGTTGCNTTACTATAACAGACAGTTCGNCCTTCACTCGGGTCNCAGCAAAATTTTAAAGCCTTNTTTAGAGNGGAAAGCAATGAAATATCTTATCTATGTTTTGCCATTTTTACTTNTTNATNCGCAACCTNTTTTTGCTGATCAGCAAACGGTTTTAAAATGCGGAAAGCTGATTGATGTAGAGNCTCGAGAGGTGCTGTCGGGACAGCTGATAACNNTNGATCATCAGCGCATAAGTGCTATTCATTCAGGCGACCATTATAAGGGCGATGCTCAGATTGTCGATTTATCCGAATACACCTGCTTGCCGGGACTGATCGATATGCATGTCCACCTAATGATCGCTTTATCGGCTGCCTATGAGTTAGAGAAAGTAACGCTTGGAGCCCCTGACTTAGCCTACTTAGCCGCCCGACACGCGGAGCTTACGCTAATGGCAGGTTTTACCACTGTACGCGATCTNGGTGATCGGTCTGGGGTTGCAGTGGCATTGCGCAAAGCGATTAATAAAGGCTTAGTGATTGGGCCAAGGGTATTTGCTTCAGGAAGGCCCCTATCAAGNACCGGNGGGCACGANGANCCTACTAANGGTTGGCGGGCAGATCTGCAAGGTGANCCNGGTCCTGTCGAGGGNNTTGTNAACNGTGTAGCGGATGCCCGCAAGGCNGTTCGGCAGCGTTATAAAAATGGCGTNGACCTAATTAAAATTATGGTCACGGGCGGAGTACTAGATCTGTCTAAGCACTCGCACAGTCCACAGTTTTTCGATGATGAGATCGAAGCTATTGTCACCACTGCGGATTCTTATGGATTCAAAGTTGCTGCTCATGCCCATGGTGTTGAAGGAATGCAACGAGCGATTCGCGCTGGTGTCGCTAGCATTGAGCATGGAACATTGATGGATGCCGATACCATGTCGATGATGAAAAAGCATGACACTTACTTGGTGGCAACCATGCTTGCAGGTGATTTTGTAGCCCAAAAAGCCAAAATTGATGGCTATTTTCCCGACATAGTCAGACCAAAAGCGGCGCGGATTGGGCCGCAGATACAAGACACATTTGGCCGCGCCTACAAGGCGGGAGTCAAGATTGCTTTTGGCACAGATACCGGTGTATCAGCTCATGGTGATAATGCGCAAGAGTTTGCATTGATGGTAGAGGCGGGGATGCCGCCTATGGAAGCGATTATTGCAGCAACTAAAAGCGCTGCTGACCTACTGGGCGAAACCGAGCAACTGGGATCGATTAGTGTTGGCAAATATGCCGATGTGGTCGCGGTTAAGGGCAACCCCATTGAGGATATTACCTTATTAGAAAATATTCATTTCGTGATGAAAAATGGCACGATATATAAAGCAGAATAGTTTTCTTTGTCTATGCTAAAGCCTACCGGTAAGCATATAACGATAATTAATCATACAAGCACCTTTACAAAATATGCAGACAGTCATCAATTAATGAACAGGGAAGGATAAACATGCATTTGGCCTTAACGGAAGAACAACAACTAATTCAAGATATGGCGCGTAAGTTTGCAGTCGCTGAGCTCGAGCCGATTGCCGCACAACTTGATCGAGATAAGGGCCCAGCAAAAAACCGACAGCTATTTTTAGCTAACCTAAAACTGCTCTCTGAGTTGGGCTTTATGGGTCTGAATGTTAGTTCAGACTATGGTGGTAGTGATGCCGGTGTGGTGTCGTTTAGTCTGGCGATTACAGAAATCGCCACAGCCTGTGCGTCAACTGCCGTTACCATGTCGGTGACCAATATGGTCGGTGAAGTGATTCAAGCCGTGGCTAATGAAGAGCAAAAGCAACAGTACTTACCCAAGCTATCATCTGGCGACTATGCAGCAGGCAGTTTTTGTTTATCAGAACAGGGCGCTGGTTCCGATCCTGCAGCAATGAAAACAAAGGCGGTAAAAGACGGCGATCACTGGATTATTAATGGCACCAAGGCATGGATAACCAGTGCAGAATATGCCGGTGTCTTTGTAGTATGGGCGGTCACCGATGCTGAGGCACCAAGCGGCAAAGGTATCTCCTGTTTTTTAGTCGAGGCCGATACACCGGGTATAACCATTGGNAAAGCTGAACAAAAAATGGGCCAGCATGCCTCGAGCACCAATATGGTCAGTTTTGATAACTGTCGCATCCCTAGTTCTGCCTTAATGGGTAAGCTAAATGACGGTTTTCGTATTGCTGTGGCGGAGTTAGCGGGGGGGCGAATTGGCATTGCTTCTCTGGCGTTAGGGATAGGTTTTGCGGCGATGGATTACGCGCGTAAATACTGTACAGAGCGAGAGCAGTTTGGTCGCAGCCTCGCCAGCTTTCAGGGGCTGCAATGGATGATATCGGATGCCTACACGCAACTCGAAGCGTCGCGCTTATTAATAATGAATGCCGCTTATCTAAAGGACAGTGGCGAGCCTTTTAATAAGGCGGCAGCCATGGCCAAACTTCATGCCTCAGAAACCGGTAATAAAGTTTGCTATACCGCTCAGCAATTACTCGGTGGCATGGGTTATACCCAAGACTGTCCGTTAGAACGTTACACTCGCGATGTGCGCGTNACCTCTATTTACGAGGGAACCAGTGAGATTCAAAGATTGATTATCGCGCGCGAATTAATCAATGAGCTGTGAGTCTGCCCGTCATCGAGTTGAGAAATAATCACATTGAGGGCAGTGGNGGATTAGCTAATTTTGTTTGTTATAACAATGGCAGGGTGTAACGCGAAATAAAAAAAATATTTTAAAAGGGGTGGTCAGTGAATCGGATATTTCATGTATATGTTGTGCCTGCTGCGGTGTTTATCTCCGTGGTGATGGGCGGAGGTTATGGCACCGGCAGAGAGGTGGTTGAATTCTTCACCCGTTACGGTCTCTTGGGTGGTCTTTTTGGAACCATCGCCGCTGCCTGTGTTTTCTCTGTAGTGCTCGCCTGCACTTATGAATTCGCACGCGTCTTTCAGTTGTATGATTACCGCAGCTTTTTTAAAAAGCTGATTGGTCGATTCTGGGTGTGCTTTGAAGTCCTCTACCTACTTTTATTTTTACTGGTGCTAGGCGTAGTGAGTTCGGCGGCCGGNAATATACTTGAACAGGAATTCGCTACCCCCAGTTATGTTGGAATGGTCGGTGTACTGGTACTCGTGGTTATCTTGGTGTATTTCGGGCGCGAAGCGGTGGAGAAAGTACTCACATTATGGTCTATCGGTATGTACTTAGTCTTTGGCTATTATTTTGTCGAGATACTTAATAATGGTGATGTTGAGATTCTGTCAGCGCTAACTCAGGGTAATATTGAATCCGGTTGGCTACAGGGAGGTATTCTCTATGCCATGTATAACTTAGCCATTGCACCGGTGTTGCTATTTTCTACTCGTGCGATTCAGACGCGGCGTGAAGCGTTACTGGCCGGTGTTATTGCCGGCGTTGCCGTAATGGTGCCTGCGCTACTCTTTCATATCAGCTACGCGGTCGGCCACCCGGAGGTGCTAGAGCAGCCGGTCCCCAACTACTGGATGATGTCAGAATATGCCTCTCCATTGTTACTGATTATTTTCCTCGTGGCACTGCTGGGAACTTTGGTAGAAACAGGTGCTGGGTTGGTACAAGGCCTTATTGAGCGCATCGAGATGGTGGTCAAAGTGGATGCCAATGATGCCCTAAGTCAACCGGCTAGAGCGGTTATCGCCATTGCGACACTGCTGTTTGGGGGCTTAATTGGCTCACTCGGTATCATTGCTTTAGTGGCGCAGGGATATTCCGCGCTCTCGGTTGGCTTCGCGCTGGTCTATATCATTCCTATATGTACCTTGGGCGTAATTAAAATAATCAAGTCTGCGTAACGCGTATTACCTAGACCATGGCAACAATAATATTTGTAAGTGAGTAATATCATGATTGTGTATTTAAATGGTGAGTATATGCCTGCCGAGCAAGCAACAATATCTCCTTTGGATAGAGGGTTTATTTTTGGTGACGGTATTTATGATGTTACGCCATCCTATGGTGGCAGAATGGTGGGTTTTCAATTGCATATGGAGCGAATGAAAAATGGACTGCAGAGTATAGGTATCGATAACCCATTAACTGATAAGCAGTGGCACGATATCGCAATAAATTTAAGCGAGAAAAATGGCGGCCAGAATCTTGGTATCTATTTCCAAGTAAGTCGCGGAAATGAAGGGCGTCGTTTCCATGGCTTTCCTGCTAATACCAAACCCACTGTTCTTGGAATGGTGATCGAGATTGCGCCGCACCCCGAGGTGCCTGATCGGAAAACCAAAGTGGGCTTACGCGTCATCTCTACCGAGGATTTGAGATGGCGCCATTGCGATATTAAATCGACGGCTCTGCTGGGTAATGTGTTGCATTTTCAACAGAGTTACGCGTTGGAGAAAGATGAAACCATTATGTACAACGCCCGCGGTGAGTTGACCGAAGCCAGTTGCAGCAATGTATTTATTGTAAAGGACGGCGTTGTCGCTACCCCACCATTGGATTATCAGCTATTACCTGGTATTTCCAGACATATCGCCATTGAATCTCTACGTGCAGACGGCACCATTCAGGTACAGGAACGGGTAGTGACTATGGATGAAGTTCGCAAGGCAGATGAAATATGGATCACCAACTCCAGCAAGCATATCGGGCCGGTGGTTGAGTTGGATTCGCAACCGGTCGGTGATGGTTTGGTGGGAGAGGTGTGGGAAAAAGCCATGACCATTTATGAGGCAGCGAAGTACGATTTCTAGTCAATAGATGACATTCGATTGCATAAGCGTTTGTGAAGTAACCGAGTGAGTTTTATCCTTACAGCACTTGCCTGGCAATACGATGGGTAAAGTGTAGAAGAATATTTTGCGCGATCAGTTCAGTAATTTATTTTAAGTTGATCTATCGCTTGCATCTAATTGTTCTTGGGTAAGCACTATCTGGCGATAGTTAGTTACCTCACCAAAATCCTGATTCAGCCAGCGTATCAATGATAGGCACAATATAATCATGATTGGAATAAGGGGTACTGAGGTCAGCACCGTTATGGACATAACCGTATTCAATGCGCCGGATTGCAGTATGCCTGCGGTAATAATGGCGAGAAGCGCGGCCCATGCCAGACGGTTCCAACGTTTAGGTTCTGCATCGCAGGGTAAGTTTTTGGCGCAGACACTGGCCAGTACATAAGCAGCGGAATCGATACTGGTCGCGTAAAAAATAATCGACAGTAGTGTGAACATCGCTAAAGTGATATTGCCCAATGGCATACTTTGAATAACCAGTGCATTGACAAAGGACATGCCTTGGGTGGATAGAATTTCTTGTACCTCTAATGAACCGGTCGTTTCTAAATAAAGAGAATAACCGCCCATAACCGCCATAAATAACCAAGTGCCCAAGCAACCCCAGCCAATCACGCCAAGTACCAGTTGACGGATGGTGCGGCCACGGGAAATGCGCGCAAAGAATAGCCCAATCATGCCGGTATAGGCGATCCACCAGGCCCAGTAGAAACCTGTCCAGTCTTCGGGAAAGCTGCCGTTATCGATGGGGTCAGTCCATGTTGCGGCGCGGATAAAATTGCTAAACATTAGCCCCAAGCTATTGACGGTAAGGTCGGTAATAAAGAGGCCGGGGCCGGCGATTAAGACAAAAATAATCGCCAAAATGGCTAGGGCAATATTAATATCAGCAAGCACTTTGATACCGGATTTTAAGCCGCGGTAAACACTGGCGCCAAACAGCATAGTCCAGAGTACTAGCACCGCCAGTTTAATGGGCATGGAATCAGGGATATCAAATAGTGTGGCTATCATTGCCGACAGTAGCGGTACGCCAAGACCCAACGAGGTGGCTACGCCACCGACAATACCCAAGACTATAAAGATATCGATGACCGTCTTAATTGCACCGCGCCGCCTATGGGTAAGCAGTCCATCACAGGCACTGCTAATACGCAGCGTGCGATAGCGCTTTACATAAAGCATATAGGCAATAGGCACAGCGGGCAGGGCATAGATTGCCCAGCCAATAATACCCCAGTGGAATAGTGGGTACATATGCGCCCATTCAAACGATGCTGACGAGCCTACGGCAATGCCCAAGGGCGGCGTTTGCAAATAATAAATCGGTTCGGCAAAACCCCAGGCAATGACACCGGCGCCAATAGCCGCGGTAAACATCATCGCCACCCAGTGGGCGTCGGAGTATTCTGGGATTTCATCTGGTGCGCCTAGTTTGACATGGCCATAGCGGCCAAAGGCGAGCCAAGCACAAAAGGCCACGGCGGCTAATCCGACAATGAGATAGAGGCCAATAAAATGGCTCATAATGCTGTGACGAGCATCAACTAATAAGCTGGCTGCAGCCTCGGGAAAAATCATCAGCGGCAATGCACAGGCTAAGACAACGATAACGGCGGGAAAAAAGATCGCCCAATCAACCTCAGGTGCGGTATGGGTACTCTCGGGTTGGTTACTCATAGATTAATAATCTGTTGGTTTACATCATAGGGTAACACAATCTAGCTTTATCGCTGTCAATTGGTTATTTTATTCACTCACAGAGCGNTGCAGAATACGGTGCAAGGTAATGGTTGAGAGCTTAAACACAGATTCAGTACAAACCTTCCGTGAGGANCTTGCCGCCGCTTTCCGCTGGGCCGCCCGTTTAAATTACCATGAGGCTGTGGCCAACCATTTTTCGGTTGCGGTTAATCAGGACGGCAGCCAATTTTTAATCAATCCCAATCAGCGTCATTTTGCTCATATCAAGGCCAGCGATCTGTTGTTACTTGATGCTAATGATAGCGACACTTTGCAACAGCCTGATGCACCTGACCCCACCGCTTGGGGATTACATGGTGCTATCCATCGCCACTGCCCTCACGCCCGTTGTGTGTTGCATACACATTCCACTTTTTCCACGGTGCTGGCCTGCCTTAAAGATCCAAAGTTACCGGCAATCGATCAGAATACCGCGCAGTTTTATAACCGCGTGGTCTATGACAATGCATTTGATGGTATGGCCTTTATTGATGAGGGCGAACGCTACGCGGCGTTGCTTACAGACCCTAATAAAAATATTTTATTGATGGGTAATCACGGCTTAGTTGTTCTAGGTGTATCTGTCGCCGATGCGTTTAATCGGTTGTTTTACTTTGAACGCTCGGCAGAAACTTATATAAGAGCGTTGCAGACGGTTATGGAGCTCAATATTTTAACTGATCAGGTAGCGGAAAAAACCGCGCTGCAATGGCAGGGCTACGAGCAAAGTGCACAGGCACATTTCGCTCAGCTTAAGGTAATTTTGGATCAACAAGAGCCCGATTATCAGCTTTAATTATTGATCACTAAAGTAGCGGGTCACCTCGATAGTGATGACTCTTCAATTAGTGCGTCCTGTGGTTATTCGCAGCGTTCGAATAGAGCCGCAATACCTTGGCCACCACCAATGCATAATGTTGAAACGGCATAGCGACCACCAATACGCTGAAGTTCATACAATGCTTTAACAGTGATCACAGCGCCGGTAGCGCCGATAGGGTGCCCAAGGCTGATACCCGAGCCATTGGGGTTAACCTTTTGTGGGTCTAACTCAAGCTCGCGGGTAACCGCCAATGCCTGTGCAGCAAACGCTTCATTGGCTTCCCACACATCGATCTCATCTTTACTCACACCCGTTTTGTCGAGTAGCTGACGCACAGCAGGCGCGGGGCCAATACCCATAATAGCCGGATCAACGGCGGCCACAGCGTAGCCAAGCATACGCGCCATAGGCTTGAGACCTCGGGCTTCGGCTGCTGAGCGCTCCATCATCANCAATGCGGCGGCACCATCATTAATACCCGACGCATTACCGGCGGTGACAGTGCCATCTTTTTTAAACGCGGGTCGTAAACCGCTCATGCTCTCGGCGTTGCAATCAAAACGAATATGCTCGTCTTGCTCAAACACTGTTACACCCTTGCGCGTTTTCAGTTCGATAGGCAGAATTTGCCCGTCAAAGCGATTTTCTTCCACCGCGCGTTGTGCGCGACGATGACTTTCCGCTGCCAGTTCATCTTGTTGTTCTCGACTAAGGCTGTATTTGTCGGCGAGGTTTTCCGCGGTGATACCCATATGGGTATCGCCAATTGGGCAGGTCAGCGCGCCCATCATAGGATCGACCATTTTGCCATCGCCCATTTTCGCTCCGAAGCGCGCATCGGGTAGCCAGTAGGGTGCGCGGCTCATCGATTCGGCACCAGCGGCCACCGCCACATCACAGTCGCCAAGCAAAATCATCTGTGCGGCAGAAACCACTGCCTGTAGTCCTGAGCCGCAGAGTCGATTAACTGTTAGCGCCGGTGTTTCGATTGGCAGTCCCGCATTAAGTGAGGCGGTGCGGCCCATATACATATCACGGCGATCACTGTGTACCACCGAGCCAACAACACAGTGGCCGATATCTGTGGCCTCCAATCCGGAACGACTGACTGCCTCGGCAATCACTTTGCCAGCCAGCTCTGTCGGCGGTACATCTTTAAGCGCGCCACCAAAATCAGCCACCGCTGTGCGCACGCCACTTAAAATTACAACTTCTCTATCAGTCATGGTTTACCTTTGTATTAAATACTTTATGTTGATCTGGTTAGCTCACAATAGTGCACAGTTAAAAAACCATCTCCGGCACATGGTCAGGAATCACTAACTCACCGCTGGTGAGTTTGGCGATCTCTTCAACACTGACTCCGGGCGCGCGCTCACGTAAAATAAATTTGCCATCCTCGATATCCAGTAAGGCCAGATCGGTGAGTACGCGTTTTATACAACCCTTGCCAGTCAGTGGCAGTGTGCATTGAGAGAGTAGTTTAGAGTCGCCCGATTTTGAGGCATGGGTCATAGTGACAATAATATTATCGGCGCCGGCGACTAAATCCATCGCTCCGCCCATGCCTTTAATAAGCTTTCCGGGAATCATATAGGAAGCGATATTGCCTTGGCAGTCGACCTCAAAGGCACCGAGCACTGTTAGGTCAACATGGCCGCCGCGGATCATGGCAAAAGACTCCGCTGAGGAAAATATCGAGGCGCCCTCGACCATAGTGACGGTTTGTTTGCCGGCATTGATCAGGTCGGCATCGACTTCTTCATCGAGCGGGAACGGACCCATACCTAGCAGACCATTCTCAGATTGCAACATCACTTGCATATCATCGGGAATAAAGTTTGCTGCCAGTGTTGGAATACCGATACCAAGATTAACGTAATAACCATCTTTAAATTCTTGCGCAACCCGTTGCGCTAATTGATCTCTTGTTAAAGCCATTAGTTAATCTCCTCAGGCGCTGCGCACAGTGCGTTGTTCGATTGTTTTCTCAAATGTGCCTTTAATCAGGCGATTGACGAAGATACCCGGTAGATGAATTTCATCGGGATCAAGTTCGCCTACCTCAACGATTTCTTCAACTTCAACCACGGCTATTTTTCCTGCAGTAACCGCCATGGGATTAAAATTACGCGCTGTTTTGCGGAACATTAGATTGCCACTGCGATCGCCTTTCCATGCCTTGGCAATGGAAAAATCACCTTGTAGTGCTTCTTCAAGAATATAATGACGACCATTAAACTCGCGTACCTCCTTACCTTCACCTACTGGAGTGCCATAGCCAGTCGCTGTATAAAAAGCTGGAATGCCGGCCCCACCGGCGCGCATTTTTTCAGCCAGTGTGCCCTGTGGCGTCAGTTCTACTTCTAACTCACCACTCATCATCTGCGCTTCAAATAGCGCATTTTCTCCAACATAGGATGCGATCATCTTTTTGATTTGTCGGTCTTCCAGCAATATGCCTAAGCCATTGCCATCGGTGCCGGCATTATTGGAGGCTATAGTCAGTCCTTTGGTGCCGCGGCGTTTGATTTCCTTAATAAGATTTTCCGGTATGCCGCAGAGCCCAAAGCCNCCGGCGATAATNGTCATATTATCTTCGAGACCGTCAAGNGCCTCAGCATAGCTGGTTATCACTTTGTCGAATCCAGACACTTTATTCTCCTGTAATGATTTGTTGTTGGTTACCAATTGCACAGAATGCTAGAAATGGTTATATTTAACAAATTGTATATTTAAAAGAATTAATAAATATTNNCAATTAATGACTATCCCGATTAATCAGGTTATTGCCTTTACTACCGTGGCCCGCACGGGCAGCTTTGCCGAGGCAGCGCTTCAGTTACATCTGTCGCAACCGGCGTTAAGTATTGCGATTAAAAATCTCGAGCAGGCACTGGGTGGTAGGTTGCTCGCTCGTACCACCAGATCGGTGACATTAACGCCGGAGGGAAAAGCTTTTTATCCGGTTGCGCGGCGATTGTTATCGGATTGGGATCAGTCATTACAGGATGTACGCAATCACTTTGAGTTGCGTCGCGGCAAACTGGATATTGCCGCCATGCCGACCTATACGGCGAACTTATTACCCAAAATCTTGGCAGATTTTCATCGTCACTACCCCGATGTCCATGTCACCGTGCATGATGTGATTGCCGAGAATGTGGTTGAGATGGTCCGCGAGGCGCGCTGCGAGCTGGGTATTACCTTTGATCCCGGTGATGCGCCCGATCTATATTTCCAATCGTTATTCAGTGATCGATTTATTGCTATCTTGCCACAGTCACATGCTTTGCTCAGTAAAAGGCAACTCAGTTGGGCAGATTTACTTGATTATCCACATATCAGTTTGCAGCGACCAGCGGGTGCTCGAGCACTAATTGACCAGACCTTGGCCANAAAAGGGCTAGTGTTGACTCCCGCCTTTGAATCTCACCAGTTGGTTAGCATCGGTCGTATGGTGAGAGAAGGGCTGGGGCTTAGTGTGGTACCCAACACTAGCCGCGGGCAAATGCAAGAAATGGGTTTGCAATGTCGTGCTATTGCTTNTCCCATTATTACGCAAGACTTGGGTGTGATTACTCGGCGCCAGCAGCCATTATCGGTCGCGGCTCAAGCAATGAAAAAGCTTATCGAGGCTACTAGTCAGTAGCCCTAAATGGTCGGTTAATCTAAAGCTAATCTAAAGCATTACCCTAGAGCAGATCTTGTAGCGATTCGATCACCTTATCACCAAACTCTGTAGTGCTTAGCAGGGTAATACCCGACCCTGGTTTGGATAAATCGCCAGTAGAATAGCCCGCTGCAAAAACACTTTGCATTGCCTGCCAAACTGCTTTGGCTTCGTCGGCCATGCCGAAACTCATATCCAGCATCAGTGCCACTGAACCGATCATTGAGTAGGGGTTAGCCAGATTCTTTCCGGCAATATCTGGTGCTGATCCGTGAGAGGGTTCGTAATAGGCTTTATCGGGCCCCATGCAAGCCGAAGGCATAAGGCCGAGCGACCCCAGTATACCGCCACCTTGGTCACTGAGAATATCGCCGAACATATTTTCCATCACCATCACATCAAACTGGCCTGGGTGTAGACATAGGTGGGTGGCGGCCGCATCAACCAGCATATGGATAACGGTTACCTCGGGAAAGTCTACGGCAACCTCGTCTAAAACTTCATTCCACAGTACTGATGAAACCAATACATTGCTCTTATGGATATTGTGCAAGACTTTCTTGCGTTTCATTGCCTCTTGAAATGCGATCAGCAGAATTTGGCGAATTTGTTGCTCGTCGTATTCCAATGTTTCTTTAACATAGCGCAGGCCATCGCTGGTTTCACCGCGCTCTTTTCCGCCAAAATACAGGCCGCCAACAAGTTCTCGTACCAGCAAAATATCGATACCTTCGCCAACAATATCGGCTTTTAACGGTGAGAAATGCGCCATGCCTTTGGGCAGGGAAATAGGGCGGAAGTTAGCATAGGTATTTAGTCGCCGGCGCATTGGTAGCAGTGCGCCGCGCTCTGGGCGCTCTTCAACGGGAATCTTTTCAGATTCTTCATGACTTAAACCAATAGGCCCCTTCAAGATTGCGTCTGCTTCATCACAGGCTTTTTTGGTCGCATCGGGGAATGATTTGCCGGTGGAAAAATACGCACTGGCACCAAACTCCGCGTGCTGGCAATCAAACTGCACATCACGCTTNTGCTCAATTAANGTCAAAACNCGCAGTGCTTGNTCAGTGATCTCAGGCCCAATNCCNTCACCTGCTAGTACTGCNATTTTGTNTGTCTGTGCCATGGTTTGCTCTCGGAGTTNGTTAGCGGCGCGTATTGTATGAAGGGCTTTGCTCTTTAGCAAATTTGAGGGCAGTAAAAGGTCATGCCCAGCTAGCCTAGATGCTATTAATACTGTCTATAATCCTCTTATACATTGGTCAACCAAACTACCNCTATATCGTTGTGTTAAAGCGATTCAACAACGAGTAATATAGAACCCACGTTTGCGAGCACAGCGTCTTTGCCTTTCAAATAATTAAGTGATTAACCCTATGGTCCCTCTAAAGCAACAATTTTCTCTCGCAGCACTTATGTTGGGCGGGGCTTTTACTATTAGTCTTTTGCTCTATATCNCTCGACCGCCAACAGAGCTTGCCGAGCCAGAGTATAGGCCGGTATCGGTGGATGCCGCACTGGTGGTGCGTGAGAACTTNCGTATACCGGTGCAAGCGCAGGGTACGGTGGCACCATTGCGCGCTACCTCATTGCAGGCGCAAGTGTCGGGGCAAATTATTGAAACCGCGGAAAATTTTCTTGTTGGTGGGTTTATCGCAGAGGGAGATATGTTGTTGCGTATTGACCCTCGTGATTATCAAACGAGTCTGTTGCGGGCACAGGCGGCGGTTAAGGCTGCTGAGAGTAATTTAGTACAAGAGCAGGGGCGTGCTGAGGTAGCACTGCGTGAATGGCAAAATCTACCCAAGGGTAGCCAGCGCACGCAGTCTGCTACGGATTTGTATTTACGCAAACCGCAGTTGGAAATGGCGAAGTCACAGTTACTGGCGGCCAAGGCTGATTTGCAAACTGCCCGTGACAACCTTGAGCGCACCACCATTCGCGCGCCCTATGATGCACTAATTCGCGCTAAGCACAGTGAACTCGGCCAATATGTGCGGGCGGGAACACCGCTGGCAGAAATATTTTATGTTGACCAGGCTGAAGTGCGCTTACCAATTCCTCAGACTGCGCTGAGTTACTTAGATTTACCTGCAGGGTTACAGCGCTTTCAGGGCGGTACTGCTGTCGATCTATTTACCAATGTTGGTGGAGAGATTAATCATTGGTCTGCGCGTGCACATCGTACNGAAGCTGTTTTTGATGAGCGTTCTCGGGCNNTNTANTTAGTNGCNCGTATTGATGACCCNTATGCGATTGCCGATCCCAGTGCGCAGGCTTTGCGCATGGGGACGTTTGTTAACGCCAANATTGAGGGTCGAGAAATACCCAATATTGTGGCACTACCCCGCTATATTTTGCGCGCGGGGAATCTGTTATGGGTCATTGATAGCAATAATATATTGCGCAACCGCGAGGTAAGATTATTGCGATCCAGTGGCGATCAAATCTATGTTAGTGAAGGTCTAGATGAGGGTGATTTGGTTTGCCTTACCCTGATGGATCCCTCGTTTACCGGCGCTACAGTGACTATTGAATCCACTACTGCGACTGATAAGTTGCGCCTTATTGATCAGGAAACGCAGATACCTGTTCCCTCAGCTTTAGATAGGGGAGTATCAAGCCAATGAGCAACGCAACAGCCACAGGCATTATTGCTTGGTTTGCGCGCAATCCGGTAGCCGCCAACTTGCTTATGCTGATTATTATCGTGGTCGGTGTAGGTTCGGCGTTTAGTCTGCAAAGAGCGCTNTTCCCATCATTTGAAGTNGATCGCGTATTTATCACCGCACCCTATCCCGGCGCAGCACCAGAGGAAGTTGAGCAGGGNGTTATNTTAAAAATTGAGGAAGCAATTAATGATGTNGACGGTATTCGGCGCATAGAGGCAGACGCCTTTGAATCNAATGGCCGTNTGATGATTGAGCCCGATGAAGATGTCGANGTGCAAAAACTGGTGGGCGATTTAAAAAGCCGTNTTGATAGCATTGTGCATTTTCCTGAGGAGGCNGAGCGNCCGATTATTTCGCAGCCAGAGNTACTGGTGCCGGCCTTTACGGTGCAGATTTCTGGCGCCTTAGATGAACGCAGTATGAAAGCGCTTGGCGATCAAATTAGACGCGATCTACTCAGTTATCCGGAGGTGTCCAGTGCGAAGGTCGTCGGTGCTCGAGATTATGAAATAGCTATCGAAATTTCTGAGGCAGTGTTGCGTGAGTATCATCTCAGCTTGGGTGATGTGGCACGACGTATCTCGGCCTCGTCAGTCGATTTGCCCGCGGGGTCGGTGCAGACCAGTAATGGTGACATTATGTTGCGCACCGTAGGGCAGGCCTATGTGCAGCAAGATTTTGAGCAAATTATTCTTAAAACATGGCCTGATGGCACCCGTCTGCTACTAGGTGATATTGCCACGATTAATGATGGCTTTGTCGACGATAAAGGCTTTTCTCTTTTTGATGGCAACTATTCACTGGGGGTTAATGTATTCGCCACCGGTCGTCAGGATATTCTTGAAACTGCCGAAGTCGCCCGAGCCTATATTGCTGAAAAGCAGGTCAGTCTCCCCGATGGTGTGGCTCTAACTATCTGGCAGGATACAACTTATAATCTTGAGGAACGCCTCAATATGATGGTTAAAAATCTTGCCATCGGCGCGCTGCTGGTTTTTATCACCCTAACGCTGTTTCTTGAAATTAAATTAGCCTTCTGGGTGATGATAGGTATCCCTGTCTGCTTCCTTGGCACCATGGCCTTTTTAAATACCTCCTACGTTGATACTAATTTAAATATGATCAGTATCTTTGGGTTTATTCTGGTGCTGGGTATTGTGGTTGATGATGCCATTATTATTGGCGAAAGTGCCTACGCGGAGCAGGAGCGTCACGGGCACAGTATCGATAATATTATCAATGGCGTGTATCGGGTATCGACGCCAGCTACCTTTGGTGTATTGACCACCATTTGCGCCTTTGCACCGACTTTATTTGTTGACGGAATGCTAGGTGCTTTCCCCAAAGCTTGTGGCTGGGTGGTAATTTTCTGTCTGATTTTTTCGCTGATTGAATCAAAATGGATTTTGCCATCCCATCTGGCGCACAGTAAACCGACGCGCAATCCTTGGTTGCTAAAGATTAATAGTGTTCAAGCTAGAGTCAATGCTGCGCTTAGGCAAGCCATAGACAATCATTACCACCCATTACTGCAACGCTGTATCGCTTATCGTTACAGCACGCTAGCGTTTTTCTTGGCGTTGCTGATTCTGGCGACAGGCCTATTGTCAGGTGGTGTTGTGCGTACGGTACTCAGTCCGGAAATACCAGGGGAGTTTATGGTGGTCGAATTGCGTATGTCTGAGGGATCGCCGGAACAGCTTACCGAACAGGCCGTGGTCAAAATTGTACAAGCCTTGCAGCAGGTAGAGCGGGATTATCAAGCGGAGGTTGGTGTTGATAAAAAATTGATTGCCCACCTTCTTGCTTATGGCAAAGACCGCATCAATGGTCAGGTCAACCTTGAATTGGTCAAGGAAGATAAACGCACTATTACCGCAGTCGAAATTGAAAAACGTTGGCGCCAGCAGTTGGGCGTGATTCATGGTGCTGAGGTACTGTCTTTTAGAATGGATGACGGCCCCCAGTTTGGTCCCAATATCGCCTTCGACCTTATGCACAGTAATATTGAAACACTGCGTCNGGCCTCTGAGGAGTTNGAGGAGCAACTCGGNCATTACGCNGGNTTAAGTGATATTCGCAATGGCGCNAGCGATACCGCNGATGANTTNCATCTNGATATTTTGCCCGAGGGCGAGGCNTTAGGTCTGACTCGTTATGANCTAGGCTCNCAGGTGCGTCATGCCTTTTATGGTGCTGAGGCACAGCGNGTGCAACGTGGTATTGATGAAATNAAGGTTATGGTGCGGTATCCGCGCGCGGATAGAGAAACGGTTGCCAGCCTGAATAATATGTTTATTCGCACCGCCACAGGAGATGAAGTGCCATTTGAAACCGTGGCCAGAGTGAATATTAAAGAAGGGCTATTAAAAGCAACGCGAATTAATTTTCAGCGCGCCTCTGAAGTCACCGCGCAAGGCGACTCAGGTATTGTTGAGCCGGCTAAAGTAATAGCGGATATTGAAACCCGTATTTTGCCGCAGTTAATGGCCAAGTATCCCGGCCTGCAATGGGGTATCTCTGGCCTAGCTGATGAAGAGACAAAAATGGCCGTCAGTATGGCAATTGGATTTGCGCTGGCACTCTTTGGTATCTATGCCCTGCTGGCAATACCAACGCGCTCCTATTTACAGCCCTTGATTATTATGGGGGTGATTCCCTTTGGTTGTATTGGTGCGGTTATTGGTCATTGGCTAACGGGCTATACCATGAGCATGATGTCGGTAATGGGCATTATTGCGCTGAGTGGTGTGGTGGTAAATGATAGCTTGATTCTGGTGGATTACGTCAATAAAGCAGTTATTGAAGGCGTCGATAAACGCAGTGCAGTACTGCAGGCTGGTGCCAGACGCTTTCGAGCGATTTTGCTTACCTCCCTGACCACCTTTCTGGGCTTGGCGCCGATGCTGCTAGAGCAGAGTGCACAAGCTAAGTTTATGGTACCCATGGCGCTTTCACTGGCCTGTGGCATTGTATTTGCCACGGTGATCACGTTATTACTAGTGCCTTGCCTCTACCTCATTCTTGATGATTTGGATGCTTGGTGGGACAAGGGAAGGCTCGTTGTAACTGCGAGATAGTTAAGCCTAGGGTGTTTTATTGAGGCGCGTTTTACAGTTCTTCGCGACGCTAATACATCAATTATAAATCAACTATAAGTCAGTCCTAGCTGAGCAATTGATCGATAATCAATCGCTGACTTGCTCTCAAGCTAGGGTTGTCGTAGCCTATGGCCTCACAAAAATAATAATCAATACCCTTGGGTATCTTCACTGGACTTCCTACTATGGTAGATCAAAAACAACCGAGTAAGCATTATCGCGGTATGGTGCTCGCGCTGCTTACATTGGTATATGGATTTAATTTTATTGACCGCCAGATTGTTGGTATTTTAGCGCCCTTTATTCAGCAAGATCTTGGGCTGACCAATACTCAACTGGGTTTGCTGATTGGTTTGGCTTTTGCCACATTTTATACCTTGGTGGCAATTCCTATCGCTTGGTTAGCAGACCGCTACAATCGTGTAAATATTCTTTCAATTGCCCTATCCGTGTGGAGTGGCTTTACCGCCTTAACTGGTCTAGCGGGTAACTTTGTACAGATCGGCCTCGCCCGTATGGGTGTTGGCATCGGTGAGGCTGGCGGTAGTCCGCCATCGCATTCTATTATTTCTGATTTGTACCCTAAAGAAGAGCGCGCCGGGGCATTGGGCGTTTATTCTATGGGTATTCCTCTCGGTATTATGGCGGCCTATTTTGCCACGGCATCGTTAATGGGTGCGTCCGGTGAAGAGGTAAATTGGCGACGTATTTTTATCTTTCTCGGTTTGACCGGTATTGCTTTGGCGGTGGTTGTGCGGTTGGTACTGCGTGAACCTGTGCGCGGCGCGATGGAGTTTGATAACCACGCCGATATTGTGCAGCCGCCTTTTAATGAATCATTAAAGAGTTTGCTAAAGATTCCGGCTTGGTGGGCAATGTGTTTTGGTATTGCCTTCGGCTCGTTTGTGTCGTATTCCTTTTCCGCATTTCAGACCAAATACTTGGTTATGCTGGATCCCAGTTTTGATTTTAAAACCTTGGTTATTGTTCTCGGCGTGATTAATGGTACCACCTACGCCGGTGGTGCTTATTTTGGTGCCAAGCTGGCGGACCTATGGGGTGCTAAAACTATTCGTGCCTATGGTTGGTTGCCGGCTATTGCTATTGCTATATGCTTGCCCATCGGTGTTATGTCATTTTGGGTGTCGTCGGTATGGGTTCACTTAGTGTTCACAACATTCTTGCTATTGTTCTTGGGTATTTATCTAGGCCCCAGTTTTGCCATCGCGCAAACCTTGGCGCCAGTTAATATGCGCGCCATGTCTACCGCATTATTTTTCTTTATTCTTAATATGATTGCACTCGGTGGCGGGCCAACATTTACTGGCTGGTTAATTGATGTATTTAAGCAAGCCAATACCGATATCACTGCAATGCGTTACGCGATGACAGTGACCTGCGCAATGTTTATACCCTCGATTGTTAGTTTTATGGTCGTTGCTCGGGTATTACCCAATGATTGGGCGGCGGCAGAAAAGCGCAATCAAGAATTAGCCAAAAACGCTTAAGGATTGTCAAGACAGTAACGCAAACAAGGAAACTGAAGCATGATAAAAACTAGTGCCGCGTTTTTTAGCCGTGTGGTGCAGCGCTGGCTGCCAGATGCCTTTGTTATCGCCATTATATTAAGCGCGATGGTTTTTGTTAGTGGTGTTATCTTTCAAGGGCAGACCGTGTCGGCTATGGCCGATCATTGGGGTAATGGCGTCTGGAAGCTATTAGGCTTCTCCATGCAAATGGTGCTGATATTGGTTTTGGGCACAGTATTGGCCATGAGTAAACCGATTAAAGCGCTGCTTAAAGGCACGGCTCAATTAGCCAGTAGTCCAGCTCAGGGTGTTGTGCTGGTGACCACAGTTTCTATATTGGCGCTGTGGATTAACTGGGGTTTTGGTTTGATCGTGGGAGCATTATTGGCGCGCGAGGTGGCTATGACCGTTAAACATAGNCACTTCCCGCTATTACTGGCTGCAGCCTATTCTGGCTTATTAGTCTGGCATGCGGGCTTATCTGGATCGATACCATTAAAACTAGCTTCATCTGAAAATGATACCTTAGGGCAATTGCTTAATGGTCAACTGGTGCCACTGAGCGATACTATTTTCGCCTGGCAAAATATCGCTATTGTGTTGGCGTTGGCGATTTCTCTGCCACTATTGAATGTACTGATGATGCCGGCGAAACAGAGTCGAGTGGTGTTGACTCATAATGAAGAGCCCGAGCCAGTGATTGATATGGCATCGCTAAGTCCTGCAGAAAAGCTAGAACACTGGCCGATAATAAATTTTCTCTTGGTGGCCATTGGCGTTATTTATTTGTCGGGCTATTTTTCCGCTGGTAATGGCATAAGCCTTAATATTATCAATTTATGTTTGTTGATTGCGGGTCTTGCCTTGCATAAAAGTCCAGCTAACTNTCTTAATGCNATGGGAAAAGGTATTGGTACCAGCAGTGGTATTGTTCTGCAGTTTCCNNTGTATGCGGGCATTATGGGCATGATGGTTGANTCNGGTCTTGCCACCACNATGTCCGAGTGGTTTGTGCATATCTCGACTGCGGAGAGTTTTCCCGTGGTAACTTTTTTCAGTGCCGGTGTGGTTAATTTTCTGGTGCCNTCTGGTGGCGGACAGTGGGCGGTNCAAGCGCCGATTGTGGTGCCCGCAGCNGCGCAATTAGGCGTNCCNNTCAATCAGGCGGCAATGGCTGTGGCCTGGGGCGATGCCTGGACCAATATGATCCAACCTTTTTGGGCATTGCCATTATTGGCGCTGACCGGGCTTAAGCTACGTCAGATTATGGGCTACTGTATTGTGATATTGATTTGGTCTGGTCTGTTGATCAGTAGCATGATCTATCTGCTCTACTAGCGTCGTCTTTACTTCCTTTCCATTAAATACGGCCATACTGTGGCTATAGTGTCGCAAGGAAATTTGTGTAGTGCTCGATAACCTGATCCGGTGCTTCCACCTGCGGATAATGACCTATTAAAGGCAACTCGGCGAGATAATCCAAGCGGCATTGCAGTGTTTGATAACGGGCGACCATATGAGCGCCAGATACGGGATCTACCGAGCCGTTAATCAACGCCAGTGGAATTGTGGATTGTTGTAATGCGGTGACCCAGCGCTGTCGATGCTGGCGACGATCGCGAATATAGGTAATCAAATTATGGAAGATATGTTTACCTTTATTGAAATTAATCAGCCACCAAAAATCCTTAAGTTGTTGTTCGCTAGGCTTGGTTTGCTGGCCAAAAACTGAACTAAAGTTGTTGCAGAATTTGCTATAGCCGGTCAATCGATTAAGCAGGCCGCCGATGGGGCTAAGCAGTAATTTTTGTGTTAGCAACGCGCGATGGGTTTCGGGAAATAAGCCACCGTTAAGAAAACAACAGGACTGCCATTGTCCTTTGCCGGCACCTTCTAATTGGCGCGCCAGTAATTCTTGCGCCACCGTGTCACCATAGTCATGGGCTAGCACATGAAACTGTTTTAGTGCTTTGGCGCTGACCACAGCCTCAACAAAATCTGCTTGTCGATGAATTGTGTAGCGGCGGTTATTGGGTTTATCGGAGAAACCAAAACCCAGCATATCCAGTGAAATCAATCGATAGTTCTGCGCCAAGCTCTGCCATAGCGGTTGCCAATCCCAACTCGAGGTGGGAAAGCCATGCAGTAGTAAAATGGTAGGCTTGGTACTGGCGCCAGTATCAATAACAAAGATGCTATGGTCCAGCAATTGTATATGCTCACCCTGTGTTAGCCATTGTTGTGGTGTACAAGGAGGTTGTTCAGTTATTGTGGCCATGAGACAAACCTATTATATAAGCGTTATTGCGCCCTGTATTTGTGACCATACTGTCTCAATATGCTTATTGAGTCCATCTCTGCTAAGTGCAATACTTAAAAAAAATGAACGTCTTACCCGGTAATATCGTAAATAACTAAAATAAAATATGAGAGAGACAATGACTCAGGCTCAATCACTACAAATAGATACGCTGATTAAAAATGCCAAAGTATTTAATCGCGGTAAGCCCGCGATTATCGAAGATGTGGCGGTGGCCAATGGCCGCATTGTGGCGCGGGGTAAAAATCTAGACAGCACTGCGGCAGCGGAGGTAATTGATGCTCAAGGACTTTGGTTGATGCCGGGTCTGTTTGATATTCATACCCATTATGACCTTGAGCTTGAAGTGGCACCTGGGTTACCTGAGTCTACACGCCATGGTACTACCTCAGTAGTGATTGCCAATTGTAGTCTGGGGCTGGCTTTTGGTGCTCAGCGCGATGGCAGCAATGACCCAATTGTTAGTTGTTACGCGCGAGTGGAAAATATTCCCAAGCATGTGTTGCGCAACTGTGCGGACAATGTTGACTGGGATAACCCTAAAGACTACTTGACCCACTTAGAGCAGCTTAATCTCGGCCCCAATGTGGCAGTATTGTTCCCTCATTCAATGTTACGTATTGATGTGATGGGTTTTGATCAAAGTATTCAGCGTGACCCAACGGATACAGAGCTGCAGCAGATGAAGGATAAATTGCGCGATGCGCTTAAACTCGGCTACGCAGGGTTTTCCACTGATGCGCTACCCTTTCATTATTTAGCGGCACAGCCGCACTGCGATAAAACCATTCCCACCCAGTTTGCCAAATACCCAGAAATAAAACAGCTGGCGCAAGTGGTGCGGGAGCAGGGCGCGGTATGGCAGGCAACACCACCTAAAGATAGCGTTATCGGCACCTTAAAAACCTTCCTACTAACCAGTGGCAGGCTATATGGCAAGCCGTTGCGAACAACGGTTGTGGCGGCATTGGATATTGCCAATAACTGGCGTATATCTGGGTTGGCAAAGAGATTGTCGAGCATACTGAATTCGCGACTAATACGAGGTGAGTTTCATATGCAGGCGCTGGGAGCGCCATTTAAAATTTGGTCTGATGGTGCAGTAACACCCATCGCCGAAGAAATCCCTGAGCTGCGTAGATTAAATGAAACAGATTTAGAGGATCGTGCCCAGCGCTTAAAAATCCTTAATGACCCCGACTATATTAAAACCTTTAAAGCCATGTGGATGAAAGGCAAACAGGGTTGGAGTCTGGCAAGACTTAAGCGCAAAATTAATCTCGAAGATTTTGCCTTTAATCGCACACTGGCTGATATGCATGTTGATCGCTGCCCCCAGAGCAATTGGCAGGGAATGACTTTTCAGGCGCTGTTTGACCGTATTTTGACTATTAATGCCGGCCAGTCCTCTGAGGTGATTAGCGCTAATGAGCGCGAACTGGTGACCACGGATTTTGCCCATATCGCCGATGAAGGGGATTTTATGCTGCAGATGTTACGCTCATTTGATAATGATCTGAGTTGGAGCACAGTGACGGCAAATCGCGATATGAAAACCGTTCGTGAGCTGTTAATGCATCCGGCCCTTCTGCCCGGCTTTAATGACAGTGGTGCGCACCTTACCAATATGGCCTTTTATGATGTTAATTTGCGCAGCCTGCAACTGGCTGCTCAGGGTGGCGATAAGGATGTCAGTTATATGGTAAAACGCCTAACTAAAGATGCCGCTGATGTGTTTGGTGTCGAAGGCGGAACGATTGATCAAGGCGATATTGCTGATTTAATTCTGATTGATCCAGTGAAGCTGGCTGACTATCAGGGAGAAGAAAATGTGCAGCGTATTTACCGCGAAGAATTTAGCCATGAACAACTGGTCAATCGTTCTGATGGAGTAGTCGATTTGGTTATGATCGGTGGCCATATTGCTTGGCAAGGTACTGCGTTTACCAAGCATCTGGGTAAAAAACCCATGGGGCGTCTTTTGCGTTCGATACACAGAGATCAATAACGCCTGTTAAGTCTTGTCACCCTGAGCCGGAGATTAAAATTGTCTGGTCTCACCAATATTGAGCACCCAACTGTGTTCACCGGCCAACGCTGTTTTTTCTGCCGCGGCCTTAAAGCGCATGGGCGGTTCGGACAATGGTTCATCGGATAAATTAAATGTTCCAAAATGCATTGCCACCGCTTTCTTTGCGCGCAGATCAAGGGCCGCCTGAATCGCTTCCTCTGGATTCATATGGGAGGATTTCATCATTGCTCGCGGCGCATAAGCGCCAATGGGTACTGCGGCCAAGTCAAAGGGGCCAAGGGCCTGGCCTATACTGTCAAAGCCTGAGAAGTAGCCGGTATCACCAGCAAAATAAAAACGTTTCTGTGGTCCGGTAATCGCCCAAGATGACCACAGTGTTTTTCTGGTATCAGTGAGACTGCGCTTGCTCCAATGCTGGGTGGGTAAACAGTGAATAGTGGCTGTTTTAAAGTTAACAGTATCACCCCAGTTCATTTCTTCGACTCGTTGAATGCCCTTTTTACGCAACAGTTTCGCATTGCCTAGAGGCACAAAAAATACGGTTTCGGCATTGCGTTTGGCCAGCTTACGCAATGTCGGTATATCCAAATGGTCGTAGTGGTTATGCGAGATCACCACAAAGTCGATTGGCGGCAGATCCTCTAATGCCATTCCCGGCTTAACGTAGCGGTTGGGTCCGGCAAAGGGTACGGGACTGGGTCTGTTGGACCAAATGGGATCGGTTAAAAAGGTCAGATTTTCCATCTGCACTAAAAATGTTGCATGGCCGATCCAAGTGGCCGTTGGCTCACTGGCCGCTGTCGCGAGTCGCAGTGAACTACCGTCGTTGGCAATGCGCTTTGGTGCGCCATCTTTACTTTTAAAGGCGGTGGCAACACGGCGTGCAAAAAACGGTGCTCGCACTTTGATCGATACGCCCGGCAGGTTCTGATTGATATTGAGGTATCGACCTTTGCTATCTTGTTTGGCCGGTGCGATATCTGGCTGATTAATGGGCAGGTTAGGTTCGCTTTTAACTGGCATACTGAGTCCTAATAGCCACAGTAAACTGATGGTGGCCAATCGATAATAAGGTTTTGATTTAAACATAAGATTACTCCGCAACTGACATCAAGTTTAGCGCAAACTACCTATTATATTCCTCTATCGCAGCTGCGTTTATGCCTGCGTAGCTGAACCGTGGGTCATAACAAAACTTGAATAGTTGCCAGCCTCTGAATACAGTGCAAATTAATAATAATAAAGCCTTTCGCGAATATCACCACTGCGGTGGATATATCGGTGTTGGGTCTGTATATAGAGGGTACGTATTATGACTGAAGCATGGATTATAGATGCATGTCGAACACCCCGCGGAATTGGCAAAGTAGGGCGTGGAGCACTCACCGATATTCATCCCCAGCGTCTTGGCGCCACAGTGTTAAAAGCACTGGCTGAGCGCAATAATATTAACACTGCAGATGTCGCCGATATTATTTGGGGTTGTAACGTTCAGCGCGGTCAGAATGGCAATGATATGGGCCGTATGTCCGCTCTTGATGCAGGATACGATATCACCTCCAGTGGCGTAACGCTGGATCGCTTCTGCGGTTCAGGTATTACCACAGTTAATATGGCCGCTGCCTCGATTATGTCTGGTATGGAAGATCTGGTGATTGCCGGTGGCTGTGAAATGATGTCCGGTTATGGTCAGCTAGCCAAAGAAACCAGCCCTTTTGTCGACTCCGGCAATCTCCATCTGCGTGCTATGTATGGTCAGTCCCATCAGGGTCTGTGTGCTGATACCATTGCCACGATTGAGGACATCTCCCGAGAGGATCTGGATCGGTTGGCTGAGTTGAGTCAACAGCGAGCTGCCCATGCTATTGAGAATGGCCATTTTGATAAGAGCCTAGTACCGGTCTATCGAGATGATGGCAGTCTGGCGCTGGATAAAGATGAATTCCCCCGTCCCGAGACGACTCTAGAAACTCTGAGCCAATTACAACCGTCCTTTGCAAAGTTAACCCATATGCCTCTGGATGAAGAGGGCACCACTTACGCTAAATTAATGGCGATTAAATACTCCGATGTAGCAGTGAAACATGTGCATCATGCGGGCAATTCCTCCGGTGTGGTTGATGGTGCCGCCGCGGTTTTATTGGCCTCACCAGACTACGCAAGTAAACAGGGTTGGAAGCCGCGAGCTAAAGTAGTGGCCTACGGTAATATGGGCGATTGTCCCGCGCTCATGCTCAATGCCCCTGTGCCCTCGGCCAAGCGTGTGTTGGCGAAGGCTGGATTAAATAAAGACGATATTGATCTATGGGAAATCAATGAAGCCTTTGCCGTGGTGGCAGAGAAATTTATTCGTGACCTTGAACTGGACCGCGATAAGGTCAATGTTAATGGTGGTGCAATGGCTCTTGGTCATCCCATTGGTGCAACAGGGTCGGTGCTAGTGGGCACTATGCTAGATGAATTAGAGCGTCGTCAGTTAAAGCGTGGTCTAGTGACTATGTGTGCCGGTGGCGGTATGGCGCCGGCCATTATTATTGAGCGTATTTAAGAGGTACTCATTATGAGCCCAACACAATCCTTTACACCAGATAATGTCAGTATTGTAAAACGCAACCCAAAACTGGATATTGCCGAGGCGTTAAAAACCGAGTGGATGGACAACCACGTATTTGCCACGGCCTGGCTAAATGCTATGTCTATTACCTTTCCGCTGGGCGAACAGTTTTTTATTAACTCGGTGCGACATTATCGGGATCGCATTACTGACCCCAAGCTACAGCGAGAAATGAAAGCATTTTACAGTCAGGAAGCGGTGCATTTACGTGAGCATCAACGCTATAACGAATTACTCTGTGCGCAGCGTGGTTATGATCTGGAACAGCTTATTGGCCCCATGCGGCGGCGCATGCAGTGGGTGGAAAAAAATGTACCGGCTGCGCCAACGTTTGGCGGGTACTGTGNCAGTAGAACATATGACAGCGGTAATGGCGGAAAAAGTATTGGGTGAGGCCGATATTTTTGCCGTTGCGCAGCCCGCCATGGCCGAGCTATGGCGCTGGCATGCTGCCGAGGAAATGGAACACAAAGCGGTGGCTTTTGACGTTTATCGCGCCATCGGCGGCACTGAAAAAATGCGTCGTGCCGCTATGCGTCGCAGTACCTTTTTTCTTATTTGGGATATTTTGCATGGCGTGCGCCATATGCTGAAGTGTGATGGAAAGTTATGGAGTCCCAAAGTCTGGTTCTCTGGTCTTGCATTTTTGTTTGGTAAACGCGGCGTATTGCGTGGCACCTTAAAACTTTATCGCGATTTTTTCCGTAAGGATTTTCATCCCTGGCAGCATGATAACCAGCAGTTGCTGAAGCGCTGGTCGTTGCAGCAGCAATAGTAGAAAGCGCCCGTTATCGTGCGGTATATTTTTAAATCAGCATTAAATTAACCACCGAGAGAAACGCATTATGTCAATGATTGTAAATCGCCGAGATCTGGACTTTATGTTTTATGAAGCGCTGGATTTAGATAATTTGCTGAAGTCTGAACGCTACTCTGACTATGATCGTGAATCGTTAGACGCGATGTTTGATCTATGTCAGAGCATCGCTGAGGAAGAGTTTTTGCCCTGCGCGGGCAAGCTGGATGCCAATGAACCACAGTTTATCGATGGTGCAGTGGAGACTATTCCTGAGGTTAAGCAAGCAATTAATGCCTTTAAAGAGGCGGGGTTAGCCACCTCTGGCTACGACGCCGATATCGGTGGTATGCAGTTACCCTGGATGGTCGATCAGGCCTTAAATGGTATGTTTGTCTGTGCCAATAACCCGATCCATATTTATCTGTTTCTAACCCAAGGTGTTGCCAATATGCTCAATGCTTGCGGTTCATCTGTGCTCAAAGAGCAGTATTTAGGCCCGCTGGTTGCCGGCGATTGGTTTGGCACCATGTGTCTGTCTGAGCCGCAGGCGGGCTCATCCCTCGCCGATATTCGCACCAAGGCGGAACCTCTGAGCGATGGTAGTTACAAGCTTACTGGCACCAAAATGTGGATATCTGGCGGGGAACAGGATCTTAGCGATAATATTATTCATATGGTGCTAGCCAAGGTGCCCGGTGGTCCTGCGGGCGTTAGGGGAATCTCTCTGTTCCTGGTACCGAAAATGCGGGTTAATGCCGACGGTAGTCTCGGTGAACACAATAACATCGCACTGGCAGGACTTAATCATAAGATGGGCTGTCGTGGGGCGACCAACACCTTATTAAACTTTGGTGAGGGTGGCGACTGTATTGGCTATCTGGTGGGTAATGAAAATGATGGTCTGGCCAATATGTTTCATATGATGAATGAAGCGCGGATTTCGGTCGGTATG
>NYXU01000003.1 GCA_002685715.1 Porticoccaceae bacterium | reverse complement strand
CCACCATCGGCATGCACGGGATGATTCTGATCAAGCTCACCCTCAGCACTGTTGCCATAGGCGACGATAGAGGAAATCTGTACAAAACGTTTAATATGGTGTTTTTTAGCGGCTTCAACCAAACTATGCGTCGCCAGCACATTGACTCGCCACATATCCGCATCGGCGATGGCGTTGGATACCAGTGCGGCGGTATGAATAACCACATCACAGTCCGCAAGCAGATGACTGATAGTTTCCGGTTGGCCAATATCGCCCTGAAAAATATCCTCTTGATTACCCGTCAGGTCCACACCGATCACGGCAATACCCTGAGATTTATAATGCTGCATTAATCGATTGCCAATAAACCCATTGGCACCAGTGATTAATACTTTTTGGGGCTTCTTCTGCGCCATAGTAGATTCTCGTTACTTAGTGGAACTCGATTGCATATTTTTGCGATAAAAGCTGCCAGCAATTTTGGCTAACATCATCTTCGAGAACAGCCGTGTAATCCATGCGGTTAAGCGATTGGCAAAACCTGGGATCACTATTGCTCTGCCTGCAAGACAGGCATCGATACCCAGTTCTGCGACAGACTCAGCTGATTGCATCATAGTATCGGGGATCATTAACTTACCCCCTTGATCAGGGTTATCCATCATTTTTGTCGCGGTGTACCCAGGGCATAGTGCGGACACAATGACGCCAGTACCTGCCGCCTGCATTTCATTGTGTAATGCTTGTGTAAATGACAGCACATAGGCTTTGGTAGCGGCATAGACGTTTTGGTTGGGGATAGGCGTCCATGCAGCCAGTGATGCGACATTAAGAATATGGCCCGCTCCCCGGCTAGCCATATCATTGGCAAATAAATGGGTTAAGGCGGTCAGTGCCAGCATATTAACGGTGATCATCTGTTCCTGAGCTTGTAAATCCAGTGCCGTAAAATAGCCATTGTGTAATAGCCCTGCATTATTAATCAGAAAATCCACCTGTAAGCCTTTTTTCAGCGTAGTCTGAAAGAGTTTTTGCGCGGCTTGGGGTTTGCCGAGGTCGGCGCTTATGACAGTGCACCGTATGGTTTTATGTTGCGACATCAGCTGCTTGGCTAATGCGTTGAGTTTATCTTTGCGCCGTGCAACCAAAATAAGGTGATAGCCTCTGGCCGCTAAAATAGTACAAAACTCAAGACCGATGCCATCGGAGGCACCGGTTACTAATGCGGTTTTATGGGTCATTGTCGATACCTATAATATTCCAATACTGTTTACTGATGACAGATTACGTTAACACCAGAATGCTTAACAAGACAAAGTGTGGCAGATAGTTTATCTCTGGGTAAAGTCACTGATCTGGCCATCCCTGTGGCAATTTCAGACAGTGAGTTTTTAACAGGCATAAAAAAGGACGGGAAACTCCCGTCCTTTTTAGGTCTAGCCAGCAAGCTTAGAAGCTGTAGCTGAATCGAGCTCCATAGATTTCGCCGGGAGCCATATAGCGGAAGTGCGCACCCGAAGCCAGAGGCGTATCAGCCGCGCCAGCTGCAGTGATCTCATTGGTGATATTGCGACCGAATAACATTAGGTCCCAGTTATCGCCTCTAAGGCCCATGCGTAGGTTGACTTTCTCATAGCCTTTCTGAACGTCAATTGGATCTAGGTCACCAGTCATGAAGTAATCATCGGTGAAGTTAACTTCAATTCCTGCGTACCACTCTGCGCCATTTGCAAGCACGCTCACATAGTCAGCGGAGAGTGCCCCTTCGTAGTCTGAACCAAGCTGACCTCCTGAGATGTCCTGACTAGAGCCTGAAGGAGTGCCGTCACCAAGGAATTGCTGCTGACAGCCAGCGGCACTGGTGACAGGGCTAGCTGAAGTTAGCTCGCCTCCGGGTGCTGCCTCGTTAAGAGCCAGCAAGGCTGAAGCTTGAACAGCAGTACAGCCCGCTGAATCAAAGCTTCCATACTCGCCGTCCAAGAACGACAGGCTGGCACCTAAGCGAAGTTTGTCAGTTGCCTGCCAGGCTAGATCCATCTCAAGTCCGGAAATATTTGAACTCGCGGCATTAGCCACTACAAAGCCCAGTCCCACAAATGTCGATACTTGCTGATCTTTATAGGTGCTATCGAAATACGCCCAGTTAAAGTTCATTGCGCCATCCATAAGGACATGTTTACCGCCAATTTCCCATGACTCTGCTGTTTCATCGTCATATTCGAAACCAACACCCGGAACAGTTCTTAACACCGTCCCATCAGCCTCGATAACAGGGTTTTGGTCATCAACTGAGTTAAACCCACCACTTTTNAATCCCTCAGAGTAACTAATGTANAANTTATTAGTGTCTGACTGNGTCCATTGNAGGTTCATTGCCGGGATTACTTGGTCTGTTTTGCGTTTTTCATTAAATGCGTGGGCATATACACCAAACAGCGAGTCCTGAAGTTTGGCAAGAAGAGGATTTGGATCTGGTGTTGCATACCCTGTTGCATTGGAGGTCAAGTCGGCGGTTGCAATTGCTGTTTTCTCTTCTTCGGTATAACGCACACCCGCGGTTAACTTGAGGNTNTCTGTNAGGTCATAGCTACCTTGGAAGAATATCGCTGANGTGTCCGTCTTTTGGTTGTAATAGCTAACCCTACCNGCNGTACTCCACATTGANTAACCCTCAACGCCAAAGGCCTGATAAAANGGTGCAGCAGTTGCGTTGTNAGGTGNAAGGAANCCANNCAATACTGCGTCGCGTTGAGCATCAGTTTGGCTATCATTCAGCAGTCCTAACTGTGTGAGCGTTGGCGTGGCNAGACCATCAAGTGGGATTGCNANGAANGAATNTGTTCCTCCCTGNCCATAAGTAGCGCCCATTCCAGTAATCAAATTAACTAAATTCGGGTTACTTAGGGTGCCATCAACTTGAACAACACGATCAATCTCTTGTTCAGCCTCAGACCAGTAAACACCGGCAACGAATGAGAAGCGATCATCAGCGGGTGAAGAGATTCTAAACTCTTGGCTGGTTTGCTCATAATTTGAAATGTCAGCACGGCCAACAAATCTCACAGGTAACCAGTCAGCATCGATACCATCTTGATAGTCATAAGTATTTCGCCCTGTTACAGAATGAAAGGTATAGCCATTGTCAGTTTCGATATCGATGATCAAGGCCGTATCTGTTGTTTCCGTATAAGTTCCCTCTGGGCGCTCACCACCATTTTTACAGGAATCCGTGGAATTGCTACCAATACTATACCGCCCTTCGTTTCGCACATGTTCTTCGAGTGCACATCCACCTAAGGTGATTGAATCTCGATACATGGTTGTGCCATCGTTGGCATTAGTATCAGCTGCAAAACTCGGATACGCCAACCCTATAACATTGAACATTAGCGTGTCAGCGGCGCCAACAGGATCGTTGGGCAGCCAATTCATTTGCGTACTGCTGGCTCCAATACGCTCGTAACTGCTCTCCCCATGAGTGAACTTGACAGACGTATTCTCACTGGGGTTCCACATCGTCGTGAAACGCCAAATTTCTTCGTCAGTAGTCGGCATCTTGGCTGGCGCACCGGGCATACCATTTTCCATATAGCCATCGTCTTGCTGATCTCTGAACGCAAATCTCAGCGCCAGATCGTCAGAGGGCGAATAGTTAAGATTGCCTTCAACGATTTCTCCGTTGTTTGATTCAGCAGTGAGATTGATCTTGCCGCTTATACCATCCGCGTCCATATCAGGTTCCGCAGTGGTGACGTTTATCGCACCTGCAAGAGTGTTCTTACCGAAAAGAATACCTTGTGGCCCTCTCAGTACTTCGACTTGTTGAAGATCAAATAGCCCAGTTCGCAGTTGCCGGCTCTTTCCGAAATGCACGCCGTCCACATAGACGCCAACTGATTGCTCAAAAGACTGATTAGAGCCGATGCTAATTCCGCGCATCGTAATAATTGTGTTGACCGCATTTTCAGTGATAGATAGATTGGGAACGAATTCTGAGAGTTGCTCAAGATTAGTAATCCCTGCATCATCCAATTTTTCACCACTCACAGCGGTCATGGATATAGGTACGTCTTGCAGGCTTTCGGCACGTTTCTGCGCCGTTACGATAACCTCTTCCAGTTGAGCACTATAGGCCCCGCCTGAAGCAGCAGCAATGGCTAACGCTAGGCTGGATACAGTGCGAAATGATTTTTTATTCATATTATTCCCCTTAATGTTTTTATTTTTGGGTGGTACTTTGCTGTCTCACTATTATTGTTATGGAAATGACAGACTTTTTATTTATTTTTATACGCCTCGTTAAGACGCAGCGTGCTTTCACACAGCATTGGTTGGAGGATTACAAATATAACCAAACCGTTATGAGGTTATCACAAAAAGTAATAAGCGATATCCTGTCAAAGTCGGTCAAATTTGTAACAAAATCGGACAGCGTTAGTTTCTTTGGGTTGATAAACGGATAAACGGATAAACGAGTTTCTGGAGCGAATGAGATTAAGCCGTAAAAAGCTCAATAAGATGGTTGCATATGGAATTACCCGACTGAGATAAACACAGTAAAGTTATGCATTAAGTAGGTCTGATGACCACTAAAATCATTTATGGGGGAGTGGCTTGGATTAATATTTCTTCCAGCTTTGTGACGCAGTCTGTCATGCTCTTGCTAATAAATACCTCGATTGCCAATGGCGTCACGGTTGTCTGCCAAATAAGTTGGCAACCATCCGCATTAGCGAGCACCTCGATGCGAGACTGATGAGATTGCAGTGGAGCAGATGTTTCAAAGCATGAGTATTCCAAAATGCGGCGTTGGTTATCATGGCTTAAAATACGCTCTTTAATATCGCCCGCACCAGCGAGTGTTAGCGAACGGATATCGCCATCAATTTTGCAACCAGTGGCGCCCGGAACCCAGTCAATGCGATCAGGGGTGCCGACAATGGCCCAGAGTTGCTCCGCGGAGACATTAAATTGGTGTTCAATTTTTACTGACATGCCATAGACCTATTATTTTTAGCTTATAAGACACTTCTATATTAATAACGACATTACACCAGCTTTTGATACCGGTGTTACACGCACTTAGGTTCACTATGTGTAGATAATAATAAGTAGGCGATATCAGTAAGTAACATAAGTGGGCAATAAAAAAGGCCACTTCTTGCGAAGTAGCCTTTGATAATAGTGGCGGCCGGGACGGGACTCGAACCCTCGACCTCCAGCGTGACAGGCCCATTATTAAAAATTTGCGACTTTTCACAATATAAAAATATTTTCAACTTATTCCCTAAATCACATTAAGTTAAGTATGTATTTTATGAATGGAGTCAACTATTCAATTAAAGCGAATATATCCGCAAGCTACGCTGAGAAATGCTGCGCTTAAGTAAGAGATTGAGTTCCTAAAAATGCGACTAGAAATTCGTTAGCTAACGGGAGTGAATTACAAGCGGAGCTGGTCAAAAGCCCAGACAAAAAAACCTACCAAATTACGGTAGGTTAATGCAGAAAGACTAATAACTAATTTAAGGAGCCTAAATTCAATAGGCCAGCGTTTTGGCTCCGGGACGGCGAGGGTCTGAAGCGCCATAGAAAACACCGTTTTCAATTAATATCGACTGGGTGCTACCCAGAGTACGACTGGTTTCAATCTTGTGACCTTTTTGCTGTAACAGCTTTAAGGTGTCGCTGCTGAAGCCCCGTTCCACATTTAAGGTATCCGGATACCACTGGTGGTGTATCCGCGGTACCGATGAGGCCTCGGCAATATTCATGTCGTGATCTAAAACATTCAAAATCACTTGTAGTACTACGTTAATAATTTTGCTGCCGCCAGGGCTGCCCACTACCAGATAAGGCTTATTATTTTTTAACACAATGGTCGGTGTCATTGAGCTTAGCGGACGCTTTCTAGGCGTGATGGCGTTGGCATCGCCCCCCAATAGGCCGAACGCGTTGGGCGTTCCTGGCTTGGCCGAAAAGTCATCCATCTCGTTATTCAATAAAATTCCGGTACCGGCAACTACAATCCCGGAACCATAGCTAAAGTTAAGCGTGTAGGTGTTAGAAACCACATTACCTTCACTGTCGGCTACCGAGTAATGAGTTGTATCATGGCTTTCGAAGGGAAGATCTTTGCCCGGCTTGATATCGTCGGAGGCTCTTGCCTCACTGAAATCGATATGGGAGGAAAGACGGTTGGCATATTGCTTCGATAACAAGTCTGCAACAGGCACCTCAACAAAATCCGGATCCCCCAGATATTCACTGCGATCGGCATAAGCGTACTTCATTGTTTCTGTGAGCAGGTGTAAATAATCCGCGTTGTTATGCCCCAGTGCTTTTAAATCATAACCCTCTAGGATATTTAGCATTTGCAATACGTGCACGCCACCAGAGCTTGGCGGTGGCATGGAAACCACCTGATAGTCACGATAGCCCCCCTGCACGGGTTCACGTTTCGCCACCGTATAGGCCGCCAAGTCGTCAAGCCCGATTAAACCACCATTTTTATTTGAGTCGGCTGCAAAGCGTTCGGCAATTTCTCCCTGGTAAAACGCTTTTTCCCCTTGATGGGCAATCTGCTTGAGTGACCAAGCCAGATCTTTTTGTATAAACCGCTCTCCGGCCTTATAAGCACTGCCATCGACTTTGAAAAATATCTTTCGGCCGGCCTCGGAGCGGGACAGTTGAGTCCGACGGCTTTTAAATTCGTCTGCCAGTGCATGGCTGAGCACAAAACCCTTACTGGCCAGTTCAATGGCCGGGCTGATTACTTGCTTCGGTTTCATGGTCCCATATTCGCGTAGCGCCTGCAGTAATCCAGCCACAGTGCCGGGCACCGCTGCAGAGCGATAACTGTTGCGAGATAACTGCGGGTTAACCTCACCCTCGACATCAAGAAACATATTGCGACTGGCGCCCAGCGGCGCCATTTCGCGGTAATCGAGAGCAATTATTCTATCTTGCTCTGCCAGATGTACCAGCATAAAACCGCCACCGCCCAGATTCCCAGCTTTCGGTAGCGTCACAGCAAGCGCAAAGCCAACCGCCACAGCAGCATCCACCGCGTTCCCCCCCTGCTGAAGTATCCCCAATCCCACCTGACTGGCAAGAGCTTCCTGGGAGGCCACCATACCCCGTGAGCCAATGATAGGGTGGAAAATAGTCTGTTGATCAATAATTGCAGGTTGTGCAGCGAAGACAAACTGGGTTAGACCCAGAAGGAAAAACGGCAATGTTTTTATGAAAGGCCGGTTTTTGTTCACGGGTTAGCCTCTTGTGGCAGCGGTTAGATGAGTGACATCACTATAACAATGCGATGTAACTTCTCATTTAAATCCCTATGATAGATTGCGTTAATTTGTTAACGAGCTGTTAATAACGTATAAATTTGAATGGTGTCCAGTCAGTTTGGAATATAATCACCGCAAAGAGTCCTCTGTCCCATTAAGAGCTTCAGCCTATAAGGAGCCTTTAAAATGCCTCATAGCCAAATTCCCCTGCGAAAAAGTTTGTCCTACAAGCAAGCTAAATACAGTGTCATTGTCGCCTTCATCATCGGCACGATACTCAGCACCGCTCAAATCGGATTCGACTATTTTTCTCTCCAGCAGCAAGTGCGATCTGAAGTAAGCAATGTACTAACCACCGCCAATCGCACCGCCTTCCATACCGCCTATAATCTCGACGAAAGTGGCTCAGAACAAATCGCTCGCGGTCTGGTCAGCAATCAGCCCATTATGGAAGCAACGATTACCGATAACTTTGGCAATATCCTAGGTCATGCTCAAAAGAACATTGATGAAGATATTTCTTGGGTGTCACGCTGGCTTTTTGGTGATATACAGAAAATTGAGCACAATCTTATTGAAGATACCGAAGGCCAGCAAGTGATCGGCCAGCTGCGAGTCTTCGTCGACCCTGCCATTACTTCCAGAACGTTTATTCAGCGATCCATGGTGGTATTGCTGTCGGGTATTGTGCGCAATTTTATATTGGCCATATCCCTGATAACCGTTTTTTATTTCACCATAACTAAAGCCATACGCTTTGCTAGTAGCCGTCTGCAATCCGGTAATACTCAGGAGCGAATCCCACTACAATCCTCGCACCGCAACGATGAGTTTGGTGTATTGATCGATGCCTTTAATAGCCACCTTAATATTATTGACGACCAGCATCAGCAGATTATCGAGGCCAACAGTAATCTTGAGCGTTTGGTGCAAGAGCGCACCCGTCAGCTGGACGAAAATAATCGCGAGCTGGACAAAGAAAAGAATACAGCCCTGCAAGCCAGTCAGGCTAAATCGGATTTTCTTGCTATGATGAGCCATGAAATCAGAACGCCCATGAATGGTATTCTAGGAATGGCTCAGCTATTGGAAAAGTGTCACTTGGAGCGCGGTAGTTCAAGCGAGAAACGCCAACAGGAACGAGATTACGTCTATGCCATTCTCGATTCCAGTAAGTCGCTGTTAACCTTGATGAACAGTGTGCTCGATTATGCCAAGTATGAAAAAGGCAAGCTGGAGTTTGAGAAAATTATTTTTGAACCCCGTCGCTTGGTGAACGGCATTGCCTTTTTATTATCAGCAACTGCCGAAAAAAAACAGACTTTGTTAAGCGTAAGCCTAGCGGACGATACCCCACACCACCTGGAGGGTGATCCGGAAAAACTACGGCAAGTGTTGTTAAATCTTCTTTCCAACGCCATTAAGTTTACTGATCATGGTAACGTTACTCTCACCGTTACCACTAAACACCAAAAAGACGATAAAGTCTGTTTGCGTTTCAGTGTATCGGACGATGGCATCGGTATTGCTAAAGAAGAACAACCCCATATTTTCAAGGCATTTACCCAGGCAGGCGCTTCAATAAGTCGGCGTTTCGGCGGCAGTGGTATGGGTCTAGCCATATGCGAACAAATTGTCGAACAGCAGCACGGGAAACTAGATTTTAGTAGCGAAGAAGGAAAAGGCAGTGAATTCTGGTTTGAGCTGAGTTTTGGATTGGCACAAGCGTCCGATGAGTCATTTAACGTCGAAAACACCTATCCGCAACTGCCCTCACTACAGGTTTTGGTGGTCGATGATGTGGCCATTAATCAGAATCTTGCCAAGGCTCAGCTGGAGAGGGAGCATCACCGAGTTACCGTCGCCAACAATGGCAGCGAAGCGCTGGAGATATTGCAACAACAAAAAATTGATCTTGTCTTGATGGATCTGCAAATGCCAGTGATGGACGGACTCGAAGCCACTCAACGGATTCGTGAGTCCAGTGAAGCTACCATCGCCCAGATACCCATTATCGGCGTCAGTGCCAATGTCTCGGAAGTAAAACGACAGAAATGTTTGGACGTAGGTATGAATGCCGTCAGTAGTAAACCGCTTGATATTCATAAATTATATCAGTTACTGGCCGAGGTCATTGATGGAGCGAAAAACCACACAGAGGGGAAAAAATTAGGTCGCCGGCAGCAGGGACTACTGGATCGCAATTTGATTGACCAACACCGTCACAGTTTAGGAATTGAAAAACTCAAAGCCCTGTATCTGGACTCGGAAACGGCGGCCAGGAAACGATTATCTCTTATTGAAGCAGCGTTTGAAGACAGCGACATCGAGGGGATCGCTGCCCACTCCCACAGCTTGGCGGGCCTCTGTGCCAATTTTGGTTTCATCAAACTCAGGCAACTGGCGAGCCAGCTGGAGGATACCGCCAGCCAATGTCAGACTGAGAATTTAAGCCCATTGATTTCGGCGTTAAACAAGGTCGCAGAAGACACCTTTGCGTCACTCACCCCGTAAACGGATACCTGAGCTACGATGAAAATCCAATCCCTGTTTATATTTGCATTCGCGGCCTTCTTGCCCTTAACTGCCCAAGGTGAACAGCAACATATTACCGTTGTGACTGAAAGTACCCCTATTACCAGCGTGTCGACACAACAGCCCAAAGGTGCAGAAGCCACAGAGTTTGTGCGCGCATTGCTGGAAAAAGCCGGTTTCAGTTATGACATACAGTTTGTGCCTTGGCGTCGTGGTTACCAGCAGGTGAAACAATCGGCCAACACAATGATTTTTCCATTGGCCCGTACCGCTCACCGTGAAACGGATTTCCAATGGGTAGGTCAGTTAATTCCCATTCGCTATTATTTATTTCGGTTAAAGGATCGTCCTGAGCTATCAATAACGAGCCTTGACGAGGCCCACCTCTATCGAATCGGCGTTGTCAACTATCACGCCCACCACGAATATTTGCTACAGCGAGACTTTAAACAATTGCCGGCGGTCAACAGCAGTGAACAGAACATCAAAAAATTGTTACTCCGGCGCATCGATTTTTTTGCCGTGAGTGATGGTGGTATTTTACCGCTCTGCCAACGCACTCAAATTGACTGTAGCCAGATCACCCCCGCATTACCGTTAACCGATCTGGCATCTGGCTTGTATATGGCGTTTGGTCTAGAAACCGACTCAGCAGTGGTGCAACGTCTCAGAAAGGCTTATCAACAACTCATTGAAGACGGCACTCGCCAAAAAATATTTGCTACTCGCCTAGAGTAGTTAAACCGCTGTCATAAACAGTGGTGATCGTTTGGACGAATACCAGCAGTCTCTTAAGCAAACACCAATACAGTTAAAGTCCACATAAATCCAGCCAGTGCGGCAGCAAAGCTGGCGGGCACGACTTGGGTTTTAACGTGATCCATAAGATCGCAGCCTGTGGTCATAGCACTGAGTATTGTGGTGTCAGAGATAGGGGAGCACTGGTCACCATAAACGCTGCCATTTAGAACCGTAGCAAAACAGACGGACATAAACAGTTCTGGATGGGAAATCCCTCCGGTTTGAGCCACAGCCCAAGCCAGCGGCATCGCCAGAGGGAAAACAATGGCGTATGTGCCCCAACTGGTACCGGTAGAAAACGCGGTAATCATCGTCAGTAACTGCAGGCAGACAGGCAAGGTCCAATAGGTAATACTATCCCCCAACAGCTCAACAAGATATAACCCTCCCCCGATTTCCTTACTGATAGCGCCCACGGTTATGGCTAGCATCAGGATAACTGATGCCAACACTACGCCTTTGAGTCCGTCTCCAAAACCTTCGATCAAATGATCCAGTGACATGCCTTTTAACAGCGCAATAAATGCAGAAATAAGTAAGGCCGCCCCAAAAGCCCAGTTCACTTGTGGCGAGCCGGTAACAATAAAAGTACCCACGGCAATGGAAATAAGTAGAGTAAGAGGAAAGAAAAATTCCAACACGTTTGGTGTATAACCTTTTGGAACACGACTGGCTTGCAGTTCTCTAGTACTCAGGGGTGTTGCTCCCGGCGCGTCCAATTCACCGCTAGTAAGAGACCTCGCGTGGGCCTGCCGAATGCCTTTACCTGAAAATCGTGTAATCTCTAAACTTAACAATAAGGTGCCGATAACCGCAAAAATACCGTAAAAACTAAACGGCACGCTACTAAAAAAGAAACGCAAACGATCCGCCTCGGTACTGAGAAAGGCTACACCAGGAACAAAAATCAATGCTTGAATGTAAGCCGGCCAAGCATTAAATGCGAGTACTGAGGCGATGGGTGACGCGGTAGAATCGACAATATAGGCCATCTCTTCATGACTGATGCCTTCCTTGTCTGCCAATGGCTTAACGGTAGTGCCCACCAGCACGGTGCTCATGGTTCCCCCTTGGAAAAACACTACTCCCAGTAGCCAGGCCACCAATTTTGCGGAGCGCCTGCCGATAACAAAGTGCTTGGTCATATAGCTGGCGAAAGCTTGGGCGGCACCAGTTCGTGACCAGATACCCATCAGACCGCCCAACAGCCAAAGATACAGTAATAGGATGCCCGCCGCACTTTCACTAGCTAGACTGGGTAACAACACCGCATCGGTAATATCGAAACGCCCAAGCATAAACGCACCGACTACAATACCACCAAAAAGTGCAGTCAGCGGCTCTTTGGTGAGCAGGCACAGTGAGATAGCCACTAGTGCGGGTAACAGAGACCAGAGGCCAAAATGAAACTTGGCGCCAATTAAGGCATAACGTTGTACGTTTTCACCTGCAATATTTACTATCTCGAAGACCCAGTGTTCGTCAACGGGATCCCCCTGTAGCTGATCCAGTGCCTCCTGCCTGAGGGGGGACTCCTCATAGGGCACGACGCTGCCAACCAGCCGTTCTTTACCTCTGATTTTATAGGCCAATTGACCCGAATCACTTTCGTAAACCTGATAGGTGGTTTTATGCTCCAGCCAATGTGGGGGCACCAGTTTATTAACATAAAAACCCAGCACCAGACTGACCAACACCACCCAAAAGGCAGGTTTCAACAAAGGCCTCAGAAAGCCGACACTGTCAAAACCAATATCCGACTGATCGCGGATTGCGTTACTGGGTTCCTCCAGAATGGCGGAAGGCTCCATTGGGTGTACTTTCTCGCTAGAGCCAGAATATGTTTTTACCATTATGTTTCTCCCGACAGTAATCCGCGGTTTAAATGGAAGGTAGGTAGGGTACAAAACCCCTTGAATATAGTGATGAGCGCTTACGAACTAAAAGCAAATTAATCGCTCAGTAATGACAGCCTCCGAAGAGACTGCGACTGCCGCTTAATTCATCAACGATTGGCTATATTAACGACACGGGGTCAACATCGAATAAGGCTCTGATGTCAGCTTGTCACCGATTGTTAATGAAATATTAATAGTGGCTGAAAAAATCAGTTTTTCGTTACTCAGCACCGCTATTCCCAGAAAGATTCCCCTCGAATCTTGACATCGTTAATAAACCATTAACAAATGGAGATGAGATGTAACTACACCCTCATTTAGTATTTACGATAGAGCGTTAGTATAAAATTAAGGCGATGAAGACTGAAAGCATCACTTTATAAGATCGAGTTTATAGTTGCCTTTAGTGGTGTATTCTCGATCTGATAGAGTCATGATTGGTCCAACCGCCCACATTGCTAAATCATATTAATGTTCAATGAGTGTTAGGGGAAAAATGATGTTTAAAATAAATAAGTTAGTCTTTGCGCAGATGCTGATAGCCGCCGGAGTTGGTGTTTTTAGTACAAAACTTTTGGCCGAAGATCAGTATACTGAACTGGAAGAAGTGATAGTGACCGGCTCACAGATTAAAGGTGCCGATATTGCCGGAGCGCTACCGGTCACCGTAATGGACAGTAGCGATCTGGCTGTAACTGGCGCCTTGGATGGCGATGAACTGCTGCGTTCCATTCCGCAAATCGGCTCAGTGGGGTTTGGGGCTTCACGCGGCGGTATCACTGGCGTAAACGCGGCACGTGGCGACGTTGCCTCAGTAAACCTGCGTAGCATTGGTGAAGGTAATAGTCTGGTGCTGGTAAACGGCCGTCGCATGGTGTTGCACCCCACTACCCAAACCAGCAGTATGGATGGCGTACCCATTACTTCTGTAAATGCCAATACGCTGCCAGTAACTGGCCTTGAGAGACTGGAAATATTGCGCGACGGTGCTGGTGCATTGTACGGTTCAGATGCGGTTGCCGGTGTTGTTAACTATGTATTGCAAAAGGACTATGAAGGCAGCGAGCTGAATATAAAGCTGGGAGCTGAAGAGGCCTCAAGCCGCGATGATTTGGAGATTTCCGGTGCAAAAGGTTTTGAATTTAATGAAGGCTCAACCCGTCTGACCATTACCGGCAGTTACGCCAAAAAGAATGGCATCACGGCCGCCGAGAAATCGTACTCCCGTCATCAGGATACTCGTCTTCAGGCGCCATTGGAGTTTCAGAGTGATATCAGCTTGGATAACCGTTCCAGCCTAGAACCCTTTGCAAGGGTAAATTACACAGGTCTTGGTCTGTTCCATGTTCGCCCGGTTGATCTTGTAAGAGACAACGGTAGCTCGTGGGGCGTTTCTGACTGTGGTGGCCGCGGCTTAACCGGCGCTCAGACAGTATACAATGATGGCTTACAGGACCTCTGTCTGGATAGTAGTGGTCAGGATCGTGCCATTCGCCCCAATCGCAATGAAACTCGTACCTTAACGCCTGATGTTGAGCGTATTAATTTTTTCAGCTTCCTGAATCACGAATTCGATAGCGGTTTAGAGTTCTACAACGAATCTGCTTATTATCATTCCAAGACTAACCGCTTTTGGGAACAATCGGCCGTTTTGAGTAATGGTCGGTTTATGGTGCCCGCTGATTATTATTGGAACCCTTTAGGACCGGTTACCTTTGCCGATGGTCGAGCTAATCCAAACCGTCTTGCCGGATTGGATACTAGTATTGTACCAGTAGAGGGTTTGGGCTTTGAGGTGAACAGCGTACGTCCGGTTGACGTGGGTCCCAGAGATATTGAAGTAGAAAGTACCAGTTACCGATTTTTAAACGGCCTGCGGGGCAACTGGGGTAATTGGGATTGGGATAGTGCAGTGCTTTACAGTGAAGCTGAAGTTGATGATGTTGCGTCTAATCGCATTAGCACCCCCTTGTTTCAAGCACAATTGATGCTGGATACTCCCGACGCCTACAATATTTTTAGCGGCGTTAATCCAGACGATCCTACCAGCATAAGCGATCAAACACCCAACCCGCGATCTAGTATCGACCCTTTTATCGTCAGCGCCTCACGCAATGTAAAAACGACACTAACGTTGTTTGATTTCAAGCTGTCAAACTCCTCGTTGTTCAGTTTACCTGCCGGAGATGTGGCGGTAGGAACGGGCATCGAATGGCGTAAAGAGGAACTGGATGAGGATAACAGCGCTATTTTTGACGGTAGCCAACCCTATGTTGATCCTCTGGATACCGGTCTTTTACCCGGTGAAGTAACCAATCTAAGTAGCCTCGAAGGCAGCAGTTATCGACCTGATGTTTCTGCAGACCGGTCGGTATTGTCTCTTTATGGAGAAATGCTAGTTCCTTTATTGAGCGATGTACCTGGCGTTAAAAGTCTTGATGCACAAATTGCATTACGTTATGAAGATTTTGACGATGTAGGTAGTATCACCAGACCCAAGTTAGCCTTATCTTGGCAAGTGAATAATTGGCTACAGTTTCGTGGAGCCTATTCTGAAGGGTTTAGAGCACCAAACCTTATTCAGCTGAACACGCCAATGACTTCGATCACGACATCTGTGGCAGACTATTCGGAGGGTATCGAGCTAGGCACTCATGATATAAATAAGGGTCCAGCCAATGGCAACTATATCTTGGAAACCGCAGGTAACAAGGATCTGGTACCAGAAAAAAGCGAAAACTATAGCTTTGGTATTGTATTGACTCCAATGGCAGGTTTAGTTGTCACCGCTGATTGGTGGGAAGTTGAAACCATTGATACCGTTGGTGTATTTACTGATGAAAACGAATCACGACTGGATGCGGTGTTAAGAGCTGAGGGCTCTTCAAATCCAAATGTGATTCGGGATACACCTGCTCCTGGGGATCCATTAGGAGAAATTCTGCGGATAACCAGAAGCTACGAAAACCTGAACACCAGAACCGTGGAAGGCCTTGATCTCGGGGTAAACTATAGCGTTGACACTAGCATCGGTAGCTTTGATGTGAAATTGAATGGCGCACGTATGCTGACCTTCGACCAAGAAGCAGGAGGCTTTGCAGCGCGGCTAGTAGAGGCTGGCGCAGATCCATCCGTGTTGGGGTCGTCGGTAGGCACTCAAATTGAAGGCGAGTTTGTTCCCAAATGGAGGGGTACCGCTTCTCTCAACTGGAATAGTAACGACGACCGTTGGGGCGCAGGTGCATTCGTTAGCTATGTAGGCAAAGTAACAGAGCCTAATGTTACCTCTGCTACAGATGAGCAAATGGTAGTTGATTCACTGACTACTGTTAACTTATTTGGGGTTTATAGAGGGCTATTTGGTGAAGGCAGTAGTATCCGACTGGGGATTAACAATGTGCTTGATGAAGACCCACCATTTGCCGAAGAAGATTTTGGATTTGAGGGTGAGTTACACTCAAACCGCTCTAGATACTTCTTTGTGAGTTCGCACTATAAATTCTAAGCGAGACTAACCAGCCTTAGAATGCCGTTATACGAATGATTAAACGTTCGTATAACGGCTTTTTTTGTGCCCGACTTGAGGGTATCGGGATTACGTGAGGCGGATACATCATACGATTATAACTTGGTAAAAAGACTTTCTTTATAATCGCAGCATAGTAAAACCATCTATGTACAGTAATTGGCTTGCATATGGGTAAACCAGCATCAACACTAAGGCAGCGGTAAAGCACATAAATAAGGCAAACTCTTCAGACTGTATAATGGCATATAACAAGCCGTAGAGGCCGAAAATCATCGCTGATGAAGAATAGGGCTGAACTCAGACTGTTTAACGTATAGCGTAGTTAAAATAGCAATAGACCAGATCAACAAGACATCGTAATCAAGTACCCTTAGCCAAAAGCAATATGTTCAGCTAACGAAATCAGCAGTAAATAAAATACCGAGACAGCATGACCTACAAAGGCATATTAGATGGGGTGGATACGGTACTCCTAGGTTTTTTAAAGTACGGTAATTGTAAATTCGGTGTTACTGAAAAGTGACCATGGCTATTGCTATTGCAGACTGGGATCTGATAACTGCGGTCAAAAACGTTTTTATTAATGATATCGGCCGTTTTCACGAGTTTATACAAAAACAGATTTACTGAGTGACAAAACCATTTGGTCGTTGATAAAACCGGACTGACTGGAGGCCTAAACCTGATAGGGAATCATTGGGGCCGGAGACATCAGTAGCTGTGGGCCGATCCAGCTTTGAGTCACCGAGTTTTTTGCCTGCTCTTGGTAAACGTACACTCGTAAACTTTATACTTTACCAAAGTGACTGGTATGACTGGTATGAATGCCAAAAACCTCACAACAATTATTATCAGTATTTTTTTGCTAATTGTTTTATACCCATCAACCCCTTTACAAAATTAACCTAACTTATCAAGAGTAAATAGCAATCTCGGGGTAGAAATAGGGCAACTCATGGCAGTGGGGAATTCTGAATACAGTTTACTTAATTAACAGAATTGGAACTCAAGCTATAGATAGGATAAGTAAACTTTTTCCTGTACTCGAAATTTACTCATGGAAAATATTTTTTTAGAACAGTTCAGTTATACCCTAACATATATATGTTTTCGTCTTCTTCCCTTTCCATTTCCAAAAACACTTGCCGAGATAACTCTGTCCAGCCTGCGACCCTGCAGGGTTCGGCGCTCTTCAACTTGGCCAAACGCTCGTTGCGCACAACATTAATGACGGGGAAAGCAGTTCCTTCATAAGCTGGTTGATTGTTACACACTTTTGACGGGAGTGGAGCTTTCAAGTTCTTTATCTCCTTGCACCGAATGGCGTTTGATTTGTGTAAGTGGTATTTATTTTGACGACTTTTTTGGACTAACTTTCAGACTATTGACGCCTATCGCCATTGCTCCGGGACGCCTAGGGTCAGCAGCACCAGAAAACGTTGTGCCGTCCCACAGTACCGACTGAACACTGCCCATGCTTGCCCCAGGTTGCAGGATATGCCCGCGTTCAGACAGACGCTCCAAGGTATCCACACTGATACCCGGTTCGTATTCCAGTTCGTCTTTATCCCAGCCGTGATAAATTCGTGGCGCGTAAGTGGCCTCGGCCAGATTCATGTTGTGATCAATGACATTGGATACGATCTGTACCATGGTGGTAATAATACGGCTACCACCCGGAGTACCAGTCGCCAGAAATGGCTGTCCCTCGCGAAGTATGATAATCGGCGTCTGGGTACTTTTGGTGCGTTTACCTGGTGCGAGTGAGTTGGCAAAGCTGGCGTTAGCACCTGTTGCACCCGCTACCCCATAGCGGAGAGCGAAGTTGTTGATCTGGTTGTTCATCAAGATTCCCGTGCCTGGGATAGTTACTCCAGAACCAAAAGAGGCACTGAGGGTATAGGTATTAGATACCGCGTTGCCCTCGGCATCCATCACCGAGTAATGAGTGGTATCTGGCCCTTCATCCAGCTCTAAGCCGTTGCGTGGTTCGATCTGTGCGACCGGAGTGGCTAAGGCCAGATCAATATTGCCTGCCATCTCGGTGGCAAAGGCCTTATCGATGAGACGCGCCACAGGTACCGGATAAAAGGCCGGGTCTCCCAGATACTGCGCCCGGTAGGCGTAGGCTCGCTTCATGGATTCGGCTAAAAGATGCAGGCTGGCCGCAGAATTGTGGCCATAATCCAGTAGCGGATAACGCTCCAGAATATTCAACATCTGTAACAGGTGCGTACCACCGGCTGGCGGAGGTGAGGTAGCGACAGTATAACCACGGTAATCGGTGGTAATCGGCTCCTTCACCAGGGCCTTATAGGCTTTTAGGTCCGCAGAAGTAATCAAGCCGCCGTGGTCACGCATAGCTCGCTCGATACGCTCGGCCACTTTGCCCCGATAGAAACCATCACGACCTCTGTCAGCAATTTGTTGCAGGGTCCAGGCGAGATCGGGCCTGCGCATTAACTCGCCTGGCTGATAACCCGCTCCGGTATCCTTAAAGTAAGTGCGGCTTGAATCAGAGTTTTGCATCAATACAGCACGCTTGCTGTTTAGGGCCCAGGCCAGATCCCGGGTAACTAAGATTCCTTTTTTTGCCTGTTCAATCGCCGGTGCCAGTACCTTCTTCCAAGGCAGTTTCCCCCAGCGTTGATGGGCCTCATGCAAACCCGCCACCGTACCAGGCACGGTAGAGGCAGTATAGCCCAGTTTAGAGCGGGAGAAATCAACCTCACCATCGGCATTGAGAAATTGTTCGGCGCTGGCGCTGGCCGGTGCCGAGCCACGGTAGTCGATAGTCAAAGTTTTGCCCTCGGCGGCCATGTGCACCACCATAAAGCCGCCACCGCCAAGATTACCGGCTCGTGGAAGCGTCACCGCCAGAGAAAACCCCATTGCCACGGCAGCATCCACTGCATTGCCGCCCTGTTCCAAAATTCGCGCACCGATGATTGAAGAGAGAGTATTTTGGCTGGCTACCATACCATTCGTGCTTTGCACAGGATGATACAAGGCATCGTAACGCAGTATGTAAGTCGCCGGTTGCGTTGTGTTTTGATCAGTTGCCGCAGCTACATTGGGCCCACAAACCAACAGATTAACAGCGAAGGTAAACATCAGGCAGGCCCGATACAGATTGTTTTTTATTTGCAGAGAATGGGTCATGTCGATTGTGGCCTGTGTTTCCGTTATCAAATGTGTTTAACCCTACTATAGCAACTCCATCGCCACTGGCGGTTACAGTGATCTTAGCAAATTGTAAGGATTACTCTTATACTATTAACCTGTTGTAAACGAATAGTTTTAAACCTGATTGTAGTTTAAGATCTCTCTATTCTTTAGAACCTGATTAGCGGATTTTTTATGGGCGATAATACACCTCGAATACTAATCGTCGAAGATGAAGTGGCTAGCCTCAACCTTCTCGTCAGCTACTTTGAGGCTGAGAACTACCAGGTTCACAAGGCCACCAACAGCAGCGAAGCTGAGAAAATCATTGCTAGCCAGACGATTGATGTGATTTTGCTAGACATTAATTTGCCCGGCAAAGATGGCTTAGCACTCACCCGCGAGACTCGTGGCAAGTCCGACGTTGGCATAATCTTGGTAACCCACAGAGATGACGATATCGATCGTATTGTCGGTCTTGAACTCGGTGCCGATGACTATGTCACCAAGCCTTACAATACCCGTGAACTGTTTGCCCGGGTCAAGAACCTGATCCAACGAGTTAAAGCCAACCCACTGTCTGGCCCGAGTGGCTTAAAGACGTCGGAAGCCGTAAAGTTTGATCACTGGACCCTGCATATGGGCCGCCGGCTGCTGACCTCAGATGTTGCCGACAGCATCCAGTTAACCGAGGGGGAGTTTAAACTCCTTTCGACACTGATTAACCATAGCGGCACGGTATTGAGCCGCGACCAGATCATGAATCGTATGGAAAGGCGCGAATGGTTTCCCTCCGACCGAACCATTGATGTCATGATCGCGCGTATTCGGAAGAAGCTGGACGATGACAGGGAGCACCCTAAATACATCAACACCGCCCATGGAACCGGTTATATTTTTATCGCCGAGGTGACGGCGGTGTAGTTGATTCGGCATTTTACGCGGGAGCGGGAACAACCATATTGGTTCCGCCAGGACCTGTTACTCCCGCATCGCCGCTGATAAGAACGCAAAAATCGTTGATAGATCCGCTCCTTACACGCCTAAATAAACAACTGTAATCTGCTTACGCTCATGACCGAGTTCTTGAGGAATTGCATGGCGTGCAACGGTATCATTCGTGCGTTCGTTTTTACTGAGTTCACTGCGGATAGAGGCGCCACAAGTCGGTGCATGTTTGCCCGTTAGCTCTATCGTACTTTGACCAAGAGATAAACCTTGATTCGTCGAGTCCACATTCTTCCGACGATGTTGTGTACTCTTCAAACACCTGAAATGAGCTGCACTCCTTTTGCCAATAAATATCATCTCTGGGCTGTTGGCCTATGCATTTTTCAATGCTGGGAGAATCCGCCGTCTAAGATTCTAGATTAAAGAATCGAAGTGCCAGTTAAATTCTTGAGCCTGTTTTAATAATTCGGTGTGATTGTGTTTTTCCATATCTTTCCAGTAGATTCTTCATCGCTACGATAGAGTGTACTAAGTATCGTTGCCTATATACGGGAGATTTTTTATGGAGGGGGGTGTCTGGTAGGTACTCTTTGGATGCTATCTCGGGGGTATTTTGCGATCGCTAATGAGCCTTATACATTGAATTTCTGAAACCTAATAAGAGAAGAAGCCGAGCGATCTTGTACCCACTAAAAATTTTTAATACCAATAAAACAAAAAGCCCCTGAAAAAACAGAGGCTTGATGACGCTAAATGGCGGACCGGACGGGACTCGAACCCGCGACCTCCGGCGTGACAGGCCGGCATTCTAACCAGCTGAACTACCGGTCCGCGAAAGCTTTTTCTCTTGGTGGGTGGTACAGGGATTGAACCTGTGACCCTCGCCTTGTAAGGGCGATGCTCTACCAGCTGAGCTAACCACCCCCTGAGAGAGCGACGCATTCTACCGAACTGAAGGTCACTGTCAAACATTTTCTGATGCTATATACATATCCGTTTCGCAACCCTAAAATACCGCCCAAATTCCGAGGGTTTTCAAGCAAAAATGCAGATTTATAAGGACTTTTCTATAGAGGCGGCCCATCGGTTGCCAAATGTACCTGAAGGGCATAAATGTGCACGTCTACATGGCCATTCTTTTCAGGTGCGGATTTCAGTCGAGGGTGCCCCGGGGGAAGAGTCAGGCTGGGTGATGGATTTTGGCGATATAAAGGCCGCCTTTGCGCCTATCTATGCGCAACTTGATCATCACTACCTCAATGATATTGCGGGTTTGGAAAATCCCACCAGTGAAAATTTAGCGATTTGGATCTGGCAACAATTAAAGCCTGAATTACCGCAGTTGTGCGCTGTGCGTATCAAAGAAACCTGCACTAGCGGCTGTATTTATCGCGGTCAGTGAGTTTGGTTTAATTTGCTGGGTTTAATAATGGAGTTTTGCCTCGCTCCCACAGTAACACCGTCAACATCATAATGATGGGAATTAGGCAGCCCACTAGCATCTGTTGCCAACTAAGCAAGTTAATCGCCCATCCGGCACCGAGCGCTGCCACCGCTTGCAGGGTAAAAACCACAGAGTCGTTGATTGCCTGCGCCTTAAAGCGATCCTTATCGTTATGTGTCAGAGGCAGCAGGGCGGTGCCAGCGACAAATAAGAAGTTCCAGCCAATACCCAGTAGCACCAACTGCAGCCAAAAGCCGCCAACACTGGTGTCAGTAAAGCCAATAATAATAGTACCGCAGTAACAGACAAGGCCAGCCAACATCATGCCGCGGATATTAAGGTGTTTAAAAAGTATCGGTGCGATAAATGAGGGTAAAAACATAGCCGCAATATGACTCTGCAGGACCCATTTGGTATCTACCAAAGAATGGCCGTGAAAGTGGTGCATACTGATGGGCGTGCCGGTCATCACAAAAGACATCACTATATAAGCGATGGCGCCACTGGCTACCGCTAGACAAAGCGACGGATTACTGAGCAGAGTTAATGCGGATGTTTCTGTCCTAGGATTGGTATTGATGTTGATTGCCGCTGGTCGATAGAGGCTCAGTAACAGTGCGGCAAATAAGGTGCAGAGTGCGGCCAGCGCAAAGGACCCTTGATAATCAATATCGGTGAGTTGTCTGCCAATCACAGCCAACTCTGGGCCAACAAAGGCGGCGATAATGCCGCCAGCCAACACCATAGAGGCCGCCGTGGTGCCATGTTCTACCGCCACTGACTCCATTGCCGCAAATCGAGTTTGTAATAACGCGGCGTTGCAAAACCCTAATATGAAGGTGGTGATACAGAATAGACTAAAGCTATGTAATTGCAGAGCAAGGATGGCAAGCGTGCAGATTAAGGCGGAAGCGAGCATAAAAACAAGCAGTGCACTTTTGCGCCCCAGGCGCCGCATACAATGGGTTACGGGGATCACCGCCATCGCCGTGCCGGCAATCATCAGAGCAATGGGTGCAGTAGCCCAGTCTGGGGTTGGCGCCAGATTAGTGCCGGCTAAGCTGCCCGCCAGTAACATTAGGGTAATCAGCGAGCCGGCGAGGGCGCTGCTAATACTAAGTACCCAGACATTATTAAAACCTGCGGCGGAGAAAATAACCATACATAGATTCCTAGTAGACGTCTGTCCGCCATTGCTTTTTAGATATTGGGGGTGGAGTCTAGCCTACTTTTAAGCGTTGTCTAAATGAATATTGTCAGGCCCCTATGTGCTGAACTACCCATCGACTGCTGTATACTTGCTCGCTGCAAAGGCTATACCAGCGATAGTCTATTTCCAGTAAGAGAGTTATGCATGATAGAGATTGGCACATTTAATCAACTTAAGGTGGTCAAGCAGGTCGACTTCGGTGTTTATGTTGATGGTGAAGAGCACGACACTATTTTATTGCCCAAGCGCTACGTGCCGGAAGGCTGTACGGTGGGTGACTGGATTGATGTATTCCTCTATTTCGACTCTGATGACTTACTTATCGCCACCACCGAAAAGCCTAAAGCGCAAGTGGGTGATTGCGAATTCCTTAAGGTTGTTGATATCAACCATGCCGGTGCCTTTATGGATTGGGGGCTAGCGAAAGACCTATTGGTGCCTTATAACGAACAACAAAAGCCCATGGAAGTCGGTTATTCCTATGTGGTCCATGTGTTTCATGATCAGAGCTCGGATCGTATCGCTGCATCCACCAAACTCAGTCATTATCTCGATGAAGAGCCTGTCTGGCTTAAACCCAAGCAAGCGGTTAATTTATTAATTGCTGGGCGCACTGAGCTTGGCTATAAGGCGGTCATAGATAATAAATATCTGGGGCTGATCTTCCGTGCCGATGCTTTTAGGCCACTTAAAATTGGTGAGCGCTTGCCGGGCTTTGTAAAGACCATAAGACCCGACGGTAAAGTCGATCTACTGATTTCCCAAGGTAGCTTGCAAGGGGATTATGATCTTGGCGAGCAAATTATCCAGCACTTACGCGATAATGGTGGCGAGTCGACTTTGTCTGATAAAAGCGCCCCAGATGATATCTATCGATTATTTAAGGTGTCGAAGAAAAAGTACAAGCAGGCCTTGGGTACGTTATATAAAAGCAAACGCATTATTATCGAGCCCGGCAAAGTAAAGCTAATTGACCAATAACCTCAATCATATCAGCGTCTGATTGCTGTATGTTTTCCGCAATATAAGGTTCTGCCCTTAATTTGCTGTGTTCTTTGTGTTACCCTCAATTCGTTGTAAACACTTGCCCGCTAGCTTATGGAGCAATCTAAGTTAATAATATAAATTTATAAATGGATTTAGTTTATTAATTTGAGTTTTTCCTGTTGCTAAGGGACCATCGGGGTGTAGTTACAATAATAAAGGGCTGAGCGCTAAGAGGATCTTAGGTGCTGGGCTGCAAAGTAATCTATTTTGGGGAAGTCAATTATGTATAGAAATAATAAGCTTAGCATGGCTATATCAGTGGCCATGGGAGTATCTTTTGCAGGAGCGGCAAACGCTGCACTTGAGGAAGTCATCGTTACTGCGACCAAGCGCGCCGAAAATATGCAAGATGTTCCTATCGCGATTTCCGCCCTTGGTGGCGATTCACTGAAAGAACTGAATGTGCAGACTTTTGATGAATATGTACAGTATCTGCCCAATGTTGTAAGCGCAGGTATTGGTCCTGGCGCGCGAGAAGTTTATATTCGTGGTTCTGCCTCTGAGCAGGGCTCGGTCACGGTATCATCGGCACAGGGCTCTGCTCCCGGTGTTGCCCTCTATCTTGATGAGATGCCGGTTTCTTTTGGCGCACGTAACCTTGACTTATATGCCGCTGATCTTCAGCGCGTAGAGGTTTTGGCTGGTCCGCAGGGCACTTTGTTTGGTGCCAGTTCACAGTCAGGTACCGTGCGAATGATTACCAACAAGCCTGTGATTGGCGAGTTTGAAGGTAGAGTTGACCTTGGTATTAGCACGACCTCTGGTGGTGCCGATAGCAACAAGATGGAAGCGATGATTAATCTACCTCTAAGCGAAAGTGTTGCGTTGCGAATGGTTGGATTCACTGATAATCAGGGCGGCTATATCGATAATGCTCAGGGTAGCTTTAGTCCGAGCGGTGAGGTTATAGATCGAAACTCACTTGGCTACGGGCCCTATTTCAAAGACTTTCCACTTACCACATCTCAGTCAATAAACAATACAGCGCTAGTAGAAGAGGATTGGAATGAGGCCACTTATAATGGTTACCGTGTTGGCTTGGCTGCAGATATCAATGAGGACTGGAGCGTTTTGGTTCAACACACCTCGCAGGAGTTGGATGTTGAAGGTTCATTTTTGATTGATCCACGCTTGGGCGATGATAAATCAGAAAAGTATTCGCCAGAGCGCACTCAGGATGACTTTGGTTTGACGACCTGGACTCTTGAGGGGCGAGTGTCGAATCTGGATGTTGTCTATACCGGTGGATATCTTGATCGCGAAGTTGATGCCGTCGTAGATTACACTCACTACAACAATGGTGGTGCCTACGTCACTTACTACATGTGTAGTGGTAATATTTATGCCGATGATACGACCATTGAGACAAATACCTGCTTTGATCCCACAAAGACCTATCGTGATCAAACTGAGAATGAGCGCACTACGCATGAATTGCGTGTGAGCACCGATGCAGACAACCGAGTGAGATTATTGGGTGGTGTTTATATCAATGATGTCGAGACGACATCAATCGGAGAATTCCAGTATTTTGGTGCCGGTGATGCCTTTAGCGAATTCAATCAGCTCTATTATGGTAACCCTGATTATCCAGCGTATCAGTTGGGCAATGTGACGGTAGACACCCCAGGAACCACCGCTGGCACAGAGCCTCGCGGTCCCGGAACAGTGTTCTACAATGATTTCACGCGAACTGAAGAAGAGATTGCCTTCTTTGGTGAGATTGCCTTTGATATCAATGATAGGTTGACAGCTTCTTTAAGTGCGCGTCGATATGAACTAGATACACAGCTGCAGGGTGCATCAAACTTTTCTTTTGGCTGCCGCTATAATGGTGCCGGCGCGGCTGATCCAGCCACGGCCACCGCAGCCGATGCGGCTACTGAATTCTGTACCAGTGAGAAGTTTAGTAATGATGTAACGGCTCGTTTCCTCGCGCTTGGTGAACTAAATGCCTCGGGAGAGAGCTTTAAAGATGAGTTTTTAGCACTCACAAGTCCGTCAGGTGAAAAAGATATGTTCCGCGGTGGTTCGATTGGCAGTAACGAAAACACTTATGATTCGGTTCAGAGCGGCGCGCTTGATATCAGTGATATTAATCGGGATGGAACCACTACTGAGAAAGATACTATTATCAAGGTGTCCTTAGACTATCAGCTGACTGACGATATCATGGTTTATGGTGTTTATTCTGAGGGTTACCGACCAGCCACACAAAACCGCAACGCTGGACGCACTGCATCGAGACAGACTGGTGTTTATGAGGGTTATTTGGTGCCTGCTGTGGCCGTCACCGATACGTTAGAGAACATCGAATTTGGTATGAAAGGTACCTTCCTTGATGATACTTTGCGCTTCAATGCGACCTATTATCAGGCAGATATTGAAAATCTGCAGGTGTCTCGTTTTGACCCCTCCAACGTTGCTTTCTTGGTATTTATGGAGAATGTGGGTGACGCTGAGTCTTCAGGTATCGATGCTGATTTCCAATGGGCCGCCACAGATCAGTTAACTATCTCCGGTGCATTTAGTTTCCTTGATACTGAGATTACTCGGGTAAGTAATCAGTTGCAGGGTATTGCAGTGCCTGTTGGATCTGACCTGCCGTTAGCCGCAGACTTCTCTGGTAATTTGCGTGCTCGTTATGACTTCACTATGGACAGTATTGGTGCTGATGCATTTGTATCCGCTTCAATGACTTATCGCGGTGAGACCTTGGCTGGTATCGTGGGTAGTGCGGCATTTATGGATGATACCAGTTTACTGGCTTATGGTGCCGAGTCTGGTGTCGAACGTCAAAATGAGGGCGGTGATTTTGGGTCGGTAGATGACTCAACGGGTGGATTACCGCTCAACAGTCGTTTTGTTAATGAAGCTGCGGTAACACTGAACGCTAGTATGGGAATGTCTAAAGATAACTGGAATGCAGAGTTCTTTATCAATAACATTACTAGTGAAGAAGGTGCGATGACTGAGACTGCCGGTAAGTTTACGCCAGAGCAGAGCATTATGCGTCCACGTACCATGGGCTTGCGCTTCTCTTATAACTTTGAATAAGNGTTAGCTATTGTTAGACTCTATNGGGCGAACTTCGGTTCGCCCTATTTTTTAATGCCGAGAAAATACTATGTCGCAACAACCCCTCCCGACTGCAGCAGATGTTGATCAGGCTCAGAGACTGCTCACGGCAGGAAAGCTAGAGGACGCGCAAAAGCTTATTGAGACTGTTCTTGCAGAGACGCCTGATGATGCAGATGCGCAATATACTTTCGCAGTGATTCAGCGTTTAAATAGCCGTCATGTCGAGGCTTTAGCGCTATTAGACAANGTATTACAACAGCAGCCTAAATTAGCGCGAGCTTATCAAGAGCGCGCACTTAACGAGTTATCACTGAATAATCCAATGCCTGCGGGTAAGGCTTTGGAAACGGCAGTGGCATTAGANCCNGCNCTTTTAAAGAGCTGGCAATTACTGGTGCCGCTGTATAAGGCGCGAGGCAGTAACAAGGCAGTTGATGCACAGCAGCAGGTTGATTTTCTTAAAACGTTACCCNCAGAGCTNTTAAACGCGATTAGTTATATGGCCGCCGATCGTCTGCTCGAGGCAGAGCGAGTGTGTCGCAGTTTTTTAAAGCAGAATAAAACTCATATTGAGGGCATGCGATTGTTGGCAGAAATCGCCACGCGAAATAATATTCTTGATGATGCCGAGTTCCTACTGGAGAGTGTTATAGAGTTTGAGCCAGATCATTTGGATGCCAATATACAATATGCTGGGATACTGCTCCGGNGACAGCGTTTCCATCGCGCTTATGATCAGGCTAAAAAGGTATTTGATCGTTATCCACAGGCCAAGGGACGCACGCAACCGGTTTATGCCTCTGCCTGCTTTGGTGTCGGCAAAAATGAGCAAGCGATTGAACAATACCTAGAGCTGATTAAATCAAACCCCAGTGATTTTAGATTGTTAATCTCATTAGGGCATATTCACAATACACAGGGTGATCCAGACAAAGCTGCGGCAGCATTTAAGCAAGCTTATGAGCTTAATCCTAACTTTGGTGATGCCTACTGGAGTCTCGCTAATACTAAATCCTACAAGTTTGATGATCAACAGATCAGCGCTATGCAGAATGCTGAAGCGAGTTCCGAAATCCCTTTGTTAGATCAGATTCAAATTAATTTTGCCTTAGGTAAGGCATTTGAGGATCGTCGCGACTATCAGAGTGCTTTTGAGCACTATAGCAAGGGCAATGGGTTAAAGAAGCCGACCACACATTATGCGGCCAAACAGTTGCAGAGGCGTATAGACTCGCAGATTGCGGTGTGTACGGCTGATTTTCTGCAGTCTAAGCAAGGNCTGGGCAATCCCTCAGCAGACCCTATCTTTATTGTTGGGCTGCCGCGCTCTGGTTCAACTCTATTAGAGCAAATTTTGGCATCGCACTCGCAGGTGGACGGCACTATGGAGTTGCATAATATTCTCGATCTCGCCAAGCGTTTGCGAGGCCGATCGGATGATAATGAGGGCGAGCCGAGATACCCGCGAATAATGACTGAGTTAGAAGACAGTTATTTCGAGCGTTTTGGTACGCAATTTATGCAGGATACGCAGGTATATAGAGGCTCCGCACCATTCTTTATCGATAAAATGCCCAATAACTTTTTCCATATCGGCCTGATCAAATTAATTTTGCCCAATGCCAAAGTCATAGATGCCAGACGTCACCCGATGGCCTGCTGCTTTAGCGGCTTTAAGCAGTTGTTTGGTGAGGGACAAGAATTTTCCTATGGCTTAGAAGATATTGGCAATTACTACCGTCAGTACATCACTTTAATGGACCACTGGGACAAGGTGCTACCGGGTTTTGTACTGCGCGTTCAACATGAAGATGTGGTAGAAGATTTAGAAACGCAGGTACGGAGAATACTCGACTTCTGTGGCTTGCCCTTTGAACAAGCCTGTCTGGATTTTCATAAAACTGAACGCAGTGTGCGCACGCCAAGTGCCGAGCAGGTGCGACAGCCTATTTATAAAACCGGGCTGGATCAGTGGCGTAATTTTGAGGAGCATTTGCAGCCTTTAATTGACGCGCTGGGACCTGAGGTTTTACAGCGATANCCGATTGACTAGTTGTGATAGTTTCCCATNCCAANCAATTTATTTTTTTCGCCGTGCCNAAGACAGGCACTCATGCNNTNCGCGAATTNTTGAGCTCCACATAANGGNCCCGATGACTGGGAGCAACAAATATTATTTGGCCAACANCAGTCACCGATTGCNGAGATAGCAAAAATCCAACATGGCCATATTAGTGCACAGCAAATTGCACCCCATCTTCAGNCGGCAATTTGGCAGAGCTATTTTAAATTCGCTATTGTGCGCAATCCATTTGATCGGTTTATATCGATCTGCTTTTTTCTCAATCGTAAAAACCCTCAGTTTCTTGAGACCCCGCTACAATGGATGAAGTCAGCAATCACAGTGCCGCGATTTAGAGCGCGCGTGCTGGTTAGACCACAATATCTGCAGTTGGTCGATGCACAAGGCAATAGCGCCATGGATTATATTGGGCGCTATGAGCAACTGCAGGATTCGGTGGATGAAATCTGTGACCGCCTGCAGCTTAAGTCAACCCAGTTGCNAAAAAGAAATACCTCAGAGCATAACCAGTATCGCGAATACTACGATGAAGAGCTGAAGTCAGCGGTTGCGGAATTTTATCAAGAAGATCTGCGCCGGTTTAACTATTGCTATTAATAAAAGCGTCCATTTGCTCGATATTGAGCGCAGCTTTGATCAGTCGTTGCATAATTATTGGGTTGAGCCCTACCTGATTACTCGCATTTACCAATGCTCTGGGATTGGAGTCCAGTTGACTTGCCGTGCGTGCAAGTAACTCGCGATACTTTGTCCAACCCGCTTGCTCATAGCCATAGAGGTGCCAGATCTCGCGCCAATCTTTGCTCAGACTGAGTAGCAAGTCTCTGTATTTAAGTGCCAGTTGCGGGTTATTTTGCGGATTGTCGTCAATAGCCGCAATCAGTTCATTGGCGATGGCATCGAGTTCACCCGGTGCCATTACAGGTGCAATATTAAAGCGTTCAGTTTTTATACTGACTGACTGTGCGGATTGGTAAGGGATGGTGTCGATTTTAGCTTGAAGCTGGGGATTATCAGTATCGATACCAAAGGATTCCATCTGTCGAACCATCTGCCAAAACCGCGAGGAGCCCGAGGTATCAATAACTAAATGAACCCGATCTTGGTTGCTACTATTGATCACTTTATGACGGCGCCAGGAGTCAAAAATCCAACATTCACCAGCGCGCATATGAATGGCCTGATCACCACAATGGAATATAACATCTGGGTTGGTAACGATGGGGATATGGATTCTGACCCTGCTATACCAGTGATAATTAAAGTCTACATGCTCGCTGACTTCAGCACCTGCATTGAGCCGCATAAGTCTTGAGCGCGCCAGAACCTCGTCAAAACTGGCCATCACCTGCTGCACATAGTCACAGCGATGCAATTCTGCTGTTGTTTGCATNGAGCCGGCGAAGTCATTGTTACGCTGACCATTTAATGAAACCAACGGGATGGCAAGATTACCAGCTAGCTTTGATGGATGCTCCATCCAATCCGCGTCGACAAATTGACTGATCTCCTGCTGTAAACGCNAGATATCGAANTGGTAGGGAAGCCTGACAAAGGGTTGCGCTAGTTTCATAGATTAATTGCGAGCCACTTTTTGGTCATTGATTAGCTGATAGCAGGATCAACGGCTATCTCTCTTTGNTAGGAGTATATGCTTCCCCTGTAAATGGCGCAATTTGAATGCCGTTTTTAGAAATCTACCAAAAGATTAAAACGGTATACTCGGGCGCAACAATAATGATTTTTCATCGATGGGAGTACTTTATGGCGCANCAGACAATGACTGAGCAAGAGATTCAAGTATTGGTACAAGACTGCCTTATTGCCAATGGCTGTAATGCTGAAAATGCTGCCGCATTAGGCCGCACTATCGCTGCTGCCGAGCGCGATGGCTGTGCTTCTCATGGTTTATTTCGCTTGCCGGGTTATATTGCTTCATTAAGAAGTGGCAAGGTTAATGGCAAGGCCAACCCCACAGTGGCAAGAATTTCACCGTCGGTGATAAAAGTGGAGGGTGATCATGGATATGCCCCTCTGGCGCTAGAGCGGGGTCGTCAGGCGTTGATTGAGGCGGCGCAAGAGACCGGTATTGCCGCCATGGCGCTGGTCAATGTGCATCACTTTGCTGCACTGTGGGCTGAGGTTGAGCCCATTGCTGAGGCGGGCTGTTGTGCTATGGCCTTTACCACTTACAAGCCCGCCGTGGTGCCCGCTGGTGCCAAACAGCCATTNTTTGGNACTAANCCGATGTGCTTTGGCTGGCCNCGCGGTGATCAGCCACCCATGGTNTTTGATCAGGCCTCAGCATCAATGGCCCGTGGGGAGGTTATGATTGCCGCACGCGATGGTCATGAAGTGCCTNTGGNCACCGGTGTCGATGCNGAGGGGAACCCTACCACTGATCCAGCAAAAATTATTGAGGGTGGCGCGCTATTGCCTTTTGGCGGCCATAAAGGTTCGACCATTGCCATGATGATTGAACTATTGGTGGCAGGTCTTACCGGTATGGACTTTAGCTATGAAGCGCAGGTCAATGACAATAATGATGGTGGCCCGCCCAATGGCGGTGAGTTTATGCTGGCGATAGACCCCAGACGCTTTGGCGATGCGGATAATTGGCTGCAGCACTCAGAGGCGTTTCTAGCGCGCTTAACCGGTATGGAAGGTGCGCATATGCCGGGCAATCGCCGCTATGCTAATCGGGCTCAATCTGCTGCGCAAGGCATTGTCGTCAGCGACACATTATTGGCCAGTTGTAAGGAATTTCTTCAGCCCGCAGGCTAATTCGCGTGATGAGCGATCAACAATCGCAGTCTACTTAGAATCGCAGTCTACTTAGANGCTTTGTGCGTGAGAAGAGTTAAACCATATTGATCAATTTGCTTCGGTGTTTCGCGAATAATCGTNTCTATCATCGCNTCGGCGGCGGGGGACACTGTCCAACCCTTGCGCGTGATCAAATAAATTTCTCGACCCTGTGTAGGAGTAATTGGCCGTGACACCAGATGGCTAGAGGAGGCAGGAATTGCCAGTGAGGGCAGGACCGATACGCCCAGATTGGATCTCAGCATAGCCAACAGCGTGGTGATATTGGGAAAATCAAACTTGGATTCGCCAAAGCTGCCGCGGTTGCGCAGGGTTTTAGTAATACCGGTATCGATAAATATCGTTTTTTCCAATTCCTTTATTTTGACCGGACCGGTTTTCTTGGCCAGCTCATGGTCAATATGACAGACCAACTCCAGCTTGTCGGCAAATAACGGTTTAAACTCCAGTAGTTTATTGGGCTTCCACAGGCTACCGATACCAAAGTCAACTTCATTGCGCTCCACTCTGCGTTGCACGCCCTGCGAGCTATCATCATCGAGATGCAGATGAATCCCCGGGTACTGCTCAGCGAATGCTTTGATAATATTGGGCAGTAAATTGGTGGCTACCGAGGGTACGATGGCCATGCTGACATGACCACTGCGGCGCTCTGCGGTGGCGCGCAAGTCNTAGATAGCGGCATCAAAGTCACGCACCAGACGCTGGGCGATGGGAATAAAGTTCTCACCCTCGGCAGTGGTGCTAACCTGACGGGTGGTGCGTTCCAACAGCTTGAGGCCGATAAACTCCTCTAGCTGCTTAACGGCTAATGTAATTGCGGGTTGTGTACGCGATAGTTTTTCGGCGGCAATATTAAAGCTGCCTTCCTCCGCGACGGTAACAAAGGTGCGCAAATGGCGTAAGGTAACGTTTANGTAGCTGATAAAAGCCTCTTTTTATATTGTTATTTGGCACTGAGTCAGTAGTCTAGATAAATTAGTCAGACTTATAAATAGATATAAAGTTTTGATTTGATTAATAGGTGTTTAAGTATAAAACTATGTCGCAATTACGCTAGTCAGGGTCAAAATTACAGGTGAACAGAGTATGAGTCAGGATCTACACAAGAATTATATTAACGGCCAATGGGTGGGTAGCTCGGAGGTTATCGATAATATAAACCCTTCGGATATCAGCGACAGCATCGGTCAGTATGCTAAGGCCTCAAACCAAGATTGCCTCGATGCGATTAGTGCGGCCAATACTGCCTTTGATGGCTGGTCACAAAGTGCTCTGGAGCAACGCAAAACGGTACTGGATTTTATTGGCGCTGAACTGATTGCCCGCAGTGGTGAAATCGGTGAGATTCTCGCTCGCGAAGAGGGTAAGACGCGCGCCGAAGGAGTAGGTGAGGTGTACCGTTCAGGGCAGTTCTTTCAATACTATGGCGCCGAAGCGTTACGCTTGATGGGTGAGAATACTCAGTCCGTGCGTCCCGGTGTCGATGTTGAAGTTCATCGAGAAGCACTTGGCGTGATAGGTATCGTCACACCCTGGAATTTTCCGATGGCAGTGGCGGCGTGGAAAGTAGCACCGGCATTGGCTTATGGTAATGCCGTAGTGCTAAAGCCGGCAGAATTAGTGCCGGCTAGCGCCTGGATATTGGCCGAAATAATCAGCCGCAGTGGCTTGCCCGAGGGGGNCTTTAATCTGGTCATGGGGGCGGGTCGAGATGTCGGTGAAACCCTCTGTACCTCAGCAGATATCCAAGCGGTTACCTTTACTGGCTCAGTCGGCGTAGGGCGTCATATTGCGCGTAATGCAGTGGATAATATGGCCCGTGTGCAGTTAGAGATGGGCAGTAAAAACGCTTTGGTGGTGTTGGATGATGCCGATATTGATGTGGCGGTGCAGTGTGCTGTCGCTGGCGCTTATTTTGGCACCGGACAAAAATGTACGGCGTCCTCAAGACTGATTGTGCAGTCGGGGATTCATGATCAGTTTGTCGCTAAGATGACTGAGGCGGTAAGCAAGCTAGTGGTGGGTCATGCCCTTGCCGAGGACTCACAAATTGGTCCGGTGGTCGATGGCCGTCAGTTACAGCAAAATCTCGATTATATGCAAATAGCGCAAGACGAAGGCGCCGAGCTGGTGCTGGGTGGCGAGGCTTTAACCTTGGCTACCGAGGGTTATTACATGTCGCCAGCGCTGTTTATCAACACCGACAATCAGATGCGTATTAATCGCGAAGAAGTATTTGGGCCTATTGCCTGTGTGATTAAAGTGGATAGTTATGAGCAGGCGCTTGAGGTGTCTAATGACTCAGATTTTGGTCTCACCTCGGGCATTATTACCAATAGTCTGGCTCACGCGGGTCATTTCAAACGCCACTCAAAATCTGGTTGCGTAATGGTTAACCTGCCTACTGCGGGCACGGATTACCATGTGCCCTTTGGCGGGCGTAAAAACTCCAGCTATGGTCCCCGCGAGCAAGGCCAATATGCCAGAGAGTTCTACACGATTATTAAAACCAATTACAGCAAGCCCTACTGATAGGCGGGGCGAGAATCAATCCTATGAATAGAGAGATGCTACTGGTCGATGGTCTGCAATATGTTAATTGGAACCGAGACTTATTTGAAAAGGCGCAGCGCAGTGGTTTAAGTGCTATCCATGTGACGATTGCTTACTGGGAAAATATTCGCGAGACGTTGGAAAATATCGGCCAGTGGAATCAACACTTTATTGATCATGCCGACTTAATTATGCCAGTGCATGGGGCGGCCGATATTATGGAGGCCAAGCGTCTGGGTAAAGTGGGTATTATCTTTGGTTTCCAAAATTGTTCGCCTATNGAAGACGATGTCAAAATGGTNCAAATTCTGCAACAACTGGGGGTGCGCATTATGCANCTCAGTTACAATAATCAGAGCTTGNTNGCCACCGGTTGTTACGAGGATCAAGANAGCGGTATCACTCGTTTTGGNCGCGAGGTGATCAAAGAAATGAANCGTGTCGGCATGATTATTGATATGTCTCACAGTGCCGAGAAATCAACCCTAGAGGCGATAGAACTGTCCCAGCGACCGATTGCTATCACCCATGCTAATCCGAGTTTTTTCCACCCGGCACTGCGCAATAAATCTGATAAGGTTCTGCGCGCTATTGGTGAGTCGCAGGGCATGCTCGGGTTTAGTATGTATCCCTTCCATCTTAAAAATGGCTCTGACTGCACCTTGCAAGAGTTCTGCCAGATGATTGCGCAGACCGCAGAGATGATCGGCGTGGANCGCATCGGGATTGGCTCCGATCTCTGTGAAAATTGGGACTACTCGACTCTAGAGTGGATGCGCAGCGGGCGCTGGACGCTGGNTATTGATCATGGCGAAGGCTCGGCCGCCAATCCCTCCTGGCCACGCCAGCCGAGTTGGTTTACTGGATCAAAAGATATGCTGACGGTTGCCCAAGGCCTAGAAGATATAGGCTTTGATAATACCGATATCGAAAAGATTATGGGGCAAAATTGGTTGTCGTTTTTTGAGCAATCATTTTCTGGGTCGGCATAAAAACACATCCGATAAGCAGCGCTAAAAACACCTAGAAATGGCGTTGCGCACAGACTCTTAAGGCAATGTCGCAACTGCGCTTTGTATGTCGCTTTTAATTAAGTGGCGGCCAAAAACTGCGCCTACAATAGCGGAAAATCGGCCCGTCAACAGGGGCTTACATTCTGTCTAGCCAATGGGGTAACGCCTGTGCGCTCGCAATATAATTCTACTCACAAGCATCACCATAGCTATAGCAATGGCTCTAGCGCTGTGTTGCCCATGCGTCCTGCTAGTCAGGTGATGCAGCTAGATCGTTTGGGTAGTTTTCATCAGTCGCGTTTAAGCTTTATGCGTACGTTGGTACGGCGAATGGTGCAAGAGAAATGGCACATAAACAGCGTTATTTTTGACCTGGATAAAGAGGGTTATGGAACGGCTGTCTATGAAGTGAATGCCAAATATGGCCGCTATAGTTTTGTGTTGTTTTCCCATTACCTCGATCCAGACAACCGCAATGATCGGGTGATTGCCAACCAGTGGGATCTTACCATGGCACTTTGTGAGGGTTCGGTAGACGCAGAGCAACTCGAGTTTTTGCGNAACAATGTGCCAAAACAAGAAGCCGGACGTGTTGATTCACGGGTATTTGTATTATCTCGAGGCAATCGCAGTGGTCGCACATTTGATTATGTGGTCAATGAACTGGCCAATGGTCGGCAACCGGATATTGATGTGATTGCCGAAGTGGGGTATCTGTACCGCACCACNGCCGCCTATGGTAGTGGCAAATTGGGCATGGCTGATTGGGAAAAGGTGCGTACAAAACATCGCGATTTTGCCCGTCCCTTTGCCGCTGAGATGTTTACCTGTTTTATGTTGCGGCATTTTAGTTTGCAGCATGCTGATTATATTGCCGCGCAGCGTGCACCTAAAACCGCGGTTTCATTGGATGAAAATATTAAGCGCTATTTTGGTATTGGTAACTCTACCGGCTTGGGTATGGCGCCATTTCTAATTAATCACCCATTACTGATTAATCAGTGGATAGAGCAACGTGAAACGGCCTTAGCCAGAGCCGTTATGGCGGGAAGCGATGGTATTAACTCTGCAGTGCTGGCGCGTCTTCAAGCTATCACCGCTAGAGTCATTCAGCATTTAGGTGAAATTGTCACTGGCGATGAGCAACAAAATCTTTCCAATAGTGCAGTGCGAGAAGAGCTGCGAGAATTGGCCAGCTGGTTGCTTGATGAAGGCGACAATATTGTCGCCAGTGGTTATACCTGGGCAGAGTTAATAGACTACGCCGAGCAGCGTTGGCGTGTAGAAACTCAGGAAGTGCTTAACACGATGTTAATAGAGCTATATCCAGAGTTGGTGGATGAGTTGGAAGAACTGATGGCGGTGGATGAAGATCAGCACCTGATTCCGCAGATGCCGCTGCTCGAATTAAAGGGACTTATCGAAGATAAATATGACTGGGCGCTGGCCATTGACTTTACTGATCCCGATGCTCAGGGATCGTTTTGGTATCGATCACAAGAAAAGATGGAGCCACGGTTGGGACAAACCCATATTGATATGGGTATGGATAAACAAATGCCGCTGGCGATTGGCCGTATGGTGCAAGACTGTTATCACCACATTTGTGCCTTCATAACAGAGTTTCCTCAGCAAGATGTAGCACATTTTATTCTTCAGCAGCCCAGTTTCAGTGGCGCCATTAGCCGCATTCAAACCATGGCCCAGAGTCATTATGGTGACATTCGTGAAAATCTTGTTCACCGCGATGTCTTACCGATTCATCTGTTGCGTTGTAAATTGTCGTTTTTTGGTGTCAGTAAATTTGATCCGCGCTCGCGA
>NYXU01000066.1 GCA_002685715.1 Porticoccaceae bacterium | reverse complement strand
AGAGCTTGAATGGCAGTCAATGGGGAGCTATTTCCTAGAACCTGAAAACTTACATCGCTATGAGGGGCATAATATAGTGAATCTTCGCGCAAGCTGGACCCTATCAAACACGCGACGTATTTACGCCAATATCAGTAATTTGACCGATCGCGATTATGCCGAGCGCGCTGATTGGACAAAATACTCCGAGAAGAAATATCGTTATTTCCCCGGACTACCCCGCGCAGTTCAATTGGGCATCGAGTTGAGCTGGTAGCACATATGCAAAGTAAACCAAACACCCTGATATCAACGTAAGCTTGGCAATGCCCCTGGCATACTAATGGATATATACAACTAAAGGACCAATTATTATTTTTATCGCCTGACCGCAGAAGGGGCATAAGTTATGGATCTTCACCCACTTAAAGATTCTTTGATTGATGAGTTGCACAATCGCCCCTTTCCCGTCGTGGAGCTTCCCGCACAGGTGTCTGCTTTGGTGTTCCTTCACTCGGGTGATCGCCAAGCTGAGATAGATAAGCTCAATGCGCTAGCCAAACAGCATAATGTCCAAGGACTGGAAAATGATGCGGGTTGTTATTACCAAAGCTTTCATAACTTTGATTTGCGCTGGGAATTTCATAATGAATTTTCTACCTATACGGTAATTCGCCGCACTGACTCGGAGCAAGTAATCTGTGCTAATGTCTTCTCCGCGATCGCAGAAGACTGGGTCGATGATCTTCCCGGTCAGCTAATAGCGGCTAATCATATCGACTTGCGCCCTAAGGCGACTAACCTGACCACGAAGCAACAAGTCGCTGATCTTTTTAATGGCCAGCGACTAGTGGGCGGCAAGATCTATGATGGCTTGGCAACTATTTGGACTTCAGTGCAAACTGAAGAGGACGGTTTNATTCGTACATTGGTGGTTGACGATGGATTAGACTCATCCCAGGCTGGTAGAGTGATTCGCAATCTGTTGGAGATTGCCGCCTATCGGTCGATGACTTTACTCGCGTTGCCCGCTGCTCGCTTATTGATGCCTGAAGTTCGTCAGCTAGAACAGCAGTTGGTAGAGACCAATAACAGATTAAATCAGCTCGTNACTCTGGAAGATGAGCAGNCATTGATGACTGAGTTGATTACTCAAGCAACGCAGTTNGAGAAATTGGTTGCCGACCATAACTTTCGTTTTTCAGCGACTGAGGCTTATTTTAATTTGACCGAGAGTCGTCTCGAGATGTTGCGAGAGCAAAAGATGCCTGCTATTCGAACCCTTAAGCAGTTTCATGCCAGACGTTTTATCCCGGCATTTAACACTTGTATGTCTGTGGTGAAGCGTAAAGAAAATCTATCCAAGCGTATTAGCCGCACCAGTGAGTTATTGCATCTGCGATTGCAGCTTTCTCTAGAGACACAAAACCAGCAATTACTAGCATCCATGGATAAGCGCAGTGAAATACAGTTGCGTCTACAGCAGACTGTTGAGGGGCTCTCTGTGGTCGCCATGACCTATTACAGTATGAGTCTTATTAAATTGTTGACCACGCCGTTAGCGATCGAGAAGTATCTGCCAATGACTCAGGGTATGGCATTGNCCCTAACAACCCCAGTGGTGTTTTTTGCCGCCATTATGGTGGTGNTAAGAATACGTAAGAAATTGCATCGCTAGAGTTGTTGTTGATTCCATTGCACACAGTCAGCAAGACTAACCCCATGACCACCAAAGATATCTAAGGCACTGCCAATAGTAAGATCTACCTTACCATTGGACAGCGAATTGACTAATTTAAGATCCTCAAGTGATCTAGCGCCACCGGCATAGGTGCAGGGGATGGAACAANAATCGCCCAATAGTTCGACGAGATCGCTNTCAATNCCTGACTGTAATCCCTCGACATCGGCAGCGTGAACCAAAAACTCAGCGCAATGACTTTCCAGTTCCTTGATGGTGGATTTATTTATCGCGGTATCGGTGATGGTTTGCCAGCGATCAGTTGCGATCATCCAGCCTTTCGCAGTTTTACGGCAACTAAGATCTAGAACCAGATGTTCNGCGCCAACAGCTGACCGTATTGCGTTTAAGCGTGACCATGAAAACTGGCCATCTTCAAAAAGATAGGAGGTAACAATAATATGTGAGGCGCCAGCGTCTAAATAGCCAGATGCATTATCTAGATTGACGCCACCGCCAAATTGCATGCCTTTAGGGTAGGCCGCCAACGCCTCCAAAACCTGCTGTTGATTATTCGGTCCGAGAGCGATGATATGACCACCGGTTAACTGATGTTGTCGGTAGAGGTTAGCGTAATAAGTCGCAGACTGGTTGCTGATAAAATTCGTACTGGCGCCAGCCTCGGTGAGAGTGCCGCCAACAATCTGTTTAACCTGTCCTTGATGCAAGTCGATACAAGGGCGAAAAAGAGTCAAGGGTTTGGCTCCATTGATAGCATGTCAGCGCGTAGTATAGCGTAATCAATAACGGTTATTGAAAAGCTCTCGCTACTTTAGCGCCATTTTCTCGATCGAGTTTGGCGCAAATCCTATTGCCGGCATTGATTAATGCTTGTAGGTCAACACCGTGATCAATCCCCAGACCATCGAGCATATAAACCAGATCTTCAGTGGCGACATTGCCCGAGGCGCCGTTGGCGTAGGGACAACCTCCCAGTCCAGCTACCGAGCTATCAATAACAGAGATACCATGTTGCAGAGCAATAAGAATATTTGCTAACGCTTGACCATAGGTGTCATGCATATGTACCGCGAGTTTATCAGCGGGAAATTGCGCTAATAATCTTTCCAGTAAGCGATGCGTTGAGCCCGGTGTGCCAACACCAATGGTGTCACCCAAGGACACTTCGTAGCAACCCATGGTCAATAATTTATCGGTTAGCTCAGCGACTTGGTCTGGCGCAATCGTGCCTTCGTAGGGGCAACCCAATACACAGGAAATATAACCACGTACTGCGATACCAGATTTAATAGCCGTTGATATAACTGGGGCAAAGCGTTCGAGGCTGTCATCAATAGTGCAATTGATATTCTTTTGACTAAAACTCTCTGAGGCGGCTGCGAATACAGCGACTTCTTTGACGTCGCACGCCATAGCTCGCTGTAAACCCTGCATATTAGGCGTTAGTGCGGCATAGGTTGTGGTGCCTTTGGGTAGCTTAGTAAAGACTTCATCACTGCCCGCCATTTGCGGGACCCATTTAGGGCTAACGAAACTGCCGGCCTCTATATAGTCGATTCCGGCATTGGCCAGTTGATTAATTAGCGCGAGCTTGGTTGTGACGTCGATAAGTACTTTTTCATTTTGCAGACCATCTCGAGGGCCAACTTCGATAATTTTTACTGAGGTGGGGTAGTTCATTGTTCTTTGCTCTCATCAAAGGCCAAAACTTCAGCGCCACCGTCGACAAGGTCGCCCGGCTGAAAATAGAACTCGGAGACCGTGCCATCATAAGGTGCTTTGATGTTGTGTTCCATTTTCATTGCTTCCATCACTAGTAGCGCCGTACCTTTTTTCACTTGTTCTCCGCTGTTAACCAGTAAGCTTACTATCGTTCCATTCATCGGAGCGCAGAGGCTGCCACTTGTGTCTGATTCAGATTCCAAACCGAAATCTCGCGAGACTTCAGCGCATTGGAAAAAGCCCTGCGGAGTAAATAAATCAAAACCGATACTGNTCTCGACAACAGTGACTGTGTTGAGGTCTGTGGCATGCTCTAAATTGACCGATATTTCAGCCTGCTGTATTCGTAAGTTGACCTTGGGTTGGTNGAGTCCCCAACTATTGCTGAGGTGCCAGGGAGAGTTAGGCTGATTTGATTTTTTTGCACGATCTTTGGCACGCTGCTCGCGCATTGTTACAACTGCGGTGGCGGCTAGGGGTGCAGCATAATCTACATCGGTATCACGTTGGCGGAAAATTTCCTGCTCGTGCTCTTCAATGTAGCCGGTGTCAACATCGCCATTTTGAAAAGATTGGCTGGTAGTTAGGTTGTAGAGAAAACCTATATTTGTCGTTAGTCCGGCAATACGGTATTCGCTGAGCGCTTGAGTTAATCGCGCCAGTGCACGACGACGGTCGGTATCCCAGACCACCAGTTTAGCGATCATCGGATCATAATATATACTAACTTCATCTCCCTCAATCACACCTGTATCAACACGTACATGAGCGGTTTCTGTCGGTGGGCACAGGGTAGTCAAACAGCCTGTTGCCGGCAGAAAATCTTGCTCGGGGTCCTCGGCATAAATTCTCGCTTCAAAGGCATGGCCGTTAATAGTAAGTTGCTCTTGAGTGCAGGGCAGGGGTTCGCCATTGGCCACCCGTAGTTGCCATTCAACTAGATCCTGACCACTGATCATTTCGGTGACTGGATGCTCCACTTGCAGGCGTGTGTTCATCTCCATAAAGAAAAATTCACCGCGGCTATCGAGTAAAAACTCCACTGTCCCAGCGCCCTGGTAGTTGATTGCTGCAGCAGCTTTGAGTGCGGCTTCACCCATTTGCTGACGCAGAGTGTTGGTCATACCCGGTGCCGGTGCTTCCTCGATAACTTTTTGATGGCGTCGCTGCACAGAGCAGTCGCGTTCAAATAGATAAACACCATTATTATGACTGTCGCAGAAAACCTGAATTTCAACATGCCGTGGTTTGAGCAGGTATTTTTCCACCAACATAATGTCGTCATTAAAGCTGTTTAAAGCTTCGCGCTTGGCCGCGTCTAAAGCTTGATCAAATTCCGCTTCACTGTGGACTGCGCGCATACCTTTGCCACCACCACCGGCGGCCGCTTTGAGTAATACGGGATAGCCCATACTGTCTGCTGCCTGCTTAATGATCGCAGCAGACTGATCTTCGCCATGGTAGCCGGGCACCAGCGGCACGCCGGCATCTTGCATAATAGTTTTTGCTGCAGACTTGGAACCCATAGCGACAATTGCTTCAACAGGCGGCCCGATAAAAACAATGTTATGGGCTTGGCACTGGCGACAGAATTCGGCATTTTCAGAGAGAAAGCCATAACCTGGGTGGATCGCTTCGGCACCTGTATCCAGCGCTGCCTGTATTATATTGTCGATCACTAGATAGGATTCATTAGAGGGGGACGGTCCAATATAAACAGACTCATCTGCCATTTGCACATGTAGGGCATTGCGGTCAGCTTCACTGTAAACCGCCACCGTATCAATGCCCATTTTTCTGGCTGTTTTAATAATTCGACAGGCGATTTCGCCACGATTAGCAATTAATATTTTAGACAACATAAGCTATTTTANTCCCTTATCCATTGGGGTTTTCTTTTGTGTAAAAANGCATNTAAACCCTCTTGACCTTGNTCACTGACTCGAATGGNCGCAATCANATCNCAGGTGTAATCAATAACAGCTTGATCAATCGGCTTGCCNCTGATNTCTGAGATTAANTTTTTGGCTGCNATTGTGGCTTCNGGGCCATTNGNCAGNAGNGTNTCAATCANNCCATTGATCTCGTGATCNAAATGCTGNTCATCAACNACTTCATTNACTAANCCCAGCTGCAGTGCTGTGTNAGCATCAAAACGCTCGGCTGTTAAGAAGTAGCGGCGCGCNGCGCGTTNGCCAATCGCNGCNGTNACNTAGGGNCCNATGGTTGCNGGNACCAANCCTATCTTGACNTCNCTNAGGCTAAAGNNTGCCGCNGTNGTGGCTATGGCCATATCNCANCAACTCACNAGTCCCACNGCGCCACCGAAAGTTGCTCCCTGAACTCGCGCAATGGTCGGTTGGGGNAGNTGATTTAATGTCTCTAGCATCAACGCCAAGGCACCGGCATCGCGCAAGTTTTCATCATAAGAATAGTTGGCCATGCGTTTCATCCAACCCAGATCGGCACCGGCAGAGAAGCTTTTGCCGTGAGAACCTAAAATCATGACACGCACATCAGTATTGGCTGCAACCGCCTCAAANGCGCCGGTTAATTGCACAATAATTTGATCATCAAATGCATTGTGTTTATCGGGGTTGTTTAGGGTTACCCGAGCAATGCCACGGTTATCTATATCGACAGTTACTTTATCCATATTTCTCAGCTCAATTTACTTGCTAACANGNGGTTGTAATATTTCACTCAANCTAANNTCGCNATAGTTACATTCTAAATAGGCCAAATTTGGTCTCATCGATGACACGATTGTGGCTAGCCGAGATGGCAAGGCCGAGCACCATCCGTGTATCGGCGGGATCAATAACACCATCGTCCCAAAGTCTGGCTGAAGCGTAGTAGGGGTGTCCCTGATGTTCATAGTTATCAATAATCGGTTGCTTAAACTCTGCCTCATCCNCGGCACTCCAGTCCTGACCATCGCGCGCATACTTATCACGCGTGACNTGCGCCAGTACTCCCGCTGCTTGCTCGCCACCCATAACCGAAATACGCGCATTCGGCCACATAAACATAAATCTCGGATCATAGGCGCGACCGCACATACCATAATTACCGGCGCCAAATGAGCCACCGATCAGCACGGTAAATTTGGGTACATTTGCTGTCGCGACTGCAGTCACCATTTTGGCACCATGTTTGGCAATGCCATTATTTTCGTATTGTTTGCCGACCATAAATCCAGTGATGTTTTGCAGGAATACCAGCGGAATTTTGCGTTGTGCGCACAGCTCAATAAAGTGGGCACCTTTCTGTGCCGATTCACCAAATAAAATGCCATTGTTGGCAACAATGCCCACGGGATAACCGAAAATCCTCGCGAAACCACAGACCAAAGTGCTGCCATAAAGGGCTTTAAACTCATCAAAGTCAGATCCGTCAACCGTGCGCGCAATAACCTCGCGGACATCATAGGATTGGCGAGAATCTGCCGGAACNACACCATATATTTCTTGTGNGTCGTAGGCCGGCGCAACAGCCTCTGTNAAGTCACCGTTANTNGGCTTGACACGATTGAGTCNGGCCACCGACTTGCGNACCAGATCGAGGGCATGATCATCATTATTGGCGTAATGATCAGCAACACCGGAGGTCCGGCAATGCACATCAGCACCACCCAAATCCTCTGCGGTGACCACTTCACCTGTGGCCGCTTTCACTAGCGGAGGCCCGGCGAGAAAGATAGTGCCTTGCTCCTTAACAATAATTGACTCATCGGCCATCGCGGGCACATAGGCACCACCCGCAGTGCAGGAACCCATAACCGCAGCAATTTGAGGAATATTTTTTGCTGACATATTGGCCTGATTGAAAAAGATACGGCCAAAGTGCTGTCGGTCTGGAAAAACATCATCTTGACGCGGAAGGTTGGCGCCACCGGAATCGACTAAATAAATGCAGGGAAGATTGTTTTCCTCAGCGATCGCCTGAGCGCGAAGATGCTTTTTTACCGTTAAAGGATAGTAGCTACCACCTTTTACCGTTGCGTCATTGGCAACCACAACACACTCTTGCCCACTGATACGACCAATGCCGGTAATAATGCCTGCCGCTGGCACTTCTTCTCCATAGACATTGTGAGCGGCTAGAGCGGATAGTTCGAGAAAAGGAGAGCCTGGGTCGAGTAGCTTTTGTACTCGCTCTCTGGGCAGTAATTTGCCGCGACTTTTGTGACGCTCACAGGCTTTTATACCGCCACCAAGATAAACCGTAGCAATTTTATCCTTCAGGTCATCGACCTGAGTTTGCATGGACCGCGCATTGGTAGCGAAGTCTTCGCTATGGGTATTGATGCTGCTTTTGATAATGGGCATAGGTTACCTCTCAACTACTTTCGGAAAACAGTTCGCGACCAATTAACATGCGGCGCACCTCAGATGTACCAGCACCGATTTCATAGAGCTTGGCATCACGAAGTAATCGCCCAGTGGGGTAGTCGCTGGTGTAACCATTGCCACCCAGCGCCTGAATGGCTTGCAGGGCCATCTGTGTGGCTTTTTCTGCCGTGAAGAGAATGACCGCAGCGGCATCTTTACGTGAGTCTTGGCCCATATCGCAGGCTTTTGCGACGGCGTACAAATAGGCGCGAGAGGCATTGAGATCGGCATACATATCGGCGATCTTGCCCTGCATAAGTTGGAACTCACCGATGGCTTGACCAAATTGCTTGCGTTCGTGGACATAGGGAAGCACAACATCGAGACATGCCTGCATAATGCCAACGGGGCCACCGGAGAGCACTGCGCGCTCATAATCCAGACCCGACATGAGGACTGCGACACCGCGACCCTCGCCACCGAGAACATTCGCGACAGGAACCTTACAGTCTTGAAACACCAGCTCGCAGGTATTGGAGCCACGCATACCTAATTTATCGAGTTTTTGATGGCGAGAAAATCCTTCAAAGTCTCGCTCAACAATAAAGGCTGTGATGCCCTTTGAGCCGGCATCGATATCAGTCTTGGCGTAAATTATATAGGTGTGAGCATCAGGGCCATTGGTGATCCACATTTTATTGCCATTCAATAAGTAATGGTCTCCACGCTTTTCTGCTTTCAGTTTCATACTCACCACATCAGAGCCAGCATTGGGTTCACTCATAGCCAGTGCACCAATATGCTCACCGGAACAAAGCGTGGGGAGGTAATGCTGTTTTTGTGCCTCTGTACCATTTTTGTGCAACTGGTTAACACAGAGGTTGGAGTGGGCTCCGTAGGACAGGGCAACTGAAGCCGAGGCGCGAGAGATTTCCTCCATAGCAACGCAGTGAGCTACATAGCCCATACCTGAACCGCCGTATTGCTCATCGACAGTGATGCCCAGTAGACCCATATCTCCCAGCTTGCGCCAGAGGTCCATGGGGAATTCATTGCTACTATCAATAGCGTCTGCGCGTGGTGCGATTTCGGCGGCGCAAAACTGAAAAACGCTATCGCGTAGCATGTCGATATCTTCACCGAGATTAAAATTTAATGTGGGGTATGGGGTATTCATGGATTAATGTTGTCCAGTAGATTTTAGGGCGTCGATACAATCGGCCTCAGCCTGATTGAGATCGGTCAAAAGGTTGCTAATGTCATCCAGTTGCTGGTTGAGTTTGATGCGCTGTGCTTGGATGGCATTAATGAGCTTTTTAAGTTGCTCAACATTAGTTTTCCCAGGTTCATACATATCAATAATTTCACGCGAATTTTCTAGGGATAATCCCAAACGCTTGCCGCGTAAAATAAGTCTGAGACGGGTACGATCTGAAGGGCTGTAGACTCTAGTTTGGCCTCGACGCGCAGGTTTGATCAGACCAAGTTCCTCATAATGACGGATGGTTCTGGTGGTCACATCAAACTCTTTTGACAGTTGTGAAATACTGTATTCAGCCATCACTGATCTCGCTATTGGACCAAAACCGCCAGTATATACTGACGTTTACGTTAACGTAAAGTAGTGCGCTCAAATTTTGCTTTGTGAGTTTTTGCTAGAATAGTTTGGTGAGAGTGAATTAATCGAGCTTGAGATCCATCTCATACTGGAATAATTCGGTGTTATACAGCGCAATAAGATAGTCGACTAACATCGCTTTGTCGTCATCTTGGTAGTAAGAGCGCCGTACTAATTTAAGCAGGGGAAAGCCAGGAGACACCTGCAGATGGGCGGCGACAGCCTCGCTGGCGGGCACGGCACTGATCGTTTGTTTTATATAACTGACTGTCATACCGCTTTCGCGTAAATATTCATGCCGCGATTGCTGTGCAAAAATATCGGTGTTATCCGGCATATCGACACCAGCGCTCCAGCTGTCGAAGTAGCCAAAAAAAGCACCGGCTCGATGCCGTGTGCGGCATCGTAGGCCCCGACATCGCACATCGCTTTGTGCGCGTCCTCGTGCCGCACAATCTCCACGCCTGCCTGCCGCAGC